>NZ_SJPP01000001.1:1839979-2439979 GCF_007860075.1 Symmachiella macrocystis
TGCGGCAATCGTGATTTCGAAGTTCAAACGGAACGAGCGGTTGTCCAAGTTGGCGGTTCCCACGGTGGCGAACTGGTCATCGACGAGCATCACCTTTTGATGCAAAAAACCGGGCTGGTAGCGGTAGAATTTCACGCCGGCCGGTTCGGTTTCTTCGACGAATGAAAAGCCCGACAGATACACCAACAGGTGATCCGGTTTTTCCGGCAGCAGGATGCGGACGTCGACACCTCGCAGCGCCGCCAATTGCAGGGCAGCAATCACCTGCGCGTCCGGGACGAAATACGGGCTGGTGATCCACAGCCGCCGCCGCGCGGAATGGATCGCCTGCACGAAGAACAGGCTGCAGGTTTCCAATTCATCGGCCGGTCCGGATGCAATAACGATCGTGTCCTTGTCGCCGTCGGCGGCCGCTTGGGGTGCCCAAACCAGCTTGGGGGCTTGGTGCGTTGCGCAATACCAATCCTCAATGAAGGACAACTGCACGCATTGAACCGCGGGGCCGGTTAGTTTGACGTGCGTATCCCGCCAATGCCCGAACCGCTGGGAGCGCCCCATGTACTCATCGCCGACATTGTGTCCGCCGACATAAGCAGACTGACCATCGACGAGGACGATCTTGCGGTGGTTGCGAAAATTGAGCTGGAAACGTGTGCGCCAGCCAGTGGAGTTGCGAAAGGAACTGACCTCAGCTCCGGCGTCAATTAAGGCACGCAGGTATTCCTTGGGGAGTTTGTAACAGCCGATGCCGTCGTAGAGAAAATAGACACGGACGCCGGCCTTGAGCTTACCAAGCAGATGTTTTTGCAGTTCGCGGCCGAGTTCATCGTCATGCACGATGAAGAATTGAATGAGGATATAGTCTTGAGCGGATTGAATTCCCGCGAAGATCGCCGCAAACGTGGCGGGCCCGTCGACCAGCAATTCCACGTGGTTGTGCTTCGTGAACGGGAGAGCGGCGAGTTGTTCGACCACCTTCAAGTCGTCGACCGGGTGCTCAAGCCCCGATGTGAACTCCTCGCTATATTGCGCCAATTCTTCGGTGATATGCTTGAGACGCATCTCGCCTTCGCGACGAGCACAGACGTAGCCTTCAAACTTTTTGCCACCGAACACCCAATACAACGGCACGGCGGCAAAGGGAAATAACACCAAGGGAAAAGCCCAGGCAATCGCTCCTTGCGAAGTCCTGGTGAAAAGAATCGCATGTACCGCCGAGTACACTCCCACCAATTCCACGAGAAATATGGCCAGCCCGAGAAAGCTGAACGTTAGATCCATGCCGATTTGCCCCGGTCGATTGGGAAAGAAGCTTCTCTGCCAGGATGGAGGAAATGGCGGAGAAATTCAATTTTCAATCGTGCAAAATCGTGAACTGCGGTCAAAAGAGTTGTCGCAACTAGTGCAAGAAAACGTTTTTGGGGGCCAGTATCCCGTCTTCGCACGTCGCGATTGCAGCCAGACGGCCGTCGGGAGCAGTGATCGCCACTGTTGCGGCGGAATCGTCGGCCATCGGCTGAACGACCTGAATCGCGCGGCCGTGCTGGATGTTTTCCATATCAGCCTCAGACCCTGCATAGCGCGGCAAATGCGCCACTGCGGACAAAGGTGGCAACAGCGCAGCGGACAGCGACTCACGGGACAGCGCATCTAGTTCGACAGCTGCGTCGAGACGATAGTCGCCAACGCGCGTGCGTTCCAACTGGGTCATCACGGCGCCACAACCGAGTTCCTCACCCATGTCGCGGCCGATGGAACGGATATACGTTCCCGAGCCGCACTCAATCTCGACTTCCAGTTCAGGGAAGGCGTAATTGAGAATATCAATGCGATACACGTGGACTGGGCGAGCGGGGATGTCGAGGGTTTTTCCAGCGCGAGCCATTTTATAGGCGCGGCGGCCATCGATATGCACAGCTGAGAATTGCGGCGGAACCTGGTCGATTTCGCCCACATAATTCCGCAAAGCTTGGGCAACCTCTGCTGCGGTCGGCTGCTCGGAGTATTCCACCGACTCGACCTCACCGGTGATGTCGTCGGTGTTGCTGCGCAGCCCCAAGCGAAACTGCGCCCGGTATTCCTTACGGCCTTGTTGAACGTAGGAAATGAGCCGCGTCGCAGCCCCAATGCAAACGACAACCACGCCCGTTGCCAGGGGATCGAGCGTGCCTCCGTGTCCTACCTTCGCGGGACGGACGATTCGTTGCACGACGTCGACGACACGACGGGACGTAATATCGGCCGGTTTGTTGATGTTGAGAATGCCGCGGCAGTCGGGGGAGTTCATGATATCAAGTCGTACGCGGGACAGATTATTTCTCGGCTCGTGCGGTGAGTTTCTCTTGTTCGGCCCGCATGTATTCGCCGTACTGTTCGTCCAACGTTTTGTAGTCCGTGCCGATGAGTTGCGGTAGTGTGGCGGGTCGTTCCCGGACCCGGAGGTTGGTGCTATACAGCTGTGAAAGATGTTCAATCAGCGCGTCACGATACTTGCCATCCTTGTAGTGCATGAAGAAATGCGTCAACCCCGAGGCTTGGCTGTAAAGCTTGCGAATCTCGATGGAATGCTGGATTTCATTCGCTCCCTGAGACGCGAATCTTCCCAAGGGAATGTAATAGTCATCCTCAAGATAGCGATACCGAGCAGCGCGGAAGCGTTGGTACATCGGATCGCCCAACTCGTAGCGATCGCCCTTTTTGGCGAAGGACTCCATGTAACAGGCAATCCCCTCGATAATCCAAAAGTGGGCATGCTCGCCGACCATTAAAGACTTGCGGCGTGTCTTGCGGGTTTCGGCAAAGAGTTGATGCGTCGCTTCGTGAAAAATTGTACGCGTGGCGGGGCCTTCGGGATCATCATCCATTTCGGGTTGATGGTAGAAATAGGCAATGCCGGTCCCGGATAAATACAATCCGGTCGTGATGCTGATCTCCGGAACCTGGGGCCGCAGGGCCTCGACATAATCCTCTTTGTTACTGAAATAATGGATTTCAAACTGGTTTCTCGTGGAGCGCCGCCGCCCCTTGGCCAAGCTCGACCGCTGATCCTGCGTGGTGAGAAAACCGGAAAAGGTCTGGAAAAAGACGCGATAGAACTGCTCAAGCTGACGACTCAACTCAACGCCCCGCTCCAGGCTGTGGTTGGTCTTCACCAGGTAATGTTCAGACTCCACCTCCCAGGCGTTCTTGAAACTGCGGCGCAATTCCGCTTCCTGGGCGGCGCTCACCCAGCGTCCGACGCTGCCGCGCCCGGACCGGAAATACCGCTCACCGTTTTCGTAACGCTTGACGTGATCGCGAGGTAACCAACCAAATTTTTCGGTGTCGACATAATGTTTCTGCCGCATACGAGCCAAAAAAGGTGTGGTCCATTCGTCGCCGCTACGTTCATAACCCAAAAAACTGCGGACCGATTTATTATCGGGGTCCTGCCGCACCGCCTCCTGGATCAACTGATAGGCCAAACGTACTTCACCTATTTCTAGCACGCGCTGGGCGAGTAGATACAACTGGATCGCCTGCTCCTGCTGGAGATGTCGCAATTCGACGCGCCAGCGCCGTTCGGCCGGTGAGAGATTATTGGCAATGTCCGGCTGAATCTTATCCGGTAGTTCGAGTGTACGAAGATCGTCCACCGGCAGCGGAACACCCAATTCGCGGATTGCCGCTGCTTGCTTGGGAAAGCCGTTTTGGTCACATTGGGCGGCGACATCAGATAACGACTTCGCGAACTTCTCCTGCAGCGCCTCATATTTTTTCAGCTGGACTTGCCGACGACGCTCAGCCTGATCGGGCCGCTCCGCAACGGCGGTACTCTCGATGAGGACCGCTTCAACAGCGACAGCCAAAAGGCATATCATCGCTCCATGCGAGCAGCGGCGTATGGATTCGATCAGCATAACCAGCCTATTGAGATAGAAGCAGCACGACAGGGGGAGTCAACGACACGAATCCCTCCTATAACAGCCATTCTATGCTGATTGCGGATCCTCCGAAAGGCGATATTCACCGTTGCGGTCACCCCAATCCCCCGTCCCCCCAACCCACCCCATGTGGCGATGCTGCGAGAATATGCTGGAAAAATCATGCCGAATCGTCGATGTACAGCATCCGGCCGCAAGTTTTACAAAAGATAACCTGGTGGGTATTGAGTTGGACCAACATTTGCGCCGTGACCCCTACGAAGCAATTGCTGCAGACCGAATCGGTAACGGCCGCCATCGCACTTGCGCCGTGAGCTTGCACCAAGCGGCGGTATTGTTCTCCCACTTTGGGGGGAATACTGGTTTCAGCAACTTTGATGGCGGCTTGAAGTCGTTCGCTTTCCGCTTCTAAACCCGCTTTGGATTCGTTGATTTGCTGGCTGATCCGGGCGGTTTCCGCTTCGGAGTCCTTGACCGCCTGTTCGGCTTGTCCGACTTCGATTGAGGTAGAATCGACTTTTTCCAAGGCTTCGAGGATTTCGTCTTCCAACACGCTGTTGGCAACTTCATCCGCCTCGATTTGTTCCTTGATGATGTTAAATTCTTTGTTGGAAGCCGCCGCGTTGAGTTTGCCGCGCAAGCTCTCAATGCGAGCTTCATTGGTCTTCAGTTGCAAACTGCGGGAGTCCGCGTCCATTTTCAGTTTCTGAAACTTCGCATGCACCTCCGCAGCTTCTTCTTTTTTGGTCTCAACGAACCGTTGGCGAGCCTGGATCTGTTTGGGACCCCGTTCCAACTGGCTTTGTGCGCTTTCGAACTTCAAATGCAATTGGTGTAGTTCGCTCAAACTATGGGTAGTCGCTGCCATCGTAATCGGTCTCCGACGTTGAACGTCGCGGCTGGGATTGAAATTTGAACCACGGGTGATGCTTGTTTGAAAAGCTAAAAATCACGGATGGCTAATGCACAACAATTTGTTGCAAAACGGGTCGATCGTTTTTCGCCCCGGTGGAGTTTCGCCCCACAAGAGTTTCGCCCCACAGGAGCCGAGGGTTCTCCGGGAAACGACTTCTATTACATAATAACGGAACTGGTCCTGTTCAGCACGTCACAAAAAAAGGCCGGTCAAAAATGACCGGCCCTGAATCGTTTATTCCCCAGCGACTCCCGTCGCCAGGCTGTCTAAAAAGCCTTTTAACTGTTTACTACGCACCGGATGTTGCAGTTTGCGAACCGCCTTGGCTTCGATTTGTCGAACCCGCTCGCGGGTGACCTTGAAGATTCGGCCTACCTCTTCCAACGTATAGGTGTACCCATCGCCTAAACCGTATCGCAATTTGATGATTTCACGCTCGCGATAGGTCAACGTCCGTAGCACATAGTCGATCTTATCCTTCAACATCTCCTGCGTCGCAGCGTTGACCGGATTATCAACAGCGTCGTCCTCGATGAAATCGCCGAAATAGCTATCTTCGCTTTCGCCAACCGGTCGATCCAGACTGATCGGGTGCCGCGAGATTTTCAGGACACGACGCGTCTCTTCCAGGCTGATTTCAGCTGCTTCAGCCGTTTCCTCAATCGTCGGTTCGCGGCCGTTCTCCTGCAATAACGTCTTGCTGACTTTGCGGAGTTTGGACATCGTCTCGATCATATGCACCGGAATCCGAATCGTACGGGCTTGATCGGCAATGGCGCGGGTGATCGCCTGGCGAATCCACCATGTGGCGTACGTCGAAAACTTGTAACCACGGCGATATTCATATTTATCGACCGCCCGCATCAAGCCGGTATTTCCTTCTTGGATCAAATCCAAGAAGCTCAAGCCGCGGTTGCGGTATTTCTTGGCGATCGAAACCACCAACCGCAAGTTCCCGCCCGACAATTGCCGCATGGCCAATTCGTACGCGCCGAACCGCTCTTGAATATTCCGCATCCGCTTCCGCAGACTCCGCGGCGTCTCCAAAGTCATGTTCATCAGATCCTGCAACTCTTTCTGCAGGTTAGCCCGTTCGTCTTTGGCCGTCTTGAGGTTGCGGATGCTGTAAATCTGCTTTTCGATGTCGATCATCCGCCGGCAGATTTGTTCCAGCCGCTTCAGCGACGGTTGCAACCGCTGCGTCCGCAAACTCAACTCCTCGATCAGCGTCGCCATTTTGCGCCGTCGGATCTTCAGTCGTTCATCCGCCTCACGGCGAACTTTCTGCGACGCCGATTCATCGGTGGCAATCGCAAAATCCTCGATGGTTTTCCGCCGCAATTCTTCAAGCGTGGCGAGATTGTACGGCATGCGACCGAGGATCTGCGTCTTCTCCAAGCCTTCGGTGACCGAGACTTTAATCGTGCGGTCAAAGGGCAACTGCCCTTGGTGGACCTTCGTCAAAATATCGAGCGAGGTCTTCAGCGCATAATCGCTTTCCAGCAATTGCCGACGAAAACGACGGCGGGTGACCTCAATTTTTTTGGCCAGCGCGATTTCCTCGGGTCGCGTGAGCAGCGGGATTTCGCCCATTTGCGTCAGATACATCCGTACCGGATCGTCGATCCGCCGCGATTGTTCTTCATCCGACTTTTTGCCACGCGTGGCCCGAGCGCGCTTCTTCTTCGGATTGCCGACCGCCGGTTGCTCGTCGTTGATGATGTCCAGCCCGATCTCCTCTAAAGACATCAACAAGTTGTCGAGCTTTTCGGGATTCACGGCTTCGTCGGGAAGGTAGTCATTGACCTGTGAGAAGGTCAAATAACCTTGCTGCTTCCCTTGTTCCACCAAAACTTTTAGGTTTTCATCGAGTCTGTGCACAGAGAGTCCTCCGCGATATTCAAGCCAACTTGTTCTTGACTGCGCGTTTCTTGTTGTATTCAGAAAGCCGGCGTAACATCGCCGCTGTTTCATCATTTAGTCCGCCACCCGACTGTTGGACCTGCTCGCGCAATTGGCCGGACATCTCCACCGCGTCGGTCGTGTGACGCTCGCGTAGGCAGGCCAAAGTTTGTTCCAGCAGATCCGCGCCGATTCCTTTTCGGCGGGCTTCCTCATCCAATGAGACAGCGATTCCTTTCAAGGCGGAGTCCTCCAACTCAGCCATCACGCGGTGAAAGGTCAGTTCCTCTCCCGCATCCATAAGTCCATAACAACAGGCCAAAAGTTTTCGTAATTGCGGGTCCTGTAATTCCTCGCAATCAAAGTCGTCCCGCAATCGTCCGACCACCGAGGGATGGGCCATGACGATCTGCAATAGTTCATGTTCCAAGTATACGTCACGGCGCGATAGTGATTTCCGTGGCAGTGAAACTGTATCGTGCGCTGGTCCGTCGTGCCGTATAGCGTCCGCACCGTCACGGTTTCGTTGCCGGTCAGCGGCCCGTCGGCGAATATCGCTCAGACGTTGTCTGACCGCATGTTCCTTCAGTCCCAACCGTTGGACCAGCGACCCTAAAATCAAATCCTCTCGATTCCGCCATTTTCCTGCATCAGCACCGCCGGTGTGCGGCACAGTCGCCAGGACCTCCAGCATTTCGTCTAGTACGCGATCTTTGGCGTCGATTGAGTCTACGCCATAACGAGCCACTGCTCTTCTGAATTTATGCTGCCAAGCCTCCGGGGCTTGTTCGACGTCTTTCGTAAAAGCGGCCGCTCCATGAGTGGCCAAAAAGTCCGCCGGATCCATGCCGGCGGGCAATGTCATGATTCTTAGATCCACCTCTTGTGCCAAAAACTTGGTCAAGGCACGTTCCGCCGCGTTTTGGCCGGCATCGTCACCGTCGTAGACCAAGACTACCTTACGGGCAAAACGCTTCAGGTTCGTCACATGTGTTTCGGTGAGGGCAGTTCCCAATGTGCCGACAACGTTCATCTGGCCGTGCTGATGTGTGGTAATGCAATCCGTGTACCCTTCCACGACAACCACCGTGTCGGTCTTGCTAATTGCGTCGCGAGCATGATCGAAACCGTAGAGCAGACGGCTTTTAGTGAAGATGATGCTCTCTAAACTATTAAAATATTTCGGGGCATTTTCACGCGTCTCTCCCGGAAGAATACGTCCTCCAAATGCAACAGGGCGGCGTTGCATGTCGCGAATCGGAAACATCACCCGATCTACGAAATAATCATAATAACCGCGTCCCCCATCCCGCTGGGCAGCCAGTTTGGCAGCGGTCAAAACATCTAAGCCAAACTTGCCCCGTGCTCGCTGAATCAACCACTCCCAATCGTTGGGATGATAACCCAAGTGATAAGCGTCGATGACATCGGCAGTGAAACCGCGCGAATTCAAATAATCCCGCGCCTTAGCCGCCTGCGGGCTTTCCAATAGACATTCATGAAATTGCTGCTCAGCCCAAGCAACCACTTCGAACAATTGACTCTTACTGGTTCCGTCTTGATTCTGGCTGCCGCGTTGATAGGTGCGAGGCATTTCGATGTTGGCCCGGGTGGCCAACAGTTCAATCGCTTCGCGAAATTCGACCCGTTCGCTTTGCATCACAAATTCAAAGCAATCGCCGCCCGTATTACAGGACCAACACTTAAACGATTGCCGCTCAGGATAGACGCGCAGCGAAGGATTACGATCATCATGAAAAGGACACAGCCCCACGAACTCATGTCCGCCGCGCCGCGACTCGAGCGAAACGCCTTCGCCGATCAGGCTGACGATGTCCGTTCTGGAACGGACCAGTTCTTTGAATTCTTCGGAAGACTGGCGGGGCACCAACGACTCCTGCGGTAGCGACGTATTATGCGGCTGGGACGAATGAAAACAGTGATAATTCTTCGTGTCAAATCCAAGGATTCGACGCTGCAGATGGCCCGTCCGTGTTTTCGCCTCCGCGAAGCTGTTGAGACGTGTCTCCCGTCTGAGAGAAGTCTACCTGCTGGATGGCGATCGTCAAGAAAATCGTGACCCAGTTACGATGTTTGGCGGAGGCGCAACTCTTTAACTGTCAAAGCCTTGATGAAATTCTCCAAATCACAAGCCGGGCACAACGGGATTTGTTTCACCAACCGGTGAATTCCAGTCGATCCAGCCTGTTTACCCGAACTGCCTGATCCGTTCCGAACGAGATCGGCCTCTCTATCGTTAGCTCTCTCGGGGATCACATAAATCCCCGGCAATTTCCCGGATAGGGGCCGACTCAAACGCGAATTTCGCATACGAGCCGACCTGAGAGCGCGACCGAAATCATAAGCCACAAAAAACAGCCCGCAACCCCAATTCAGGGCACGGACCGTTGATTTTTTGCTGATCGAGACCACTCCTAAACCGACGGCTTTGCCGTCGCAGGGATGCGTCATTTTGGCTGTTTAGTAACGCGAACCAGATGGTCGTGGTCAATATATACGACTTCGCTAGTTTTATTACGACTCATAAATCGAATCGGCCAGTCGGATTGGCGTTGCAAATCGAAGTACGCTGTGCACTTGTACCTTTGCTTGTGCATTTGAGCGTGGCCAACCAAAGGATAAAATTTCACCGGACCGACCGAGGGGCCAGATGGTTCTATCACGACACGCAAATTTTTGACCACCGCCGACGCTGCGAACGGTGGAACATCACCCCGGTCCTTGAGTTGCTTGCTCACCTCCGTAAGAACCTCCTCAACCGTCGGGGGATTGTTAACCGCAGTGGGAAAGAGCAACGTGGCTTCGTCGGGCAATTTGGGTTTGGGCGGTTCAAGACGCGTGATGACAAACTCGATCCGCCGCTTAGCCTTTTTGTTGTCGTCCTTGTCGTAAAAGGGAACTGAAAATGTCCTTCCGAGCTGGACCTTCTCCACAACGTTGAGTGACTTCGTATAAATGTGGGTGAATTCCCGAGTGACCACTCCGTCATCATCAGGAAAGAGCCCCTTGTTCATTTCGGGCGAGTCGTCAATGCGCGCAATGAACGCAACGAATTCGTCGTCGAGTTGACGCACCTTCACCTGCCGCAGGGCGCGGTCCTTCAAGATTTGTCGCCCCATCACGGGATCGGCGTCACGGACAGGGACTGGCTGCTCTGCGCCAACCGTGATTGTTCCTTCTTCGTTCTCGCGAAGAACAATCTGTGGTGAAAAAACGGCGTGTTCCTTGCCGTTTTCGTCCTGTGCAAGCATGCGGCAAGCGACCTTGTAAAGGCGTTTCTCATTAATATCGTCTACTTTACCGTTTTTCGTAAGCAACTGGGTCTCGGTGTATGGCTGTGACTCACGGTCGACTACCCTCGGCTTCTGCGGGTCAGCTACTTTTTCCTCCGCCACCACCCACGGCGAGACCGCTAGCACCGTCAAACCGACGGCCGCCAACACACCGCGCATCTTCCACGACAACTGTGGGGACACTCCTTTGTCCAGAATCATTGCAAATCTCCGTTTCAGTGAACGGCCTGGCCCGAATGTAGTTGCCGACGCTGGCAACTGCGGGCGAGCGCCTGATAAAAAGTCGATCGTTTGTAATAGCGCCGCGGCATAGTCGCGGCTGTGGTTGGGGAAGCGGTCGACCACGGCGGCGTCGCAACACTGCTCGGCCGCTTGCTCCAAGCCCCGCCGACCCGACCAGACCACCGGATGCCACCAATACAGAGCAGTCACACAGAGCACCAACCGCCGCGTCCAATGGTCGCGACGCTGCAAGTGAGCCAGTTCGTGCGCAAAAATTCCGTCGATCTGAGTAGGCGTCAGCTGGTTTAGCAGTTCTGCCGGCAGAAGAATCACCGGGCAGCCATCAATCCGCCACAACAGCGGCGAGACCTGCGCGTGAATGACACGGACATCCGGCACCGTCGACACGCTAAACACCATTGCTAAACGCCGCACCTGTTGCTGCAGTGACGCTGGCGCGAGCGCGGTCAGGCGAGCAATCCGATGGAAACGCCAGGCCCGTATGCTCAATAACAGTAACCACGCGCATGCCCCGGCGATCCAAAGGGCGACTATTCCTTCAGCTAGATGATCGCGCCAGCGAAAGCCCTCAGGCTGTGGAGCTACAGCAAGTCGTGGTGCCTCGCTTGTTGCGGCGATAGCCAAGGGGGCGGGCGCTACATGCTCACTGATGGTGGTTTCCATCGGCGCAGGGATTACAGCCGAAGAGGTGCTGATGACCTGGGGAGCCGGTAGGATTTCGAGGGGCACCGTCACGAGCGGCGGGGTGATCAATTTCAAAAACACCAACAACCACAGTCCATGCTCAATCGCCGGACGACGGCACAGCCGCGCAAACAGGGCGACGCCGATTGCCAGCACCGTTGCCAACACGGCGTTGGCAAGCACGATCTCGAACAAGGTTTGCAGCATGGGTTGTCTCCATCCATCCTTGGCGTTAGCGGATCGCTCTATTTAGCATCGTCAATCATTTTTTTGAGTAGTTCACGTTCGCGTTTTTTCAGCCGCACGTTGTTGGTCAAGTGCAGTAGCAGCGGCGTCAATGATCCGTCGCACAGTTTTTGGGCGACCTGCTCCAGCTGTTCACCGATTAAATCGTCGCGGGCGATGCTGGGTGAGAATTGGTGGGCGGACTGGCTGCGATCGCGGCTGACGCAGCCTTTGTCCTCCAACCGCTGCAACAATTTTTGCACGGTGGCGTATTCGGACGTTGTTCCGCCGGGATAGAGAATATCGGTCAATTGTCGAATCGTTCGCGGGCTATGGTCCCACAGGACCTCCAGCACGGCGAGTTCGGCATCGGCGACATGGCGTCGCGGGATAGGCATCGATGGTTTCCTCCATGAGTCAGACTGCTCATCAGACATCCAGTCTGAGGCGAAGTGTAAGACATTCCGTCTGAGGCGTCAATCGCGGGTTTGACGGCATAAAAAAACTCGCGGCTACCTGAATGGCGACCGCGAGTGTTTGTTGCAGGAATCGTCTCAGTCTCGATTAGGACTCAGGCTCTTCAGCTTCGAGGCCGGTCGGGTCGGCCGGTTTAATGCGGTAGACCGGTTTGTCGCCCAGTTTTTGTTCACACGCGGGACATTTGACCTTGGCAATTCCCGAACCGGTTTTGCCTCCCAGTTTCTCCATGCGACGTGCCGACTCACTGATCACGATGCCGCAGGCGACACATTCTCGACCGATCAGTTCCAATTCGAGATTGGGGTCGGTTTTATAAAACTCGACGTGCTGTAGGATCTTCAAATCCTTGCCGTTCACAGTGCAATTTTTGTCAACGGATTGGTCTATCAACGGGATTCCGTGTGGTTCGGACGAAAGCACAACTTGGAATTTCTCGGCCAAGATCAAGACCAAGCGGCGATACTGCGAAAGTGTGGGAGTGATGTACAGCCGTTCGTCGCTACCTTCGACGCCCGGTAGGCGGATGCCGATCACGCCGTCGCCGAACAGATTCAGGTCTGCGAAAAGTGATTCCCCCAGCGGAAGTGCCGGCTGGGCGATCCAGATTTTTTCGAAGTCACTTTTTGCGATGTATTGCGAGTAGGGCGCGGGGAGTTCGCCCGGGTCGGGCCGCTTGGCACCCTCGACTAAGGTATCACGGACCTTTTCGCGGACCGCCGGTTTCTTGCGCAAGGCGGCCTTGTTGGTCATGCCCCCTTTGCCTTTAAAGACTGTCACCAACAGCATTGCGTCGTCAGAAAACCCAATGTCGACGAGTTCTGATTCGTCGGCCAAACTGCCCGCCTTGAGTCGCAACTTCGAAATGTTCATGCGGTGCAGACGGACGTTGGGCATCCATGTCGTGAAGCGACCGTATTTATCGCTTTCGAAAATGATCCGTTCTGCCGAATCCTCTAGGAGTTCGAAGCCGTCATCATCGTCCGTGTCGTCGAGTGCACCGGCGGGAGGGGTTCCGGGAACCAGAAACGGCGCGCGGCATTGCGGGCAACGACCGGTTCGTCCGCGAAACTTGTCGGCAACATGAATTCGGTGCCCACTGGGGCAATACACGACAACCCCCTGCCCCGGAACCAATTCGGTCACTTTAACTACGCGGCCCATGCTGCGGCGTAAGGCCTCCAACTCTTCGACCATCGCACCATCCAGCAAAGCATCTCCCGACGATCCCTCGGCGGGGAGTTGTTTGGCCGGTGCATCGGTACCTTCTGCTGTCTCCCCCGCATCTCCAGCAGCTTCTGCCCCAGCCTCAGCCCCTTCCTCTCCTTCTTCGGCCAACGGGTCATCGGTGAGAGAATAATCCTCGTCACCGGCGTGACTCGGGGAATCGCTGAGGAGGTCGAATGTGCTTTCGGTCGCTTGGAAGGTGGTAATACCCGGAGCGACTTCAAAGTCGTCCCCATCCTCCCCCTCATCAGCCAAATCGAAATCGGCCAAATTGACGGCCTGCTGGCCCATTCCATCTTGGGCCAATCGCTCGGTATTCGGGTCTAAAAATGCGCCGCACTCACGGCAACGGACCGAACCTTTGCGGGACATTTCTCCGCAGTTTGGACAAGGGACGTCAACATTGACTTCCGGGTCATCTTCGTTGGAAACACTCATGACTACATTCTCATCTTAAGGAAAACAGACTCAGCCGCCGGCAGTGCCATCGGAATCGTTGGGCCGCTCGAAATTATTTGACTTTGACAACCTCAACATCGAAGACCAACATAGCTTTGGGAGGAATCGACGGCGGAAATCCTCGCAATCCGTACGCCAATTGATAGGGAATGATCAACTTGCGCCGTCCGCCCGCCTTCATGCCGGGAATGCCCAATTGCCAACCGGGGATATAACCCGTCAATGGCAAGGCCAACGGTTGGCCGGCACCATCGTGGCTGCTGTAAAACTTTTCGCCGTTGAGCAAGCGTCCGGTGCAATGAATCGCGGGAGCATCTCCATCTCCGACCGCATCCCCTTCGCCTTCGACGATGTCGACATACGCCATTTCCACATTCGTATCGGGATCCTTGATCGAATTCGTCAAATCTTTGATGGCGATGTTGCGAAAATCGACCCGCGAACCGTGACTTTGCAAACCGATATAACCGATCCGCGGCCGATCGCGGAGCGGCTTGTAGTCGCCCGACGCCTTGTCGTATTCGTCGATGTTCGCCTCGTTGATCGTTTTTCCGTTGAGCACAACTTTGATAAAGGGTCCTTTGCAGGTGATCTCGTAGCTGTTGAATTCACCGGGTGGTTTGAGAGCGCCCCGTTTGGCGGCAACTTCGGAGTAGATGCTGCCGCTGTACTGCGAATCTTTGAGTTCCGTGTACTCGTCGCCGTCGTCATCGAGGATTTGGATTTCCATCCCGGCAAAGGCGGGATTTCCCTCAGCGGGAAACCGCAGGCCGACTCCGCTATTGCCGTTGGGCGGTACGCGAAACTCGAGCTTCAAGACGTAGTCGCTGTACATTTTGTCGGTGCGGAGCCAACCCCCGCCCTCGCCAACGCAACTCAGCAATTCGCCATCGGCCTTCCAAGCCTCGATGTTTCCGTCAAGCACTTCCCACCCGGCCAGGTCTTTCCCGTTGTACAGCGGTACGAAACTTTTCTTAGGGGGTTTAGGGGAATTATCGTCCGCCTCAGCGCATCCGGTGATGAAGACGCCGCCCAAAGCAATTCCAGCTACGGCCATCAGGCCAACAACCACGCGATACGAATGCATTCAATCGCCCTTCCAGGCAAGTTAGGAATATAGTTTTCTTGATTGGGTCACAACAACTTCCAGGGAACATCCGAGCGGGAGAACGACACTCGTTTCGACTCATCTGCGTCCCACTGTCAGTGAACGCAGGAATGGCAAGATTCACTGTACCAAAGCGGGCCGCTATTTTCAGCCAAAATCACCCCCAATCGATGGTCAATCGACAAAGAGGAGCCGCTGCAATCTAAGAAACAAGCACCATCGCCCGCTGTGGTTTTCCTGTCGGTTTCCTCAGGTTTTGGGTGCATTTTTCAGACAAATCCGCCAGAATCCAGCATCTTAAGAGAGTAGGGACAGACTTTCGGGCGGGTCGCCGTCAACTGTCGCTGAAATCCCCTGGCTGACGGTCCCGCATTGTAAAACGACGAATAATGCCGCAAAACCTTGAAACTCAGTTTCGCGAACAACTTCCCCGCTGCGGCGAAGACGACCCGCAATACGTCACGGAACTCGTTGATGTGATCTTATCGGCGGCCAGCGAGGCAGGGGCGACGGATGTGCACCTACTGCCCGGCGCAGAGACAATGGAAATGCGGTGGCGTCTCGACGGTGTTTTGCAGTCGGTGGCGAGGTTTTCCGCCCGACTGGCACCGCGGATTGTCGCACGGCTCAAAGTGCTGTCGGACCTGCTCACCTACCAAACCGATATGCCGCAAGAGGGCCGAATTCGTGATGCAGGTAACTTTGAAACCCGCGTGAGTACGTTTCCTGCGCTGTATGGTGAAAAATGCGTGGTCCGGCTCTTTGCCGGCGCGGGCCGTTATGATCGACTGGACCGACTGAACTTGCCCCAGGGCATTTTGAAGGACATCCGGCGGTTGTTGCAACAAACCACCGGGGTCTTTATGGTGACCGGACCTGCGGGCTGTGGAAAAACAACAACAAACTACGCATGTCTGCGAGAAATTGTAGACAATTCCGGCAGCGGCAAAAGTCTAGTGAGTCTGGAGGACCCCATTGAAGTCATCGTACCGGGGGTCACCCAATCGCAAGTGAATCAGGCAGCGGGATTTGATTTGACAGTGGGGCTTCGGTCGCTCATGCGGCAAGACCCGGAAGTCATTATGGTTGGAGAAATACGCGACCGCGATGTCGCAGAGACCGTATTCCAGGCCTCATTGACGGGACATCTCGTGGTGACCACTTTTCATGCGGGAAGCGCGGCCGAAGCCGTCAATCGTTTGTCCGACATGGGAATCGAACCATTTTTGCTAAAAAGCGGGCTGCTGGGGATTGTATCGCAACGCTTGCTGCGACGATTGTGCGCATGCGCACAGCCGAGCGCCGAACGAGACGATCGCATGGGGCTTGCAGTCGAACAAGTAACCATGCCGGTCGGTTGTAGCGATTGCCAAGGAACCGGTTATCGCGGACGTTTTGTCGTTGCGGAAATGCTGACTGTCGAGGACGATGCCATCGGTGACGCGATTCGGGAACGGCGGGATGCTCGGTTACTTGAGCAAACTGCGGTTACTGCCGGCATGGTGACCAGCCTGTCACGCGCCTGCGAAGCGGTGAACCAAGGCATCACCTCCCCAGCAGAAGTGCGACGTGTGTTTGGTTTCTAAGCATCTGTGATCAAAGGTCGATAACTACTTCTGGTTTGATGGATTTTATAGAAGACCATTGAATACCCTATCCACAAATGATTCATCGCCACGAGCGATCAAACTCGAAGACCTCGTTGCCCTGAACGACGAGATCGCAGCGCTGGTTCGCGCTGGTGTCCCGCTGGAGTTGGGGTTGGAGCAAGTCAGCCACGACCTACGCGGCAGCTTAGGGCAACTGGCGGCTGCGCTCGGTTCACACATGAGCCAAGGTGAGTCGCTGTCGCAGGCGATGGAGTCGGAAAGCAGCCGATTACCCAATCTGTATCGATCGGTCGTCGAAGCAGGTCTGCGCGCGGGTCGATTGCCGGCTGCCTTAGAGGCGGTCACCCGCTATGCACAGTCGCTGTTGGAAGTCCACCGCCGCGTGACATTAGCGTGTATCTATCCCTTGATTGTGTTTGTGTTGGCCTATGCCATGTTCCTGGTGATGCTGGCCGAGATGATTCCGCGGTTCGGGGCATTTGCCGAGCAAGGCCAGGAGCCGCAAGGGATCTGGTTGAAGAGTTTACTCTACCTTTCCGAAACCATGTCGGTCTGGGGTCCAGTGATTCCGGTGTTGTTGATCGGAGTCATTGGCTTCTGGTTGTTTTTTCAAAAGCGAACACTGATGCGTACGGGACACTCCTTGACGTTGTTCCGTTTTATCCCTTGGGCACACGGCATTCATCGCAATCAGCAACTGGCCAACTTCAGCGACCTGCTGGGACTATTAACCGAACAAGAAGTCCCCTTACATACGGGAATTCTCTTGGCCGCCGACAGCACGGGCGACCGCAGAATGATTCAATCCTCAGAAGAAATCTCCCTGAAACTTCAATCCGGCGACTCACTCGCCGAGGCGATGGAATCCTCCAAAGCCTATCCCTCTTATTTGCGTTGGTTGATGCAGACTGGTGAACAGCAAAGGACCTTGTCGGAATCATTAACCCGCGCAGCTGGAGTCTATCGCTCACGCGCCCTGGAGCGACTGGAGACCCTTTCACTGGCTCTGCCCTTAATAGCCGTCGCCGTTATCGGTGGCGGCGCCACATTGATTTATGCGTTTGCACTGTTCGCCCCGATGATTGAAAGCCTGCGTAACCTAGCCGCTCCTTAATACGGTTGATAGATCCCCATGCCGACGTTTCGTTACACCGCTGTAGATGCCACCGGCCATCCGGTCTCGGACACCGTGAATGCGACCGATGAATCCGTGGCGCACTACAAGCTGAGCTCGCTCGGATTCACCGATGTGATCATGAGCGCAACGGCCGACGCAGCAAAACCGCGGCAAGAAGAAGCGGCACTCGAACTTGGCGACGCCGATTTCATGGCCGTGGCGCAAAACCTGGCCGACATCTCCGCCGCCGGCAAACCACTCTCCGGCGGGCTGCGGGCCTTGTCCCAAGAAGCCCACTCACGACGCTTGCGCAAAGGCCTCAGGCAGGTCGCCGACAGCATCGATCAAGGTGTCCCGCTGAAAGAGATTTTCTCCCAACGCATCACGGGATTTCCGCCACACCTATCGGGATTGGTCCTAGCCGGCTTACAGGCAGGCTGCTTAGACCGCGTCTTGCAACAGTCGCTGACCTACTCCATGCGGGCCAATACCTTGAGGCGGCGCGTGAAGTTCTCCTTGGCCTATCCCATCGTTTTGGTATCCATCGTCACCATACTGATGTTGTTCATCATGATGTACATCGTGCCGATGTTTTCGAAAATCTTCGAAGATTTCGACGCGGAGCTGCCGGGGATGACCTTAATGGTGGTTAACCTGTCGCGCGTCCTGTTGAAATTCGGTTTCTGGGGGCTGGTGGGCGGCACCGTCATCGCGGTCACCGCTTGGATCATGGCGCGCCTCGTGCTGGGGCGTCCGCGTCTCCGCAGGCTTGTCTGTGGTATCCCCATTTTTGGAGGCGTGTTGCGCAACTCCGCCTTAATGGAATATTGTCACTTGCTGGCCGTGTTGATTGAAAGCCGCATGGCCCTGCCCGAAGCACTGCGATATGCCGGGGGTGGGGTGCATGATGCTGACTTGGCGGACGCGTCCCTGCGACTGGCGAACGAGGTCGCCGCGGGACAACCGCTGGCCTGGACGGCAACAGCGATGACGCAATTCCCCGCCGTATTCAGCCAATTCGTCAAATGGGGTGAACGGCATCATGCCTATCCGGAATCACTGCACGCGGCGGGGGACATCTTTGAGGGACGGGCGCGTGTTCAAGCGGCGCTGCTCAGGTGGCTCATCGAACCGTTCGTCATCATCTTCGTTGGACTGAGCGTCGGCTTCATCGTGTTAGCGATGTTCATGCCACTGATTAAGTTATTGAACGATTTGACTTAACTTTTTTAAGGCGCGGGAGACATCCTGCCGTGCGACTAGGAAATCGGCCACATGCCGGAACAAGGGTCTTCAATTACGAGCATCAGTAACGGCCTGTCTTCGCGACAGTCGTCGTTGTTGTGGATGTTGGCGGTCGCAGCCGAAAAAAATATGCCGTTGGTCGACGAGATCGATGCGTTGGCCGATGACGAACGCGGCAGTCAACGCAAGCGATTGCGCGATTTGGCCGACATGCTCCGCGCCGGAATTCCCTTGCCCGAGGCGGTTGAGAATATCCCCGGCCTGTTGCCGTTCGGGGCAACGTTCGCCGTGCGGGTTGGTTGCGAAACCAACCGTTTGGGGCCGGCCCTGCGCAGCGCTGCCAACGACCTCACCAGCGAATTCCAGGAGGAACAGGGCAGCAACATCATGTACCTGTTGTATTGCGGCATGGTGGCGTCGGTCCTGTTGTCGTTAACCGGGTTTTTGATGTATTGGATCGTCCCCAAATTTGCCATGATCTTCGAGGACTTTGACATGGAACTTCCCGAAGCGACCATCGGGATGATTGAAGCGTCCAACGTGTTCGTCAACTATTTCTATCTCTTCATGCCCCTATTATTCGCTGCCATCCCGCTGCTGATCATCGTCACCATGTGGGGCTTGTCCGGCGGAGTTCGTTTTCTGGAAGTCCCGCAGTTCATGTTGCGTTTGTTCCCGCGGCTGGAGACACCGCAACTGTTGCGGAATTTGTCGCTGGTCATCGATTCAGGCAAACCGATGGTCGATGCGGTTTCCTTGGCCGCCTATTTTTATCCCCGCGCGATCATTCGCACAAAACTGGCACATATTGAAGTCGCCCTCCGCCATGCGGAAGATTGTTTTCAACAACTTCGCAAACACCGACTGATCACCAAATCGGAAGAGCAACTCTTACGATCCGCTGAACATGTCGGCAACCTCAGTTGGGCTTTGCGCAATGTGGCAACAAACCAGGAACGCCGGCAAGCCTATCGATTTCGCATGGTTACCGAGTTTTTCAAACCTTTGGCCGCATTTGGTTTCGGATTGGTGGTCGCTGCTTATGCCATCTGTTTTTTCATGCCGTTGGTCGCCTTAATGGATCAATTGTCTAAGACGTCCCCCTACTAAATTCAGGCAACCTCCATGTATCGCCACAAAAGACATCCTCCTCTCGACAAGCAGCGCCGCCGCCGCGGATACATGCTGGTCGAGATGATCGTCGCGGGCATCGTGCTGGCCGTGGTGATGACGGTCTATCTGCAGTTGTTGGCCGCCACATCCCGCCAACACCGTTATGCCGACCACCGGCAACTGGCGGGCGAAGAACTGGCCAATATCATGGAACGCATCACCGCGCAGCCTTATAAAACGATCGACCAGGAGGAACTACAGTCCAAAGAATTGAGCGACTCCGCTACCTCGCACTTGCATGATGCCGAGTTGAACATCGACATCCTACCTGTCAGTGAACCGGTCGACGGCAAACAGATTTCACTTTCGCTGCGTTGGCGTGATTCCGGCGACGTCTATGTCGCGCCGACTCGTCTCACCAGCTGGGTTTATGCCCCAGCGGGAGGTACGCCATGAATCGCCGCCGTGGGATTTCTTTGATCGAAATGATCGTGGTGATCGGCGCGTCCTCGATCATATTGCTGGTCGGCGCCGGCATGCTGCATACGTTGATGCGCAGTGAACGTGTCGCAACCGAATCGCTGGTCCACGCTACCAATCATGCCCGCTTGGCCGCGCAGTTTCGCGACGACATCCACGCCGCAACAACCGTGTCCATTCAAGGTGAACCGGGCGCAGACGATGTCTTGCAAATCACCAACCCCAACGCTGCGGAGATATTGTATTCGCAACAAGGGCGATTGCTCGTCCGCAGGGAAACCGAAGCGACACATCCGCCACGGCACGAACAATTCCGACTGCCGGTGGATGTGCGAATCCGTTTTGCAATCAATGACAGCGGCCCACACAAGATCGCGGACTTGTCTTGGAATTTTGTCGACGACGACTCCATGACCAGCGCGGAGCGCGCAACACGCCCGCCGCTCAACCCGCTGAAAATCGAAGCGATAATTGGCAAGGACCATCGTTTTCAGGAGGCCACACCATGAAATCGATTGCACGCAAGTCGACGCAGGCCGCGCACCACCACCGCCGCGGCGCCGCACTGATCGTAGCGATGATCTGTGCACTGTTAGTGACCATCATGCTGGGCACGATGGTCAAGATCACCCTGACCCGCGCGCATCAAGCACGGCATCGCGAACAGGCGTTGCAAGCCGACTGGCTGGCCGAAGCGGGATTGGAGCGCGCCCGGGCTATGCTGACAGCCCAAACCGACTACACGGGTGAGACTTGGGCCATTACAGAGGAAACCTTGGGCGGACCGTACCACGGGACGGTGACGATCACGGTTGCAGCGATTCCGGAAAACTCTCAAGTACGTGAAGTCTCTGTCCAGTCGGATTATCCCGCCGGACAAACCGAGCGCATTCGCAAATCGAAACAGATTGAAATGATTCTGACCCCCGGCCCCTCGGATGATACCCAGGACGCTGAATAAACAGGAGTACACACATGAGCCAACTAGCGAGTCCCCCATTTTTGACAAACCGTGACCGGCGGCGCCGCGGCTTTACGCTGATTGAATTGTTGGTGGTGATCGCAATCATTGCCATTTTGATCGCCCTGCTGTTACCGGCGGTCCAACAGGCGCGCGAAGCGGCGCGGCGAACGACGTGCCGCAATAACCTGATGCAAATTGGACTGGCGCTCCAAAACTACGAAGGCGCCCACGAATGCCTGCCGCCGGGAACCGTGAACCCAACCGGCCCGATTCAAAATCTCAGACAGGGGTACCATGTTGGTTGGGCACTGCTGATTTTGCCGTTCATGGAAGAGGGCAATATTTATAACCATTGGGATTTTTCGGTCAGCGTCTATGACGACAAAAATGCGGCGCCGCGGGAACAACATATTCCTTCCTACATCTGCCCCTCGACGCCGTTTCCTCAAAACGGCCCGCTGATCTCCTATGCTGGCTGTCATAACAGCAAGGCAGCGCCGATCGATGTCACCAATAACGGCGTACTGTATCTCAATAGCAGCATCCGCTATCAACAAATCACCGACGGAAGTTCGCATACGATTTTTGTGGGCGAAAAGGACAGCCTCGTCGCCTTAGGCAGCATGGGCGTTCCGGTCGATCCGGATGTTCCCACTTGCTGGGCATCGGGCACGAACGCGACCTTGCGGGCTACGTCAGACATCAATGGTTCGCTTCGAACGGCGATGATGCAAGTCGCGCCCGGCCAACCGCAGCCTCCCCTCGATCCAGAAGACGATTCCCCACTCGAAAGCGGCTTCAGCAGCTTCCACGCCGGCGGGGCTTTCTTTCTGTTCGGCGACGGCAGCGTACAATTTTTGAGTGAGAACACAGCGCCGGCTATTTTTGCCCGTCTGGGTGATCGCTCTGACGGTGAAATGCCTGATGCAGGCCAGTATTAAACGTAACGCAACGATGAATATACGCATGACTCATCTACTACAGCGACTCAGAATGCCGGCTCGCCGTGGTTTCACGGTGATCGAGCTGACCGTGGTGATTTCGATTATCGTTGCCGTGCTCGCGCTGCTGCTCCCGGCAATGCTCAAGGCTCGCGAAGCAGCACGCCGTACGCAGTGCCAGAACAACCTCAAGCAGATTATCTTGGGACTGCACAACTACGCCGAACAGCGCCACGTATTTCCACCGGGCGTCGTCGACGATCAAAGCCCGATTCTGCAAGAACCGTTGGGATACCATGCCAGTTGGACCGTGCAGCTCTTGCCGTTTTTGGATCAAACAAATCTAAGCAGTATGTGGGACCGATCCGTGGGGGTCTACACCGAAGGCAATGCTCAACTTTTCAATAACGTCGTCCCCGTATTCGCCTGTCCCAGTAATAGTGAGCCGAACCCAATTCGTTTCGGCCACCCCCAATCGAGTTATGCCGGTTGCTATAACGACAGTGAAGCTCCCATCGACATGACCAATGTGGGCGTGCTGACATTAAATAGCAGCACGCGCTATGAAATGATTCCTGATGGTACGTCCCACACGATTTTCATTGGTGAGGTTCGCTTACCGGAACCGGACGTACACATCGCAATGGCCGACCAGGGCCAACATGGCTTGCTGGGTTGGGCTTCGGGAACCCGAGCCACGCTGCGAAACACCTCCCGTTTCAATCAGGATCTCACGCCCGCAGACTTTGCAGAGGGAGATCTGACCGGTCCAGTCGGCGGGTTTGGCAGCTACCACGAAGGCGGTGCCTATTTCGCTTTTGGGGACGGCTCGGTACGATTTCTACATGACTCGATCGATCCGGCTTTGTTGCGGGATCTCGGTAATCCCGCAGACGGAAACCTCCCTTCAGCCGATCAGTTCTTACGAAAACCATGACGTCGCCACCACAAATGCCCCTCCCGGCAGCTTTGGAAGTTCTTCACAATGTACGGACGGACCAAATCGTGATCACCACGATGGGATCGGCGCGGGAATGGATGCAACTCGGCAGCGACCCGCTCGATTTTGTCTATGCCCCGTCAGCAATGGGCGAAGCTCCTGCCGTTGGATTAGGCCTCGCGCTGGCGCAGCCCGACCGGCAGGTCATCGTCTGCAATGGCGATGGCTGCATGTTGATGAACCTGGGCAGCCTGGTGACAGTCACCGCTCAAGCACCGCAGAATTATGTGCTGATCGTATTCGACAACGGCCACTACGAAGTCACCGGCATGCAACAAACCGCCGCCAGCGCCGACGCACGACATCGCGGAGACACGATCGACTTCTGCGCAACGGCACGGGGATGCGGCTTCACGTCGGTCTACAAATTCAGCGACCTCAACACGTGGCGCGATAGCATCGCGACTGTACTGGGTGAGACTGGCCCCACATTCGTACTCCTCAAAGTCGCCCCGGTGCCTGGTGGAGCGGTGCCACGTTCCCCGGCACCGCCGGCGGAGCGTGCTGTGGCGCTGCGGGAAGCACTCACCAATTCCTAATGTCAGATCGAAGGCTGATGACCGCAGACAATGAAGAAGTTGTTTGGATTTTTGTGGGTGGGAAAAACCCAAATCCAAGTGCGGCGTTTTCCAATCGAAAATCAGCTGAGGATTGGATCGCCCAGACCAAGCTCTCCGGAATGCTCACAGCTTATCCATTGAATATACCGGTATACGATTGGGCGATTCGCAAGGGAATCTTTAAGCCATTAAAACCGTATCAAAGTTCGCCGAAGTTCATCGCTGGATTTTCGTCGGCAGGCCTTGAGCATTATCATTATGAAGATGGCATCAACCAAACTGATTAGCGTAGAGTGGTACTCAATACAGATTCTATCGCAGCCGCTACTCTTCACTTTCCCGCAATTTTGCCAGTACCGATAAGTCCTCCAGAGTGGTCGTGTCGCCCACCAGTTCGCGACCGGCGGCGATGTCACGAAGAAGTCGCCGCATGATTTTGCCGCTACGAGTCTTGGGAAGGGATGCTGTAAAGCGGATCGTATCCGGCGTGGCGATGGCCCCAATGGCATGCCGGACATGTTTTTTCAACTCATCCTTGAGTTCATCCGTGTCGTCTTCGTTTTTGAGTGTCACGAAGCAGCAGATGCCTTCCCCCTTCAGGTCGTGCGGAAATCCGACGACGGCGGCTTCAGCAACCTTCTCGTGCGACACGAGCGCGCTTTCGACTTCCATCGTGCTCAATCGATGACCGGAGACGTTCAGCACATCATCCACACGGCCCATGATCCAGTAGTAACCATCCTCGTCGCGCCGCGCGCCGTCTCCGGCAAAATAGCAACCGGGGATCTCGTTGAAATACGTCGCCAGAAAACGGTCGTGATCGCCGTAGAGCGTACGGAGCATCGACGGCCAGGGCTGACGCATCACCAGCAGTCCGCCCGAATTATCCGGCTGGCTGGTGCCGTCTTTACTGACAATATCGGGGACAATCCCTGGCAGCGGCTTGGTACAACTGCCCGGCGTGGTTGCGGTCACACCCGGCAACGGGCTCATCATGATGCTACCCGTCTCGGTCTGCCACCACGTGTCGACAATCGGACAGGCCTCTTGCCCGATGACACGGTGATACCACATCCAAGCCTCAGGATTGATCGGCTCACCGACCGTCCCCAGCAGTCGCAAGCTCGACAGGTCGTATTTGTTGGGCCAATCGTCGCCCCATTTGATGAAAGCCCGAATGGCGGTCGGCGCGGTGTAGAAGATATTCACGCGGTGCTTCTCGACCATCTCCCAAAACCGGCCTTCATCCGGCCAGTTGGGAGCCCCTTCGTACATCATCGTCGTCGCCCCGTTGGCCAACGGACCGTAAATGATGTAGCTGTGCCCCGTAACCCAACCGATATCAGCCGTGCACCAATAGGTGTCTTCGTCCTTGAGGTCGAAGACCCATTTGCTGGTCATCATTGTTCCCAGCGTATATCCCGCGGTGGTATGCAGCACTCCTTTCGGCTTCCCGGTGCTGCCCGAGGTGTACAGAATGAACAACGGGTGTTCGGAGTCGAGCGGCGTGGCCTCGCATTCGGCGGAGGCGCCTTTCATCAGGTCGTGCCACCAGTAATCGCGATCGGGGACCATTGTGACTTCAGCCCCGGTGCGCTGCACAACCACGACTTTTTCGACCGACGGCGATTTTTCCAGGCTCTCGTCGACGGCGACTTTCAGCGGAACTTGCTTACCGCGCCGCCACCCGGCATCGGCCGTCACGACCAGTTTGGCCTGGGCGTCATTGTTGCGATCGGCGACAGCGTCGGCGCTGAACCCGCCAAAGATAATCGAATGCGTCGCTCCGATGCGGGCGCAGGCCAGCATGGCGATTGCCAATTCGGGAATCATCGGCATATATAACGTCACCCGATCCCCTTTGCCGACTCCCAACTGCTTGAGTACGTTGGCGAATTTGCAGACTTCGCGATGCAAATCCTGATAAGTCAGTACGCGAGTGTCGCCCGGCTCGCCTTCCCAGATGATTGCGGCCTTGTTCTTCCGCCAGGTCTTCAGATGGCGGTCGATGCAATTGTACGCCGCATTGATTTTTCCGCCGGTAAACCATTTGGTGTCAGGCATATCGCCATCGAGGACTTTGTCCCACTTTTCAAACCAATCCAGGTTTTCCGCCATTTCACCCCAAAAACCAGCGGGATCGTCCTTGGCACGGTCCCACATCGCCTGGTATTCGGCTTCGCTTTTAATGTGTGCTTCAGCGGAAAACGACTCTGCAGGGGGAAACTTGCGACTTTCTTGAAGGACGCTTTCGATGCTGTCGCTGGATGGGTTCGTCATGGGTTTCATTCCTCTCACTCACTCAAAATATACGACATCCGCCACCCGGCTGGAGCTACAAACACAGCGTGGGAGACGAGACACTGGCAATGACCTGAAATTCTCAATCTGTGGGGGAACGCCGATCTTAGACCCTGAAAATTGGCGTGTCAACGAAATGCCAACGATCCTACGCGTGGATCTCACAGGTTGGAGCCAACCGCCCAAAAAGCCCACACAGCCGGATTCTTGGTGCGCCGCACGTGACGGTAAAGTTTACGTAAACCGCATACGTCCGCTTCACCGCCCCTCAGCTCTGGGTTTCGCCAGGGGAGACGTCCTCCATCGACTGCCCCTCAGCCAACCGCAATAATAGCGGTAACAACACCAAATTGCCGATCAACCCGCCCAGCATGGCCACGCTGACCAGCACCCCAAAATAGATCAGCGGAATAAAGTGTGACAACGTCAGCACGCTGAAACCGAGAATCAAGGCGATATTGGCGAAGACCAAAGCTTTACCGACCCCTTGATGCGTGGCACGCAGAGCGGCATTCACATCCAGCCCCCGGGCCTGAGCACGGCGAAAGCCGGCGATGTAATGCACGCTGGAATCCACCGTCAGCCCCATAGAAACGCTGGCGATCATGGCGGTTGCGATATTGATTGGCACGCCGACCCACCCCATCAGTCCGATGACGATGATGATCGGAAACACGTTGGGGACCAAGCAAATCAGGCCGATTTTGAGACTGCGAAAAGCAATCGTCATCATGGTCGTGATGCCGATGGCTGCCAGTACGAAACTGGTAATTTGATCGCTCAGCAGACTTTCAATCAAAAACGTCAACAGCACAAATAGTCCGGTCGTATTGGCTTCGCCGAATTCGGCGGCGGTGATTTCTGTGACTTGATCAATCGCTTGAAGTTTGGCATCGGATTGCTGGCGTTCTCTTGCGCGGAGCATGATCCGCATGCGGCCCTGCTCGGGGTTGTAGAGCGTCGTTTCGAATTCCGGTTGGAAACTTTGCATGATTTTGCGTTTGCGCTCCAACGAAACGGAGACAAAAAACGCGCTGTCCGGCAATACATCGAATCCGTCGGGCAGCGACAGCACTTTGGTCAACATCGGCCTGGGGAGTTCGGATTCAGTTTCAGATTCACCTTGCGGCTCGTTGAGCGCGTTGAGTTGATCGGCCACATCGCGCACGCGGTCCAAGAACTCCTCATCAAGCTCCTCATCCGCAGGGGGAGCGGGGAAATTGACTTCCCAGGTTCCCGAGCCGCCCAGATTGTTTTCCACAAAGTTCAAATCGCGCACCACGACGCTGTCGTCGCGAAAGTTTTTCGAAAAATCGGTCTCGACCCGCAAACGCATAAAGCCCGCCAAGGCAAAGAGCGTCAACGCCAATGCGGCGAAGCCAAGTAGCCGCGGTCGGCGTTCAATGGCGTTGGTCACCTGCTCCAAACCGGCTCCCAGTCGTTTTTCAGCCGGTGCGTAATGCGGATCGGGGCTGAATGAGCCGATCAAAATCCCACCCGGTAACAACGTAGCTGCCGCAACTAAAACCAGCATCGCGCCCAAGGCCATCATGATGCCGAAACTTTGCACCGGTGTAATGTGGCTGGAGAGCAAAGCCGCGAAACCGATGGCGGTCGTGGCACAGGTCCAAAAAATCGCCGGTCCCAGGTCGATCAATGTTTCCCGCAACGCCTCGACTCGAGCCACATGCTTGCGCCGCTCGCGAAAGTGGACGGTGAGGTGAATACATGTCGCGACGCCGATGATCGTAATCAGCGATGTCAGCATCGAACTGACCATGCTCAATTGCATGCCGCTGAGAACTAAAATTGCCTTGGTCCAAATCAACGTGGCATGCACAATCAAAATCGGCAACGCGACCCAGCGTAGCGAACGAAAGAACACCAAGATCACGCCAATCAACAGCACCGACGACCACAGGCCGAGCGTTTCGCCATCCTCCTCGACGTAACGAAACATATCGTGCACCTGCACTGGTTCGCCGACGATATGCACGGGAAATTGGTAATCCTTGGCAACGTCGCGAATCGCGGCAATGGTTTCGGCCCGCGAACGTTGCGCTTTGTGCTCTGATTGCAGCCGTAAAATGATCGCCGTCGTTTGTTCATCCTCACCGATGAGCAAACCACGATACAAATCTAGGATTTCGTTCTCGTCGAGCAACGGAATATTGCCGACTTTTATCGACGTAGCCAAATCCTGGATGCTGATAACGTCCTGGATTTTTTCGAGTTCCTCAACAAAAAACTCCTGACGATCCAAGCCTTGGTCGGCCAACAAATCGGGATCGGAGTAGGCGAGGACGACAAATTCATCACCGCCAAAGAGTTTCTTGCTGTGTAGATAATCCAGTAGGTGCGGGTTGTCTTTGGCGTAGAGCGACTCGATCGATTGATCAAACGTCAGTTGAGAAGCGGGAACGATCCCACCGGCAACCGCCACACAGGCGTACAGGAACAGGGCAATACGATGGCGAATTAAAAAATCGACAAAGCGGGACAGCCTGGGCGAATCATTCGGCTCTGGTCTCGGCGCATCCGTGGCTGCCACAATGTTCTCCCCGCAAGATTAGACTGTCGGCTTTAGACTTTAGGGTTAGTCACTGGGGGGCGGCATCGATTGGGTAAACGATGGGCGATTCCGGGGTTGCCGGCTACTCCTACAGCCTATGGTCAAAAGCCAATGGCCTAATTCCCATCCCGTATCGCGTTCATCCCCACCGATCCACGTATTTCCAAACCCAGCACGCGCGAGTAGTATAGCATGCGGCGGCCTTTGACTCACTCAACCTGGACGGCAACGTGCAACGGATTTCCGACACAACTTGGCTGATCATAATCCTCGCCGCAGGAATCGGCTTGCGAATCGCCGTATTATGGGCGCAATTTGACCATCTGGCCGAGGACCGTGACGCCTATCGCGCGATTGCCCAGCATGTGGCGGCAGGTGAAGGTTACCTGCATCCCCAAACACAACAACCGACCGCCTACCGCCCACCGGCCTACACGCTGATCGTCGCAGCGATCTTAAAAACTGGGCTGAACGATGTGGGAATCGCTGCTCTGCATCTGGTCTTGGGAGCAGGAACCATACTGCTGAGCTATGCCACGGCCCGCCGCCTCGGTTTGTCTCGATTTAGCCTAGTTGCGGCGGCAATCACCGCTGTTGATCCTTTATTACTGCAATCCACCACGCTGGTCATGACCGAAACGCTGGCGGCATTTTTGCTGGCCTTCCTGTTTTGGACAATCGCTCCGAACCCCGATTCCACTCCGCCGACAAACGGTCGGTTGCTGAGCGTGGGATTAGTCTTCGGACTGAACGCGCTCTGCCGACCAACCATTTGGGCATTCGGAGCCCTGGCAGCTGCCTGGTGGATATTGCGGCGAGTCGGCCGACGAAATGTCGTCAATCCCCTGCCGATTTTTTTAGGGATCCTGCTCATCACCTCGCCGTGGGTAGTCAGAAACATCCTTGTTTTGGGCCGACCGATTCTGACCACGACACATGGGGGGTATACGCTACTACTGGGGAATAACCCGGTGTACTACCACGAAGTGGTCGGTGGAGATTGGAACGCCGTCTGGTCGGGTGAAAGCCTCAAGAATTGGCAAGACGGATTGGAACAGGAGATAGAAAAGCACGCCCCGCCAATCACGACGGAAATCGCGCGGGACCGCTGGATGAACGACCGCGCGCACGACAATATTGCCGCCGAGCCAGGATTTTTCTTACGGGCTTCTTTTTTGAGATTGGCGCGGGGACTGTGGGGCGTTGTTCCCCTTCAGGAACCAACGTCGATTTCGGGCCGCATCTTGAAATGGAGCGTCTGCGCATTTTATGTGATTGTCTTCGCCGGTATGATTGTGGGGCTCTGCTCTCTCAAAAAGAATCAATGGCCCGTTTGGATGCCCGCCGTGTTGTTGTTGGTCTCATTTACACTGGTCCACACGTGTTATTGGGCCAACATGCGGATGCGAACGCCGTTGATGCCGGTCATTGCGCTGTTCGTAGCGCAGGGATGTTGGGCGATTTGGCACTGGCGCGGTAGGTCTCTTAAAACGAAAGTCTAGCAACAAATCGCTAGCCTGTTTGGCCTGGGTTAAAGCGATTTCAGCAAAGGTCTTGCGCTGGAGATTGCTAGTAAAGATGGCGTGCGAGCCGTTATTGACACTTTCGCGGAACCGCTCTTATAATCCCGCCCCATTCCCAAACGCCGTGACGGACGGCGCGCGGGCAACCGCCCGGTTCCGGGCAACAGACTCCCTTCATCCTACTCTCTCACATCCTGTATTCCTGTCTGTTTTTTTAACGGTTTGCTCGACGGCATTTTTTTGCCGACCGTGTCCGATCATGGTTTCCCCATCTCTCGGGCAAGTGCGAGCAACTCCTAATCCAGCTCACCGAGAACGACCTGAAAGCTCATTTGTGAGCCGACCCGGCATCAAAACCCATTCCCGACTTTGGAAGCTATGTACGGCCTTTGCCGTATTGGCGTCGCTGGTGATTTATTTCGCACCGGCGGCGGCCGATGACACTGCGCCTGCGGAGTCCACAACTAAGTCGGATGCGATCCATATCAGTGCCGAGCATTCCCAGGACTGGCACGACGGCGATACCTTTACGTCGGTATTGCGCGGTCGCTGTCACATCACACAGGGCGGTACCGATATTGCCGCCAACGAAATGGTGCTCTGGATTACCAAGCAAGCCGATTCGGGCCGTGATCACGTGACGGCATTTTTGGACGGCGACGTCCGCGTGGAACAACCGGGACGCACGCTGACGGAGCGTTCGCTGCTGCTCGATCTAGTGACCGGCGGCGGAATGACGATCCATGTGCGACAACGGACCGAAGAAAAGCCGGCCACCGATGATGTCCTGTATCGCCGTGCTTGGCAACGTCGCACGCGGGGCACCTTGCCGCGCATTCGTCAGACACAGTTTCGTGCTCCAGGACCGGCAGACGATCCTCCCCCCGACGGCCCCAGCCTGCAACCGTTTCCCGAAACAGCAGACATCCCTCTCAATCCACCCACGAATGGCATCCGGCGATTTCAGATTTTTTCGCGCAGCCAAGTGCCGTTCAATGCTGTGACTCAACAATCAACCGACACGGTTCCGCCTGAAACAGTGACAATCATCACTGGGGGCGTGAACGTGCAAGTCGAAGGCGTCCGCGCACCCGATGGCACACTCGCCGGCCCGATCGACCTCTCGGCTGATCGCGTGGTGATGTGGAGACAAGGAGACGGAGCCTTCTCCGCCGTTGGTGAAGAATCCCCCGACCAGCCGCTCCGGTTTTATCTGGAAGGCAATGTGGTTGTCCGCCAAGGGGAGACTGTCATCAAATCCAAGCGGGGCTATTATGACGCACGCGCTAATCAAGCGTACATTATGGATGCCGAATTGCGGTCAAAAGTACCCAAAATCAAAAACGACGTGCGCGTCCGTGCCAGAGTGATCAGACAATTGGCCGAGCAATCCTTTCACGCACAAGGTGCTTGGATCACCACCAGTGAATTCGGCAAGCCGGGTTACCGCATCGAAGCGTCCGACATTTTTCTCGACCCGCGCCCCGCCAGTTGGTTCTTTGGTGGCGGCGAACCGGAATACAACCCGGAAACCGGTCTGATGGAACCCGAAATGCAACTGTGGGCCACGACGCTCAACAACACATTTCGTTTCGATGACCTGCCGTTGTTCTATTGGCCCAAACTCAGTTTTCCGGCCGAAGAACCCGACATTCCATTGCGCAGGCTGACATATCAAAGCGACAACATCTTCGGGTCTCAAATTTATACAGCCTGGGACGTCTTCATGTTGGCCGGTTGGGAACAGCCGGAAAACATGCGGCTGAATCTACTGCTGAATTATTTCACCGAGCGAGGTTTCTCCATCGGAACCGATTCGGTTTACAAGGGTGAGGATCTATTCAATATCGCCGGAACCTACAGCGGGAATTCGGATAGTTTTTACATCCACGACTCCGGACACGACAATCTAGGCCGCCGTCGTCGCGATTTAGATTTGGAAACCAAAGACCGCGGGCGGCTCCGTATGCGGCATCGTCACAACTTCCCCTACGACATCACCTTCTGGGGCGAAATCGGCTACCTCACCGACTACAACTTCCTGGAACAGTATTTCGAGGATGAATACGACAACGGTAAAGACAACGAGACCTATGGTTATGCCAAGCAGCATTTGGACAACTGGGCCTGGTCGGTGATTGCCCGCGGACGGGTGAACGATTTTTATACGCAAACCGAATGGTTGCCGCGGGCCGACCTCTACACGCTGTCCCAACCGCTCTTTGGCGGCGCGTTAACCTGGACGCAACATTCCTGGCTGGCCAACGCCAACCTGCGGACCGTGCAGGATCCCGGACCGGAGATTGATCCGCTGTTTAGTCCCTTGCCCTGGGATGTGGACGTCGGCGGAAACATCGCCTCGACCAAACATGAAATCAACGCCCCCTTTAATCTGGGGCCCGCGATCATCGTCCCCTACGCCTTGGGCGAAGTGACCTATTGGGAAGAAGACGCAAACGCCGAACAGACAACACGGCTGTACGGCAGCCTTGGTGTGCGGGGGAGCTTGATGTTCTCCAAATACATGCCCGATGTGCAAAGCGACATCTTTAACCTCAATGGACTCGCTCACAAGATGTTGTTCACGGCGGACTATTCGTATTCAGAATCGAACGTCGATTTGAACGATGTGCCGATTTACAACGAGTTCAACGACAACTCGCAAGAAGAATTCACCCGGCATATGATCACCACGACCTACGACGGCATGTTGCCGGCGACGGTTGACCCGCGGTTTTATGCGGTACGAACGGGAGCCGGACGATCCGTGACCGCTCCCTATCACGAATTGGTCGCTGATCAACAAGTGGCGCGGCTGGCATGGCGAAACCGCTGGCAAACGAAAGTTGGCCCGCTTGATCGTCCGCGGATTAAGGACTGGATGATCTTGGATTTCGAAACATCGTACTTCCCTGATCCGAATCGCGATAACTTTGGCGAAGACTTTGGCTTGTTCGGCGCGCGGTATCAATGGAACGTCGGCGCGCGGACCAGCTTGTACGCCGGCGCCGGTTGGGACACGTTCGAAGGAGGCCAGCAATTGTGGGACGCCGGCATACTCTCTAAGCGAACCGATCGCGGCAGCTTCTTTGCCGGAATTAGCCAAATCAAAAACTCCTCGGGGCTGGACAGCCAAATCGTCACGTTACGCGTCAATTACGAAATGAGCCCCAAATGGCGATCCACGGTCGGCACGGCGTACGATATTGGAGAAAACCAGGATCGTGGGCAATCAGTCACCGTGACCCGGCAGGGCAAGGACTTTAACCTCCGTGTCGGTGCCGCCTACAACCCCAGTAAAAACACCAGCAGCTTCGGTATTTCCGTCGAACCGCGATTCATTAACTTGAGATCGAATACATTCAGCGGCGATTCCTTCAGCGGCAGTGGCGGTACGCGATAATCCCGGTCGGCTGGAATGCCGTCGCTCCCCAAGTGAGTTCATTTGTGAAGCTCAAAGTCAAACCTTCGAACCGGACGCACCATCTGGAACGTACTATGCAATCGCGCGAAACTTACCATCGAACAGACGCCAGTCATTCCCTCCGTAGACAGAAACGCCCCGCCTGGCGACAGCATTTGGTGCTGACCGAACGGGGTGTTGTCGGGGGGATCCGCGGCGGCAGCGCCTTCTTTGTCCATTTCTTCGGCTGCAGCATCGTATTGGCGACAGGTTACGTCTTGGCTCTCAGCCTGATGCAATGGGTCGCCGTGGTCCTGTCGATGACGATTGTCTTGGCGGCGGAAATGTTCAATCAAGCGCTCCGCGCCATTGTGGTCGACCCTGAAGATGGCGGAATCGCACCCCAAGCGGCTAAGGCACTGGGCATCTCAACGGCTGCGGTCATGATGACCATCCTGGGCGGCCTGATCGTCGTGGGGATGATCTTCGCACAACGCGTCTCGCATTTCTGGGCGGAATAACGACACGGCCGCGACATAAGTAATATTGCAGGTTTTTTAGCCACAGATTGAACACGGATCCAACACAGATTCTGGCGGATTCGAACGTAAATCGCCTGTCGACTACGCGCGGTTGACACCAGGACCACGCTTCGATCTTCTTTGCGTTTGCTATCGACATCCAATGCAAACTCGCCTCTATGACTACGTTGGTCCCTCAGAAATTGGTGACGCAGCCACGTCTTCACCTTCCGGTGTATTGATTTGCAGTAAACCGGACATAGTCGAATGGTTGGCACAACATTCTGACGACACGGGAATCGATGGAACCATCGTAGGCACATTTGTAATTGACCGTAACGGATGCTTGCGTGTTGCGCCACGTCGATCCGAACACGTTGCTTGCGCTGCGGGTGGTCCTGTCCTATCCGCTGGAGAGATGACGTTCTCAGCCGATGGAGACGTCACGGAAGTCTCGAATCAGTCGACCGGATTTTGCCCCGAACCGGAATCTTGGCCGCACGTCGCCGCAGCGCTAGAATCTGTACCACTACCTCACCCCGGCGGTTTCACGACATCGATTGTGTTTCGTCTGTGCCCCGTCTGTCGCGAGAGAAATATAGTGAAAGACGGCTGGTTCACCTGCGATTTGTGCGGTGCCAGCCTGCCTAGACATTGGAATTTTTGAGTTTCGTATTGTCCACAAACCTATGACTCATTGGCGTGCAATTGCTCGTGCTCTTCGTCGTCTTCCGGACGCGTGTCGCGGCCGCGGCCGGCGGTTAGTTCGATACGGTCGACGAATTTGACATTCGCGCAATCGTCTAGCTCAGCCGTGTGACAGGCGGCGGGATCGCGAATCAGAAAACGAACCGGCCCTCCCTTCTCCACCGGCAATGGCGCGCCGGCATTTTTGTAGACAACGATCCCCTCCGCAGCGACGGCAGCCAAGGGAATGCTGGCGGCAAAGTCGTCGTGCGTGGCGTGTAGCGTGAGATAGGTCGCCGAGCCGGTTGGCTGGACGCGGTCCAAAATCGATTGCAATGTCACACCATCCCCCTGCCGCGTGGGGTGAAACCGACTCACATCAACAACCTGCGCAGCTTCCGGAAAGGCTTCGAAATCGGCAAATGAGAACTCCAACGGTTGCGAGACTTCACCGTCGATTTTTAACAATGCACCGGACATGACTCTTAAACCCTTCGACTCTGCTATAGCGCTGCTTGAACTAAGACTAACCGTGATCGCCTAACAACACCCCGGAAGTGACTAACAACAATTTCTCCCTCTCCCTCGGGGAGAGTGCCGGGGTGAGGGTTTCGGCACAACAAACGATTATCCATACCACCTAAGCCGTCATCCACCGTTGTGCAACGTCAGTTCACCCGGCCGGGCAAATTTAGTGCCGATCCGTTGAACCGCGTTATCGACCTGTTGCCCAACATCAAAGGTGCGTCGCGACACACCCTTCGCCCGCGGCATTTGAGGAAAGGTTCCGTTAACTGCGCTGTTCGTACTCCGTCAGATACCCCAGGAAGTCGCGGCGATGTTCTTCTTCGTCGGCCAATGAGGTGATGCACAGATCCTGTGTGACGTAATCTTCGCCGTCGCAGAGCTGGATCAATTTGTTGTACTGCTTGATGGCGCCATCTTCAGCGGCAATTACGCCTTTGATGACCGACATCACATCGGTGTGGTCGGATGTAGGTTGCAGAGTATCCTGCGAAGCGACAAATGCTTGGCTGCCGGGTACCTCGCCACCGATCGTTTTGATTCGCCGAGCCAACACTTGTGCGTGCCCTAATTCTTCTTGCACATCGGCGGCCAACGCCTTTTTGATTTCTTCCGCTCGTACGCCGTCGAGGTTGATCGAGTTTGCGATGTAGTTCATCACCGTCTCGATTTCCATCCAATAGGCGACTTTCAATTCTTCGATAATTTTTTTCCGTACGTCATCACTCATCGTGCTATCCTCTTCTGCATTGAACTTGAATCCAGCATGCTTGTTGTGCCCTCTATTGTAGAGGCCGCCGTCAGTTCGGCAACTGCGACGCCAACGTTCGCTTTGGAATGGAGAAATGTGACGGGGAATTTTGACCTCAATGCCGCCGAAAAAGGCGGCCGTCACGCCCTGGGGGGTGCAGAGCGAGGTCCCCAACATGCATGCAATGAATTCAGAATAATGGCCCAATTGATGCTGCTTTGGGCAGGCGTCACTTATCAAGAATTCATAATTTCCCGTCACATTGGTGCCTGTTTCGACCTTTTGACCAGAGCACTGCTGACATGGTAATATACGCCCCCAATGTTTTTGAAAATTAGGGCGTCGATGTACCTACGGCGCTCGTCCACACTTTTAGCGAAAAGGAATGACACCATGTCTCGCTACGTAACGCTCACACTCGCTCTTGCCGCCGTCAGTTTAGTCAGTGTCCGCGATGCCGATGCGCATTGCCAAGTTCCCTGCGGTATCTACGGCGATCAGACTCGCTTTGAACAGATGCTGGAAGACTTTCGCACGATTTCGAAAGCCATGACGCAGATCAATGAACTCTCCGAAAAGAGTGACGCCCAGTCCAAAAACCAACTGGTGCGTTGGATCAACACCAAGGAAGAACACGCTTCCAAAACACAGAAGGTCATGGCTGAGTACTTTTTTGCGCAGCGGATCAAGTCCGACAACGAGAACTACGTCAAGCAACTGAAGGCCGCCCACAACATCATCGTGACTGCGATGAAATGCAAACAAACCGTCGACCCGAAAGTCGCTAAGTCGCTGGAAAAGGCGATCTACGATTTCTATCGGGCCTATGAAGGCAAAGAGCCGGATTTTGAACACTAAGTCGCACGACGCCAATTTGGCAGTAGATTGACAATCAACGCACACCCCGTCTGCGACTTTGAGCAGGCGGGGTGTTTCCACTTCAAGAGCAGGGTGATTGCCCAAAGCGATTGGCCCGACCACGCGGAGAATTCATGCGGGTGCGTCCCCTCAGAGATTTTGGAAGCCGCGCAGCGCGACGCGAAAACTGCGATCCCCATCCTAGGAGTCAGAATGATACTGCCCTACCAACAGAGACTGCCCCGTGTTCAAAGCTGGGTGTTGTGCGGTTTGCTTCTCGTACTGCCGCACTCCTTGTCGGCTGAGGAACTCCCGCCGTTCGACACGACCCAAGTTTGGGTCGAGATGCCGCCCAATCGCCCCGTGATCGATCGGGGACCGGCCGGCGCCTGGGATCATTATGCGGTCGACAATCCCTTCGTATTGGTCGAAGACGGAACGTATTACTGTTTCTTCGAGGCGCAGGACAAACCGTTCAACCAAGGGGGACATGAGCGGATGGGCTTGGCAACCTCTGCCGACGGGATCACTTGGAAAAAGTGGGCGCAAAACCCAATTCTCGACATCGGTCCGCCCGGAGCGTGGGACCATGTGGTCGCCAAATTACCGACGGTCACAAAACACAAGGATCGCTATTATCTCTTTTACTCCGGCCGTGACGGAAAGACCAAACAGATTGGTATAGCGACATCAACCGACCTAAAAACATGGACGAAGCATCCCGAAAACCCCGTCTTGCAGAGCCGCCCCGGCGAATGGGATACGCTGTTGAGTACCCATCCCTCACCGATCTTTGAACGCGACGGCCACTACTACCTGTTGTTTCGCGGCATGAATCAAAAGACTCGTCAGCAAGGATTAAACGTCGCCGTCTCGACGGACATGGTGCATTGGAAACGCATACAAAATGAACCAGTGATCCCCACGATAGAGGAAACCGGTTCACTCGCGGTGGCCGATCTGGGAGGACATTACCTCGGCCTGTCCCAAGCAGCCGGCCGACCTTATTGGCAATCTAACGACCTACTGACCTGGAAGAAGTCCGGCGCTGCTGAGTTCACCGGCAAAAAAGTCGATACAGTCTCCAATCCATTCGTCAGCAATGGTAAGTGGACTATCGTCTACGAACAACAAGACCGCATCTACCGCGCGGTGCTCCAACCGCGGTAAGGCAAACACACTGATGACCTCCCGTTGGTTTTATTTCACGGAGACCATACCGATGAATGCAAAATCCACAGCCCGTATTGCCGTACGCACCTTGGTAGCAACTGCATGTCTGGTGCCGCTACTCATTAGCCCGACACGCGGCCAAGACGACATCGCCGATGTTCCCTCAGAAAAATACCAGTTGAAAGACTCTGCGCTGGAGTACCACGTGATTGGCGGCGGGGGCGAAACCTCTCCCGCGAAGGGGTATAAAGTACTCATCGTCCTGCCGGGTGGAGATGGCAGTGCTGACTTCCTGCCGTTTGTGAAAAGAATCTACCAGCACGCGTTGAGTGATGAGTATCTGGTGGTTCAGTTGGTCGCCCATCCTTGGAAGCGCAATCAAAAAATCATTTGGCCCACCCAAAAAAACAGCGTGCCCGGCATGAAACTCTCCACCGAGGAATTTCTTGCTGCTGCCCTGGATGAGGTGGCTGAGCGGGTGAAAGTCGATAAGCGGCACGTGTATGCCTTGGGATGGTCATCGGGCGGCCCTGCCGTCTATGCCGCGGCACTGGATAAGAAAACGCCGCTCACCGGCGCTTTCGTGGCGATGAGTGTTTTCAAACCTCGATTTCTCCCCCCGCTGGATCTCGCCAAAGGCCGCGACTTTTATTTGTGGCACTCGCCCGACGATCGGGTTTGCCCCTATCGCATGGCCCGCGACGCAGAAGAACAACTCCGAGAGAATGGGGCCGACGTCAAGCTGGAGACCTACCCCGGCGGCCACGGCTGGCGGGGCAATGTGTTCGGCGCTCTGCGCGGAGGGGTGTATTGGTTGGAAGAGCAAACGCAACAGCGCCCACAGAAGTGAGACCGTTTAATTTTCTCAACTCACCTTATCACTCTTTAATCAACCAGATCTCGGCGACTTGCGCTCCGCGACCTGTGATACGTTGCCAGGTCAGATCAAGTACCCCATCCTGCGTTGCTTCGCGGGGAATCACAAATTCCAGTGGGGTAACCTCCGGGAGCTTGCCGTCATCCGTCGCCGTAGCCACGGCGGCACTGTCGCTGTAACCGGCAGTGAAACGGCCTCCCTTCAACGTGTGACCGTAGGGACCGTGGATTTCATATTTGTCGTCGGCGACGAGGCGGATGGTCGCGCTGTAGCGTCCGAGATAGGTCACGCGAATGCGATAGTTGGCAGTCGGATCGAGCTTTTCGTAATGCATTGTCAAAGGGGCGGCGAACAGAGCTTCCTCGACGTCTAGCCAGGAGAGCCTGTGATGTTCGGCGTTGTACATAGCATGCGCTTCGCGGGGAGTCGTCACGCCTCCTGGATCGTCCCACAAGGATTTAGGTTTTAAAAGATGCGGCTGTTTCCACGTGCAACCCAGGTCGTCGTAGAATCCGCCCGGACCGGCATCTTCCCAATCGGTGATGCGTGCGAGACGTGCGAGGCGAACATCCCCCTGTCCCGGTTCCTCAGGCATGGTCGCTGTGAACCGGCCCGCGAGAATCGCATCGAGTTCGTCCTCGATCCACAGTTTGTCGTTGAGGGGCGTATCGAGAAAGTCCAGCACCGCCCCCCGTTCCGCGCTCATTGCCTGGTAAGTTTTGACGTCTAATTGCGCGCCGATACTGTCAAAAAGTTGTTTGCCCAGTTCGACAATCCGTGTTCTGAGCGCGTCGGTCGTCGCATCTTGGTCCGGCTCGGCCAAGACCACGCGTGCATTTTTGATCGCCTGCTCAACGCCGATCTGCGGAGCCTTTTGCAATGCGGCAAGGGCCCGCGCCTCGCTCTCGTTCGCCTTGATCAGCCGCAGTCGCGTGTATTGGTCATAGTAGGCCCGCAATAGGCACTCCTGAAAACGCCAGTTGCCCAGCAATGCGTCGTCCGCATTATCTTCCAGGGATTTCCAAAGGGCGAAGGTTTTTTCAACGCCGGCATTCTCAGCCAGCGAACCGGAAAAATTCTCTTCCAACATGAACAGACCATCCCGCACCTGTTCGGCGATATCCCAACCGAAAAAGAAGCGGGCATACTCAAGCATAATATCATTCACGTCGCGATCCGGGTTCCAGCCCAAAGCCGTCCAGGTGAATTTGTTGATGTCATCGCCAACACCGTCGGAATAGGTCACAAAACCGTCGGCGTATTCATCAAACAGGTTGTGAATACGGGCATGCCCCTTTGGCCGGGGGGCAAATGGCTCGCGACCGAGCGTCTGTGCCAGGGCGCGGTCCCAGCCCGGCACCGGGTATTGCGCACGCAGGCAATGACCAATGTCCGCATAGCGGCGGATCGGGTAACGCGACGGCACCCGTGCGCGTTGTTCGTCAAGCAGAATCCGCGACCACGCGCCGTAGACCACCCCCGTCACCCACTCCGGTTGCTGTTGTTGTAGGTAATCGAAAAACCAATTATTCAATTCGGGTCCGAACCCTTGATTGGAAACCCACACACCAAGTCCGGGATGGATTTTGCGTGCCTGCTCGGCAAACCGACCCGTCCACTGGAACATCAAGTCGGGACGCCGGTGAGAACTCCCGCCGTCGCCGCCGGTGAGATAGATATGGTCCAAGTGCGGAATCACACGGAGTCGCTCCAATTGCGATTCAATCGCAGCCAACTCTTCGGCTTCAGTTTTCCCCTCGCCGCCGATCGCCGACCCAAACAGCCAGAAATCGAAACCGTAATCCTGGCAAATCCGCGACCACGCCACGGCCATCTCCGTGCCGGTCAATTTGGCATGCGGACCGTCAAGCCCCTTGAGCGAAAATGATGTCGTTTCGAACGCATTGGCGCCAAACACCGCCAATTCTCGCATGTATTGTTCATAAGTCTCAGCCGTCCAAGCGTCATAACAATGGGCAAGGGCGCGAAATCCGATTTGGTGTCCGCGATGAGGGTAGCGCGGTGCGGTCGCGATCCGGTAGTCGGCGGGGAACTCTATGGTTGCGGGCTTTAACTTCAACTGCAACATAAACCGCCCCACAGCAAACAGCACGCCTGGTTCGTCATACCCGGCCAGTACCACGATGGGACTCGTGCCTTGTTTGTCGACGGCAATGGCAAAACCTTCCGCCTGCTGGGGAACTTTCATTGAGGCAACGAACTCTCGCAATTCCACGGGAGCTTTGTCGGCGCGACAAAGCAAGATGACCGGCGTCTTGCTTTTGCCAAGTGACATGCCATGAGCCAGTTCAATTCCGGTCCGCTTGGCGACTTCTTCGGTGAGCACGCGCCGCGCCGTATTAATGACAGTGCCGTCGTCAGGCGTGACGATCTCTGCTTTCGAGAGATCAATCCAATCCGCCGCGAGCGCGTGGCCGGCAGAAATGGTGGTCAGCAGGACAACAGAAATCAACGTAAGAATAGACCGCATGCAGAACATGACCGCCCCTTCCGATGAAATGCGAATACAACCTATAGAAGTGAGGTTGCTCGATGGGGTGAATGGCAATGGGAGTTACGTGCCACTGCAAACTATCCCAACCGAGGCCGTATAGCAACGGTATCGCTAGTCTTTAAGAAGGGGAGCTGGCCGGCAGGCTGTCAGACGCTTTTCAACATGTCGGTCAAATAATCCAACACGCCGCGGGCATCGACCTCCATCACGACGTCGATGTTTGTCTGCCATTGCTCGGTCGCGCGGCGGTCGAAGACGGTCATGCCGCGGGTCAATTCACCGCGAGTCTCGACATCGATGACCATGCGCTGCGTCTCGAAAAACCGCGGGTGCGTGATGAATGCTAGAGCGGCCAATTCGCGGAGTTGAATCCCCTCCAAGCCCAAGTGCTCATGGTGCGACCGCAGGTAGTAGGAGAGCGTTTCGTGTAAAAACGCTTGCTCCGCAGATTCCGATTCCAGGCCCAACCGGTTGAATTCCTCAAACGTCATCACGACTTGGTTACTGACGTCCAGCGGGACGATGGTTTTGGTGGCGGGGCTGTTGAGAACGTTTCGCGCAGCGGTGGGGTCGTAGAACATGTTGAACTCGGCAGCCGCGTTCGCGTCACCACCGACGGCCACTGATCCGCCGAGACAGACGAGGTCGCCCAACAAACTCAAAAAGTCGGGGCAACGTTCGCAGGCGACTTCGATATTGGTCAGCGGACCTAATGTCAGCAGTGTGCACTCATTGGGACTAGCCCGCACGAGATCAGTCATCAATTTGGCCGATTCATGCCGATGGTGCAGGTCGGCGACTTCAATTTGGCGGTCACCCAGGCCGGACGGGCCATGCAGTTTGGCGATTTCGCTAATCGCTTGTGACTTGTCGGCGGTCGGTTTGGCCCCGCTTTCGGCGGCGGTTCCCATACGGGGCCGCTTGTCGGGGTCGATTTGTTCCACAATGGTTTGCAGATTGCGGGTGGCAACGTCGGCCGGGACGCAACCCGCTGTAGCGGTGAGGGCGACGACATCAAGTTCGGGGTCGCACAAAGCCGCAATGACAGCTAGGGCATCGCCAATTCCTGGGTCGACGTCTATGATCAACTTTCGAGGCAAGAGTGGACTCCTGGGTTGCGCTCGCTCGTAACACTTTTTGTGGCAGAACGTTGCGCATTCTATGCCTCGCCCGGAATTTGGTCAATTGCGAATGCGCGTACCGCGCAAAACGATATCACCGCAGCAGCAACTCGGCCTGAGTCGCGATTTTTGTTATGGTGTATTGAGGAATCAAATGCCGCCCATCACTGGCGCAACTTCGCGCGATGGCCGATCGATTTGTTAGGGGTTTGGATTTTTCGATGAGCCATCTTCCATGAGCAATTTCACCGACGCGATTTTAAAACTCTTGCAGCGCCAAGACCTTTCGGCCCAGGAAATGCGGGACTGTGTGGGCGGCATTATGGACGGCCAATGGACGGCCGCCGAGATCGCCGCACTGCTGACAGCCTTGCGGATGAAGGGCGAAGCTGTGGGTGAAATCGTCGGCGCGGCTCAAGCGATGCAGGAACGCGCCGTATCGGTTCCCAGCGACAAGACGGGATTGCTGGACACGTGCGGGACCGGGGGCGACAAATTACACACCTTCAATATCAGCACGGCGACGGCGATCGTCTCTGCGGCACTGGGGATCCCGGTTGCCAAGCACGGCAATCGCAGTGTGTCCAGTTCGAGCGGATCGGCGGACGTGTTAGAGGCCTTGGGCGTTAAAGTCGACGTTCCCGTGGCGACCGTCACAGAATGCCTGGATGAAATCGGCATCGGGTTTTGCTTCGCACCATTGATGCACGGAGCCATGAAACATGCCGCACCAATCCGCCGAACCTTGGGGTTTCCGACGATTTTCAATCTGCTGGGACCGCTGACCAATCCGGCCCGTGCTGAATTTCAACTGCTGGGGGCCAGTCGCAACGCGACCGCTGAGATCCTGGCGGCAGCTGTTGCCGAACTAAAGCGCTCGCGGGCCTTGGTGGTTTGTGGCAATGACGAATTGGACGAAGTCAGCCTGTGGGGCACCACCTTGGCCTGGGAAGTGCGCGGTACAGAGATTTCGCAGCATGAATGGTCAGCCGCATCGTTTGGTGTAGACGAATGTTCAGCGGCCGACCTACGTGTGGAATCGGCCGAGGAGAGTGCTCAGGTCATTCAGGAGATTTTCTCCGCAGAACCTGGGCCGCACCGCGATGTGGTGGTTGCCAACGCCGCCGCGGCATTGTTGGCCGTCGGCAGAACCGAGGATCCCATGGAAGCCGCCACAACAGCAGCAGAGGCGATTGACTCCCGCGCTGCGGAGTTGGTTTTGGCGAAACTGGTCGCCATGACCAATGCGAATTGACGTCCAAAAGTTGAGTCTCGTGGCGGGAATTCTATAATTCCAGGTACAGAGCGAGCATCAAGCCAGGAATAGGGCGAACAGTGCCACCAGCCAAGCCGATCGGCAACGAACACGGGTATTCCCGGAAATGAGAAGCGGCGCATGTGACTTGCAGCGGGACCTTCACGTCATATAATTCAAGGTGAACGACTTTTTCCTTAGTTGTGAGTCGGAAACAGCGAGACGGTTTTCAGATTTGACAGTTGGCGGCTTCCCCACGAGCCAAACTTGCGGGGAAGTGATGATAAATCGGAGTTTGTGATGCGTGAATGGTTTCGGAATATCTGGGTGGCGGTTTCAACCGTAGTCAGCGGGATGTGGGTTACGATGCGCACCATGCGTAAAACCTACGGCCGTCGAGCCTTTACGCAAGTTTACGAATACCCCGAAGTCCCGGTTCCCGTCAAAGCGCGATACCGCGGATTTCACCGCTTCGACCTGACAACCTGCATCGGCTGCGACAAATGCGCCGCTGCTTGTCCGGTGGATTGCATTTACATTGATAAAGTCAAAAGCCCCGTCGGCAAAGGTTTTCGGATCGACGGTTATACGATCGACTACACGAAATGCATGTTTTGTGCATTGTGTGTCGAACCTTGCCCGGTCGATTGTATCTTCATGGGGTCTAACCACGACTTGAGCAGTTACGGCCGCGACGGTTGCGTTGTGGATTATGCCAAGTTGCCATTGGAAGTGGCGTGGGGACAAACTACGCTGAATCCCACGGCCGTGGCGGAATCCAAAGTGCTCTCCGAACCGGTCTGGGTCAAAGGCGAACCGAGTCCGTTTGAACCGGCGGAATCATAGTCATTTGCGGGATACGCGTACTAACTTTCTTTCAAAACCCACTCGACGGAATCGCGACACAAAAATAACGATGGCTTTCAGGTTTTGAAGCTCATCTCTAAAACCGCTGCCTGTAACCAGCATGTTGGTCGTAGGACGACCCGCATGTCGGTCACAGCAGCCTATTTCATACAATTGGCCTCACCATGGATTCCACAACATTCGATGGGAAGCTCTTCACGGTGGAAGAGGCCCGCAAGACCTTGCCGTTAGTTCGCGCGATCGTCGGTGACATCGTACGCCAGGCGAAGGATGTTCGAGAGCGCCAAGAGCGTTTGAAGCGTCTGCATCATTCGCAGGTCAAACGGTCGCAAGAGAGCGACGCCGACAATCCTTATCGTGAGGAAGTCGAGCAGATCGAACAAGAACTGCGCCGCGATGAAGAAAAGTTGCAGGAGTACGTCGACGAACTGCTGGAACTCGGCGTTGAATTCAAAGATTTTGAACGCGGTCTAGTCGATTTCCCGCACGCGATGGACGGCCGGGTGGTTTACCTGTGCTGGCATCTGGGCGAAGAGGAACTCGCGTACTGGCACGAAGTGGACGCCGGATTCTCGGGGCGTCACTCACTTCTGGAAGACTCGCTGACGAGCGAGAAGCCGCTGGATACACAGGACGCGAGTGAATGAGGCATTCGCTCGAGTTTATCAAGCTATAAGAAATAACGATTCGGTAACGGTGCACCGACTCCCTGGATACCTAATAAGGCAATCGCAAGACAATGACGGATTTGGTCGGACACTTTTTGATGTTCACGCTGGTCGGCGTGATTTTTCTTCTAGCTCCGTTGCTCATCGGCCTTTTGGTTCGCCCCAATAAGCCGACAGATGAAAAAATCTCCGTCTACGAGTGCGGCGAACCGACCATCGGCACCAGTTATATTCAGTTCGACCTACGATTTTACGTGGTCGCATTGCTGTTTATTATCTTCGACGTCGAAGTCGCCTTCTTCTTTCCTTGGGCCATGATCTTCGGCGGCTCCATGCAGTTGGCCGATGCACAACTCGATCACCGCGCCGAACTGAGCGCCAAACTGCTCAACCAACCCGCAACTGCCGCGACGCACGAAATTTCGCGGCAAACCGCCATGGACATCGGCTTGCTGGGCGTTGGAGACATTCTCGTGTTCTTCTCCGTGTTGCTCGTCGGTTTTGCCTACGTCTGGAAACGGGGCGACTTGGATTGGGTCCGGGCCGTGGCACAAGAAATCCAAGAAAAGGCCAAGCAGGACGGTCCGCCGGTTCCCGCGCCACTCCCCATCGAGCAACGTGAACCCGCTCCTGTTGCGTAGTCCCGCGCGTCTCGTTTGTCTTTGCGAATTCCCTTCCTGATCAGGCAACCCGCCACGATGAATGCCACAGAAATTCATAAGCAACTTGTTGAGAAATTCGGCGACAAAATCATCGCCGTCGACGCCGACGCTCTCGACCCCTGGATTGAAGTCGCCCCCGACGCGATTGTGGAAGTCAGCACATATTTACGAGACGCAAGCGAACTGCGATTCGACGGGCTGAACAATCTGAGTGGCGTGGACTACTTTGAACCGGACGAAAAGAAGGCAGCGAAGTTCGAACACGAGCCGCACCTAGAAGTCGTCTACCATCTATACAGTTACACGCACAAGCATTTTTTGACGGTCAAAGTCAAACTCCCCCGTTGGCAAAACGACCAGCAAGGACAATTGCCGGAAGTGCCCTCGGTGACCGGCGTGTGGGGCATCGCCGATTGGCACGAACGAGAAACCTACGACCTGATGGGTATCCACTTCAGTGGACACCCGAACTTGCGGCGAATTCTCTGCCCGGAAGATTGGGTCGGTCATGCGTTACGCAAAGATTACGACTTTCCGCTCGAGTACCACGGCGTTCGCAACTAATCCTCGCCAGCGGCTGGGCGGGAGCCTCGCTCTTACCAAGACCACATACGAACTCCGTGAGCAACTGCCGGCGGCACGGTTTAAATTCAAACGACAACACAGCACCGCGAGACCGCGATGAGCATTCAAGTAGAAGATCCCCGGGTCATTGAGTTTGACGTCCGTACTGACGAGATGTTGGTCAATATGGGGCCGCAACACCCCAGTACCCACGGCGTGTTGCGATTGTTATTGCGGACCGACGGTGAAGTCGTGCACGAAGTCACGCCGCACATCGGCTACCTGCATCGCTGCGCGGAGAAAATCGGCGAGAACCTGTCTCCCCCGCAATGGATTCCCTACACCGACCGGATGGACTATCTGGCCGGCATGAATATGAACCTGGGATTTGCGCTGGCGACCGAAAAACTCATCGGCATGGAAGTTCCTGAAAAAGCGATGACCCTGCGGGTGATGATTGCTGAATTGGGGCGCATCGCCAGCCACCTGGTCGGCATGGGCGCCTACGGCTTAGACCTGGGAAGTTTCAGCCCGTTTCTTTACGCGTTCCGCGAACGCGAGATCATTCTCGATTTGTTCGAAGAAGTCTGCGGTGCGCGGCTGACCTATAGCTACATCACCGTCGGCGGCGCCACGCATGACCTGCCGGCATCGATCAACATTCCGCCCGGACTGGCTTCGTTGACCGGCCGTGATCCGCACGAACATGTCTCCTGGATGGAGGCGACCGAAATGTTCCTGGATTGGTTGGAGCCGCGGATCCTCGAGTACCACACGCTGCTGACTGAAAACTCCATCTTCATCAAACGGACCGCTTCCATCGGCGAACTGTCGCGTGAAGACGCCATCAGCTACGGCTGTACCGGTCCGGTACTGCGGGGTAGTGGTGTTGATCACGATCTGCGTCGCGACGGCGAAAGCATCTACACCCGCATGTACGAAGGTTACGAGTACGAGATCCCGGTTGCCCCCTTTGCAAAGGCGCCGCCCGAAGCGGTCCTGGGCGACAACTGGTGCCGTTTTTACGTGCGGATGATGGAAGTCGTGCAATCGATCGGCCTGGTTCGCCAAGCAATCGCTAAATACCCCACAGCTGCCGGTGAGTACCGCGTGCCGTTTAAGTTGAACACCAAACTCCCCTCGGCCGAATGCTACTTGGAAACCGAATGCCCCCGCGGCCAGATGGGATTTCATCTCGTCGGCGACGGCAAAGCGGCACCACTTCGCGCACGGGCCAAAAGCTCTTGCTTCTGCAATCTGTCCGTGACCGCCGACCTCTGCCGCGGCTGCCTGCTAGCCGACATCCCATCGATTGTGGGTTCGTTGGACGTCGTGATGGGTGAGATCGACCGCTGAGTCGCACCTGCTGTCGCGCACTTTCTTGGCAATAATTTCTAAGTCGCAGTCAAACCCGGCAATCTGGCCAAGCTGCGCGGCAGCATTCGCCGTGTTTGACGGACTGCGCCTTGTCTAGGCTTCGAGCGGGCGCATCTATTCGCTATACTTTGCGGCGGATGTGGATTATCGATCTGCAGGCGATTCCGCCATTTTGGATAGAAGCGCGACCGCGAGAGATGTTGGGGACTGCCCTCAGTCTGATCGGTTCGTGTTGCTTGTCGCGGCGTGATTCATTAAACCACATCCACGCGGCTATTTTCCGTACATTGGTCGTTCCGCGCGGCGCGCAGTTTGATGCGCGTCGGCATCATAAAACGAAGACGAGACGGCGAAATTCATGGCTAAACAAAAAACCCTCCACGAAAAATTGACCGAACTGACCAGCAATTTGTGGTGGTCCTGGCAACCCGAAGTGGGCGAAATCTTTCGCAGCATCGACCCGATCCGTTGGTCAAAACTGGCACACAATCCTGTCATCTTGTTGCAGGAGTTTCCGCCCGAAAAGCTGGAACGCCGCGCGATGGAAATGGGCCTGAACACCAGGATTAACTGGGCGTACCGGCGTTGGGTACGTTATATGGAATCAACCGATGCCTGGGGTGCACGGCACGCCGGCGTGTTGGGACAACGGCCGGCCGCCTATTTCTCGGCCGAGTTCGGCCTGCATGAATCGCTGCCGATTTATTCCGGCGGACTTGGTGTGCTTTCAGGCGATCACCTGAAAAGCGCCTCCGACTTGGGTGTGCCGCTGGTCGGCGTGGGGCTGTTCTACGACGAAGGTTATTTCAACCAATACATCGACGATAACGGCTGGCAACAGGAATCGTATACCGAACTCAACGTTGACGATCTACCGGTCCGACCGGCACTTGATCCCGAAGGAAAACCGGTGGTGATTTCCGTCGCCACCCGCGGTGGAGATATCCATGCCCGTGTCTGGCGCGTGGATGTCGGCCGCGTCAAACTGTTTTTGCTCGATGCTGACATCGAACAAAACAAAGACGAAGATCGCCAATTGACCGCCCGTTTGTACGGCGGCGACCAACGCACGCGGATTCGTCAGGAAATCATGTTGGGCATCGGCGGCGTGCGCGCTCTGGAAGCGATCGGCATTCAGCCGGGCATGTTCCACATGAACGAAGGACACTCGGCGTTCGCGGGCTTGGAAGTCATTCGTCGACGGATCACCGAAGACGAACTCGGTTTTGACGAGGCGCTGCGGGAGACGGCTGCCATGTGCGTCTTCACTACGCACACTCCGGTTCCTGCCGGCCATGATCGCTTCGACGCGGACTTGGTCGAAGAACACCTCGGCCCGTTGCGTGACGAATTGGGACTCAGCCACGATGCTCTGTTGGGCTTGGGTCGCGTCGAACCGCAAAACATGCACGAGTCGTTCTGCATGACCGTCTTGGCATTCAAACTCAGCCGGCAGGCCAACGCGGTTTCCAGTTTGCACGGCGTTGTCAGTCGGCGCATGTGGGCGAATTTGTGGCCTTGGCGGAGTGAAGAAGAAATTCCGATCGGACATATCACCAATGGCGTGCATGTGCCGACATGGCTGGCGGGACAAATGCGGTTGCTTTACGACCGCGTGTTGCCGGATCATTGGTATTTGAACTCCGGGCAACCGGAGGTCTGGGCCGATTTTGAGTCGGTTTCGCCGGGCGAATTGTGGGAAACCCACCAATTGCTGAAAACCCGCTTGATCGATTATTCGCGGCGAAAGCTGATCGCCCAAGCGGAGCGGCGCAAAGAGTCGCCGGAGCAAATCGAGAAAATGCGAACCTCGTTGGATCCACAGATCCTCACGATTGGATTCGCGCGGCGGTTCGCACCGTATAAACGATCCGATTTGTTTATGCGGGACTTGGACCTATTGGCCGATCTGATCGGCGACGAAGAGCGGCCCATTCAATTCATCTTTGCCGGCAAGGCTCACCCAGCTGACGACAACGGTAAAGCCATCGTACAGCGGATTCACCAGTTGTCCCAGGATGAGCGTTTCCGCGGGCGGGTGGTGCTGCTGGAAAACTATGACATCAATCTCGGCCGGCACTTGGTGCAAGGGGTCGACGTCTGGCTCAACAACCCGCGGCGTCCGTTGGAAGCCTCGGGAACCAGCGGCCAAAAAGTGGTCCTCAACGGCGGGTTGAACTGCTCGATCTTGGACGGTTGGTGGGCTGAGGCCTACGATGGCAGCAACGGCTTCGCCATCGGCACAGGACGTACGCACGTGAATCAAGAGATTCAGGATCAACGCGATGCCGACAGCCTGATGAAGGTACTGACCGAAGAGGTCGTGCCGCTGTATTACCGCCGCGACGTCGACGATTTGCCGCAAGAGTGGATCAAGCGCATGAAGCGCGCCGTGCGAACCTTAGGCTGGCGATTCAACGCCGACCGCATGGTGATGGACTACGTGCTGCAAACCTACATCGGCGCAAGCGGCGGTTTGTCGTGCGATATGGACCTCCATTAGCGAGCAGCGCGCTAGTCGGTAACATCGCAAACATAGGGCTCGCCGCTGAGTCGGCGGGCCCTTAAAGTCCGGCGCGCCGGTTTGTGGTTGTATGCGTTCCTCCGGAGTCAAAACGACAGATGAACGTCGGTTGGGTTATCGATGCAGGGCTCTTTGATCATTATCGTGACCAATTGATTGCCGATATTCGCGCACAAGGTCACGAAGTACAGCTGATTAATGATCCAAAGGCTGGTTACAGCTGGGATGACGAAGGCTGTTCGTATCGTGAGGTCTTTCCTAAAAATGCATGCGCCGTTGTCCACGGTGACATTGAAATCGTGTCACGAATTTCACGCGAACGACGTTGGAAGCCAGGGGTGTTCGCAAACTTCGAAAACTTTGCATGCTCCTCATACTATTGCCATTTTGGGGAACACCTCCTCAACAATGACTACATAATGCTGCCATTCGGTGAACTCCGGCGGTGCCGTGAATTCTTGTTCGACACACTGGGATGCGACGATAAGATTTTCATTCGTCCTGATTCCCCGTTAAAGCTGTTCACTGGCCAAATTGCCTCAACAAGTACCTTCGATGCCGACTTGGAGTTGATGGGCTTTTATGATGTTCCTGCCAATGCCGTCGTTGTCGTCAGCTCGCCAAAATCAATCGTCGCTGAGTGGCGTTTCGTCATTGCAGACCAAGCCATCGTTGCGAGTTCAGAATATATTGATTCTGAAAAGTTTGCTCCCAAAGCGGCGAAAGACCCGAAAGCCTTGGAGTTAGCAGAAATCATCGCCTTATCAGCGTATCAACCAGAGCGTGTCTGGGTGGCTGATATTTGCAGAACGGACCAAGGTGCGTATCGGTTGTTGGAAATCGGCGTGTTCAATTGCGCTGACCTGTACGCATGCGACACAGCCGCTATCGTTAAAGCAGTTTCAGAGGTTGCACTCGATACTTGGCGTCAACAAGTATGAAACCTCTGTCCAGCGAATTCTCGTGCATCGAATGGTTACCGGAACGCCGGATGGCTCAGTTGCGTTCCGGGCGGGGCTTACCGTTGGCGCCTGCGGCGTCTAAACCGGTTTTGATGCAGGTGCGTAGCTCGCGGAGGGTGACCGGCTGGACCAGGACCTGTTCGGTCGGCGTGATGTCGACTTCCGCTTTTTGATCGGCTTGGTTTTCCGGCAGCACGAGTACGGTGACCATCGGTGAACCGTTTCGCAACCGGGCTGCTTCTTGGAATCCCTCCAGGGCACCATTGCCGACCGACTCACCCATAATCACCATGCAGTCGGGAGGTGCCGTCGCCAATCGATTCAACCCGCGTTGCAGGTCGTTGAGCATCAGCACGCGAAATCCATGTTTCGAGAAATAGCTCCGTAAGTCATTTTGCTGTTTCGAGCGATCCTCGATGCACATCACCGTGCGCATGTCGCTATCACGCCGTCGTTGGCGCCGCTTGGACGGCTTGGACGGCTGCGAAGGCACGTCTGGACTGCTGGTGTCTCCCAATTCGCGCTGGGCACTGCGTAGATCGCTGATTAATGACGTGGGAGTTTGGTAGCGTGACTTGGGATTGTACTGCAACATCTTGTTGACAATATCGACAACGACGCCGGGTAACGTCGAATCGATTGCGGTGATCGGACGGACGTCGCGATAGCGGCTGACTTGAGCCCGGTCGGACCGCTCGCGCGCGCGGCCAAAAGCGGGAACTCCGGTGAGCAACTCGTAATAAATCGCGCCCAGAAAAAATAGGTCGCTGCGGGGATCGTTGGGCGGAACACCCGTCGATTTTTCTAGAGTGGCATACTCCAAGGCCCGCGCTGAACTTTCGCCCGGCTCGTGGTGCAAATGCAAATCGCCGCCGGCCAATCCGAAGTCGACTAACTTAGCAACCCCTTTGCTGCTCAGCAGGACGTTGGTCATCTTCAGATCGCGGTGCGTGAAGCCCCGGCCCAAGGCGTATTCCAAACCACTGGCCATATCCAGCGTCGAGCGCGTAGCGTCGGCTACTGAAAGTTTTTTGCGAATCCGCATCAACTCGCGCAGGTTTCCACCTTCAATGAATTCCATCGAAAAATAATGGTGGTTGCCGTTTCGCCCCACATCGTAAATCGGCACGATGTTGGGATGCTTCATCGTCTTGCCCAATTCCGCTTCGCGGTGAAATTCGGCGACGCTCCCTGGGTCTTGTACGTATCGCTGCCTGAGCAATTTGATGCCGACCATTTCACCCGTGTCGCGGGCTTTGGCGCGAAACACGCGTGCGAAACTTCCCGCCCCATTGCGGTACATCAGCGTGTACCGCCCTTGCACGAGAAAATCGATCTCGCCCCGCAATATTTTGCCCACTTGATACGACGTCACGTGCTGTTTGCGTTCCAATAGCCGTAACAGATCCTCCGGCGTGCTGCCGTTGCCGCGCAATTGAGCCATGCAGGCCGCGAGTTCGGACTGAGTGACGAACTCCAAGCGAACCAATTGATGGCCAAGGTTATCGACGGAGGTTAAACGCATGAGATTGTTACGAGTTCAGGCTGCTGTCTGTCCACGGGGGCGACGGATGAGGGCACCGCAGGGATTTCATATGAAACGTAGCGGTCTTCGGTTGCCCCTCCCACGATTCCTTAAGCTGTTCATCAATTCACGCTACGACAATTCTCCCAAAAGTAAACAGCCTGTCTCTCCTGAGTACTGTCCCCACAGTCGGATTTCGGGCTGCGTACACTTTTCCATGGTACGGGAAGAGGCAGCACGAGGCTACGAAATTCCCCTAATTTGATGATATCATCTCCCAGACGATGTTCAAGTGTATCCTTGCGCACCGTAGGGAAAACCAGCAACGTCCGTGCCGGAATGAGTTTTTATCGCTCCACCGGCTGGTATCAGCCGCCATGTCGGAATTCCCCACCAAACAATGTTGCACGGATGTCCAGGCAATTTGACTCAGGCGGAACATGGAACGTGATCAAGTCCGCTCGGGAACCGGGGAGAAGTTCGATGGTCTCCAGCCCCACCAACCGCGCGGGGACTCGTCCAGCCATGTCGATCGCCTCTTTCAGTGATACGCCGCCGAGACGCATAGCGTTGGCAACACAGGCATCGGTACAAAGCGTGGAGCCGGCGAGCAGTTGATCCTGCCCGGCAATCACAATCCGTCCATCGGCCAAGACTTCGACGTCGACGCCCGCATTGCGATATTCCCCCGGCGGGCATCCCGCTAATCCGGCCGCGTCGCAGGTCAGAATCGTCTGCTGCGGCGATTTCACGCGGAGAATTGTTTTGACCACACTGGCGGGCAGGTGATGTCCGTCGCAGATGATGCTGGTGTGCAGGCGGTCTTCGGCCAGTTGTTCCCAGATGTAGTTGGGATGCCGCCGCAGCATGCCGTGGGCTCCATTGCCCAAATGCGTGCTCAGCGTGGCGCCGGCATCGGCGGCAGCGCGAATGTCCTCGGGGGTGGCTGCTGTATGCCCGATGGAGACGGTGACACCCGACTTGACCGCACGGCGAATCAACTCAATCGCGCCGGGCACCTCCGGCGCCAAGGTTAAGAGTTTAATACGATTACCGGAGATTTCTTGCAGGCGGGAAAACTCGTCCCAGTCGGCGTCGCGGACATACTCCAATCCATGCGCCCCGCGCGGTCCGTCTTCGCGCGAAATGTACGGTCCCTCCAAATGGCAACCGGGGGCCATTTCCGCAACCCACGCTTCTTGATCACAGGCTTGGCGAATCGCCGTGAATCCGGAAGCCAGATTCTCAAATGAGTTGGTCACCAACGTCGGAAACATCCGCGTGACACCGTGCGCGAAATGCGGCACCAGCGTGCCGATGATATCTTCGGCGGTCAGTCCCGGTTGCGAATACCAGATGCCGCCATGGCCGTTGATCTGTAAATCAAACATCCCGGGTGCGACATACGGCCACTCTTCAATGGGGCCGGTTGGTCGCGCGGGTTCGATTGTGGCAATCCGCCCCTGGTCAATCGAAATGCGGACCGGCTCTCCGGTATCGTAACGGCGTCCCTCAATAAACATCACAGCCTCATGGTTCCCGATAGCGTTCACGCAAACTTTAGTATGTCCCTAATATAAACATAATACGGTCCCGCTTCACCCCAGGCAGATGCGATGTGGAAGCGATTGCGCACGAGCCTCAAGGAATGCCTTCCCAGTGAGTGAGGCGAGTAAGTAGGGCAGGCTCCCGCCTGCCGCCGCATTTACCAAGCCACGTCCAACGTATCATCCGGCAGGCGGGAGCCTGCCCTACGATTGGCCTTATGAGATCGTTGAAGCTATTCCGACAGGCCTTCGTCGCGGAGGCGGTCGATCATACGGTCGAAGGCGGCGACGGTTTGTTGGATGTCTTCCTCGGAATGCGCCGCTGAAGTCATCGCTTTCCAGCCGAAAAAGTCGACTCCGTTGAGTAACAGCGCCATGCGAAACGCGCTGGTGAGTTTGCGATCGAAGTTGATGTCCAGCATTTCCAACTGGTTATCGTGCGGAATAAAATCGTCGCTCTCCGGGCGGGGACCAGTGTAGTTTGGCAAGATATTGACGGCCGAAAATTCGCCGTAGGCCACCCACGGCGTATTCTTACGAGCGAAGACCTCATTGATCTCTGTGCGGAGCCGTCGTGCGACCTCGCTGGCGTGCGAACAGGGTTCGCCGGTGGAAACGATTTCTAGAGCAGCAATCCCAGCGGCGGCGGAAAGTGGATTGCCGTTGAACGTGCCGGGGTGCTTCATTTTCTTGCCGTGCGGATTGTCGAATTCGAGCGCCGCCATTAAATCAGCGCGGCCGGCCAGCGCGCCACCGGGGAGTCCGCCCGCGAGGATTTTGGCCATCGTTGTCAGGTCGGGCACAAATTCGTAATACCCCTGAGCTCCGCCGGGATGCACGCGAAAACCGGTGATCACTTCGTCGCACACCAGAATCACGCCCTTGCGCTCCGTCAATTCGCGCAAGCCAAGGAGAAACTCGCCCCGTACGGGAACAGCCCCGAAATGCCCGCCGGTGGCTTCGACAAACACGCAAGCCGGGTCGTGTTCGTCGATGGCCTGTTCCAAGGCGGCCAAATTGTTGGGCGGCACAATCACCAGATCGCCCATCACGCTATCGGTCACGCCCGGCATCGCGTAGCTACCGGTGTCATGCGGAGCATCTGCGCCGGGGATTAAACCGTCATGCCAACCGTGAAAATGACCGGCGAATTTGATCACCTTCGTTTTGCCGCTGACAATGCGAGAAACGCGAAGTGCCATCAACGTGGCCTCGGTGCCGCTGTTGACGAATCGCACCCGTTCGGCCGAAGGGACGAGATTGATCACCCATTCTGCCCAGCGCATTTCCGATTCGTGACAGGCACCGTAGTGCGTGCCCAGGGCGGCTTGTTTCTGGACGGCAGCGACGACGGCCGGGTGGCTATGCCCCAACAACATCGATCCGTGCCCCATCCAATAGTCGATCAATTCGCGGCCTTCGACAGTTTGCTTGCGCGATCCTGTGGCCGAGTGGACATAGACCGGAAACGGTTCTAAATACCGCGCATCATGCGTCACGCCGCTGGGAAACGTTTCCCGGCCTTGTTGAAAATGGTTTGCCGATTCCGGAAACGTATCGCGGTACTCTTGTTCCAACGCACTGCTGACGACTTGACTCATCGGTCGACCTCAATTGTATTCACAGACGTTCCTGCAAGCGCGGCTGATGCCCGCAATCCGTTATTGATTGCGGGCGACATCGAAATCGCCGCTGAGGCTGCGCCAGATGGAATGGATGTGATTGGCGGAGTTTTGGGTGTTATTGTATTCGACAATAAAGGTCGGTCCCTGCAACCGGTAGGCGTGCGGTTCGTTTCGTTCGCGACCGCCCCACCAGGCGAGAGTAATGTCGTCTAAACCGGCCGCCTTCAATTCCGCGTGCCGCTGCTGCGAAATATCTTGCGGCATGTTCCGCAGGTATTCGCTGAGCAGTGCGGACAACAGTTTTTGTTGTTCGTCACTCATGTCGCGATAGGCTAAGCCAATCGGATCGGTGACCACCGGTTGCGATTCGCCGGCGCCGCGGATGTCTCTATCCGCCTTTTCGCTGATCCAGATTGTTTTTAGCTGTTGCGGGGTGCTGATGTTGACGATTTGCCGAGCGAAATCTTCTTCGGCCGCCAACACACGAATTTCCCGTCCCGGTCCGGCACTGATATAGCCGGGATTGGCACCGAAGAATTCTGGTGTACTGGAGACAACTTGGCCATCTTGGACGACGAAATTCAACGACAGGTGATGCCCTTCCAATCGCCAGCCCCATTTCCCTTGCGGGCTGGGTTTACCGAATAGGCTTAGATAATACTTGTCCGGGTCGCGGCGTTCGCGGCGTTCTTGCCGGTCGCCTTGTTCAAGCAGGTAGACCACCTCTTCGAGGCTCATCACATCCAACGCCTGCGTATAACCGGCATCGGACAGTCCTGATTGAATCAGGTTGTGGGCTGCCTTGAGTGCCTCCCCTTCCAGGTCTTTCAGCGGAAGTCCTTTTCGCTCACGGGGAATGAAATGCCAGTTCAAGCGTTCCTCGTCGTCGAATTGAAATTCCGCCTTGCTGCGTTGTTTGGCATTGAGCGAATTTTCAAATTTGGCGGCGGCGACAATCATCCGCTCTCCCGAAGGAACGTTCCCCTCGGCGCCGGCCCACAACAACGTTCCCATGGCGGCCATGACAACAAAGGCAATCAGAGGTTTGGGCGATCGCATGCGGTGTTCCTTAAATTTCGTGAGCGATGTCTTTGCAAAGGCGGATATCAAAGGGGTGAGATCTAACGGTGAAACGAATTACGGTTTTATATCCTCAGCGGGCAATTTCACCGTGCGGGATTATCCGGGCGGCCAAACCAAACTACGGCCTCCGAGAATATGGATGTGCAGATGGTCCACTGTTTGGCCCGCTTCGGGACCGTTGTTGACCACCAGGCGAAATCCACCATCCAATTCTAACTGTTTTGCCACGTCGCGGGCTACCAACAGCAAGTGACCCGCCAAAGCGGCGTCGCTATCGGCTAAATCCGCGACTGAAGGAATTTCCTGCTTGGGGATCACCAGCACGTGCGTAGGTGCTTGTGGATTGGCGTCGCGAAAAGCCAAGCAGAGGTCATCTTCGAAAACGATGTCTGCTGGAATTTCTTTGTCGATGATTTTTTTGAAGATCGTTTTTTCGTCACTCATCGCGAGCTTTCCTAGAGGGGCATACGGCAGCGCCCATTATGAGCCGGTTGGTTTCTCAACAACGCCCACCCGCTCTGGAGTCGGCTTCGCGTGGTCCTGTGGCGAGCGTATCAGATCCGTTTGGCAATCTCAATTCGAGGTAGCGGCCCGATTCCGCCTCGCAAGGGACAGGGCGGTATTGCGATGAGACGCCCGCTGCATGTCAATCTAGGTAAGAGACGTCAAGTCGGGCATAACCGGCGCAATTCCTTCAAATGGACCGGGTGCACCAACCGATGTAAACCGTACCCGTGGTCCTATCGCGCAAGAATCGGTTTTGCGCAGGGGGGACCTCAACGACCAAATAACCTACCTGGATCCGACCCAGCCTCGAAACTCTTCCCCAAATAAGCGGAAGCGGTATTCGAATTTGCGTTGTCTGAGCGCGCAGGGGATCGAGGTCTTGTTACTGAAAACGCCCCGCAGGGAGGCAGATCATCGTGTTAAAGAAATCGTGGTCGGCTAGTCGGCTTCTGTCTGTCGTGACTGCCCTCGCAGTCATTCCCATCTTCTGGCCAACGACCGTATCGGCGGGGTGGTTCAAAGGACTATTTCACAAAGAAAATCGAACCGAATACGATCCGGTCAAGATCAGTCCACATTGCCAACAGTATTACGGTTACTTCCCCACGTGTTGGCGGGTCTTTCCTCAAGACTTCCAAAACTGCCCGCCGGGGGGATACTGCCCCAGTTCGCCCATGATGATGCAGCCGCAATACCCGGGTGACTCCGAGATGCCGGTTGACGTCCCGGCCCCCGAACCGGCCGATGACGGTGACCTGCCGGTCGACACTGGTGACGTACCGGCTGAGGATGGACCTCCGCCCGTACCGCCGGCCCTACCTTACGAAGAACCGGCCGACGACGTCCCCACCGATATCAATCCGGTGCCGGATATTTCCGAAGATGCTCCCGCGTTGGACTTGCCTCCGGAAGTTCCTCCCATTGAGTCGGAACCGGTCCCGGCCAACGATGAGGAAGCATCCAGCGATCTGTTTCTTCCGCCGCGTACGCGACGGCAAGTGAACACGACTGAGCCGACGACGACTGCGTCTGAACAGCGTGCGACTCAAGTGACGCGAAAACCGCGGCAAATGCAACGCCGCGAACCGTTGGTTCGATTAGAGACTATCGAAACTCCGGCTGCTTCTGACATTGCAATTGATGACCGTCGCCCGACATCCACTTTTCCGACGACGGCCCCGGCCCTGCCGATTCCCCTGGAAGCAGAAGGCGACGTTGCTGATTTGTTGCATGCACTGCGTGATCCAAGCTCACCCAATCGAGACAAACTTGTCTATCGATTGGGAATGATGAAAAAGGAAGCTGCACCCGCGGTTCCCGCATTAACGGTCTTGCTGCACGATGCCGACGCCAAGGTGCGTATGCATTCTGCGTTGGCCTTGTGGCGGATCACGCATAAAACCGAGTTTGCGGTTCCCACACTTTCCAATGGACTGAGTGACGGCACCAATTCGGTGCAGTCACTGGCAGCAGTCGCCTTGGGCGAGATTGGCCCACCGGCCGAAAAAGCAGTACCGATGCTCGTCTCTGCTTCAGAATGCGAAGTGACGCCGGGCAATTTGCAAGCGGCTGAAGCCTTGTGGAAGGTGGCCGGCAAGAATGCGAACTCCATTGCCGTATTGACCAGCGCCTTGGACGATGCTGACGCTGACGTCCGTTGGGTCTCCGCTTATGCCTTGGCAGAAATCGCGCCCAACAGCAATGTCGTGGTCAAAGCTTTGGCAGGCCGGTTGAGCGATGAGAATGCCCGCGTACGGGAAGTTTCAGCCTTCGCTTTGGGGGCTGTCGGTTCACCGTCGAAGACTGTCGTTCCGGAATTGCTCGAAGCAATGAATGACGACAACCCGGGCGTCCGCAACGCTGCCACACGCGCCTTGCTGCTCATCGACCCGTAAAGCAATGGCTGGTTCGTCAGGCAACCAGTTGTATACAGAACAAACGGGACGGAGGTGACGCTTGTGTCCCTTCGCCCCGTTTTTTTACGTCTAGTCGCTGTGTGTCTTTAGGAGCGATTCAATCGTGCGATGAGTTTGGCCAATTGCAGTAATTTGGGGAATTCGCAAGGATCAACAATACGTTCCAATTCCACGCCCACTTGCACAAACCCGCCATCAATGGGACGACGGTATCGTACCAAGCCTTTGAGAAAGCGGAACTCCGACTGATTCAACAAAACCATCAACAGGTTTTCGGTTTCGATGCCCGTTTGTGAAATCAATGAGACTCCGGTAGCGGACAGGTTTTTGGTGACGACGAACATCGCTTGGTCGATCGCCGGACCATTTTCGCCCCAGGGAGCGACGAGTGTGGGCAGCGTTCGACTGAGACGTTCTTCGATGCGCAGTTCGACGATATTGGCCGGCTGCGGATCCGTCGCGTCCGTTAAACGTTGCAAGTAGTTTTGAAGTTCAATTTTCTGGTCTTGTGAGTTGGCAATGACCATCATTCCGCCCTTGCAATCAAGTGGGCAACGTCAGCTGTCGTGGAGCTTTCGTCTTGTTTCTGTTTTCGATACCAGCCGCTTAGGACTTACTACGGTGTTTCAACCAAGAGGACACCAGCAAAACCATCGCAACGCCGCTTGCCCCCAAGGCGCCCCAGCCCAGCGATGTTTGTGAGGCTTTGGCTCCCAATCCGCCCAGCCACAGAAGTGATGCGAAACTGACTCCGAATAGTCCCAGCGAACCCAACAGCAGTTTGCTTCTGAAAAACTTCTTACGGGAATATTTGGCAAGGGTCGTTCGCGTGGATTCATTGGCCACTGAGCGAAGTGTATTCAGTTCCGTACGGGCAGCCCACTTTTGTTGCATTTCTTCGGTGATATGCTCATCTGGTGAATGCTCACCGGTAGGAGGCTCACTAGAATAATCCATTTCAATCGCCGTTTTCGACATCGAGGTCTCGTTCGGCAAAGCCGCTTTCGTCGCAATTCCGCTTGATGAAGGTTCGCCGGGGTCGCCGTCAAATTGTTGTTCCAGTTCGTAAATCTGTGTTTGCCGTTTGTCCCAAGCAGCCATCGCATGGGCTCCGGCAACGTCATCCTCGTCAGAAGGAGGTAAGTCATCTCCGCATCCCTGCTGCAATTCGTCGAAAGCGTCGATCAGCGACACTTTCTGCAGAACCTCTTCCAGCCGTGTATCCATTTTAGAACAGGTATCGATCAGCTCGCGATCGCGTTGCTCCATCGTTTCCTGCAATGTCCCCAAGCGTTGGTGTTGCTCGGCGAATTCACGGCGCACCGAATCCAAACTTTCATCGGCGGCGCCCGATGCAGCTGTGGGTGCGGCGGCAGTCGCCATTTGTTTTTGTAGTATTTCATCTCCGTGTTGCAGCACAGTGTCGGTCGAGCGGAGCTCTTCGGTTTGCCGACCCAACAGCGATTTGAGTTTTTCAAATTCTCCGGTGAGCAGCCGCCGCGTGGCCATCAATTCGTCGCGTTCGGCACGCAATTCGTTTGAAAACGCGTCCAAACTCAGCATCCGCTCATGTAGCAATTCTTCATCGTGATGGGCGGCGGCAATTGATTTTCTGAGAGTCGCCGACATTCGACGCTGATGCAACGACGTTAGCACCAACACTCCCCCCCAAACGACCGCAGCCCCTCCGATACAAAGCAGCAACCAGCTCGCTGCCGCCCGTTTGTTGGATGCAGGAACCACGTTTGTGGGTGTTGCCGTTGTCACCGCGGCCGGCGTAGTGGCTTGGGTTGCAACCTGGGGTGTAACTGGCGGAACCGGTTTTGCTTTAGGGGTCGGCTTGGGTGTGACCGCTGCTGTTTGGCTGTCCACGGGATTCGCCGTGCCGTGATCATCTTCGTCTTCTGACGACATGGCCCGAATGGCGGCGGCCAGTGATGAATCTGCCTGGGCGATTCCCAAATCAATCGTCGCGGTCGCTGTAGCCGATGCTTCCGTACGGTCGGCGATGCTGATCGACAAGGCTGCTTGACGTGCGGACCGGGCATTTAGTTTTTCTGGAGAGACGACTGTCAGTTCACCGGTTCGCGGATCAATCGCAAAGGCACCGTCATCGTTTCCGTCGGTAATCCCGAATGTCAACAGTTCCCCCTGGTCCGGGTCATTTGCCGAGATTGTTCCGATCACCGCTCCGGATTCGATGTGGTCGGGTAACGCAAACTCTTGGTTTCCGGCAACAGGCGGTTCATTTACATCGGTGAGTTCAATTTGTACTTCGGTCGTTCCGATGTCGCCTTGGGCATCGCGAGCTTCGATGCCAATCTGTCGTTGTGGTGTCTGTTCGAAGTCCAAAGCAGCGCCTTGTGCAACGCTAATTTCGCCCGTCAGTTCGTTGATGACGAAAGCGTTGTCGTCATTTCCACGGACAATGGCATAAGTCAGTGCAGCTTCGCCATCGGGATCGACCCCGGGGATACGACCGACAACCGTGCCGGGATTGCTGGCTTCGGGCAGCGTAAACGTTTCGGCCGCAAGATGCGGTGGTTCGTTGATGTTCGTCACTTCGATGCGCAGCGTTTCCGAGAGGGCCGCTCCGCCGGCGTCGATGACGACGACGTTCATTTCATAGTCGGTTTGTATTTCATAGTCGAGTGCCGTGGGATCAATGACTGTGATCTCACCGGTGCGGGGATCAATACGAAACGGCGACGTCGCGTTGTCGTTGTTAAAGAAAAACAAAAGCGTGTCACCAGCATCAGGATCGGAGACCAAGACGCGGCCGACCACCACACTGGCGGCGCTATTTTCTGCGATCGACAGCGTATGTTTTTCGAGTGCGGGAAACTCATTGACGTTTTTGACTTCGATCGTCACAGAGAGCGTTTCGATCAGTTGTTTGTCGTCGTTGACGTTAATGCCCGATTTTCGCAATTCCGCAGCGAACCCGCTGTCGAAACTGTCTTCGAAATCTTCCGTCCCTTCGACCGTGACTTGCAGCACGTATTCGGGGTTGGTTTCGTAGTCCAATCGAGTCGAATTTCGCACAGCGATCCGGCCGGTCTTGGCGTGGATCACGAACGTCTGCTGTTCGTTGCCACTCGTAATGGAATACGTCCGCAGCGATGGGTTGGTCCCTTTTTTCGAGGTGACCGTTCCCACCGTGGTTCCGACGGGACTATTCTCTGCGACGGAAAACCGGGGCCCTTGCGGTTGCACCGGTGCATCAGCGGATGGTGTCTCATCCGACATGCCCGTTTGGGCTGAAATGGCCAAGACGGTTGTGATAAAAAGAGAAATTCGCACGTCAATTGCCCCCCAACCGATGCCATTCCATCGCGAGTCGGCGACGAAAATTCGGCTATTGGAGTTAAGGATGGTAGTAGTGTCCCCAATCTGGTTTGTCATGTGCCCACTGTTGGTTACGCACAAAACCTGCTGGTTTCGTAATCACGCAACTTTGACGGTCATGACATTTCAGAATGGACGTTGCAGAATGAAGTCGCTGAACCGATCCAAGTCGCTTGCACGGTCCATCAAATCGCGAAACTTCACGGATTCCGAGAAATCCGCGTCCGCATTAGACTCTAGCACCTGCCATGCGCGATGATGCTTTTTAGCAACCTTCGACAGGGAGTTCAGAGAAGATTCGGGCGTCTCTGTCGGCATTACCGGTCACTCGGGAGATGGCAATTATGCCGGCCGTTTGGCTTTGCCCGGTGGTGGCGGTTGCGGGCGGGAGAAGACGATTTCGTCCGCTGTCGATTCTGAGGCGACGTATTGATAATCCGCCTCGGCGAACTGATTCAAGTCGGCCGGGTCGACGATGCGGTTGCGAATGATCCAAGCCGCCATCCGTCCCCGCGCCTGTTTTGCAAACGTCGCAATTGTCCGCGACTTGCCGGTTTTGATCTCCCGAAACACCACCGCTACGGTCCGGCCTTCGACCTGCTGAGGTCGTACCGCCTTGAAGTATTCCTGCGATGCCAAATTGACTAACACGCGATGTTTTTGTTGCGCCAAATCGGCATTGATCGATTGTGAAATCCGATCACCCCAAAACTCATACAAATCCTTGCCCCGCCGAGTGGCGAGTCGCGTCCCCATCTCCAACCGGTAGGCCTGCATCAAATCGAGTGGACGCAACACGCCGTACAGACCCGACAGTATGCGCAAATGACTTTGCGCAAATTTGAGGTCAGCCGCGCGAAACGAACTCGCCTCGAGTCCTGTATAGACCTCGCCGTCAAACGTCAGCACAGCCTGTTTTGCATTTTCTGTCGTAAAAGGAAGTGACCATTCCGCATACCGATCGCGATTCAGCCGCGCTAAGTCGCTGCTGATCCCCATCAACTCTCCCAAGGCCTTCATCGACAACCCGCGCAACTTTTTAATCAACCGCTGGGCATCGTCGGGAAATTGTGGCTCGGTAAATGTCTGTGTTTGCCGTTGCGGCGACAGATCAAGTGTTTTTGCCGGAGAGAGCAGTATCAACATTGCGGGACGATCGTTTTACGAGAAGTAACGTTATTCCAGGAGTGCTCTTGCCGACGGGTGGGTTGGCGAAGTCTCCGACCAGGCAGGTCGCAACATTTGTTTCCGTCGTCGACTTGTTAGGCCGGTCCGGCATCGTCGGCCGAGGGGCCATAGAGACCGGGCACCGGAACATCATTGACCCGCAAGTAGACGCACAAATGCGCGCGATGGTGGATCGTATGATTGAGAACCCAGGTTCGCAAGACAGCCAAGCGAGGCATGGTCATGAGTTCTAGCCCTTGCCGTAATAGTGACCAGGGCTCAAACAGCTTTGCGTCCTCGACGGTTTCCAGCAATTTTCGGGCAGTGGCGACGTTTTTATCGAACAATGCCAAAACCGCAGCTGTCGATGTTTCTACGGGGGATTGATAAGGCTGTCCTTCGACCGGTTCGACGTCGAGTGTATCGTGACAAAGGGTCATCTCGACCCAGGCGGGGATGTCGGCCAGATGATTGGCGACCCAGCCGACGGTGTTGGATTTGTCGTGGATTTTCCAGTTCCATTTGTCATCAGGAACCAGCTCCAACACTTTTCGCGTATTCGCCATTTCCATATCAAACTCAGGTATCATCGTTTGGCCAATGTTCATGACAGGGCGACCTCAATGCGAACAGGTTTCTGCAAATGGTGAAGGATGACCGCCGATTTTATGGTCACGCCTTCCAACATGCAAATTCCAAGGCCCCAGAACCACGCCAATTGCAACTGCCACGGATGTTGCGCGGTTGTTGGGGAGTGCATCGGCTCATAAAATCAGCTGATCGTTTAGGACTTCGGTTTTTCTGCCATCGGTTGGGAGTGAAAGTCACCATGAAAATTCGATTCGCCATCATTCTGTTTGCGGTGTTGTTGTCCGGTGCCGATGCGCCGCCGAACCCACTTCAAAAAACTCTGCTGACACAAGAGTCAAAACTCATCGAAGCCATCAAACAGCAGGATCAAGCGACATTAAAAATGCTGTTGTCCGAAGAGACGTTCGCCGTCACGTACGACGGCGGCCGCCAAACCGGCCAGGAAATCTTACGTAGCCTGGAACATGTGACGATTACATCTTACACAGTGACCGACGTGAAGCTGGTCCAGGTCAGTCCGGACGTGGGTATTTTGACCTACAAATTCCGTTGGAAGGGAAATCACGGCGATAAGAAGATTCCCCTCACCACTGTATTCGCGACGTCGACATGGGCCTTGCGGGACGGCGAGTGGCGTTCGGTGTTCTACCAAGAGACGCCGGTCAAAAAGTGACCGGATGTGATGACCGGTAACTGGTGGTGATTCCTCATTTTCGCAACCCGCTGCGGAAGCGTCTGCCGTACGGCTCACCTTGCCGCGCGGGGCTGCGGCAACTACAGTAAAGAAGCGGCAACTGCCGGCCGAACTGTAGGGAAACGGGCTGACTTTGGAATTTTGTATGTCGATGCTGTTGTGCCACGAATGCTATAGCTGGGTCGAGCCTCGCGGCGGGCATTGCCCCGATTGCATGGCAGCGGTCGACATCAACGAAGCCGATCCACCACTCTCCCGATTGCAGACAATCTTGGGAGAGGTCCGTGCGCCGTTGGGAGAAGTAACGGTCCGCCGCCGCGCGATGCCCGCCCGGGGCTTGCTGTACGCCACGACCAACGGCTTGTATTTTTTACCGCACCTCATCGATGAAGTCGCTGAACCGGAGCGAAGTCGTACGGATAGCATGGTCATGTGGTCGCTCGCTTCGGCTTTGTGGGCTCCATTGTCACTGTATGCAGTCTTTATGAATTGGGGTCCTGACGAACTGTCCCACACATCCGCATTTCACCCACAACGCCTGGAGCCCGAACAAGCGGATGCGATGCCGCGGTCATTGATGGAGAACCCCGGTGCGTTTTTTGTTCCCAGTGCGATGATACAATCCATCTCCCGCCGCTTTGGTGCATGGATCATTCATCGTGGTCACAGCACAAAATTGAAACTCGTACCGGCTTCACCTCGAGAGGCGTTTGACCACAACATGTTCAATCTGATTGCAACGCCGCCCTGGAAACACGTGGTGACATGACCCATTCCTCTCCGGACGTGAATCTGTCCCCTGCTCTTCCCACGGAACTGTTTTCCCAAGCTCTGGACGACGGGGTTTTCGTGCAGTGTACGTTGAGCAAACGCCGCTCCGCTTCGTCTGCCGAATATCGCAAGGTCACAGCGCGGCTGGTGGCGATCAAGGATCAGACGGCTGTTCAATTGACGTATCACTTTCAGAAAAAAGAGACGCACGAGAACCTTTCGGAACCGGAAGCGGCAGCGCGATTGGGGGAGCTGTTACAAACCGAATTCGAACATGGGCATCTATTCACCGCCAATTGCGACTACGTTTTACGAGCACGGTCGGATGGCTCGTTCAAAGTCAAACGCCATGCACCAACCAAACAGCCGTCTGTGCGATTACATGATCGCGAGAAGCAGTATTTGATCCCTGAGGGAACCGCTTGTCCGTTTCTGGTCGAGATCGGAGTCATGACCGCCGACGGAGCCGTGCGCGCCGCCAAACGCAAAAAGTTTCGGCAAATCAATCGTTACTTGGAGATCGTCAACGATATCGTGGAGCATCTGCCCCGCGACCGTCGTTTGCGGGTGATTGATTTTGGGTGTGGAAAAAGCTATTTGACCTTCGCCCTGCACCATCTCTTGACCGTGATCCACGACTTTGATGTGGAGATCACAGGCTTGGATCGCGAACCGAGTGTGATTGCGACCTGCCAGCGAGTTGCCGAGAAGCTGCATTGCCAGGGGCTGAGATTTGAGACGGGCAATATCGACCGCTTTGCAGACGAACAGAAAGTCGACCTCTCCGTTTCACTGCACGCCTGCGATACCGCGACCGACGACGCCATTGCTCAGTCGGTGCGTTGGAAAGCCGAGGTCATCCTGGCAGTCCCATGTTGTCAGCACGAGTTCGCGAGCTCGATCCAGAACCAGGAGCTGCGGGCATTGACCGCGCATGGGATTCTCAAGGAGCGGTTTGCGGCGGTTGCCACCGATGCGTTGCGGGCGACGGCACTAGGGATTTGTGACTATGCCACATCGGTCGTCGAGTTTATCGATATGGAGCACACGGCGAAAAACGTGTTACTGCGAGCGGTCAAGCAGCCTGTGAATGAAGCCCGGCGAACGGCGCTGATTGGGGAATATCGCACGTTGAAGCAACTGCTGTCGATCGAGCGGCCGCACCTGGAGCGAGTGTTGCCCGAGCTAGCGGAGCGGGTCGCAGACTAGTCAAAGAATCACGGTATCCGAACCGGGATCATGGTCGAAATCCGCCGGGTCAACGGCAGAGAGCCGCGTGATTGCATCAAGCAACGTTTGCAGTCGTTCGACCTCTGAGACGAGTTCTTCGACGTGCTTGCGCCAATGCGGATTACAATATCCGGTTTGCAGGCGGTCTTTGATTTCAAGCAATTCTTCGTCGTTCATGGCCATGCTGATTTTCCGATTGGCTACATTGAGCCAAAAAACTGCCCGTCGAGTTGCTTCGTTGCCTTGTCCTTCCGGGAAACTTTACGTAACCTCTCTACTCTATCACTTGCGCGATGTCAAATGGAATTGACGGCAACGCCAGTACATTAAAGGACATTGCTATTTACGAAAGCGAGTAAAATAGGAGTTTCGGGCCAACTCTCGCAAGGAAGCAGTCTTTTAGGATTAAGTGGTTTTGTAGAATTCAGGGGAATCCCTGTTCTTCCTTCGTCGACGCGCTGCTATAACGCGCTCCGCGCTCTGGTAAGTTCGCGACGATTCAAACCACCCCTGTGCGCCCTCTCTCCTCTGACCGTTTCGGTCGTCTTATCCACATTTTAATCATAAACGTATCTCATTTGCATGCGGAGCAATGCGCACCTGAATGCTTAAGAGAAACGGGAATTCATTCAATCATAGCTTTTTGTTTTGGGAGGCTACGGCCTCAAAGCGTTGACACGACCAAACAAACTACTGGTCGCCGGATTATCGATGTACGGGTCAGACGTGTGAGGAAAACTATGACCCCGATCACCGGTTCTCCCGGCAAAATGTGAACAATAGACGTGATACGCCCCGTAGTGACGGCATCGACGAGTCGATGAGATTGTTGGTCGTGTGCTTACGACCGATTTCAATGCCACCAACTCAGGGCGCGGCTTGCGTCCCGAACAATTGAAGGATTCAGAAACTTGGATTGAGCGAAGCCAATATCCGACAGATCCAGGCTTTATCGTAACAATCGGCACAATTCGTGTGACCGCTTTGGGGAATCGTGTGATTTCTACGGATGAGTTAGGTTATGGCAATTCGTTTGATTCCTTGAAGGACGACGCTGACAGTGACATTTGCGAATGCGCCAGACATGTCTTGTGACATAACTTCCGTGTCTGGATTCAGTTGCAGTTGAAAACCCAAATCGATGGTGTCGGCGACTGAGTATTAAATTGCACCCGGAAACCCCTTTCGCGGGGTTCGAGGACGTTAGACAGGAATCTGTAAGCTATGGTTGAAAAGACGTTACCCAAACTTCGTGGTTTCCCACGATGGACTAGATTTTCAACTGGAGCAGTCATGGTAGCCCCGGCGGAAACAACCATGAACATTGCGGTCGATGTTCCTGTTGCGCCCCTGAAGGAGATCTCGTACCGCATCGCAAGTACGCAATACGAGCGCAAGGCGGCCTTCAATCTGGTTTACGAAGCGTATGTCGAAACTGGTTTGATTGAGCCCAATGAGTTCGAAATGCGCGTGACGCCGTACCATTTGTTGCCGACGACCAATGTTTTCATAGCGGTTTACCAGGAAGAAGTCATCGGTACGGTCAGTTTGATCGGCGACGGTGAACTTGGTCTACCGATGGATTGCATTTATGATCGGGAGGTCAACGGCCTGAGGGACCGCGGATATTCTCTAGGCGAAGTTTCTTGTCTGGCGCACCGTCGTCAACAAGTGAAGCAGACATTGCCGTTGTTTGTGCAAATGACGCGGTTGATGGCTCAACATTCCCGCCAAAATGGTATGGATCAGTTTCTGATTGCCGTCCACCCCCGTCATGCACAGTTTTACATGCGGTTTATGGGATTTGAGCAAATCGGCAGCCAAAAATCCTTCCCATCGGTGAGAAATAATCCGGCTGTGGCGTGTGCCTTGAATTTCCCTCGTATTGATGTGGAACGGCCTGCCTGTTATAGCCAGTTCTTTGGGACAGCCATTCCCAGGGAAGATCTGCTGTCAACTCCGATGAACACCCTTGAGGTTGAAGAATTTGCTGATGCCGCACTGGAAGGCGGCTTAACTATCCCCAGTCTGATGTGTTAATCACTTACACACGGACGCCGACCTAGCCCCTGCTGGTGGTCGCGCGATGATTTCTTTTGCCCTAAAAATTCTGCTTTCGAATCGCGGAAAACTAATCACAGCATTAACGGGAGTCATCTTCTCGTTAGTCTTGGTTAATGTTCAGGGCGGGTTGTATCTCGGGCTAATCCACAAAGCCAGTTTGTTGGTCGATCACACCGACGCCGACATCTGGGTTGGAAAGCACTTGGTCGAAAACGTCGACTTGGCCAACGACATTCCGGTCGAATGGCTCAATCGCATCCGCGGACTTCAGGGTGTTGCACTAGCGGACCCCTATATTGTCCAGCCGAGTATTGCGACGCTGCCCGATGGCGGTTTCGAAACGCTGATGATTATCGGCATCGACCCGCTTTCTAAGATAGGAGCTGCGTGGAATGTTGACGAAGGAGGCGAGACGTATGTGTACCGTCCCGATTCGATCACAATCGACCGACTCGATGCACGCAAATTGGGGTATGCACAAATAGGCGACATTGTTGAAATTAGCGGGCATCGGGCAAAGATCACAGGATTTACCGACGGCGTGATTGGTTTCATGACCACGCCCTACGTATTCACCAACATCGATTCCGCACGACAGTACGCCCAAATTCGCGAGGGATATTGCTCGTACTTTTTGATTCAAGCGGCTGACGGTGTGAATCTCAATGAGCTGAGCGACGAGATCCGGCACCTCGTGCCGAGTGCAAACGTTTATACGGCAGCCCAATTCCGCAAGATTTCTCAAGATTATTGGATGCACCGCACCGGAATTGGTATTAGTTTTGGTATGGCAACGGTCCTGGGATTATTGGTGGGCCTGTTGATGGTGGCCCAAAGTTTGTATGCGCTCGCATTGGATCACGTCAACGATTTCGCGACGCTCAAAGCGATCGGCGCGGAGAACGGTCAGATTTTACAAGTGGTGTTGGTCCAGTCCTGTACGATTGCCGTAGTGGGCACGTTGATCGGCATGGGCATCGTGTGGGTGGCGGAGACGTATTGCTCCACGCCGCTGGCACCGATTGAAATTCCAATGCTGCTGCGCGTGGCTGGGATAGGACTGGTGGCGACAATTTGTTTGGTGGCTTCGGTATTGCCCTTCCAACGTTTACGTCGGATTGATCCGGCCATTGTACTTCAAGGATAAATTTAGTTCTGTGACTGAACACGTCATTCTCTCCAGCGGCATTGAAAAGACCTATCGGTCCGGGGCGATCAAGACGACCGTCCTGCACGGGATCGACTTGGAGGTTATGCGCGGAGAATGTGTGTTTTTGGTCGGTCCCTCGGGAAGTGGTAAAACCACACTGTTGTCGATCCTGGGATGTATTTTATCTCCTGACAGCGGCTCGTTACAGATCTTGGATCGGGATGTCAGTCGTCTGAATGCGAAACAGCAGGCGAGGTTTCGTCGCGAAAACATTGGGTTTGTGTTTCAACGGTTTCATCTGTTTGACGGTCTACGGGCCTGGGAAAACGTGAAGGTGGCGTTGGACCTGTTGGGATACCCGTCCCGATTGGCGCAATCCGAATCGCGGCGGCTGTTGGATTTGGTCGGACTGTCAGATCGGGCGGATCATCGCTCGACACAATTGAGCATGGGACAACGGCAGCGAGTTGCATTGGCGCGGGCTTTGGCCGGCGATCCCGATTTGATCTTGGCGGACGAACCGACCGCTTCGCTGGATGCCGAATCGGGCGCAAGTGCGATGAAGACATTGAACACACTGGCCAAGTCATTGGGAAAAACTGTCGTCGTGGTCACGCACGACTCACGGATTTTTTCGATGGCTGACCGGATTTTGCATCTGGTCGACGGCCGGATTAATGAATCCACAACCGAACAACGAGCACGTACCACGAACTTCGCCGGGCAAACAGTGTCGGCGAATGATATTCGGTAATTTATTGATTGCGGAGTCGGCACAAACCTGACGGCTTACAGAAAACCAAACAACGTTTTATCAGACACAACACGCGGTCGTAATCGCGACTCGAGGGCATAGCAATGCGGTGGTTATTATTAATTGTTCTCCCGATGGGCATCGGCGCTTTCGTGGCGATGACCTCGCCTGAGAAAATGCCGTGGCTGCACAATTGGTCAGCGGGCGCAGCGCCTGCGCCGGAAGCCAAGGAAACACCGTCCATTGCGGTCAACAAACGGCCGCTGATCTTTGCCAGCGGTATCATCGAAGGAGCTCAGCGTGATGTTCCCTTGCGGTTCGAGATCGTCGGACGTTTGGCGAAGGTCAATGTCAACGAAGGCCAACAAGTCAAACAGGGAGAGGTGCTGGCCGGCCTGGGTACGGAAACGTTAAAAAAACAATTGGAATTTGCGCAGGCCAAATTGGCTCTCGCTAAAAGCGAGCGGACGCGATTGTCCAACGGCGAACGGCCCGAGACGATTGAGGTCGCTAAAAACGCTCTCGTCAAAATTCGCGTGCAGTTGGAAACCGCCAAGCAAGGCTATCAACGCGGTTTGGAACTGCAAAAGAAAAACGCCATTACGGCTGAGGCTTTCGAAGAACGCCGATCGGCCTATCAGGCGGCCCTCGCGGAACAGCAATTAGAAAATTCGCGGATTAAGGAAATCGAAGCTCCCGCTCGGGAGGACGATTTGATTATTGCCGATGCCAAGATCGCTCAGGCCGAAGCAGAGTTGGGTGTCGCTCAATCCGAATTGAAAAAGGCGGAGTTAGTCGCTCCCACAGATGGGGTGATTCTCCGCGTGGGTCGCGAACCGGGACAGATGGTCGGTCCTCAGGACTTGCAGCCGTTGCTGGTCATGGTCGATGCCTCGCAAATGCGGACGCGGGCTTATGTGGAAGAATTGGATGCGTTGGCTGTCAAACCAGGCCAGCACGCCTACGTGACGGCCGATGGTGATCCTGAGACAAAATTTCACGGCAAGGTGGTTTCCTGTTCGCCGTTGATGGTTCCCAAGAAATACATGAGCAACGAACCGGGCGAGCGTATCGACGTGAAGGTGCGTGAAGTTGTCATCGTGCTGGACGAGCAGAACACCCTCGTCGTCGGCTTGCCTGTTGATGTGTTTATCGAAACGGGTGCAGACCAGGAACCGGAAGCTTCGGAAAGCAAAACCGATGCTCCGGAAGTCGTCACCACCGATGACGCGAAGAAACAACAACAACGAAATTAATAGCGGAATCAACAACGATTCACACAATACTTGTGACTTCGGGGGGAGTCGGTTCATGGAATTAAATGTTTGCATGTTAGGTGGAGGCACGCGATTGGCGGCCCATCTTGGCAGTTTGAAAGGGATCGACGAGCATGGCGGCCGCATTCGCGGCTGGGCCGGTGCGTCTGCGGGTAGCTTGGTTGCCTCCGTCCTGGCCTCCGGATTTTCGCATGATGAGGCGGTCGATCTCATGCGGGATACCGACTATCGCCAATTTTTAGACTTTCGGCCGTTGGGCATTGTCCGCGGTTATGGATTGTGCGCCGGGCGCCGCTTCGAACAATGGCTGGATAGCTTCTTGGAGGGGCGGCGTTTTTGTGATTTGCAGCACCCATTGTCTGTGGTTTGCACTGACATTCAAACGGGCGAACCGTTCATTTTCTCGAATCAAACGACACCCGATATCAAACTGGCTACGAGTGTGCGATGTTCGATCGGAATTCCAGGCATCTTTGCCGTGCGCCGCATGCAAGGCGCGATTTTGATTGATGGGTCTTTGGCGGCAATCGACGATGAGCTGTTGTTCCCTGACAGTCCGCACGAGACCGTGACCATTCGGCTGGTGCGAAATCAGGTGGCCCGACTCGCACGCTCCAAGCAATTTGGACTCAAGACGTATGTGCAACGTGTAGCGGGAATGTTGCTAGACGCCGCCGATGAACCGAGCATCTCCGGCGATCAATGGCGGCGGACATTGTTGATCCGTACCGGTGCACATTCGTCGGTTAACTTTGATCTTTCGGTCCAAGAGCGGGCGGAATTGTACGCGATGGGCTATGAACAGTCTCGGAACTTTCTCGACCTGTCGGGGAGTGAAATCCAGAAGAAATCGGCCGCCCCGCCGGCCGCGACAAAGGATTATCGCGATCTTGAGGAATTGGCCGAAGATGCGGTTCGATTGGCGTGTGATACGTCACGGACGGTCCGATTGCCTACGGACGACGGTCCGTTGCCCGCGCCGGAAAAGAAGCGGGAACAGATTCCTCACAACCCTTATACAACGATGACGGGATTCGGATTCGATGCCCTGTAACACGCTCTTGGTTCGCCGTCGTCGATCCATGGGCTAGATACATAGTGGGATAGATACCTAATACCACCCAAACTTAAAAAACAGACCGAGTGGGATTTTGCTCGTTCTACAGTATTCGATTGAATAAGTTGGAAATCATGTACGAAGTCGACTCCAACACAGCCTCATTAGCCGCGTCCTCCGCTTCACCGTCAGTCCGTCGGGTAGCGCGGGCATTCAACACGCCGTCGTGGTGGTATGACATCCGCGGCATGTTTCTGGTGACGTTCGCCTACAATTCGACGATCTGGAAACAGGTCTCGTTTTTCGAGGGCAACTTATCAGAGAGTCATCTGGAGGTTCCGATTGGCAACGGCAGCGTGCTTGATATGTGCCTGAAGTACCGCCGGTTGCGAAAACGGCCGACTCCCGGCGTAATTGCCATCGACGTTTCGTCTGCGATGATCGAATCAGCGACCAAGGCGTTCCGCAAGACGGAGAACGTCACAGTGCAATACGGCGATGTGGGAAAACTCGATTTCAGCGACGGGCAATTTCAGACGGTCAATATTGCCAACGGTTTTCACTGTTTCCCCGATCCGGGATTGGCGTTGGATGAAATTTCACGCGTGCTGGCGCCCGGGGGTGTGGCGACGGCGAATGTTCTATTAAATCCCCGTGGATTGGCGCCGCTGCGTTGGTTTGCCAATCGGATCAATGGTTGGGCGATGCGGAAGGGAATTCTGATCAGTCCCTTTGATGCTGATCAAGCCCGTACATTATTCACAGAACACGGATTCGAAATCATTGGCGATGAGGTCCGGGGCAATACGTTGTATTTGACGGTGAAAAAAACAGCGGCTTAATCCGCAGAACATTCGTGCCGCTTCGTCGACAACCCTCAGTCAGAGAATGAAAACACTCCCATGTCCGCAGCTACTCAAGCGATCCCGATTAACGATGCGACGCAACCTTGGTCTTATGACGAAGCGTTTTCGCGGCATAGTGGATTGATCTCGCCCGAACAGCAACAAAAGCTCCGCCACAGTTGTGTGGCAATTGCCGGTATGGGAGGCGTGGGAGGGAGTCATCTCGCGACCTTGGCGCGGTTGGGGATCACTCGATTTCGCATCGCCGACCCCGATCATTACGATGTCGCCAACACCAACCGGCAATATGGCGCCAAGTCGTCGACTGTAGGAGAACCGAAGGTTGAGGTGATGTCGAAAATCGCTCGCGACATCAATCCTGAAATCGAAATCGATGCCTGGCATCGCCCGCTTGCCTTGGACAATTGCCACGAATTCCTGGACGGCGTGGATGTACTGCTCGACGGCATGGACCTATTGAAAACTGACGTCCGGCGGACGGTGTTCAAAGTCGCGGCTGAACAAGGAACACATGTGGTCACCGCCGGTCCGTTTGGATTCAGCATCGGTTGGATGGTGTTCGAACCGGGCGGAATTGGCTTTGACGACTATTTTGACATGCATGACGGGCAAACACCGTTTGAACAGATGTTGAATTTCATCGGCGGGCTCACGCCCGATACGCTGTACCTGAAATACATGGACGTCACCAAAGAACAATTTACGGACAAATCGATTCCCTCGCTAGGACTAGCCTGTCAAATGTGCGCGGGCGTGGCGGCGACGGAAGTGACCAAAATTTTGATCGGTGTGGGACGGGTCAAGGCGGCTCCCTACTATTTCCAATTCGATGCATTGCTGCAGAAGTTCCGGCATGGCAAGCTTCGCGGCGGCAATCGCCATCCTAAACAACGGCTCAAGCTGTGGCTCGCGAAACGTCAGTTTCGCAAAATGGGCCTACTGGATTAACGGGAGTCACGACAATGTCCACAACCACGAACGACGATCAAGCAACGCAACTGGCAGAAACGCACGAACTTGCCGCGACTGAGATGGATGAAATCCTCTCTGGTCAAACGCAACATCGCGCCGAGACAGACGCCGTCCCGCCGGGAGAAATCCGGGTCACGGATGAGTTTCGTCAGCGACTTCGCGAATTGTCAAAACTTACCCCGGGACGAGGTCTAACGGCTATCGCTTGCGACTGGGCAATGATCGTCGCCTGCTTTACAGCAGCAATCATGTTTCCGCATCCATTGGTGTGGGTTTGCTGCGCGATTCTGATTGCAGCGCGTCAGCATGCGTTGTTGATCATCATGCACGATGCATCGCATTTTCGTATTGTTTCCAGTCGCCGTTGGAATGACCGATTGAGCAATTGGTTGCTGGCTTGGCCGGTGTTGGTTTCGACCGAAGGATATCGGCAAAACCACCTGGCGCATCACAGTCATCTGAACACCGATGAGGACCCGGATTGGACCCGCAAAGAAGGCAAACCGGAATGGGAGTTCCCCAAGACCCGCTGGGCATTGGCCAAATTGCTGGCGCGCGACCTGTGTGGCGGCGGTTTTTTGGACATGCTCAAAGCGATTGGTGATCTCTCCAACCAAAAGCCCAAGGCGGACGAGGCCAAGCCGCGTCCCTGGGGCAAGTTATGTTATTACGCATTGCTGGCCACAGCGGTGACCTTAACCGGCATGTGGGTGCCCGTGTTGTTGTTGTGGTACCTGCCGGCGTTTACGATTCTGCCCGTGATTTTGCGTTTGCGAAGTATCGCGGAGCATTTTGGATTGGAAGGCGAACACGATTTGAACATGTCACGCAACTTCGCTGCGGGACCGGTGGAGCGATTGTTGTTTGCGCCGCACAATGTGGGCTACCACCTGGACCACCATTTGTTCCCATCGGTGCCGTATTACAATCTCCCGCAGTTACATGCCGCACTGCTGCAGCATCCCGAATACGCCGACCACGCGCATCAAAACGATTCGCTGCTGGGGCTGCGAGGCAAAAGCGTGCTCAACGACGTCTTGCCCGCCTAAACGACACGGGGCCATGTTGAGTAGTTGCGTAGGTCATGCTGTGCATGACGTCAGGATGACTGGGGACGAGTGCTAGCTCGCCCCCAGGTCGTTTGATAAGCCTACACCTCACGTACTGGGGGCAGACTGTGTCCGTCCCCAGCCACCCTCCTCTACAACAAGCCAAACTTTTGTAGGGTGATCGTGGCGGAGATGGTGGCGACCGTCCAGAAGAAACAGCCCGACAAGAACAACGTGATGCGGGCGAACCAACCGGGGCGGATTTGTTGCGGCAACAGCACCAAGTTCAGCCACAAGGTGTGCCAACAACTGAATCCCAAAGCGAAGTTGAAAATCGTCGTCGCGATCAACAAGAGCGTGACCGGTTTGCCGAGCGATAACATGGTCATTCCGAACGTCGCATACACCGCAAGTACGGCAAAATAGACGTAACGGATATGTTTGGGCTCGACTTTGTGAAGTCGCGGACTGGATGTCCAGAAGACATCGACCCAGCGGCGAATCACGCCATCCGCCGAGGTGGCCATACTGGGTGCTAACACGAGAAATCCGCAGAACAGCGTCATGAACCAAGCCAATTGCCCCAGCGTGCCGCCCACCGCATCCTGCACAGCTCCGGCGGTCATACCGGCGGCCGTCCATTGGTCGTCGATGACGGCGCCTCGCGGTAAAAATTGTACCGAGAGCATACTGGGCAGCGCCAACCCAAAGAAGCAAGCCGGCATCCAGACGACGAGTTGGTCGCGGAGAATGTGTTTGTACCAACGCTTCCAGCGGGGCAGGCTTTCCTCGTTGACGACAAAGACGGTTCCCTCGTGCGAGAGTTCCAGATCCTGGCCGCCGACAACGCTGGGAATGGCTCCGACAAGGTGCCCCATGCCCCAACCTTGGTCGCGGGTGTAATTGCTGACCGGAGTGTTGGACAGTCCTCCCGAGCCGGATATCGCCACCAACGCCGACAGAAACGCGATCATCGACCAGTCGATATCGGGCATTGGTTCGCCGCGATACAGCGTGGTGAAAATGTTGGCGACATTGTCGCCGTCGCGGGTCACGTGGCCATCTTTGTTGGGACCGTCGATATCAACAAATTTGTCCAATTGTCCGTCTTGATCCGCATCGAGCGGAAATTCTGTGTCCGGCACGTCGTCGTTGTTGGTGTCGAGCAACACCGTCTTATCCGGTTGGCCATCCTTGTCCAAGTCGGGCCAATAGACCGTTTCGTCCCCTTGTTGGATGGTCACCATATTGTCGGGTTGGCCGGTTTCGTAGATATCCGTCGCATCCGGTTTTCCATCACCATCGGAATCCAACAACGGTTTGAGCATCGGTTCCTTGACGTCGAGTCGCCCGTCGTGGTCCCAGTCCTCGCCGGGGTCCAGTTTTCCATTGTGGTTGAGATCCTCACCGCGACGGATGGGGACGTTGCCGAATTTGACAAAGCCGCCAAAGATGTCGACCCAGGTGGCGGTGTGGGAATAGAACATGCCCAAGACAACCAAAAAGCCCAAGACGGTAATAATCTTGAACGTCATAAGCGCTTTGAGCGAGTTGTAGATCTTTCCGCCAAAGATCAACGGAATCATGGCAGCCAGAAAAATCCCATAACCCAAGTACTTGAGCAGATGCCGTTCATAGACCACGTTTTCGGGATCGGGAATATGCCCCAGAATGACGGCCGCTAAAGGTGTCGCTGCGTTGGCCGCCAGATAGGGAAACACAGATCCAAAATCGAGCAGCAGATAGATGAAGACCCAAAATGTGGGGCCGGGGACCATGCGGAATTTGCCGGTGAAGATCGGCTCGCCGGTATAGAGCGTGTAACGGCTGATCTCCAAGTTGTAGATCACTTGCCCCAGGATACTGAGCGTCGCTAACCACAACAGGCTGCCGCCATATTTCGCGGTTACCAAAGGCCCCATCAGCCACTCGCCGCCGCCGATCGCCGACCCACCCATCAGTAAGCCCGGTCCGAGCAACAACGTCCACTGCCTCCAACCAAATTTGGGGGCGTCGATCAATTCCCCCACATTCCAGGCCGGCATGTTGGCGACGCCCGGCATTTGGTCTTTGGGAACTTTTCTTTTACCGGTATCGAGTTCAGTCACGTCATCGGCGGAGAATTGCGGCGTCTCGGACATATTCAGCTCGCTTGTGGCGGTTGAGTCATTCAAGTTCCATAAACGGGCCCCCAGTCAAATCGGGGGTTGAGGAGTTCAAGCGGCGAACTTGTCTCCAGCCCTCGGGTCCTCCGAGGGCTCAGGTCGCGTCATCAGGGCATGACGAACTCGTGTTCTCCCTCGCGGACGGTCAAGACCGGGCAAGGGGCTTTGCGGACGATTTTTTCCGCCACCGAACCAAGTAGCACGTGCGCGATCGCGCCGCGACCGTGCGTCCCGACAATGACCAAATCCACGTCTTCGGCTTTGGCAGCTCGGATCACCTCAAAAAAGGCGCTCCCTTCCACAATCAGCGACCGGCCGTTTTTGATGCCAGAGTCAGCAATGATTTTGGCGCATTCTTTCTCTGCCGCTTCCCGTTGTTGTTCTTGGAAGTTTGGCGGAAAATAGCCTTCGCCGGTTGGCGGGATTTGCGAAATCAAATCGGGCGCTTCGACGACGTGGCACAGAATCACTTCGCTATCAAAAGCCTGCGCTAATGCGGTGGCGTACTTGACGGCGACATTTGAGTGTTCGCTAAAGTCAGTCGCCACGAGAATACGTTTGAGGTTAATCATGTTGACTCGCCCTCGGAAAATAGTGAACCGGCGAAGACGAGTGCGGATGATTGATCCGCGAAACCTGTCTCCTCCGGCGTGTTTGGCAATAACTGGCAATCTTGATTCTAATCGGATCACACTGGGAAACCCAACCATGAGGCTACCGAAAAGGGAAAACCGGAACGATTTACAGCGACCGGCTGATCCCAACGATTTTCGATCATTTGCCCAAAACAGAGTGGCATGAATTGCAAAACCTCGCACGGTTTAGGGATTTGTGCGGCTGCATTGCTCCGGAGACGTCGGTGTGACATGCTGAAAACCGCATCGTCGCTATGCACACCCGCAGACCGAACGCCGGGGTTTTCAAATGCCGACGCGGTTGCTCTACTAAGGCGCAGAGAGATAATGCGCAATAGACCAACTGCTTTCACTGTATGATGAGAATTCAAAACTTCCGATGGCTCGAAAAGCTGCCCGATCCTCGACCGCGATTCCTCAAGAGGTCGCAGCAGACTTACAAGTTCTGCTGGGATATCTAAATTTTTCCGCTGGAAATCCAGACCCCGGTTTTCACAGCGCACTGAATCGGCTGCACGGCTGGATCGATACGGAGTTTCCGTGGAATCGTCTGCGGGTTTTGCTCGGCGAATATTTGCGCAAGGCCGAAGGACAGTCGGCGGCATTTGCCGATACCGGGCAGGTCGAATCGGTTTTGAAGCTGGTGTTCGACGAAGTCGCTCCGGAATATCTCCGATTCCATCGAGATTTATTGTTCCATTTGCCCGACGGCACCCTACAGCAGCCCTTTTTTCTGGCGAGGTTGTTCGAAGCCACGTTAGCGCAAGGTCCGCCGTGGGATGAAACCGAACGGATTGTCGCAGGCGCGTTGAAGCAACTGAACGACTTCATCGGGCATCGTCCGATTGCGGTCCTGGAATCGGGCCGTAGGATGCAGCCGTATCCGCATGAGCGGTTTCGCCCGGTCCCCATTTATATTCAGCAAGCAGGCGTCGCCGTTGGCAAATACCAGAAGCTAATTGAGACCACGCTGAACATCTTACGGGCTTCGCCACCGGCGTTGTTGCGAGACGCCTATTTCGATTTGGATCAACTGCAAGAAGTCGCCATCGATGTGCGGGCGTACGATCAAAGCCATCCGGTATACAAACGGACAAACTACACATTCGGCGAATGGGATCCGCACTGCATCGATAACAAAGGGTTGTACCATCGTTTCATCGTGCGGCAAATTGTCGTCGATGCCTTGGTCGATTGGATCGAGCAAGCCGAGGATATGACCGAAGAAGAGGCGCTGTATCAAGCAGCGGCTGCGTTGTGCGGGACGATGTTGATGGCATCGTCGATCAGCGGCGCCGGCCCCGATACGCATACGTCGGACATCAGCCTTACGACCTTGTTGCCCAAAGTCGCGCGACAACGGGACGCGTTTTATACGCGGTTGATGGAATCCCTCTCCGGGCTGGTGGCTGAGAAAATCATTGCCGAAGCACGGGTGCACCGGCAACCGTTCGGACGCGTCCGGCAGCATTTGAATTTGTTTCTCGCCGATTACGGAGCGCGGCAACTGCAACATGTGCATACGTCGCTGCTGTATGCGAGGATGGGGTATCCCGAAGAATCGATGCGGCACGCGAATACGATTCCTTCGTCGGCGGCGCGGATTGAATGCGAGATTCAGTGCGCGATTACGGCTGCCAATATTGATTTGGATCACAACGAGATCACTGCGGCCGCTCAGCGGGCGGCGGAAATTCCGGATTTGATTCATCGAGGAATCGGCTGCGGCGCGCTGGTCGATCCGTGGAATATTCTGGGCTTTCAAGGTTTGTTTCCGTTATTCACCGCGCGGGAAGATAGCATTGTTGATCCGCGGGTCGATGTGTTGATCGATCTGGTAGACCGCGTCTTCAGCTTGTTCGCACGTTTGATGAGCGAGGCGGCCGCTGCCGGGGACCGGGAGACGTTGGATAAGATCTCGACGGAGTTTCACAACTTGGCCGACGAATGGGATCGCTACGCCACGACAGCCGTGGCCGACTTGCCACCCGTCTCGGGACAAGAAAGTTGGCAGTCGGCGTCGCACGTGGCGGAGATGCTGGCCGAATGGCGGACCGCTGGCGAATCGGCGGGAGACATTGCATTTTGGCGGCAGCAGGTCGAACGCTTTCATTCCCCCAAGTCATACGCGCTGGTCGTCTCGGCCTTATTGGACAAAGGGGATATTGTCGCATCGATGGGGCTGCTGATTCAGTGGCTCAGCGAAGGGGAAACCGTTTCGCTCGAATCGGGGAACTACTCGTTTCACATTTTGGCGGGACGGTGGTTGGAAATGGTGCTCACGCCCCTCGAAGACGAAGACCCCGCCGCGACCAGCCGCCGCGCTTGGCCAAAGATTCAAAAGTTCTTCGATTACCTCGAAGCCAACGCTGGCGCATATTGGTCCGTCCCCTCGTTTAACGAAGCAATGGCCGGCGAACAGGACATGCTGCTCGACGACGAGGAACTTGAGGACATCGAAGGTGACGACGAGGACGACGACGAAGCGAACCTCTTCGAGGCGGCTTATGAGGACGTGACGTTCAAAGAAAGCGCCCGCGACGGCCGCAGCGGCGACACGGTCGACGACGATCTTTTCTCGCGGGACAGCGAATTCGATTCGCTCAGTTCGGGACTGCGTGACCGGTTGGTCTTTCTGGCCAATCTGTCGCATCTGCGGCAAATTGCAGCGGCGAACATGTCGTCCGCCATGTCACCCACCGCCGACGATGCGGCTGATTTTGCTGCGACGTTGGGCGAGACGATCCTGCATTGGCGGCAACATGACACGGCGCTACTCAAGGGCCTGAAAGTGCTCATCGAATCGGTTTCCGACATGGAATCGGACCTGCCGATGGGCGATCAGGAATCGTTGATCGAATTCGACCGCCAGTCGCAGATGAAGATCGAGTTGTTGCGGATGTTGATCATTGTCTTCAGCAAATGCGGCGACTCCTCGCGGACGTTGTTGAGCTGTTTGCCGGACAAACCGTCGGCAGCAGTCTTGAAAGGTTGGGAGCAATCGGCCGTTCCGTTGTACCGCGCCATTTTTCGTTCCGACGTCGCGCAGACGCAAGCGTTGTTGCCGCCATTCCTCAAAGCGATCTCGCGGCGACCGTTGTTGTACGTGCCGCTGCACGAGGGAGGAGATCCGCTGGCGATCGCCCGCGTGCGGACATTGCAATCAGCGATTCAATTTCTGTTGGAGCAGTTGCCGCGACTGGGTTTGTTGCGCGAGACGTGGCATACGCTAAAGACAGCGCAATTGATGGAACGCCGCAGCAACCGCGCCGGTGTGACGGTCACGGAATTCGCCGGATTGTTTTCAACCGCCTTGCGGAATTCGCTGAGTTGTGTGATCCGGAGTTCCGAAGATTGGGAAAACGGAAAATTCACCGACGAACAGTTGATTCAATCGGTTGGTGAAATCGGCGAATACTATCTGGAACTGTGGCTGGACCACAGCAGCACGATGCGGATTTCCACCGTCGAAGCGCTGAACGACCGCGTGGCTTGGTCCGAAGTCAAATGGTTCATCCGCCGATATGGTCAGGATCTGTTTTACGGCGGCAATCTGACCTTGGGGGGCATTCGGGCGATCTTGCGTCAAGGGGTTGAATCGTACCTGGACATGCTGGAAGAGGACGACGATCCGTTGAATCCAATGCGATTGGTGGAGGATCTTTCCAGCGGCGAATTGGATCGAGAAGACGCAGCCGATTGCTTGGAAATCATCCTCCGCTGTTTGCAGGACAAATACGAACGCTTTATCGAATACAACAGCACGACCACGCAATCGGACTACGGCGAAAACATTTACCAGTTGTTGGCGTTCCTGCGGTTGGAGGCCGATTACGACCGCAAGGCGTGGGATCTGACGCCGGTGGCGATTGTGCACGAAGCGCTGGCCCGTGAGGGCGCGATCGAAGCGGCGGAGATTTGGCAGGACGTGTTCCGCATTAAAACCGAAACGCTTTCGGAGACATTTTTGCGGAACCTGGCGCGGCTGGAGCGCGCGTGCAGCATCAAACTGCCGAGTTTGCGAGACCGGTTGAACGAACGGTTCATCAAGCCGCTCACGTTGGACCGAATTTTGGCGCTGGTGCCCGAAGCGATCGAAGCAGCGCGGCTGCAAACGCCCTCGGCGTCGTTTGAAACGCTGAGCGAAAAGGTCGACGACTACTTGGAAAGCACAACCGGTTCGGCAATGGACATTCCGCCCTGGTTGTACAGTTTGGAGAACGAGGTCGCCAAGATGGAACAGCCAGACCACTTCGACCTCGACGCTCCGGTCACACCCGTCACGCTGCCAAAGATCACAATCAGCATGCTGGAATTCTCGGAACAAGTGGTCGGCTGGGATACCAAGCTGGCTGATGCGGACGACGATTGAGCGTTGCGTGCGGGTGCCGGCTAATCGTGTTTCCCTTGGATGTGCCGCCAGGCTCGATAGAACATCAAGAAGATGCCGCTGGCAAATGTTCCGAACACTAACCCGGCGAATGCGCCGAGCAACGCGCCAGCATACCAGGGCATTTCCCACTCTGTGTTCCACACTGCAATCAAGCTGCCGACCGCTGCCAACACCAGAATCGAAATGCCAATAAAGATGGCCTGGAATTTGTTGTCACTCTTCCGCGTGTTCACACCGATCACAGTGTCGGAAAACAAATTGTAAGAGGCGCGCGTCGCCGAAACGCTTTGCGGTTGCGGCTGATCGGGGACGGAGACGGGATCCGGCTCGACGGGGTTGTCTGACATATCATCGCTCCGAGAAGTGCTCACTAAATTCCACCAATTGGTGGTAATTATTTGAATTAAATATACTCACACTACACTACACCTAGGTAGTGCTTCCCGCAGTTCAGATATACCGGCATTTGTGAATCGCGTACCGCCTATACCCAGTTCGCGAAGGTTTGGCATTGCTGTGATGAAAGGCAGACTCAAATCACTGATATCCGTGCCATTCAGCGAAAGCAATTCCAGGTTGACGAGGCCACGGAGATTAATCATTCCAAAATTATTTACTTGCGTCTTGTCAAGTGTGAGCCGTTTTAAATTGGTGCAGCGTTTAATACATTCCAAGCCGACATTCCCGATTTGTGTTTCTTTGAGGGAAAGGACTTGAAGATTCGAAAGTGCCTTAATGTTCTTAAGTCTTCCATCAGATATCTTGGTTTTACTGAGATCAAGTTCGTGTAAGCAGGTAAGTCCTTTGAGATGTTCTAGACCTGTGCCAGTAATCTGAGTGCCCCGAAGATCCAACATACTCAGCTTGGAAATTTCTTTTAAGTGTTCCAGACCTGCATCGGATATCTTGGTGTAACCCAGCTCAAGTTTTTGTAAGCTAGTCATCCCTTTGAGGTGCTCCAGTCCTACGTCTGTAATCTGGGTGCCAAAGAGGTTGAGTTGTTGCAAACCAGCAAATCCTTTAATGCTTTCCAATTCAACATCCGTGGTTTGTGATAGCCCGAAACTAATCGATCGCAATCCTTCAAGCCATATTCCTCCGATCGCTGCAACAATCGTGGCGATTTCATCGTCACCAATAACCGGAACATCTTCCGCCGTAGCGTGTGTTTCATTATTTACTTCTTTGGCTTCCGCCTGCTTGCTTACTTCCCAATTCTTTTCCGCATTGTCCGATATCCATTGGTCTTTAATAACGGATGTCAGTCTTAATACCCCAGCATTACCTTTAGTGCGAAGATCCAGTTCTTTCTTTGCCAGTTCGCGCATCTCTGTACAGTGAAATGTACATTTGTGTTCATACTTATGTTCGCCTATCACCCAAGGCATGTCTGAAGTGGGGTGATACTCTTTGCAAACATCCGTGATCGTGACATTGATGTCAGCCATTTGTGCCATTTCTGCCAAAGTGCTATCGTCAAGTGTCGTCGAAAATTCCTTAAGACAATCCACGAGGAACGGATACGGATAAACACCATTGGGTGCGACATCCTTTAAATTGTGTTCTTTTAGTGGGTAGGGCCACTCTGTAAACTTGGTGGTTTTACATTCCCCCTTTAAGGCCCTTAACACAAATTGTTCGAATATTAGGGCGACGGCGTTTTCTTTTCCAAGCTTGACCAACTTTTCATTTGTGCTTGTGATACATACCTGATTGGATTTTTTCAGACACTCACTTGCTAATTTGTCGAAATGTGAACCATAGTTGTTTCTGATAAACATATCCAGAATTGCTTCGAATGTGTCATTATCAAACTCGGATGATACGGACACTGCTACTGCTCTGAGCGCTTTAGGGTCGTCGTAGCTGCATAACGCCTTGACTATTATTTCATTTTTGGAATATTCCTTCGATAGTCGAACCAATGCATGCATCGCTTGTTCGCCTTCGCACTCTCCCAAGATTTCGGCGGCGCTTTCCATTAGTTCTTTGTCCGCGAGACATGATTGATCTAAAACAAGTGGGACAATCAAGGAAGGGTCTTTGAAGTGACACAACGCGCGACTCGCTTCGCTGCTATTTATTTTGTTTTTAAAACACCTAGCAATTGTTTTTTTTGCGGATCTCGTTCCAATTCGTTCGAGTGCATAGATTGCTGATCCGAAATCTCTCGACTTGGCCAGTTTTTTAAGTATCAACATTCGAATTATAGGGATTCGCAGTTCGACAATTTTATTGTTTCGAATCTCGTAGTTTAGATCATCTCTCCAATTGGGGTTCCATTTGAAGATTTCAATCGAATGGATAAATACAAATAGAAGCGACAAAACCAAAATAACAACAATGGCGACAGAAATCGCTTGTTGAACGGTGGGCATCTTAGTTTTGGGTAACTCTGTCGGAAAATCTAATGGATATAAGAAAATGAGCGTTGTAAAAATAATAGAAACAATGACACCAACGCGTAGCTTGTTTAACATTTGGGGCCTCGGGGTATGACGATGGGTGCGCGTGAACAACTAGAGAGAATGTGTGGGGCTTCTCAGCAAACGTCGTGTGCGGACGTCGTTCGAATCGGCGAGTATTTCGCCCACGAATTACTGCTCGCTTGTCCAACCGTGTTTGTCGGTGGAACTCCGCGCATCACTCGTCCTCGTCATCTCCCTTCTTCGCGGCGGCGATGATTTTGGCTTGTTCGTTGGGGGGGACCATGTCGTAGTGGCTTAGTTCCATGGTGAAGGAGCCTTGCCCGCTGGTCATGCTGGAGAGCGTGCGGGCGTAGGTCATCATTTCTGACAGCGGGGCATGGGCGATGATCACTTGGTACCCGCCCGGGGCGGTGTCCATGCCTTCGACGCGGCCGCGGCGGCCATTGAGGTCGCTAGTGATATCGCCCAGATTTTCGTCGGGAATGGTGATTTCGACATGCACAATCGGTTCCAATAGCGAGGGTTTGGCCTCTTGGAACAGGTTGCGAAAGCAAAGGCTGCCGGCCATTTTGAAGGCCGTTTCGTTGCTGTCCACGGGATGGTCTTTGCCGAAGAACAACTCCACGACGACATCCTGTACTTGATATCCGGCCAGCACGCCCCGCTCCATCCGTTCCCGGACTCCCTTTTCGACGGCGGGGATGAATTGGTTGGGAATGGAACCGCCGGTGATGCGGTCGACGAACGCAAAGTTCAAATCGGGATCGTAATGATATTCCCGCATGTGGACGAACCGCGTTTTATTGAAGTATTCTTCGGGGTCGATATCGTGCGGACAGGGGGAGACACGGCAGTGCACTTCGCCGAATTGGCCGGAACCGCCCGATTGTTTTTTGTGCCGATAGTGGCCTTCGGCCTCGCCGTTGACGGTTTCACGATAAGGGATTTTCGGTTGGTGCGTCACGACTTCCACTTTGTCGCGTACGAGCAACCGTTCCAACACGATCTGCAAATGCAGTTCGCTCATGCCTTGGATCACCAACTCCTTGGTTTGGGAATCGCGGCGGAGCAGGAACGTTTGGTCCTCTTCGTCGACCTTTTGCAGAGCGCCGGAAATCTTCTGTTGGTCGGAACGGCTTTTGGGCTCCGCCGCCAATTCGATCATTGGCGTGGGGAATTTGATGGGAGGCATCGACAACCCGGATTTGCCGTCATTGAGCGTATCGCCGACGTGCAGGTCGTCCATTTTAGAAACAACAACGATATCGCCGGCCGCAGCAGAGTCGACGGCCTCTTGTTGGCCTCCTTGGACATCTAACAGATGGCCGATTTTGAGCGTCTTGTCCAAGCTGTTGCTATGCACCGACGTATCCTTGTGCAGCGACCCGGAGTAGATCTTGAGATAGCTCATCTTGGAGATAAACGGGTCGATGCGTGTTTTAAAGACCCGCGCGACAAAAGGGCCGTCCGCAGAAACGGTCAGCGGGACTTCCTCGCCGTCGGCATTGCGCGCCGTGCGGGTGATGGCTGTGGGGGGCAGCGCCGAGGCGGCGAGACCGTCCATCAATTCACTCACACCGATGTCGCTTTTGGCACTGACGCAATAGACGGGAATCAACGTGCCAGCGGCAATGGCTTTGGTCAGGCCGGCGCCGATTTCCTCGGGGGCGAGTTTCTCGCCTTCCAGAAACCGTTCCATCAACGCCTCGTCGGCTTCGACAATGGCGTCCATCACTTGCTGATTGATTTCCGCTGGATCCATCACGGTCCCGGCCGGGACTTCACTCGGCACAGACAGCGTACTGACCACGCCGCTAAAATCATGGCCTAATCCGACCGGCAGGTTCAGCGGGACGCATTGCGCACCGAACATCTGCTGAATGCCGTCGAGGAGTTCCTCGAATTGGATATTTTCGGAATCCATTTTATTAATCACAACCGCGCGCGCCAGACCGGCTTTACCCGCTTCGTTGAACATCCGCCGCGTATTGACCTGCACGCCGGAGCCGGCGCTGACCACAATGAGAGCGGTTTCGACAGCTTGCAGTACGCCGATTGCCTGACCAATGAAGTCGGGGTATCCCGGCGTGTCAAACACGTTAATCCGTTTACCAGCGTGATCAAAATGGACCATGCCTGAGGAGACCGAGTGCTTGCAATGCTTTTCTTCTTCGTCGATGTCCAATACGCTCGAACCGTCGTCGACGGAGCCGGCCCGCTTCCCGACGCCGGCTTTGAACAACATCAGATCGGCCAGTGTCGTTTTCCCGACAGCTCCGTGGCCCACGAGTGCAACATTGCGAAGATCTGCGACTTGATGATTGGACATAGATGCTCTCTGCTTCTCCGGGGACGTGGCTTCCAAAAAATGGACGCCCCACGCAGAAGGCAAATCGCGATGCCCTCCAAACGTCAGGCGACCGAATGCTTCAGCGGCACCGCCGGCTTTCGGATCGGCGCCGCCTTGAGATGAACGCTCGATCTTATTGAATTTCGGGCCGTTTCGCCATCATAAACCCCGGAAAACAACCGAGCGACTTGGTTGGCCTGTGCCAACTGGGAATGAATCGGCAGTGGAATTCCGTAGCCGCGACATCTAGAATGCATCCGTTATGCCCCAATCCTCCCTCAAATCAACTGGCCGCTTCGATACGATTTGCATCGTGGGCGTTGGCCTCATCGGCGGGTCTCTAGCGGCTGCCGTTCAGCAACGACAGTTGGCCGCTCGGATCATCGGCGTCGGCCGCAACTTGCCGCGACTACAATCGGCGCAACAGGCTGGATTGATCGACGACAGTGTTGTTGATCTATCCGCGGCCGCTGCCGAGTCGGACTTGATTGTGTTTTGTACCCCCGTGGACAAGATCGTCACCGGAGTGCGCGAAGCTGCGGCGCATTGCCGTCCCGGCACGTTGATGACCGATGGTGGGAGCACGAAAGGGGCGATCTGCGCCGCTGTCACCGGGGCAATGCCAGCCGATGTGCATTTTGTCGGTGCGCATCCATTGGCAGGCTCTGAGAAACAAGGTTTCGAACACGCCAATGCCGACCTTTATCAAGACCGCATCTGCGTCGTCACGCCGCACGACGACAGCGATCCGGTTGCGGTCGCCCAAGTGAGCGAGTTCTGGCGGCAGGTTGGAATGACGGTGATCGAAATGTCGCCGGAGGAGCATGACAACATTCTTGCCGAAACGAGCCACGTGCCCCACTTCGTCGCAGCGGCCTTGGCGGCAACGCTCCGCGACGAAACCCGTCCGTTTACCTCCAGCGGGTTTCGCGACACAACCCGAATTGCCGCCGGCGATGAACAGTTGTGGGCTGCTATCTTCCAAGGCAACAAAACAGCCATGTTGGCCGGATTGGACCAGTTCGAGACGCAACTGCGAGAATTGCGCGGCGCCATTGAGCGGGACGATCCCGAAACATTGGTCGAATCCCTCCGCGCTGCCCGCGAGAAACGGGAATCGCTGGAATAACAGGGGTTGGGGAAACGGCGATTCGGCATTGGCTACAAAATTGAGCCGGGTGAGGGGGGATTGCTTCCCACCGGTTGCGGCGGCCACTATGTTAGGGGCTGAATCGGGCGTGGGATCGAATATCGCGACGTGCGACAGGGATGTGAACCAATTAGGAATCGACGGCAAAATGACGATGCTTTGGGAAGTAGAAATTGAACCGGCCGACGGCCAGGTGGATCGTGAAGGCAACCGGGTCCTGCAAGAATGCCGCGTGCTCGGAGCCGCCTCGGTCAGCGACGTGCGCACCGCACGCTCGTTTTTGATTCAAGGTGAACTCGACGCCGACAATGTGAACCGCGTTGCCGAGTCGTTGTTGGCCGATACGGTCGTGGAAACTTTCCGCGTGCATCGGCTGGATGGGGCTGACGGGACGATGTGCGGCGGCGCGAAGTTGCTCAACGTGCTCTACAAGCCGGGCGTGACCGACAATATCGCCAACAGCGCCCAAAAAGCGATGTCGGGACTGGGGTTTGATACGGAGGCCGTCCGGACCTGCCGCAAGTATTGGCTGAACGAGAACGCAGACGATGCAGAAGTGACGCGCGTCTCAGAAAAAATTCTGGCCAACGACGCCATCGAACAAGTCATCGCCGGCGCGCTGCGGATGGAAAATTTGGGGATCGGCAGCGAGTATCAATTCGATTTGATCACTGTCCCAATCCGCACCATGTCGGATGACGACCTTGAACGGTTGAGCCGCGAAGGCCAGTTGTATCTGAATCTGACGGAAATGCAGACAATCCAAGCACACTTCCGTGAATTGGACCGTGACGCGACCGACGTCGAGTTGGAAACCGTCGCCCAAACGTGGAGCGAACATTGTTCGCACAAGACGCTCGGCGGCCGCGTCCGTTACAACGACGGCAAGACGGAGCGGTTGTTCGAGAATATGCTCAAGGAGACAATCTTCGCGGCGACGGTAAAAATCCGCGAAGACTTGGGAGATGATGATTGGTGCATCAGCGTGTTTAAGGACAACGCCGGTATCATTACCTTCGACGACGAGCAACATGTCTGCTTCAAAGTTGAAACACACAACCATCCCTCGGCGCTGGAACCGTACGGCGGTGCCAATACTGGGATCGGCGGCGTGATTCGCGATCCGTTGGGAACGGGACTGGGTGCCAAACCGATCTGCAACACCGACGTGTTTTGTTTCGCACCGCCGGATGTATCCTATGACGATCTCCCGCCGGGTGTGTTGCATCCCAAGGCAGTCGCGCAGGGAGTGGTCGCCGGGGTGCGAGATTATGGCAACCGCATGGGTATTCCGACGGTCAACGGCGCCGTTTATTTCGACGAACGTTACCTCGGCAATCCGCTCGTCTATTGCGGCAACGTAGCGATGATTCCGGTCGGCAAAGAGGACAAACAGGTCTATCCGGGAGATTTGATTGTCTCTGTTGGGGGACGCACAGGTCGCGACGGAATTCATGGCGCGACATTTTCTTCCGCGGAATTGACCGAACATAGCGAAACGCTGTCCGGTGGAGCCGTGCAGATTGGGAATCCCATCACCGAGAAAATGGTGGCCGATGTGATTCTTGATGCGCGCGATCAAGGCCTATATACGGCCATCACAGATTGTGGCGCCGGCGGCTTTAGTAGCGCGGTTGGTGAAATGGGTGAGGAGTTGGGAGCTGAGGTTTGGTTGGACAAAGCCCCGCTGAAATACACGGGTCTGTCTTACACCGAGATTTGGATTTCCGAAGCGCAAGAGCGGATGGTGCTGTCTGTGCCGCCGGAGAATTGGCAAAAGTTCCATGACCTGTGCGCCGCTGAAGGAGTCGAAGCGACAGCCATCGGCGAATTCCAAGACACCGGTCGCTTGGTGCTCAAATACGATGGCGAGCAGGTGGCGGATTTGTCGATGGACTTCCTCCACAACGGCCGCCCGCCGGTGATCCGTGAAGCGACTTTTGTCCCGGCAAGTTCCAGCACCAAGGACTTGCCCATTAAGGTCGACTACAACAGCGACCTGAAACAGATTCTCGGCTCGCTGAATGTTTGCAGCAAAGAATGGGTGATTCGACAGTACGACCACGAAGTGCAAGCAGGCAGCGTGATCAAACCGCTCGTTGGCGTGCAAAACGATGGACCGTCGGACGCAGCTGTGGTGCGCCCCGACCTGCAATCCCAGCGAGGCTTGGTGATTTCCTGTGGGTTGAATCCGCATTACGGCGACATTGATCCTTACTGGATGGCGGCGTCGGCGATTGACGAAGCGGTGCGGAATTGTGTCGCCGTCGGTGCTGATCCGACTAAGATCGCCGTGCTGGATAATTTCTGTTGGGGCAATACTGACAAGCCAGAAACCCTGGGCAGCTTGGTCCGAGCAGCACTGGCTTGTTACGACGTGGCCGTTGCTTACGGCACGCCGTTTATCAGCGGCAAAGATAGCTTGTACAACGAATTCTCCTTCGTTGACGAAGCAGGCGACAAACAAACGGTGGCGATTCCCAGCACGCTGCTGATCAGCGCGTTGGGGCAAACCGACGACGTCCGTAAGTCGGTCAGCATGGACCTCAAACAAGCGGACAACGTGTTGTACCAAGTCGGCGCGACGAAAAACGAACTGGGGGGCAGCCACTATTGCCTCGTCAACGACATCACCGGTGGGGCAGTTCCGCAGGTGGATACGGACATGGCTCCCAAAATTTTCCAAGCCCTGCATCAGGCCATTCATACGGGGCTGATCCGCAGTTGTCACGACCTCAGCGAAGGGGGCTTAGCGGCGGCGGTTGCGGAGATGAGTTTCGCCGGCGAATTGGGAGCGGAAATTTGGTTGGCCGCATTGGGCGAAGCGGGACGCTGCGACGACGACATCGTGCTGTTGTTTTCTGAAAGCAATACGCGGTTCGTGATTGAAGTCCCGCCCGATAGCCAGAAGCAATTGGAGTCGATTTTCGAGGGTCTACCGTTGACAGAAATCGGCATTGTCAACAATGGTCCCAATGTCATGTTCCGCGGCATCCGAGGTTATGGCGCGATTGACACGCCGTGGCGGGACCTGAAAGCGAGTTGGCAACAACCGTTGGCATGGGATTGACGTTGAGGAAGTTCCCTTCCAAGCACATTGTAAAGGGCCATCATGCAGCGCACGCCCGATAACCCCGCGCTCGCATCCGCCCCGCGACGCATCGCGCATGCTGTTGCGCTATTGGTCGTATTTGCAGCGATTGTAGTGTGTGTGAAATGGATCGACGTGTCATCCTTTGCACGTTGGCAAACAGAGTTGCTGTATTGGAATTACGCGGCGCACGTCCTCATGATCGCCGTCGCCATCGGGGCGTCGCTCACTTTGAAACGCCGTTGGGCCGAATACGGTCTGACAGGTCACGGCTGGAAGCGGGGCGTGCTCATTGGGTTGTGCAGTGGAGCGACTTTGGCTCTGCTCCCATTGTTGCTGGAAGGGGTCTTCGGTCAATTGGCACTTCAAAGCCGGATTGCGGGTTATTGGATAAGCACGATCGTGTTTCAAGTCCTGTTTGTTGGTTTTGGTGAAGAACTATTGTTTCGTGGTTTTTTCCAGGCGGAATGGAATCGCGTTTTTGCGCGGCGATTCCACATCGGCCGGGTCCGTTTCGGCTTTGGACTCTTAGCAACCGCCCTGCTCTTTGGGATTGCGCATTGGTTGAATCCCTTTAACCCACTGCGCGATCGTTTCGCGCTGGATTGGCCGGCACTGTTTTTTACAACCAACGCCGGATTGATCCTGGGTTTTTCCCGCGAGTTGACAGGAAGCTTGGTCGCTGCTGTATTGGTTCACGTGGCGGCTGATGTCTATCCAGCGCTGTTCCTCAAAGGCACACCCGGTGGAATCGGGATGGCGGTCGGTTGGGGAGTCGCCGTGGCGGTGTTGATCTTCGCCGCCCATTCTTGGGTCGATGGTGATGCAACTCCAGCTGAACCGCAGGGCGACTAATCCCCCTCGTCGGCGGGTTCGTTGGGCTTGGTCCGCTCCAGTTCCGCGAGAGTGAGCAGGACGATCAGGCCAATGAGATCAAACCCCAGACAGATCGCCAGCGACAACGTAATCGCTTTGGCAGCTTGCGCACCGCCGGTATCGCCCAAGCTGCTCAGTGCCAGCCAGACGAACAGCACAACAAGAAACAACAGCAACAAAACAGCGCCGACCCACAGTGAGCGGAGCAGATAAGGGCGATACTTCACGAGTTGACTTTCCGGCGACGGACGAACGAGACAACCACCAGTTTTACCCAACCGGCAGACTTTGCACACTTTCACATCCCGTACGCCCGCTGTCAATGGCCGCGGGGGAGTGAGGCGTGAGGGGACAGGCTTGAAGGTTTGGTAACCGAACGCCGTTTGTCTTCTGGCCACCGACCATTCCCCACCGGTTTCTCGCCACCGGACCACTCCCCACCGGACCCTGCTTTCTATTTGAGTCTTGGCGGAAAGTTCGCATGCAGCCCGCGCAAACTGGCGCTTTCAGGCAGGAGCCATCGGTGCTCGCAACAATTAGACAGCCAAGAGTCCTCCTACGACTGCGGAAAGCAGGCACGTTGTCATCTGTTTCATGATTCGTTTCCTCAATCAAAAATCCATCCGAAAAATTTGCAAGGTTTTACCCTGCCCTCATTTCGCTCCGCGTGGTATATCTCGTCTTGCGTCTAGACTCAAGGCCTTTCGATTTCTGCAATAACGACGAATTGACAACGGGGAGAAGTGCCAATGAAACGCATCGCCATCCTAACGGCCGGGGGAGATACTCCGGCGCTGAACGCCACGATCTATGGAGCGGTGGAGCGGGCTAACGCACTGAAAATCGAAGTCGTAGGAATTATCCGCGGTTTTTACGGCGTGCTCAGTACCCACGTTCCACATTTGGTGCTGAATCCGCTGTTAAGCACCATTCCGGAGTTGGACCCGTGCTTAGGAGGGACAATTTTGGGGGCTTCGCGAGCTTATGTCGATCCCGCTGACAAGGAGTCGGTCGACCTCGTCGCAAGTCGTTTGCAGCGACTGGGAGTTGACGGCTTAATCTGTATTGGTGGCGACGGCACGCTCAATGGCATGCAACCACTGTCAGAGCGGTTTCCTTGCGTGCTGGCCCCGAAAACCATCGATAACGATTTGGGGCTGAACTATCTTGACGAGCCGAATGAATGGACGCGCGTTGAGACCGAGACTCCCGGAAAATTCCGCTACGAAAAAAAACAAGGCCATCCTGACCTCAATCTCGACGAGATGATTAACTACGTCACCCCGGGGTATGCCACAGCCGTGTATGTCGCCGCCGGAGGGATTGAACGGATCCGCACCACGGCCGAAGGACATCGCCGGATTGCGATTGTCGAAGTCATGGGCCGCGACTCGGGCTTCATCGCACTCGGTTCGGCTTATGGACAACCGGACATCGTATTGATGCCGGAGTTTCCGATCGAGTTTGAACGATTGACGCAACGAGTCCGCGAATTATACGACCTGCAGAAACATGTAGTGATTGTCATTGGGGAAGGAGTCCGCGATGCGGACGGCCAACCACTGGGAGCTAAGAAGAAGACATTTGACCCCGCGGGCAATGTGCTGTTCAGTGGAGCGGCCGAACACCTGAAAGATATGCTCGACGAATCGATGGGGAACGAATTCTTCACCGCCCGACAGCGGCATGAAACGGCTGCGTCGGCGATCTTTACTCGGAAACTCGGTCATACCCAGCGGGGCGGTCGGCCGATCTCGTTTGACCGGTTTTACGGTTCACAACTGGGAGGCAAAGCGATCGAACTGTTGGCAGAGGGACGCAACAACTGCGTGGCGACTTTGCAATGGTCCAGCGAACACGGCTTTCAGTTGGATTCGATCGAAGCCAATATCCTGCGCGACAAATGGCAACTCATCCACGCCCGACAAGTGCACCCGGCATTTTACGACGCAAAGCGGTTCCAACTCTCGAAGTTGGGTAAACAATATTTGCTGCCGATCTTTACCGATGCAATCGGGATGGACGACATCGAAAATATTCGAGCGGAATTGTTCAATTCCGGCAAATTGTCGACTCGCTATCAGAGCGTGAACATCGGCATTCAAAAACGGTTGAGATACCTCGAACCCCGCGCTCCGTTGGGAGGGCAATAACCCCGAAGTAGTGCGTTCCATAGGGGCAGAATGACGAGCGCCGCGCGAGCGATCGTTACATGCGGTGTTGTTCGACAATATCCCAATCGACATCGATACCCAAGCCGGGTGCATCGGTGATGGTGACCAGCGGGCCTTCGATTTGGATGGGGTTCTTGGCGATGCGGACTTGGTGATAGTCGGGCCCCAGTACGTCGCCGGGGTATTTCTCGACCTGCATGTTTTGGCAGGCGACAATCACATGCCCCATGGCGGCGGTGGCAATGTCCCATTCTAAGTTGGAACCGATGCTGCAGGCGACGCCGTTTTCTTCGGCGAATTCAATAATATCGACGCACTTTTGAATGCCCCCCTGCTTGCCGGGATACAGGCTGATCACATCGCAACAATCGTTGCGGACCAACTCTTGGGCGTGAATCATGTTGAAGCAAATGTCGTCGGCCATCACTTCGGGTTCGATTTTACGGCGGACACGGGCCAAGGCGGCGTAGTCGCCATCGGGAGTGGGTTGCTCAAACACATCGATATTCAGGTCCCGCATCTCGTGGCAGGCCGAGATTGCCGTCTCAGCATCCCAACCGCAGTTGGCGTCGATCACAATATCGCGCTGCGGACCGGCGACTTCGCGGACAATTCGCACCCGTTCGATATCGGCCGCCGGATCTCCGCCGACTTTGACTTTAATGGTCTCAAAGCCTTCAGCAATAAGTTCCTCCGCCCGCCGTCGCGCACGATCCGGTTCATACGCCCCCAACGAAAACCGACAGCGAAACGTCAACGGCCGCACCGCTCCCCCAAGCAATTCATAGACCGGCTTGCCGGCCGCTTTGCCGTTGATGTCCCAACAGGCCATTTCAATCGCGGATTTTGTAAACCAGTTGTGTTGCGCCGCGCGATCCATTGCTTGCGCCAGTCCGGGAATATCCTCCGGGTCGCGGCCAATCACTTGCGGCGCCAGAATATGTTTGACGAGCGCTTCGGCGCTCCACACCGTTTCTCCACTCCACCGCGGCATAACAGTCGCTTCGCCAACCCCTTCGAGACCGGTGTCCGTCACGACCTTAACGATCAAGTAGGGCGACACAATGTGCTGCCCGAGTGACGACTTCATGCGCCGCTGGGGTTTGAGAGGAATCTGGACGGGGTAGGTTTCGATTTTTGCGATTTTCATGCGGTACATCCCGGTGTCTGGTCGCCGATCATTCCAATGCCGCCGGCTGATCATTCTTTGCGGTCGCTTCGACGACTGCGTTGTCGTCATCGTTTTCCTCAGAGGCTTCCCATTGCGACTTCAACGCCGCCAGCTTATCCGATTCACCCAGTTGTTCATAGCAGTGAGCCAGCATCACAGCGGCTGGTTGATAGTTAGCACAGTCTGCTAGCGAAGATTCGAATAGCTTCACCGCATCGCCCTGGCGATCTTGCGCCAATAGCGCCAAGCCGATGTTGTATTTCACACCGGCTGAAATCGGATGGCGATTGAGGATTTCGCGGTAGGCGGTGACAGCTCCTTCCAAATCCCCTTTGCGGGCACGCAAGTTGGCGCGGTCCAGTCCCGGGAACGGCCCTCCCACATCGGTTCCGCCATACGAACGGAACAACTGCACAAGCGCAACCGGAATACCCAAGATAAAAATCAGGTTTCCAAACAACATCTTCCACGCTTCACCGCGCATACATCCGGGACAGCGCCACGTCTTGCTCGACTGAAATCCATAAACCACGAGCAAAAAGTAGAAGTAGAAAATCGTGAACTGCCGCGGCTTACTATACATGCCGCACTCGTCGCACAGCCGATAGTCGCGGTCACAACTGGGTTGGACTTCTCCCTCGTCGTTCGGTGGGGGGGCGATCGTTGATAGCGTATCGCAAAATTGGCAACTGATTTGCGGTGTCGTCGCCATGTCCGTCAAATTCACGACGGCTGCGCAATTCGGACACGTTGCGTGATGAAACGTATGTCCCAGCCCTTTGTCTTCCAGACTTTCGCGATGCGCCTTCGCCCAGGCCGAGCTACGTAGTCGCCCCAATTCCGTTTTTAATTGTTTAGCCTTGGACGTCTGAATCCCTAAATGAGCAGATTGATCCTCATCGGTCAGGACCGACAGAATCAACAAATTGCTCCGCACCTCCGCTTCGAGAATCACGATGATCGGGATATCTGTATCATCCAACTTCAGCATTTCAGCATCGAGAACACCCTTCTTCGCCAAAAAGCCCTTTGCATTTCCGTTTTCGTCGATCCAGTGAAAACTGAATTTCAGCGGTGTCATGCGAGCTCTCCCCAGGGACGTTGGATGTGGTTTGCCCAATCAGTCTGTTAATGCTTGTCGCAGATCCGCAATGAGATCATCCAGATGTTCGATCCCCACGGGCGATAGGCCATTCTTTAACAATCGTGGAATTCTCGGATCTCAGTTGACTTCTGAATCGATCGCTGGTCCGTCATCCCCACCGCTCCATTGGGCCTTCAATGCTGCCAGTTTTTTGGATTCATTGAGTTCATGATAACACGTCATCAACGCCACGGCAGCGGGGCGGAAGTTGGAACAATCCTCTAATACCGACTCATACATTTGTACGGCGTCGGCGATTCGCTCTTGCGTCCGTAACGCCAAACCGATGTTGTAACGTATTCCCGCGGAAATTGGCCTACGGAATAATATTTTTTGGTATCCGGCGATGGCCCCGTCCAAGTCGCCTTTCCAAGCCCGACGGTTCGCGCGATCCAGACCTTTAAACAATTTGATGTCTTCATGCGGGAAATAACACCGGCACAATTCCCTCAGGGACGGAGGAATTCCCAAGAGAAAAGGTAGGTTGGCCAAAAAATTGAACAAAGCGTCTTCTCGAGCACAGCACGGACACATCCAAATCTTGCGGTACCGGTACCCGATGACCACTACCAAAAAATAAAAATTGAAGAGGCCCAACTCCTTGGGATTGCTGTATTTGCCGCACTTGTCGCACAAGCAATAATTGCGATCAACTTGCGGTTCAAATTCGTCGCCGTTATCGGAATGCGTGGTTATGGTAGAGATCGTATTGCAAAACTGGCAGCTAACCTGCGGAGTCTCTGGCTTGCCGGTCAGATCAATGATGGATTGGCAATTGGGGCAGGTGACATGGTGAAACAAGTCACCTAACCCTCGTTCCTCAAGCCGTTTCAAATGCTCTTCAGCCCAAACTGCACTACGCAAGCGACCAAGTGCTGCGTTTAAGTGAAGGGCACCAGATGTCTTGATCGTCAGCCAAACCGGTTTTGCTTCTTCGTTCACTGTACAAATCGAGAGTACAGTCTTAGATGCCCTGGTACGGAGGATCCAGGGAATCGGAATTTGAATGTCCGTAGCCAGGGTAATTGTATGAAGGTCGATCCAGCCCTTGCTGGGAATCAGGCTTGGAGTGCCTTCATCATCTATCCAGTAAAATTTGAAACTTCGCGAGGTCATGAAGGCACCCCCTTTCGAAGCCTACAATTGAAACGCGAACTAACCGTCCAACGCTTGTCGCATATCCGCAATGAGATCATCCGGGTGTTCGATCCCTACGGAAATCCGTACCGTGTTTTCGCTAATTCCGGCGGCCAGTCGAGCTGCGGGCGTCATGGAGGCGTGGCTCATTTCCGCTGGATATTCGATCAACGATTCCGTTCCGCCCAATGATTCGGCCAACAAGAACAATTCGGTCTTCGTCACCAACCGTTCGGCGACCGTGCGGCCTCCTTTGACGTCGACGCTGAGCATGCCGCCGAAGCCGGTCATTTGTTTTTTGGCCAATTCGTGACCGGGATGCGACGGCAAGCCGGGGTAATAGACCCGCTCGATCGCCGGATGCTCATGCAGCATTTCCGCCAATGCGGTAGCGCCGCGCTGATGCGCCTGCATCCGCGGCGCGAGGGTTTTAATCCCCCGCAACACCAGCCAAGCATCAAACGGCGAACAGCCCATGCCCATCGCGTTTTGTAGATAGTTGACCCGCTCCGCCTGTTGCTCATCGCGCGTCACGACACAACCGCCGACGACATCGGAATGACCGTTGAGATACTTGGTCATCGAGTGCACGATGATATCGACACCGAATTCAAACGGCCGCTGAAAGTAGGGAGACATGAACGTGTTGTCGGCAATGGAAATTGCGCCGGCCTGCTTGGCGATCTCCGCCACGGCCGCCATGTCGATGATGTTCATCAGAGGATTGCTGGGAGTTTCGATCCAAATGCATTTGGTTTCCGGTCGCACGGCCGCGCGTACCGCATCGAGGTCGGTCATCTTCACGAACGTAAATTCCAGCCCCCGCTCAGACAGCACATTGTGAAACAATCGAAACGTGCCGCCATAAATATCATCGCCGGAAATAATATGATCGCCCGGCTTGAAGAGTTGTAGCGCCGTAGTAATGGCCGCCATGCCGGTCGCCACACAGCGGCAATCGATGCCCCCTTCCAGCGAGGTGATATTCTCTTCCAAGGCCCGCCGCGTGGGATTTCCGCTACGCGTGTAGTCATAGCCGCGGTTCTTGTCGATGGCGTCCCAGACGAACGTGGAGGTGGGATAAATCGGCGTGGTGGCGCTGTTGTAAGCTTCGTCTTTATAGACGCCCGTATGGACGCAACGCGTTTCAAATTTCATCGGATGGTTCAGTGTTTCTAAGGGGTGAAAGCCGGAAAAGTGCCTCCGAGTATAACAGAAACAATTTCCGCCTACACGTACCCCACCGAAAACCGACCGACAAAAAAACGGCCCCGCGACTTTTCTCGCGAGGCCGTAGCAGTTGTGGAGTGAGGTGCCGAGTTACGATTCGGTAAACAGCGGCGTCGACAAATACCGTTCACCCGAGTCAGGCAACACAACGACGATCGTTTTTCCGGCGCTTTCGGGCTGAGCGGCGACTTTCAGTGCGGCGGCCATGGCGGCTCCACAGCTGATGCCACAGGTGATTCCCTCTTCACGGGCAATTCGCCGCGCGGTTTCAAACGACTCTTCGTTGGTGACCTGCACGACTTCGTCGATCAGTGACACATCCAAAATATCGGGAACAAATCCGGCACCGATGCCTTGGATCTTGTGCGGCCCCGGCTTGCCGCCAGAGAGGATCGGGCTGTGGGTGGGTTCCACGGCGATCGATTTGACCGGATGCTTTTTCTCATTTTTGAGGTAGCGCGTCACGCCGGTGATCGTGCCCCCCGTTCCCACGCCGGCGACGAAGATGTCAATGTTGCCTTCGGTATCATCCCAGATTTCCGGGCCGGTGGTCTTAAAGTGGATTTCGGGGTTGGCCGGGTTTTTGAATTGCTGCGGCATGTAGTATTCAGGACTCTCGGCGATTTCCGTCGCTTTGTTAATCGCACCGTTCATCCCTTCAGGACCGGGCGTGAGGATCAACTCCGCACCGAACGACTTGAGCATCATGCGACGTTCGATCGACATCGTTTCGGGCATCGTCAAGGTGAGCGGATAGCCCTTGGCGGCGCAGACATACGCCAGTGCGATCCCGGTATTGCCGCTGGTCGGTTCGACGACTTTCATCCCCGGTTTGAGTTTGCCCGATTTTTCGGCGTCCCAGATCATAGCCGCCCCGATCCGGCATTTGACGCTATAAGCGGGATTGCGGCCTTCGATCTTGGCCAGAATCGTCGCATCGAGTCCTTCAGTCAGCCGATTGATTTTAACGAGCGGCGTCCGCCCGATCGATTCGGCATTGTCCTTAAAAATTGGCATCGCAGTCTCCTGTTGCAGATGAGGGGGGAGTAGGCGTGAATCGGTGCAGCCGCGCAACCTGAGCGCAGCTGCGCGCCGGTATTATGAGACAAACCCGATTTTCGAGCAATCCCTGTTCGGTGAGGGCGGTTCGGAGGGTGAAGCGAAGCGTCGGGGGGAGTGTTGAGACGGACCGTTTTAGTGAGGGTGAGTAACTCGCAAACAGAAAAAACCTCGCGCAAAGTCACTGCTGAATGTTTTGGCACTTGCGAGACCTTTTGTATGCTCCGAAGGGAGGCATTTGAGCAGCGGTATTCTCCTACTCCACACCCGCACGTGTTGCGGCTTGAGCGTCAATCTTCTTGAGAGCTTCGGCCGCAGCTGCACGTATTTGGGGATAAAACTCTTGATCGGTCATTGCCACAGCAATCGGCTCGCCGCCGGAAACATCTGCTGATGGAACTAGTGGAGGATCCTCTTGGGGTGGTGGCGAATACTGCACCATTCCAACCAGGGTTGGTACTGCTGCCTTCGCAGCAGGGCCAATCTGGCCAAGAATTTCGGCAGCGTCTCGTCGGATGGGACCGAAATCATCTTCAAGTAGTTCAATCAGCGGAGGTATTACAACGGACGCTTTTCCATCGATCAACCAAAGGGCTTTGCAAATACTGAGTGTTTCATATCCCTTCGCTGTTTGGAGTTCATTGCGAAGAGCGGGAACCGCGGCGTTGGCGGCGGGTCCAAATTCTCCCAACGCATGGGCTGCTAATGAGCCAACGTCGTCGTCATGTAGTACCTCCACAAGTGCCGGGACAGACTGGACAGAATCTGTCCCGAGTTGGGTGACAACGGAAACCGCCTCTGATCGAACAAGATAGTCCTCATCCGAAATCAAATCCAATACCGGCTCGACGATGGAGTCGTCACCTGCAGGGAGACGTTTGATTGCTCGAATCGCGAGTAGCCGTAAACGAGGATCGTCACTGGAAAAATGTTCAATTAAGGCTGCAGCGTCCTCCGAATCGGGGTCGATGTACATGTCATTGCGGTCCGTCCAATAGTAAAACCCCACGAATGAGCACGCCACACAAAGAAAACCCAGCCAACTGAGACGATTCCCCAACAAACGCATTGCCCCACAATGAACCGCGTATGCCGTAAAGCAGAAAAACGCGAACGGAATCGCTAATAGATAGGCAAGCAGAAACAGCCATGCAATCGAGCTGGGGACATCGACGAGCAAAGGAAAGCAGATCGCTACGCTGAGCGCATAGAAGGCAACGTGTTCTCCCGCAGTCCATGTCGCAGACAACCGATGCAGGGAGAACGTAACAGCTGCGACCGTGACGATCGCAAGAACGACGTTGAAAACGAGGGCACGCATAAAGAACTGGGACAGAATCGACTCATGCGCAAGCACCATGTTGAGCGGAATGACTGGACCTAGCTGATAGACTCGAACAAATGTCAGCGGAAATCCATAGCTCGTCGAGCTGATCGCAATATTACTCCCACCGACGTTCATAGCGATGAGAAACCAAATTGTTAAACCAAAAGCAACAATGGTGGTGCAGACGCGCCACGGTCGTTGCGATTTCTCCGCTGAGTCGTCCGCCGTCAAATTGGCAATAACCGACATTCGGCACTTCCGATCGCTGGAAAGAACCCGTGACAATAAATACCGCGTGCCTTCAATTATCACAATGTTTCGCTACACCGCAAGATGCCCCTGCTGCAAAGTACGCCGGCTCTCTTGGCTTTAAATGCGCCAGACTATCGGCTCGCAGCAGAATCTTCTTGCATGCGCAGAACCGAAAACAGATAATCAGAGCAGGTCTTTTGTCCCAAATGAAGGGCGTGATCCTTCCTTCGCAACAACTTTTCATCCAGACAATCTTGGGTCAGCTGAAAAAGCTAATACAATTCCATGATTCTTCGACGCGTTGTGATCGGCACATTCATCGGTGGGATTCTATCTGCCATCCTGATCCCCATCGGTCTTTTCCAAGCCATGGTGGTTCCGACCCCCTTCTGCGCTTTTGTCGGCGCTGTTATTTCCGTGCTCATTTATGGATTGGCCATTCTCGCTCGTGTACCGATTCGGCACTCCGCACTATGGCAGCTCACGGCGATTGAGACCTGGCTCACTGCCGTTTTGGTTGTGGCAATTCTTGTTGGCGTCTCTCCAGCAATAAATCGCGCACGCGCTGCCGCCCGGCGGACGCACGTTCGCAACAATATGAAGCAGCACAGTGGTTCTCATGCGGATGCCGTCTATTTGGACAGTGAGATGCAGGTCGTCCGCGTCTCAATCTGCCCAGTCTGTAGTCGACCTGATACCGAAGTCTTTTTTTACGTCGACTCCGGCGAACAACCCCACCTCCATAACGCATCCGATCCCGCAATTCCCATAGACACGTTTTTGCGGGCTAAGCAGATGATCGAGCAAAGCAAACAAAATCCGCGCTAGCGAGACATCAGCCAACATTTTGGTAACTCCATAAATGGAGCTGAACTCAATTCACATACCGCCCATCTTCACGATGAACGTTGAGGAATTATGGGCACTCCGCCTCATGTGCCAAAATAGGACACTTTAACCGACCCCAGACTGGCCCAAAGTCGCTGCTTGGACGACCTATCCAGAGGTCCATTGATAGTTTGCCACGTGCGCCTCACCTTTCATAGGAAGGCGCGGTTTCGCGGAACGGGAACGAGCCGTCCTTCTGGGACGGGCTTACCTCGGACAACAGTTGATTGCCGAGGCTTTCAAGAATCAAAAACTCATCCCGCCAGTTCCTGGGCCGCGGGGACAACTTTGCCGAAAATGGGCATCTCCTCAGTCGCCGCTTTCACGGAAAAACCGCCTTTGGGCTAAGGCGCGGTGCTCTTCGGAATGCGATTACGTGGGACTCGAGTAGGTAATGACCGGCAACAAGTTGCGTTGGGAAAGGAACGGTTTCTCGAAGATATCACTTGGTCGGTTCAACACAATAGTCGTTTCAATTTCGCGACTTCAAATCGACCCAAACAGTCCAAGTCGATGCCACCCGGGGCAAGAAGCGAATCGCGTTGAAGTGGTTCGTGCATCTAACGCCGCACGATAACGCAACTGCCTGCTTGGTTGTATGGCTGGGAAACTTACCAGTAAAATGAGGGAGAGTCGACGGTGGCTTACTGAGGTCTCCAGGTAAAACCTGCGATGATATTACTGTTCCAAGCCTGAGCTGAAAGAACCGACATGACATTTCCTCGAACATTTTCGCACATCGGTATTTCTGTGACGGATTTAGACCAGGCCATCGATTTCTATACCAATACGTTAGGGTGGTACGTCATCATGCCCGCCACTGAAGTTGTGTCAGATGATTCCGCTATTGGTGTGATGTGCGATGATGTGTTCGGCGAAGGTTGGGGCCGATTTCGAATTGCGCACTTAGCCACCGGTGATAGAATCGGCATTGAGTTATTCGAGTTTGAGAATGCACAAAAGCCTGAGAATAATTTTGAATACTGGAAAACAGGGGTGTTCCACTTTTGTGTCCAAGACCCCGATGTGGAGGGGCTCGCAAAGAGAATCGTCGAGAATGGAGGCAAGCAGAGAATGCCCGTCCGCGAGTATTATCCCGGTGAAAAGCCCTACCGGATGGTTTACTGCGAAGACCCCTTTGGTAACCTGATCGAAATCTATTCTCACGGCTACGAACTTACTTACTCGGCGGGCGCATACCAAGGCGATTCTGATTGATGCCGAGCCCGGGTATTTCGGTTCACCCTCCAGCGATGGGCATATCGACCATTGTTGGCGAACAGCCCCGCCGCGACACCCCAAATCACCCCCCAACACAATCCAAACAATTCGGATCGGTATGATCCAACACCGGTAAATCTCCGACCGGGAAGAGGTGGTTGTATTTTAACCCGCTGCCGGTGTTGAAGAGCACGATTTTTTCGTCCGGTTTTAGCCAGCCGGTTTTTAAGAGGTGTTGCGCTGCTTTCCAGACCGCTCCCCCTTCGGGGCAGGCGTAGATTCCTTGTTGGGTGGCGAATTCTCTTACGCCGTCGAGCAGGTCGGCGTCGCTGATGGTCAGGGCTGTGCCGTTTGATTCGCGGAGGACGCGGAGCATGATGAAATCGCCGACCGCTGCCGGGACCCGTAAGCCCGAGGCGACTGTTGACGCATTGGCGAACATCTCCGCATGGTCGGCTCCCTGCTCAAACGCGCGGACGACCGGGGCGCAGTTCTCTGCTTGGACCACCACCATCCGCGGTCGCTCCGGACCGATCCAACCCAGTTGTTGCATTTCGTCAAACGCCTTCCACATCCCAATCAAACCCGTGCCGCCGCCGGTGGGATAAAAAATCACGTCCGGCAATTGCAGTTGTGTGGCTTGAGCGGCATCGGCCATGTCGAAGGCAAGTTCGTAACCCATCGTCTTTTTGCCTTCGATACGAAACGGCTCTTTGAGTGTCGAAAGATCGAACCACCCGAATTGCTCGCAGCCTTGTTTGACCAACTTGCCACAATCGCTGATCAACCCATTCACCAAAAACACATTCGCTCCGCCCACAACACTTTCGATAATGTTCGCCGGCGGCGTGTCTTCGGGCATGAACAGATAGCATTCAATCCCGGCGCGATTCGCATAATACGTCGCCGCCCCAGCAGCGTTTCCGGCAGAGGGAAGCGCAACCACCTTGGCCCCCAGCGCGACGGCCCGCGTCACCGCCGCCGCCATGCCACGGGCTTTGAAGCTGCCGGTGGGGTTAAATGCTTCGTCCTTGACGAACAGATTCTCAAACTCCGCAAACGCGCCGCGGCGTTCCAGTCGCAACAGCGGCGTCTGCCCCTCGCCCAATGAAACAGCGTCGCTGACATCATCAACCGGCAACACATCAGCAAACCGCCACATCGACCGCGTCGCACGGCGGCGAACGGCGTCAGGCGTAAACGACTCGCGCAGCGCCGCCAGATCATACCCAGCCAACAACGGTTTGCCGCAAGCGGTACACAGATTCTGAAGTTGATCAACCGCATGATCCAAGCCGCACGCAGCACAGGTCAGGGAGGTATGCACGGTGAGTTGCTCGTCAATTTGATAGGACGGATTTGGCAAAAAAACGCAATGACATCTCAGCCTAGCGTGTTCCGAAAAGCATTGCAAAGCGATGGGGAGCAATGCCGAAATGACGAAAAAAAGAAACCGCGCGCAGAGACGCCAAGCCGCAAAGCCAAGTTGAGAAACTCCTTTCGTGGCTTCTCTTCTCTTTTCTCTGCGGCATGGCGTCTCTGCGCGCGATTTTTCATTTAATGATTGCAGGAAAGCTCCGCCATTGCCCCGCCGCCGAACCTTTCCGGTTTTTGAGTTGTCAATTCCTGCTCCGCCGTCGACAATACAGGTAGAACTGCCGTTTTTGACCGTTTGACCCTTGCCCGGAGACAGACCGATTTCCGCCCATTCGACTGAGATTGCCTACCAATGTTGCATTGCGCCCGACTGTGGGGCGACGTTTTCTGTGGACGAAGTGCATACCGGCTGCCCGACGTGTGGGAGCCTGTTGGATGTGCGGTATGACTGGGACCGTGTGGCGGTGCCGGGGTCGTTGCGGGAGTTTGAAGGGCGATGGAGTACGCGACGCAATCCGCTCGATTTCAGCGGCGTCTGGCGGTTTCGGGAGTTGCTGCCGTTTGCTCCGGAGGACAAAATCGTCACTATCGGCGAAGGGCAAACGATCCTGCAGCAGTCGAATTCCGTCGCCCGTTATTGCGGCATGAATGACAGCAGTCTGTTTTTGCAATACGAAGGTTTGAATCCCTCGGGCAGCTTTAAGGACAACGGCATGACGGCCGCGGTAACGCATGCCCACATGGTGGGAGCGACGCAGGCCGCCTGTGCTTCGACCGGCAACACGAGCGCGTCGTTGGCCATCTTTGGGAGTTGCACCGGGCTGTTGCGGGTGTTGGTGTTTATCGGCAGCGGCAAAATCGCCTATGGAAAATTGTCGCAGGCGCTGGATTACAATGCCAAGACGATTCAACTCGAAGGGGATTTCGACGATGCGATGCAGCGGGTCCGCGAGGTGTGTTCGCAAGCAGGGATCTATCTGTGCAACAGCCTCAACCCGTTTCGGCTGGAAGGTCAAAAGGCGATCATCTTTCGCATTCTCGAATCGCTCGCTTGGGAGCCGCCCGATTGGATCGTGGTGCCCGGGGGAAATCTGGGCAACACCAGCGCCTTCGGCAAAGCCTTGCTGGAGCTGAAGGAATTGGGACTGATCAACCGCTTGCCGCGACTAGCGGTGATCAATGCGGCGGGGGCGAATACGTTGCACGAATTGTACGAACGCGACGGTTTGCGGTGGAACCATGGACGCCCCGACGCCACCGTGCGTGAGGATTATTTTGTGGCGATGGAGGCGGGCGGGCGCCGCGCTGCGACATTGGCCTCGGCCATCGAAATCAATCGGCCGGTCAATTTGAACAAAGCCCTGCGGGCGCTAGATGCGTGTGACGGTGTCGTTCGCGAGGTGGGCGACCAAGAAATTTTAGACGGCAAAGCCCAAGTCGGCGCCGGCGGCTTTGGTTGTGAACCGGCCAGCGGAGCCAGTGTGGCCGGGGTGAAGCAACTCCGCGAAGAAGGAGTGATTGCGGCGAGCGATCGCGTGGTGTGTATTTTGACCGGACACCAATTGAAGGATCCCAACGTCACGGTGGCGTATCACAGCGGAAAATCGGACGATTTTGATCGGCTGTTACGCCCCAGCGGCGTGAATGAGGCGGTCCACGCCAATTCGCCCGTTGCCGTAGAAAACGATTTAGAAAAAATCATGGAAGTCGTTTCCCGTTTCTAGTAGAGTAAACGTTGCGAAACGCGGTTGCCATCATTATTGATTCTGATACGAGGGTCGCGATGAATACGCCCTTTGAAGATCTTGAATATTTGGCCGATTATCTTCCCGACGAAGGGGAGGCGATGTTAGTCTCGCGCCGCGACGGCGAATTGGTCTGCGAACCTTTTGCCCAGGAGACGGGCCGAGAAGGCATCACTGATCCGGAATTCTATGGGCGATTGATCCAAGCCAGCGAACGTCTGAGCATGCAAAGCACGCTGCCGCTCTGGGTCTGCCTGATCAGTTGCTTCTGGGGCTGCGTCGCCCTGCACGTGATCACCGGCATTGGCTGGGCGGGAGCTTTTTTTGACATCGGACTGGTGATGATGGCCTTGATGGGGGGCTATTGCTGGATTCGCTATCGTCACCAAAATATGTTCCGCCAGGAAATCCGCCCCATGCTGGAACGAGAGATCCGTCGCCGTAGCTTACAGAAATACGCCGTCATCGGCGCCATCCGTCAACATCCCGAAATGCGCTCGTTGATGGACGAACTCTCACTGTGGACCGAAGAAGGCCGCACAACGAAGTATTAGGTGCACTGACCGACTACGGCAGGAAGCCGCGTTCGCGGAGTTCTTGGACGTTGTGCGGTTGGCTTTCGATCACCCGTTCTAGGGCATACCGCAGCAAGGCGATGCCGGCTAACTCTGGGGGGGCGGTCAGCACGGCGACCCGTTCTTGCTCTTCGGCATCGAGCTTGCGATTAAGCAGGGCGACTGCCTCTTCGACGCTGTCACTACGAATATCGCTGCTGTGGCTGGTGTTGTCGAATTTTAACTGCGGGATCACGGTTCGCTTCATCAAGAATTGAACCATTTCGTGTTCTTCTTGACTCTCGAAAAAATTCCGAAACTCCGCATCCATGTTATCCGGTGTGATCAACATCGGCCGCGTGACTTTGATCTCCCCTTCGGTGATTTTGACGGTCGCTCCTTCGGACTGGGGATGACAGACCAAATAATACGGCAATTCGGTTTCGCCAAATGTGAACAGCGAAAAGCTGACCGGGCGGGCGATGCGTATGGCATCCCACGCTTCGTGAAAGCGGCGTTCTACTCCGAAATCGTCAAATGACATAGAAATCTGTTTTGCTGTTGGCGAGGGGGAAGGTCCCGTTCCACGAATTGCTGCCTCTTTGGCAACAACATGTTGCCGGTAGCTGGTCTTGATTGTAGCCGACGCCGTGCGGCGCGTGCAAATCGTCGCCCCGTTTCGTGATCTTGGGGCACCAGCGGGCGGATGTGGTTGCGGTTATTGTTCTTGCGTCTATCTCAAAATTCAGCTACGGTTGCGAATGCAACATTGAGGGACTTGCTGTCAGTGAAAAGGCCCTGCCGCAGGACACGGTTGGCCGCTTGCGCGGATGCCGTTCGGTGGGATTGAAAATCTGCCATTGCCTGGCTGTGTGCCTTAAGCGTCGAAGGCGACGACAAGCAGCAGCGGGTTTTTGAAACTCATGTCCGGGTTCGGCGAACAGCGCTGTCACCGAGGAAGGGGCCCCATGCCGTGTTCCCCGCAATTGACCCATCCCTGTACACGTCCCCGATGCGACTGGCTGCGGTTCACCGGTTTGGTCACTGCAATCATCGTCTATACTGGTTCTGTTGCCGGCGCAACCGAATTGGACGATACCCGCGAGCTGTTTCAAACCGGGCGGTACCAACAGTGTATCACGGTCACACAACAGGCACTCGACGCGCGTCGTTACGGTGAAGATTGGCCGGTCCTGCATGTCAAATCGCAACTGATGCTCGGCCGTCATGAGGAGGCACGCGCCGCCACCACGGCCTCGCTAAAACGTTATCCCTGGAGCATCCGCCTACGGCTCATGTCGCGGCAGATGTTTCACAAAGCGGGGCAGGAGGAGCAAGCGCAAGCGGAACTTGCCGAAATTCGGCGACTGATCCTCCGCTTTCCTTGGCGATACACGGACACGGCCAATCTGGTGGCTTGCGGCGATGCCTTGTTGCAACTGGAAGCGGAGCCGCGCGATGTCCTGCTCAATTTTTACGACCGCGCCAAAAAAGAAAATCCCAACCGGCCCGACGCCTATGTGGCGATCGGCAAGCTGGCGCTGGAGAAACATGACGATGCGCTCGCTGCCGAAGAATTTCGCGCAGCGGTCAAACAGTTCCCCGACGACCCCGACGTCCAATTCGGTTTGGCGCGGGCACTGGCTTCCAGTGATTCCCAAGCCGCGCAACAGGCGCTGGATCGCGCATTAGAAATCAATCCACGGCACGTACCGAGTTTGCTGTTTACAATCGACCGTTTGATCGATGCGGAACGCTACGACGACGCGGAAGCGGCCATTCGCTCTGTGTTGAAAATCAATCCCCGCCAAAGTCAGGCGTGGGCCTACCGCGCGGTGTTGGCGCATTATGCCGCCGACCCCAAAGGCGAGCAAGCATTTCGCGCCGCCGCACGCGGTCGCGCCGTCAACGAGCCAAGTGTGGATTATTTGATAGGCAAAAAATTGTCGCGGAACTACCGCTTTCGCGAAGGCGCTGCGTATCAACGCCGCGCACTGGAACAGGATGCCGACTTCGCACCCGCCACGATTCAACTCGCGCAAGATCTGCTGCGTCTGGGCAAAGAAGAAGAGGGTTGGCAATTGGCTCAGGCCGGTTTCAAACGCGACGGCTACGACGTGGTCAGTTTCAATCTCATCACGCTGCAGGAAAACCTGGCCAAGTTCCGCACTTTGGAAGATGACGATTTCATCGTGAGGATGGATGCCCGCGAAGCGGCCGTCTATGGGCCGCGGGTGCTTCAGTTGTTGCAGCGTGCGAAACAAACGTTGTGTGAAAAATATGATCTGCAATTGTCCGCTCCGGTGGTTGTGGAAATCTTTCCCGACCAGTCGGACTTCGCCGTCCGCACGTTCGGCATGCCGGGAGGCGCGGGGTATCTGGGGGTCTGCTTTGGCAATGTGATTACGGCCAACAGCCCCGCTTCCCAGGCGGGAAACCCCACGAATTGGGAATCGGTCTTGTGGCACGAATTCTGTCACACGGTGACGTTAAATCTCACCAATAACAAAATGCCCCGTTGGCTCAGTGAAGGCATTTCGGTCTACGAAGAACGTCAAGCGGACGGTCGCTGGGGGCAATCGATGACGCCTCAATATCGAAAATGGATCTTGGCCGATAAGTTGACGCCGGTCAGTCAATTGAGCAGTGCCTTTATGTCCCCGCCCAGCGGCATGCACTTGCAGTTTGCCTATTTTCAATCGTCCTTGGTTGTCGAGCACCTGATTGAGAAACATGGGCTGAACACGTTGAAACTGATCCTGCACGACTTGGGAGCGGGAGTGCCGGTCAATGTGGCATTGGAACGTCGCACCGATGGCTTGGCAAAATTAGAAAAGGATTTCGCCAAGTTCGCCCAACAACGCGCGCTGGCGCTGGGCCCGGATGTCGACTGGACGGAACCGCGCCGCGATGAGACCGGCATCATCGAGGCGGACGCCGACGACCCGTTGAATTCCAAAAACATTGCGGTACTCACCGAACATGCGAAAGCACTGTTAGCGGCTGAGCAATGGGAGTCCGCGAAACAGCCTTTGCAGAAGCTGTTGGAATTGCTTCCCGAAGATATTTCCAGTCAAAACGCATACGTGCTGTTGGCAACCGCCCATCGCCAATTGGGGGAAACGGATCCAGAGACGACGGTGTTGGAAAAACTAGCAGCGCGCAGTCCCGATGCGCTGCCAGTCTACCTGCGATTGTTGACGCTGGCGGTTGAACGCCAGAACTGGAAAGCTGTTGAAATCAACGCAAATCGAATTATTTCGGTCAACCCGCTGTTGCCCCGTGCGTATAATGCCTGGGCGAGGGCGTGCCGTGAACTTGGGAAACCCGCAGCGGCGGTCGCTGCTTATCAAGCCGTTTTGGAGCTTGATCCCCATGTGGCCATCGACGCGCACTACCAATTGGCACGCTTGTTGCACAAAAACGATCCCCTATCAGCGAAAAACCATTTGTTTCGGACGCTGGAAGAGGCGCCCCGCTTTCGGGAAGCGCATCGCCTGCTACTGCAAATCCACCGCCAACAGAAAACCGCCGAACCGCAAAAATCTGTCGAACCAATAGAGACGAAAGCCAACTAGTTCCACAGCCGCTATTCGTCGAGGAGTGGTCATGTCACGACGTTTGCCGATCCTGATCACAGTCGCCCTGATCGCGATTTGTTTGGCGCAGATTTCACATGCTCAACGTCGCCACCGCTTTTCACGCGATCGCCACCCCAGAGGACGCGGCGGTGTGCCGGAATGGCAAATCGACAAGCAATTTCAAAGTGACGTGTTCACTTTCGCCCGCGTCCGGTACGGATCGTACGGCCGGAGAGGCAAATGGCGGACCGACTACCCCGACAGCGACTTAAACTTCTCCTTCCGCTTACAGCAGTTGACCTCATTAAAAGTCGATCCCAACGGCAAGATCTTGCAGCTGACCGATGAGGAACTATTCGACTATCCGTTCCTCTACATGATCGAACCAGGCAACTTGTTTTTCGAGGAAGCCGAGGTCGTGGCGCTGCGGCGGTATCTCCTCAACGGCGGTTTTTTGATGGTCGACGATTTTTGGGGCTATCGCGAATGGGACAACTTCTATCGTGAAATCAAACGAGTCTTCCCCAATCGCGAACCTGTGGAGGTTCCATTAGAGCATCCCATATTTCATTGCGTGTACGACCTCAAAGAACGCCCGCAGGTCCCGAGCATTCATGCCGCCGAATGGGGTCGTGATCGGGGGATCACCTGGGAGCGCGGCGAGGACTCGCGGCAAGTGCACTACAAGGCAATCCTCGATGACAATGGCCGCATGATGGCATTCATTTGCCACAACACCGATCTGGGCGACGGTTGGGAACGCGAAGGGGAAAACGAATGGTACTTCCACGAATTTTCTGAAAAGAAAGCCTATCCGCTGGGAATCAACATCGTGTTTTATGCGATGACGCATTGAAGCGATGAGGCTTGAGGTGACCGGCTCGAGGACAAACTAAAGGGGAGCGATTGTGGAATTGGCGACGGCGGCTGAGAATTTTGAAACGCAGCAACAAATCGTGGAACGGGTCCATGCGGCGCGGGGCTTGATCCAGAATGAGTTGTCCAAAACCATCATCGGGCAGCAGGAGGTCATCGACCAACTCTTGTACGGGCTGTTCGCCGGTGGACATTGTCTGATCACCGGCGCGCCGGGACTGGCCAAGACATTGCTGGTCAATTCGATCGCGCAGGTGTTTGATTTAAAATTCCAGCGCATTCAATTCACGCCCGACTTGATGCCGGCGGATATCACCGGAACCGAGATTCTAGAAGAGGATGCGCATGGGCACCGCACGTTGCAATTTGTCAAAGGACCGATTTTTGCCAATGTGCTTCTGGCCGATGAAATCAACCGCACCCCGCCCAAAACACAGGCCGCGCTGTTGGAGGCGATGCAAGAGCATCAAGTCACTGCTGCCGGGGTGAAATACCGCTTGGAAGAACCGTTTTTTGTGTTGGCGACGCAAAATCCAATCGAAATGGAAGGGACCTATCCGCTTCCCGAAGCGCAGTTGGACCGCTTCATGTTCAACATCGTGATCGATTACCTTCCCGAAGATGACGAGGTGGCCGTCGTCACCCGTACAACGTCGGTGGCTGCGGAAAAAATTCAAGCACTCTACACGGGCCAGGATGTGCAGCAATTTCACGCGATCGTACGTCAAGTCCCCGTGGCCGAGGATGTCGTTCGTTACGCTGTGCGCTTAGCGGCCGCATCTCGCCCCAATACGACCGAGGCGCCGGGGTTTGTCAACGAATGGGTCAGCTGGGGTGCAGGGCTACGAGCGGCACAAAACCTCGTGCTCGGCGCCAAGGCGCGGGCCTTATTGAGCGAGCGCGCTCATGTGAGTGAAGACGATATTCGCGCCCTCGTGCACCCAACGATGCGGCACCGAATTTTGGTCAACTACCGTGCGGAAGCCGAAGGGGTGACTGTGGAATCGGTCATTGAGCAGTTATTGGAAACCGTGGAAAGGCCTGCTGCGCGATGACTCAGCCCGCCGCCAACTTGACGCCGGCCGCGCGCCGCAGCGACGATATTCTCGATCCCGGATCGTTGATGCGGATCAAGGCGTTGGAACTGCGAGCCAAGATCGTCGTGCAAGGTTTCATGCATGGGTTGCACCGTAGTCCCTATCACGGTTTTTCCGTCGAGTTCTCCGAATATCGCCAATACAGTCCGGGCGACGACCCGCGATATCTCGACTGGAAACTCTACGCCCGCAGCGACCGGCACTACATCAAACGCTTCGAAGATGAAACCAACCTCCGCTGCCACCTGGCGGTCGATAGCAGCCGGTCAATGAGTTACGGCAGCTTGGGATATACCAAAGCGGACTATGCGGCCACCTTGGCTGGAACGTTGGCCTATTTCTTGTCACTGCAACACGACGCGGTCGGACTGGTCCGTTTTGATGAACGCCTCGACGATATCTTACCGCCGCATTATCGCCCCGGACAATTGCGGCGGCTGATGTTGGCGCTCGAGCGCCCCTCGGCCGGTCGCGGGACAGACGTTGCCGAGCCGCTGCGGCAGTTCGCGGAGTACGTCAGCCGTCGGGGAGTCGTGGTGATCCTGTCCGATTGTTTGGCAGAGCTGGACGGTTTAGAGACCGCGTTGGGGACGCTCAGGTCACGAGGGCAGGATGTGATTCTGTTTCAAATTCTCGATCCAGCCGAGACGAGTTTCGACTTCGAGGAATCGCTGCTGTTTGAGGACTTGGAAACAGGACGCGACTTATATGTTGATCCCCAACAGGTCCGCGCCGGGTATCTCGAAAAACTGGAAGCGCACAATCAATCCGTGCGGGCAACATGTGACAAGTTGGGAATCGAATACTTTCCGCTGACAACAGACCAACCGCTGGACGGAGCACTGCATGATTTCTTGCAGGCGCGAAGGCGTCGCGGGCGGCGAGTTTCCAGGAGGGGCGTATGAGTTTCCTGGCTCCCCTCTATGCCGCGGGCATCTTGGCCGTCTCGCTCCCGATTTTATTTCACCTCGTGCGGCGTACTCCGCGCGAGCGCGTGGTGTTCAGCTCGTTGATGTTTCTCTCCCCTTCTCCGCTACGGGTCACGCGGCGGAGTCGGTTGGAAAATCTGTGGTTGTTGTTTCTGCGTGGACTAGCGATTTGCTTGTTGGCGCTGGCCTTCGCTCGGCCATTTTTCCGAAATACCAGTCACGCGCCGGTTGCGCAACAGACTGGCCAACGGGTCGTACTGCTGGTCGATTCCAGTGCCAGCATGCGCCGCGATGGGCTTTGGGATCAAGCCGTTCAGCGGGTACTGACGGAAGTCGATCAGTGCGCCGCAAACGATCAAGTCGCATTGGTCGCCTTTGACTCACACATTCGCCCGCTCATCACGTTTTCGGAATGGGACAACACATCCAACGGCAGTCGCCGGCAAATGATTCGCAGCACATTGGACGACCTCAAACCGAGTTGGCGGGCGACTCATCTTGATGCGGCGCTGACGGCCGCATCGGACTTACTATCGCGCGATGCCGCCGCGGAGTCTGATCCCACCGCCGCAACCAAACGAATAATCGTGATTTCCGATTTACAACAGGGAAGCCGTTTGACTGGACTGCGAGCCCATCGCTGGCCGGTGGAAATCCAGGTCTCCATCGCGTCATTCACACCGGCAGCAACCACCAATGCCGGTTTACAAATTGTCGCGCCGGGACCGGAAGATCGGCATACCCGCGATGCCGGCACCGTCCGCGTCCGCATCGACAATGCCGCTGACTCCCAGCGCGATCGATTCCAAATCGGCTGGGTCGAGACCGCTGCAGAATCGGACGAAAAACCCACATCAGACAACGCACGCATCGACGTGTATGTTCCCGCCGGGCAAAGCCGTATCGTGCAAGCACCGCCGCGCCCCGCAGAGGTCGAAGCCGCCTCGCTAAAACTGACCGGGGACGACCAGGAATTCGACAACGTCGCCTATCACGTTGCTGCAAAACTGGCCGAGATGAAGATCTGGTACTTAGGTGACGACACGGGTGAGGACCCGCAAAAACCACGTTACTTTCTAGAACGGGCTTTGGCCGAGACACCCGCGCGGCATGTAGAAATCATTGCGCCTGACGAAACGGAATTCGTAGCTGCGCCCGGCGACATTGCCTTGGCCGTCGTGACCGCCCAACCGACGGCGGAGCAGATCGCGACTTTGCAACATCTTCTTAGCAACGGCGGCACGGTACTGTATAGTCTGCCATCAGCAGCGGCGGCCGAAGCGTTATCGCAGTTGATCGGCGGACAAACGATTGCCGCGACCGAAGCCGACACCAGCACTTATGCGATGCTGGAGGACATCCAGTTCGACCATTCGCTATTCGCCTCGTTTTCCGAATCGCGCTTTAGCGACTTCACCAAGATTCGTTTTTGGAAACATCGCCGGATCGATGAAGCGGCACTCCCCGGCGCAGAGATCTTGGCCCGTTTCGATGATGGCGCAGTGGCGCTGGTCGAGGTACCCGTCGGGAAAGGCCGGTTGTTGTTGTTCACCTCCGGTTGGCATCCCGAGGATAGCCAATTAGCGCTCTCCTCAAAGTTCGCGCCGCTGCTCAATGCGATTTTGGAACGCAGTGCGGGAATCTCCGCGGAATTGCCATCGTATTATGTCGGCGACGCGGTCGTCTGCACATTGGATGAAGGGGGCGGCGGCGAAGGCGAGATTGTGCTGACAGCGCCCGATGCGGTGCAGACGCAACTGGCATTCAACGGCCGCAGCACCGACGCGACCGATACGCCGGGGATCTATCGGTTTCAACGCGGCGACCGGTCGCAGGCGTTCGCGGTCAATCTACCTCCGCAAGAAAGCAAAACCGCTGCGTTGCCGGTTGAACAATTAGAACAGTTGGGGCTGGTGTTACAAAGCACGCCAACCGCCGCGGAACTGGCCCAACAAGAACAACAACAACGGCAACTGAAAAACCGTGAATTGGAAAGCCGTCAAAAACTGTGGCATTGGTTGGTTTTGGCAGCCCTGGTTGTGTTGATCCTCGAAACCTGGTGGGCAGGTCGTACGGCACGGGCCGCTGCGCCTGTTGCTTGATGATGTCACCTTCTCGCATTTTTGAGCCGAGTCATGACTGAATTGCATCTCGATTATTTATTGCAGAATGTCGGAGACCGCTATCGCCGTCACAACACGTGGCGGCTATTGGCTCTCTACTGGCTGGCCGTTTCTGTGGTAGCATTCGTTGTGTGGGGCATCTCCGCCGTTGCCGGATATTCTACTTCGTACACGATGCCGCTGTACCTCTTAGCTGCGCTGTCGGTCGGGTTTCTGACGTACTTGGTATCGCGAAGTCGCCTACACGACGCACAATGGTTGGCCCGGCGCATTGAAGCACAACATCCCGATCTGAATTCCTTATTGCTCACGGCTGTTGAACAACGCGATTCACAACCTGGCAGGATGGGGTACTTGCAGCAAACGGTGATTCAACAAGCCTTAGACCACGCGCGGCTGCACGACTGGCGCGACGTCGTGCCGGACACCAAAATCCATCGCGCGCAGTATGCGCATGTCGCGTCGTTGATCATGATGCTGGGGGTCACAATTTGGCTGTGGAGCGTCAATCCTCGCACTGCCCAAGCGGTGATTTTCGACGAGGTCGCAACGACGAATTCGTCGCTGGCCGACTTCGAAATCCAAGTCGATCCCGGCAGTGTCGAAGTCGAGCGAGGGACCGGATTGGTAATCACCGCACGCTTCGGCGCGCGGATGCCGGTGGATGTCAATTTGCTCGCCACAAGCGCCACAACAAAAACCGAAACCGACGCTGCGCAAACACTGCCAATGCAGAAAAGCTTGGACGACCCACTATTCGGGGCGCGCATAGGAATTGTGGAGAGCGATCTGACCTATACAGTCGAGTATGACGGACAGCGGACTGAGGAATTCCAAGTCACAGTCTTCGAATACCCGCGATTGCTGCAGGCCGATGCGCGGATTGAATTCCCCAGCTACACAAATCAGGAACCAGAAATCGCCGAAGATGTGCGACAAGTGACAGCTGTCGAGTTGAGTACGGTGACGCTCTCCTTCGCGCTCAACAAATCGGTCGCCCAGGCTGTGTTACTCAGCGACGACGGACAGAACGTGCCGCTCAGCATGACGGTTGATGATCCGCACGGATACGTGGCAACGTTGCCCATGCGAGAATCTCGCAACTATACGCTGCAACTCACCGATGCCGAGGGACGGAAAAACAAACGGCCGCCGCTGATTTCTCTTAAGGTACTTCCCAACCGCCGACCGGATATCCAACTCACGTTTCCCAGCCGTGATCAGCGCGTTTCACCGTTGGAAGAGATGTTAATCACCGGCACGATCAACGACGATTTCGGCGTGGTCGCGCATGGCGTGGCTTATACGATCGGCGATGCACAGCCGCAGATTCTCAAGCTGGACAACCAAGCGGGGGCGACGCAACAGATTTCTCAACAGCTTCGTTTCGAGGAACTGGGCGCGCAGCCCGATCAGTTAATGTCCTATTACCTGTGGGCCGATGATGTTGATCCCGACGGACAAATTCGCCGCACGGAAAGCGATATGTATTTCGCCGAGGTGCGACACTTTGAGGAAATCTTCCGGCAAGGGCAGTCTCCCCCCGGCGGAGGCGGCGGCCCCCCTGGTGGTGCGAGTGGACAGGGAGAAAAAATTGGCGACCTGATCAAACTGCAAAAAGACATTGTGACGGCCACCTGGAAAATCCGTCGTAACGCAGCGGATATTGTCGCAGCGAAATTGTTTGACGAACAGTTGCAGATCATCACACAGTCCCAGGCTCAGCTGCTCGAAAAATTGTCGGAAGTGATTGCCAAGCTGACCGACAACGAATCACAGCAAGCAGCCGCGATCGCCCAAACACACATGACGACAGCCGTCGACCGGTTGAACGGGGTCTCCTCCGATACCGCCGAGCCATCGTTACTCACCGCGTACGCAGCGGAGCGCGCTGCTTATCAGGCGCTGTTGAAATTACGGGCACGAGAGCACGAAGTCACCAAAGGCCAACAAGGCGGTGGCGGCGGCGGGCGATCACAACAACAGTTGCAACAACTCGAACTGGCCGACAACGAAAACCGCTACCAAAATCAAAGCACCGCTCAATCACAAACCACCGATGCAAAGCGCGAAACTAATCAATTGGTCAATCGATTGCGAGAATTGGCACAGCGGCAAAATGATCTCAACGAGCGAATTCAGGAACTGCAAAGCGCGCTGCAAGCGGCCAAGGATGAAGCGGAGCGCCGCGAATTGGAGCGGCGGCTCAAACGGCTTCGCGAGGATCAACGTGAAATCCTCCGCGACGCCGACGAATTGCGGGACCGCATGCAGCAATCCCCGCAACCACAACAAGCCGAAGCACAACAGGCACAGGAACAGGTCAACCAAACCCGCGAAAACATGCACCGTTCCTCCGAAGCGCTGGAGCAGGGACAGCTATCCCAAGCACTCAATGCCGGCACCCGTGCCCAGCGGCAATTGCAGCAGTTACGAGACGACTTCCGCAAAAAATCAGCCGGCGCCTTCGCCGACGACATGCAAAACATGCGCGACGCGGCCCGCGAGTTGGCTGAGGAACAACAACAAGTCGCCGACGAGCTAAAAGCGTTGCAGGAAGACAAGACAAAATCGCTCCGTGATGTACGACAAAAGGATCAACTGGCCGAGAAACTCAAGCAGCAACAACAGCAACTCGACAACGTATTGCGACAAGTGCGCGATGTCTCACAAGCAGCCGAAGACAGCGAACCGTTATTGTCCAAACAACTCTATGACACACTCCGCAAAACCCAGCAAAAACAACCAGGCCGCGCACTGGATGCCACGCGGCAGCTACTCGAGCGCGGTTCCGCGGAACGGGCCGCCCAAGCGGAACGCATCGCCCGAGATTCCATCGACGAACTCAAATCGAGTGTCGAACATGCAGCGGAAAGCGTACTGGGCAACGAAACCGAAGCCCTTAAGCGAGCTAAGCAGGAACTGGCTGAATTGACGGAGCAACTCAACAACGAAATCGCCCAAGCCGATCCACAACAAGGACAAAGTCCCCAGGGAGCACAACAGCAACAAAAATCCGAGCAATTGCCCCCAGGTCAGCAACAAGGGGGCCAACAACCGGGCAACCGACCGGGAAAACAACCGGGCCAAGGGCAACAACCAGCGCAAGGACAACAGCCGAGCGGACAACAACCCGGTGGCGCACAACCGGGAGAGAATTCCGATTCGCCGTCCAGTCAATCGCCCGCTGGCGGTGGTCGCGGTCAAAACCAGCGTCGCAGTTTGCGCGATCGCGCACCACAACAATCCGTCTCGCAACCTACGCCGGGAAGCCCACAACAGAGCAGCCAATCCTCCACCGGCGGCGGACCGGGCGGACCGATTACCGGCGATGATTTTCTCCAGTGGTCGGACCGTTTGCGCGATGTCGAAGAAATGGTCGAAGACCCTGCCCTGCGTGAACAGGTCGCCACCGTCCGTGACCGGGCGCGGAGTATGCGCGCCGAATTCCGCCGCCACTCCAAGGAACCGAACTGGTCACTCGTCGAATCGATGGTCGCCCAACCGCTGTTGGAACTGCAAGACCGACTCAGAGAAGAAATCGCCAAACGGGAATCACCCGACGCATTAGTCCCCATCGATCGCGATCCCGTTCCCCCGCAATACCGCGAAATCGTCCGCCGTTATTACGAACGCCTGGGGAGCGGCCAATGACTCTGTTTGCCAATCTGTTGATCGGCAACCAACGGTGGATCATCCCCGCCGCCGTACTGGCTGCCGCTGCGCTCTTCGTCGTGGTCTATTCCTATCGCCGCGACAAGAGAGCTCGTTGGGTAAACCTGTGCGCCGCCACACTGAAGGCATGTGGATTGTTGGCCTTGGCCGCTTGCCTCATCGAGCCGCTTTATAGCGGCGTGCGGGCCCGCCCCGGTGCGAATCTGTTTGCCATCGCTGTCGATAATAGCCAAAGTCTCACCATCGGTGGCCGGGACAGACAACTACAACAAGTGCTGGCCGAGTCCGACTGGCAGACGCGACTTGCACAAGATTTTGAATTGCGTCGCTACCAATTCGCCGCCTCACTACAAACCGTACCGGACTATCAAGAGATTCCCTTCGACAGAGATGTGTCCCAACTGGGAAATGCGATCACAACAATCACGGAGCGATTCCAAGACCGGCCGCTCGCGGGGATCTTGCTATTCAGCGACGGCAACGCGACCGATATCACTGCGAAGTTTCCGAACCTGAAAAAAGTGCCCCCGATTTACCCGGTGGTTTGGCCAGAAACCGCCGGCGTGCGCGACATCGCCATTCGAACCGTCGCCGTCAGCCGTTCGCCGTTTGAAGATGCACCTATTTCCGTCAAAGCCGAAATCAACACTCTGGGCGACGTCGGCGAAACCGTAACGGCCGAGATCCTCGATCCCTCCGGAAAACGCGTAGCGGAACAGACGTTGGCTGTGGACGATACTGCGGCCACGTTGGCCTTTCGCCTACAATTCGCCGCTCCGCATCGCGGGGTGGAGTTCTATCGCTTACGCGTCGTTGAAGCCGAACAATTCGACGATCCCTCGACCACCGCCGAAGCGACCCTAGCCAACAACGAACGAACATTGACCATCGACCGCGGCAGTCGCCCGCAACGCGTGCTGTACGTCACCGGCCGCCCAAATTGGGAATTCAAATTTCTTCGCCGTGCATTGGACGACGACCCATCTGTCAAACTGACCGGATTGATTCGCATTGCCAAGCGCGAAGCGAAATTCAAATGGCGCGATAATGTCGTTGATGCTTCGAATCCACTGTTTCGTGGTTTTGACGAGAAAGACCCAGAGGAAAAAGAGCAATACGACCAACCGGTCTTTGTGCGGATCGAAACTGAGGATGCCACTGAGTTACGAGAGGGGTTTCCCAAAATCGCCGCACAGTTGTTCGTCTATGACGCGATCATTCTAGATGACGTCGACGCCGAGTTCTTCACGCGCGATCAAATGGCGCTCTTGAACGAATTCGTCAGTCGCCGCGGTGGCAGCCTGTTGATGCTGGGGGGACAGGAATCCTTCCGTCGTGGTGGTTACGCGCGAACACCGCTACGGGAATTGCTTCCGGTCTATCTCGACCGTGAACCGCCCATGTTACCCGCCGGGCGGTTGCGATTGTCGCTGTCACGCGATGGTTGGTTGCAACCCTGGATTCGGTTGCGCGGAAACGAACAGGACGAAAAAATCCGCCTACGAGACATGCCGGACTTTCAGACCCTCAATCCACTAACCGGCATCAAACCGGGGGCCACGGTGTTAGCGCATGCAACCGATGCGCGCGGCACTCAGTTTCCGGCGCTGGTTGCCCAACAATTTGGTCGCGGAAAAACCGCCGCACTGGCTGTCGGCGACCTGTGGCGGTGGGCATTACGGCGGGACGACCCCGCCAAGAACGACCAAGCACGAGCGATGCGACAAATGGTCCGGTGGATGGTGGCCGATGTTCCGGCACCGGTCGAGGCGAGCATCGAATCAGATGACCAACGTGCGGTCCGCATTGCCGTCCGCGCAAGGAATAAGGATTTTCAACCGTTGGATAATGCCACCGTCAAAGTCGCGGTCCAGCCGAACCAAGGCGAGGCGATCACGCTCGATGCCGAACCGTCACTCACCGAGGCGGGCTTGTTCACCATCGACTATGCCCCCCGCGATCCGGGCACTTACCGCGTGAATGTGCAAGTCACCAACGCGGCGGGCAGCGAAACGGGCCGGGCTGCGACGGGGTGGGTTTATCAACCGGCCGTCGAAGAATTTCACAAACTGACGTGGAACCGGCCGGAATTAGAGCGTATAGCCACAGCGACCGGCGGCCAAGTTGTTGAGCCGGATGAGCTCGACCAGTTTGTCCGCGATTTACCCAAAAAATCGGCGCCGGTGACCGAACGCTACACCTATCCTCTGTGGCATCAGTCCAGCGTGTTTTTATTCGCGCTGTGCTGCTTTATCGGCGAATGGGGCCTGAGACGTTTTCGAGGACTGCCGTGAATTTGTTGCCATTGATGTTATTGATGATCGTCGGCCAAGACCCGGTCGCTCTCGATCAAACCGCGGTCGTGGTCGTTATCGGCGCCCCCGGGACGAGCGAATATGCCGGCGAATTTGCAACTTGGAGCGAACGTTGGCAGACCGCGGCCCAGCAAGCCGATGCGCGATTCACGTTGATTGGCAACGACGAGCATAGCAACGGCGATGATCGTGACGCCCTCCAAGAAATCATCGTGAAAGAAGCAGAGCAGACGCAAGGCGATCTGTGGATCGTATTGATCGGGCACGGCACGTTCGACGGCCGCGCAGCGAAATTCAACCTACAGGGACCGGACGTCTCGGCGACGGAATTAAAAAATTGGCTCGAAGCGGTGCAACGACCGACTGCGATTATCAATTGCGCATCGTGCAGCGGGCCGTTCATCAATGCGCTCTCGGCTCCCGGACGAATGGTGGTGACCGCCACAAAATCGGGGAGCGAACAGAACTACTGCCGCTTTGGCGGTTTCTTTTCACAGGCGATCACCGATCCGCAAGCCGACATCGACAAAGATGGACAGACCTCGTTGCTGGAAGCGTTTTTGGCGGCTTCCCACAACACCGAGGCGGAGTACAAACAACAAGGCCGCTTGGCGACCGAACATGCGCTGTTGGACGATAACGGCGACGGGCTAGGCGCTGCAGCGGAATGGTTCCAAGGAGTCCGGGCCGCACAAAAAGCCGAGTCCGCCCAAGCGGTCGACGGACGGCGCGCGCATCAATTCCACCTGATCCGCAGTGAGTTGGAACGAAGCATCCCCGATGAACTTCGCCACCAAAGAAACGACCTGGAACTACAATTGCATGAACTGCGTGATAAAAAACCAACGCTCGCGGCAGAAGAATACGACGGACTGCTCGAAGAGCGACTGTTGGAATTGGCTCGGTTGTATGAACAGATCGAGCAGCAAGCGGCACAACCGGCGGCAGCGGCACCCTGAATCAACCCGCTTTTTTCAGCGGTTGTTGTTTGCGTTTTCGTTTCTGCCCGGGAATGCTTTTCCAGCGACGATGGACCCAGAAGTATTGTTCAGGCGATTTACGAATTGCCCGTTCCAAGGCGGCGCTGTAGCGGCGGGTGATTTCAGCCACCTCATCCTCAGCGTCGATGGTGCGCGGGTCGATCACCTCTTCGCAGCCCACTTCATAGTGCAACGGCAATCCGTCGCCGAAGCGGTCTTCCAAGCGGCGCGAATAGCCCACACAAATCAGCGCATCGTATTGTAGCGCCATCAGAGCAATTGCGCGGTGGGTCGAGGCGGGGCGGCCGAAGAAATCGACAAAGACGCCGCGACGTCCCGCATCCTGATCACCCAACAGCGCAATCGTGCCGCCGGCGGCCAGTTCGACGGCCATCTTATCGAATCCCCCTTTTTTGGAGATCGTGTGATGGCCGGTCTGTTCGCGGAACTTGCGAAACCATTTGTCGAGATATGGGTTATCCAGATCGCGGGCGACGATGTTCATTTCAAAACCGAACACACCAAAACAACTGATGCCGATTTCCCAGTTGCCAAAATGCCCGCTCAAGAATAGTACCGGACGGTCGCTGTAGAGCGCTTGCACGACCTCTTCTTTTTGATGAAACCGCAGCACCTGTTTGCAGTTCTCCACGCGGAGCTTGCGGCGGAGTTGAATCATCTCCACAACCATGCGAAACAGATGCGCCCACATTCGGCGGATGATGTCGTCGGCCTGCGCGTCGTTAATCTCCTCGCCGAAGGCATTTTGAAGATTCTCCCGCGCCACCTGATAGCGGGTCAGCTTGCGCGGCAAAAAGCGGAAGAAGGCATTGCTGGCCATTTCCGCCACGCGCGCCGCGGCCCGCGCGGGCATGGCATCGACCATGCCCACAAAGGTGCGAAAAACCGCGTACTCCGCCACGTATCGCCATCGCCGCTGCATCGTGCGTCACTCCTTGACTACTGCTGTCGTATGCAGCGGAAGTGTCGCCGTTGCGGCAATTTGCGTCAACCCCGGCCGGATGTTGATCGATGCATGTGGCGGTGGTAGGGTGAAAACAATATGTGCGTTACCCCCCGGCAAAGCCGGGGGCTGATGGATGGTTGCATGTGAAAATTTTTCTCTCAGCCCCCGGCTTTGCCGGGGGGCACCAACGATCAATGACGCACTTTCTGTAACATCAGCGCGGGAGGCGGGGGTCGCTTTTCAGCGGCAATTGCACGCGGCGACCGGTGTGCGAGGATTTGTAGATCGCCAGAATAATTTCCACGCTTTTACGGCCTTCGCGACCATCAATCACGGGGGTGCTGTTGGTTTTGATCGCCTTGATGAAGTCTTTCAATTGCGCCAAATGGCCGGCATAGGAAATCGCCGACGGGTCGCTGGCGCCCCCGGTACTGCCTGCTTTCTTGGCGAATGTTTCGCGAATCGTGTCGTCTTTCTTGGTCGATTTCGCGAAATCCCAGAGCAAAATGTCATCTTGCTCTACGATCGCCGTGCCGGTCGTGCCGTGGATTTCCGTCTTTTTCAGCAAACCGGGATAGGCGCTCGTCGTCGCTTCCAAAACACCCAATGCGCCGTTTTTGAAGCGGACCGTCGCGACACCCGTATCCTCGACTTCGATCCGCTCGTGCGCCAACCGGTCGGTGATTCCCGAGACCTCCGCGACGTCTCCCATGAGCCAGTACAGCAAATCCACATTGTGAATCGCCTGATTCATATAGGCCCCCCCGCCATCGAGTGCCCAAGTCCCCCGCCATCCGCCACTGTCGTAGTACTCTTGGCTACGCCACCATTTGACGTAGGTGTCTCCCAACGTCAATTTGCCAAACCGACCGCTATCGATCGCTTTTTTGAGCGCCATATTCGCCCCACTAAATCGTGAGGGCAGGATCGTGGCCAGTTTGACCTTGTTTTTCTTGCAGGCCTCGATGATTTTGTCACAGCGTTTGAGCGTGATTTCCAGCGGTTTTTCGACGACAACGTGCTTTTTGGCGTTGGCCGCTTTGACGGCAACCTCCATGTGGGCCCCACTGGGGGTGCAAACGTTGACGATGTCTAAACCGGGATGCTTCAGGAATTCGCCATAATCGCTGTACACGGCGACGCCGGGAATCGATTTGGCCAACCGCTCCGCCGAAGCTGGGAACGAATCGAACAGCGCCACTATTTTGGCGCCACGTAAATCTTCAATTGCACGGGCATGAAACGAGGCAATCATGCCGCACCCTACGAGTCCAAAGCCGATGGGCATCAGGGAGCCGTCCTTTCCGAGGAATGTCCGGCCATGTGCGCCGGAAACTTTACAAGAGTCGCTAATTGTGTTTCGGTTTTGAGATATTTCTTACCGCGCCCGCTGGGAAACCTCAATCGTTACCGCGAGATATTGGCGGTTGATGCTGGATCAGACAGGGGCGGCGCAGCACGTAATCCTCCCATTTTCCCCGAACCTCCTTTTCGTCAGTTCGAGTGGGCGTTGCTGCAGAACTTGCCGTAGTATTAGCAACCCGGCCTTTCCCGAAAATTGCAGAAAGTGCTAGAATGTCCGATCATTGTGGCAATCGTCGGTCGCTTTGGTACTCATTTCTCCACCTAATGCGTGGCGCAACATTCGCATTGAGACCGATCGTTCATGTGCGTTCGAGAGGTGCAAACCCCTCGAACTTTGAAGAATAACCCCTAAGAATTCCCTCGGCGGGCCGTCGATTTCCCCGCCGCGAAAGTTACCGTATGAGGCATTTTTTCGAGAGGCGTGGTCCCGGCGGGTTAGGGCTGGCCCTGTGGGTCGTGGTGGGCATGGCATTTATTGCTCCCATCGCTGTACTGGGTCTCCGCGACGTCGAACTGGAAAACAACGTCGGTGATTGGCTGGAGCCAAACAATCTGCAGGCCCGCAAGTTCCGCTGGCTGGAGAAGCAGTTCCCGCACGAAGACGCGGTCTTGGCGTCCTGGGATGACAGCCAGATTGGCGATCCCCGGCTGGAAGAATTCGCCGAGAAACTGCAAGGTAAGGCCGACTCCAACGGACGCCGACGAGGCGGGCTGCCGTTCATTTCAAAGGTCCGCACACCACTGGAATTGCTGGACCGGATGGAACAAAACGATGTGACGCGCGATGAGTCGCTGGAACGACTTTCGGGCGTGTTAATCAGCGCCGGCAAACTGCGGCTGGTCCTGTCTGAAACCGGCAAGCACCGCGAAAAGGCGGCGCGCGCGAAAATCGCCGAGTGGTCGAAATCAAAGCTTGGTTTAGAAGTCGAAGTCCTGGACAAAATTCAGGACAAGCTGCTCACCGACAACGAAGACGCCACCGACGAAGAAAAACTGGACGAAGTGCTCGCTTCGGAGCACGATCTACGGGTGAGTTGGCCCGGCATGAAACCCGGTATACCAGCAACAATCGCCTTTCAGGATGCGATCCTCGACCTTCGATTCGAGGATACTGACGGGGATCAACCCACAGAACCGATCGTAGAGGATGCGTTCTTTTACCCGGGCGCGCCGGTGGCGGTCGTCATTTATATCAATGAAGCCGGGATGGCCGACAAAGGAGAGGCCATCCGTAGCATTCGTGCCGCCGCTGAGGAGGTCGGGATTGCCCCGGACACATTGCATCTTTCCGGCGGCGCCGTGGCAGCTTCGGCACTCAACCAGGCGGTGATCAAGTCGTCGTGGAACACGAATTTTCCGATGTGGATGTTACACCATCGCTCGGTGATGCTGCTCTCGGGTTTAGTTGGGCTGTTGCTCACGTTTTATATGATGCGCAGCTTTCGTTTGGGACTGATGGTCCTGGCCGTTTCGTATTTGACGCCCCTCGTCACCGTAGCCTTGGTCCCCGTAACAGGGGGGAGCATGAATATGGTGTTGATTGTGATGCCATCTTTACTGTTGATGCTGACGATTTCGGGCAGCATTCATGTCGGCAATTATTGGAAACATGCGGCGGCGCGCGATATGCGAACGGCTGTCGTGGAAGCCGTCGAAATGGCCCGCAAGCCATGCATGCTCGCTAGCTTCACAACGGTCATCGGGCTGTTGTCACTGGCGACCAGCCATCTTACGCCCGTGCGTGATTTTGGTTTGTACTCAGCGGCCGGCATGATCATTTCACTGGTCATGGTTTTATATGCCCTACCCTCGCTACTGCAATTGTGGCCGCCCAAACAGCCCAAGGTCGAAGAAACCGAGCATCTTTACTGGCGAAATTTGGCAAATTGGATCACAGAACATAGCACAATCGTGACCTGTGTTTTTCTTGTGGCATGCGTGGCGACAACTTCTGGCTTGGCTTACTTCCGCACCGAAACCAAGGTGATCAAGTATTTCCCGGAGACATCGCGGGTTTATCAGGACTATGCGTTTTTAGAAAATAACCTCTCTGGGGTGGTGCCGGTCCAAATCGTTGCCAAATTTGCTGACGTGAAACGGGGCGGACCAAACTTCGCTGAGCGCGCCAAACTGGTGCGTGACTTACAGGCGAAAATCTCGCAATTGTCGGATGTCAGCGGAACCATGTCGTTGGCGGACTTTTTGCCAACACCCGAACCATTACCCGAGGACGCCTCCCGATTAGCACGCCTGCGGGAACAAACCGCCGCGCGGGCCATGGAGACGCGTGTCAAAGAGGACAAAAACCACCAAGCGCAAGCCTTACTGGTCGTCGCTGAAGAGAAAACCGACTTTAGCGAACCAGGGGATGAGCTGTGGAAAATCACGGCGCAGGTCGCCGTGCTCACTGATGTGGATTACGGCGATTTGATGGCCCAGATGGACCAGATCAGCGCCGAAGCATTACGGCTGGAGCCAACCGCGGGACATGTCGTCACCGGCATGGTGCCGCTGTTTTTAGAAACCCAACAAGAAGTTCTAAACAGCCTGATCACCAGTTTCGGGCTAGCGTTTGCAATGATCGGTTGCGTGTTGATGGTCGTGCTGCGGCATCCGCTGGCGGGATTTTTCGCCATGCTGCCGAATGTGCTGCCCATCGGTATGGTCTTCGGCATGATTTCGTGGTTTCGCATTCCGGTGGACATTGGCACCATGATCACCGCTTCGGTGGCACTGGGGATCGCAGTCGATGGAACCGTGCACCTGCTGACGTGGTTCCGCACCGGTATTTTTGAAAATCTCACCCGCAAGCAATCCATCGCACAAGCATTGGAGCATTGTGGACCGGCGATGTTTCAAACCAGCATTGTCACCAGTTTGGGACTGATTGTGTTGTACCCAGCGGAGTTGTTGTTGATCAGTCGCTTCGGCTGGCTAATGGCGTCGCTGATCGGCATGGCGCTGGTCGCCGATGTGATATTGCTTCCCGCATTGTTGGCCGGGCCGCTAGGTACGTTCATCGAACGTCAAGTGCGCAAGTCGATGCCAACAATCGTTCGCGCCGAACCAGCGCCACCGGCAGCAAGCCCAGTCTCGCTGAAGCCGCACATCAGCCCCTCACGCGCCAGCATTTCACGGCAACGCGATTAAGTCGGCGATGCGAACCTGCTCCGAGGTGAACCCGATGCCTGCGGCAGTTCGTCCACCTGGTTGTGGAGACTGAGCGTTCGCGTTACGTAATGCGGTACTTCTTTAGCCGGCTGTAGTACGTGCTGCGGGGCATCCCCAACAGTCGTGCAGCGCGGGCTTTGTTTCCTCCACAACGCGACAAAGCATCGCGGAGTTGTTGTTCTTCGTTTGCGCCGTTGTCTCCCACTGCGGCAGGCACCGCGACGGGGACTTTCTCCGTTTCCCCACCCGCGACCGGCTCTTGTCCGCCGGTGGTGTGCCGCCTTTGGCTGCCTAGTTGCAATTGTGATGGATTGGGGAACAAGATTTCCCGCGGCAGATCGCCGGGTGTGATCACCTCGTCATCGGCCAGCACAACCGCACGTTCGATCACATTTTCCAGCTCACGGATATTCCCCGGCCAGGGATACTGCTTGAGGATGTCGACCGTTTCGTCATCCAAGTGCGAAATCGGTTTACCGATGCGTTGTGCAGCGCGGCCCAAGAAATGTCGGGCCAATTCAAAAATGTCGTCGACACGATCACGCAATGGCGGCAACGTCATGCTGATGACGTTCAACCGATAATACAGGTCCTCGCGAAAACGGCCTTGCAGGATCAGGCTTTCAAGGTCCTGGTGCGTCGCCGTCACCAGCCGTACATCGACCTGAATTGTCCGCGTCCCACCCACCGGCTCGAAGGAGCGTTCCTGCAGCACGCGCAACAATTTGACCTGTGTTTCCAAGGAGATGTCGCCGATTTCATCCAGAAACAACGTGCCGCCATTGGCCATTTCAAAGCGGCCTTCTTTGTCCCGGTGTGCGCCGGTAAAAGCCCCTTTGGTGTGGCCGAACAGTTCGCTTTCCAGCAGGCTGGGGGAGAGCGCCGCACAATGCACGCGCACCATCGGCCCTTCGTGCCGCGGGCTGTTCATGTGCAATGTTTGGGCCAGTAACTCCTTGCCCGTTCCGCTCTCACCTCGAATGAGTACGGACGATTCGCTGTGCGAGACCTTTTGAACCGTGTCTAACAATTCGCGGATGGCCTTGCTGTTGCCGCGGATCAATTCGTTGCGGAAGCCACCTTGAATGGTGAGCTTCTGCGGATCGCGGCTTCCCATAATTTCCGATTGTAGAATCGAAATTTGCCGCTGTTGTTCGGCAACCCGCTCCGTTTTTAGTGAGAGTTCCTGGTTCAACCGCGTTATTTCATCGTGCACCTTAGAGCTGTGCAAAGTCATGATCTGCCCCAACGCGGTGAGGAAGGTCAGATCCTCAGCCGTGTAGGAGCTGTCGTCTCGTTTCCGCCCCAGCAACACGAACCCCGCCAATTCCCCTTCCATCTCCAGCCGATGAATCAGGTCGACATCCAATTCGCGCAGGATCGTCTGTACCTTAGACCGGGGGCCGCGTCCGCCGAGCGATGTTCGCTGCAAACTCGCGTTTTCTAAAAGCGGGATTGCGAGTTCTGGATCGTTTGCCAACCGCGCGGGAGGCGACATGTCGCCTTGGACGGCAATTAAGTTGAAGTCTTCGTTCGGCCCCGACCGCAAATAGATGGCGGCTTGGTTGATGTGCAGCACCTCTTGGCAGGAGGTCAACATCTGCTGACCCAGTGTCGCCGGGTCGCCGAGATGATCCCCCAGGTGGGCGACTGCCTGATTCATCCCCTGCATGACCTTGTCGAGTTGGTACTTTTCGCGATAAAAGCTGCGATCCAATGTCTGCTGCACACGATCACGAATCCACCCCAGCAGAATGACCGCCACCAACACAACCGGTGTGACCGAAATCACCTGATGCAAGAACTGCATGTCCTGCATCATGCCCAGCAGACTGCTGAGGGTGATTGCCAAACTATAGACAATCAACACACCGAAGCTGAGCACGAAGTACAACGTGCCGCGGCTGAACACCTGGTCGACCAGCATCAGTTTGTAGCGGATGATCCCCACGGCATAGGCCATCATGAATAGCAAACTGGCAATGAACATCGGGAATCGCGCATGGCCCACAGCGAATTCGACCCGGTCATTAAGGGCTAACAGCAGCGTATAGCCAACGGGCAACGTCGATGCGGCTGCTGCCCACAAGATCCACTTCACCTGATCGTGTTCGGCGGTGTTCTTAGTCGTTTGGTAGCTGTCGTACAGCGCGTATAACGTGGCGACAAAAAAGACAGTGGCGACGGCCAAGTATCCGTAGATCGATTTTTGGACGTAGGAAAGCGTGTATAGCAAGTCCCCTAACGAGTATGCGTCGGTATGGGCGTGTTGCCAAGCCGAATAACACAACAGCGCCACCATGCCGGTCGTCGCAGCGAGAGGCAGCGCGTAGATCGATGCAAGAATTGTCCGCGGATGGCGGGCAAACCAGGGTTTGCGGTGCGGAAAGACCAGGAAAAAGTGCAGAGTGACCACCGGCACCAGCATGGCGCAGATGGCAAAGGGAATGTTCAACCACAACCGCGCGGCGATCACCCACCAGTGATATCCACCGACAAATGCGACGACGGTGACGATGCACATCGCAAAGAACATTCGAGCCGCTGCATCGAACGGACGTTTCCAATACGCCATCGCCCCCACAACGAAGATTCCCAAGTGCAACGTGAACCACACCAGCGATAAACTCAACGCCCCAAGCGGCAATCGTTTTTCTTGGAGAAATGGAGAATACGGGTCACTGGGGTCGCCATCCTCTTTGAAGAACTCGACTTCAATCCAGCGTTCATGCGAGGGTAGTTTCTCGACGATCGGCCCGGCGTGCTCTTCGGAGTCACTGGTCTGGGGCACGAACGACCCCACTGGGGTTGGCGTCGAACGTAAATTGGCGATTGCTTGTGTGAACTCAGTAAAGGTCCGCACGGGTTGCCCACCAATACTCAATAATCGGCTCCCCTCTTGCGGACGGTCTCCATCGGTGGTCACGTCGAAGACGCGGTCGATGCGGACACCGACCTCATTCTCGGGGTGAACACCAGCTGCGACCAAGTCCTCTTCGTTGGGCATCAGACAGCGCAGCCCGAGATCGCGACTTTGGCTGACAAAACCAAGGACGATAATCGAGTAGACCAGTACGGCGATCCCGGCAAGGACCAGAGGCCATCGTCGCGCCGGTTTCAGCCCGTCATATCTCGCCATTTTACCTATCCAGAGCGCCGAATAGCGCCGAAAAAAGGTGTCGAACACCCGTGGACATCGGCGCCGAAGCGAGCGCCGAACCAATGACACTATTATTACCCGAATGGTGGGGCAAATTCAAACGTATCTTGAATCTGGAGTCGTACACATGGAACCGAAGAGATCTAACTCCATTGAAAACAAGCAGATACAAACTATGAACCGGCTTTGAGTTTTCAGCGCCCAGATCGCAATTCCAGCGAGGTTTTGAACAATTTCGCCAAAAACAAAACGTCATGCTGGTGACGAACGGGTGTTTGGCACGCACGTTGCATATTAGAAATCACAGTTACGGAAGTTTAAACAAGATATTTCAGCATGGCCTCTTGTACCAAACCAATCAAGAAGCCCTCTGCTCACGATACCCAGCCTAGCCCCTTGTGAAAGCGTGGATTAGAGACAAAACTTGGTATGCAATAGGGTCCCCTAAGTCGCAACCGACCCACACCGCGATTTAGCCTACCGCCTGAGAATACTCAACCAAGCCCTTTGTCTTTCCGCTTTCCAGGGGCTTTCTTTATGCGCTGATGGAATCTCACCGTGCGCGCAATCCGCCCCTGGCGACAATCGCTTGTGCGAGGGATCCCAGAGGCCTCCCCTCGCTCAATGACTAGGACTCGACCATTCGCCGTAGGTGGCTGACGATTTGGGAGTCTCCCACAAGGTGACTTCTCGGACCGGTAGTTTTTCGGAATTCGCGAATTCGTAGATCAGCCGCGCGATATTCTCTGCTGTCGGATTGTAGGAAATCACGTAGACCGGTTCGTTCAATTCCAGGAGCATGGAGAGTGCCGGGTCATCCTCATGCAGTATCATGCGGTGGTCCAGCTCCGAATCGATCCAGGTGGCGATGGACTTTTTGATGTCCGTGAAGTCGATCAACATCCCTCGATTGTCCAGTTCGGCTGCCTCCAGGGAAATCTGCACCCGTCCATTATGGCCATGGAGGTTACGGCATTTGCCGGCATAATTCAGCAGACGGTGGCCATAACAAAAATCGATTTGTTGGGTGATTCGATACATATCGGTTCCGAGTTCCTGCAAATAGCCCGGTCAGCGGGACGGTGTGTGTCATGAGGTTTAGGTTGGCATTTTAGACGATTGCCCCCTGGGGGAACAGTGGGGCAAACCGGATGGGAGTGGCTGGAGGGAACTGGCTTGAGGAAATGCCGCTCCTCGATGAACCGCGTGGACTTCGTCGTCCTAAACGCGAATAAATGCTCGCTTTCGCGCAGCACCAAGAAAAATCGCGCGACCGATTACGTTGGCAAGAAGTCTTTAGGTATTATCGCGGAACAGAGTGATACGCTCTGACGGCTACCCACCCCGAAAGCAGAATCATTCGGGGGTCACTCCGCGTAGGCCGCGTCAGCCTCTGTACAACAGAAGGCCCCGTGATTACCCGCCCGATATGCCAAAAATGGCTGGGGCGGAATAAACCGTCCCCAGCCATCTTTGGCTTCAATAATCATGTCGCAACGTTGGCAATCGTTTAATAGGCCCCGGCCCCTGGCGGGATGCAAGGGGATTGCGTCGTGTCGGCACTGCCTTCGCCGAACGGGCCGCACCACGAACCGCGCCAACCATGTAGCGGGCCGTCGGGGTATTCCCCTTCCCAACGATAGGCAAACATGACGTTGAACAGCGCCCAAGACTCACAACAAAAGCCTTTAGCGACGCCCAAGAGTCCACAATTGACATCGGACCCGTCGCCATCGCAGGCGGAACCGACGTTGCTATAGTTATCTTGATAATACGTACCGTGAGTTTCACCGTAGTAGGATTCCTCCTGGCCACGGATCACTTTGTCTTCAACATCACCCGCTTTGGGAACGGCTTGGCAGCCTCCCAAAGTGATCATAAACACTGCCGCAACTGCGGCTTGCAACTTCCCTGTCATGGCGGCTCTCCCCTGACGGCAACCGAACGCTGGTACAAAAATCGAATCCGTGACGTTCATGGTTATCGGCATTCGCATAAGAGGGCCTATAGGGATTGCCGGGGTATTCTCGGTAGAATGGGTGATACTTGAAATGAGGGGACAGGCTTGAGGACGACACAGCTGTGCCCGGCAATTCCGTCGGCATGCGGTCTTCGTTCTGGCCACTAGCCACCGGCCACTCCCTTTTTTCTCACGCCTGTCCCCTCAAGCCTCACGCCTCCTAAGACCTCATCTTGACACAATTCACCGACCGACGTACAACGCCAGTCCAATTGAGATACGCCGGTATCTCATTGAATAATGCCCTTCCTAACGCAAGGATGCGTGACCGATGCCCGCCACCTCCGCCGTGCCGCCGGCCACCCGTTTGGATCCCAAAACCGACCAATACGGCAGCTATATCTCACAGGATGCCGGAATTGTGATTGGCTGTTGTTCCCGCAGTGGCTCGTCGCTGTTTCGCGTAATGCTCGACAGCCATCCGAAATTTGCCGTCGGCCAAGGTTCGCGAATTTTTGTAGAGACGCCTGATCCGCAGCGGCTGGTCAATAACTTTGGCGTCACGCGGGAGTACGTCGACGAATTGTTGGCGACCTCGCAGGATCAAGCGCACTTCATCGAACGGTTCATGCGCGGATTGGCGCAGCGAGAGGACAAACCGATTTGGGGTGATAAAGCGCCGCCGAACATTTATTACATCCCCTACATCTTCGAGCACTTCCCCAACGCGCGATTCATCCACATTATCCGCGACGGTCGCGACGTGGTTTGCTCCTTGCGGACGCACCCGAAATTCAAATACGAAAACGGCCGCACGATCGAACTCGACACCTGGAAACCGATCGAAAACTGCATTACTTCTTGGGTCAACTACACCCGCAAAGGCCTCGCTGCCCGCGGCCAAGCAGGTTACTACGAAGTGCACTACGAAGACCTAGTGCAACAGCCCGAACAAACCATGCGCAAGGTCGTGGAGTTCCTCGGCGAAGAATGGGACGACCGCGTATTGCGCTATCACGAGCTGGAAAGCACGACCCGCGATTTCACAGCCATGCCAGTCTCCGCCGACGCCGTCGAACCAATCTCCCACAAAGCCCTGGCCCGCTGGCAGCGCGACATGACCGACGAAGACAAACAAATTTTCAAAGACAAAGCAGGCGATTTGTTGATCGAACTGGGCTATGCGACGGATAACGATTGGTAGGTTTTTTAGCCACGGATTCACACGGATGAAACACGGAAATAAAAAGACCGTGTCCTCCGCAGCCTGTGGCAAAAACCAAATTCTATCTATTGGCGAACAGTGCTGTGTTTCATGCCATTCAAGCACCTATTTTCCTTTTTGTTGTCATCCGTGTCCCATCCGTGTTAATCCGTGGCTAAGACTTTATTTTTCTAAACAAAGGGTCGGTGACGCCGTGTTTTCTCCACTGTTGAATCGTCTGAAATCCGCTACGTCGTTGCTGACGGGCAATCGAACGCAGAAGCAGCACCCGCACTTTGTTGTAATCACTATCGACAACGAAGCGCGTCGCGAACGGAGTCCCGAAGCGCCGGTGGATCGGTTGTTTTGGGGGCGTTATCAAGGCCGCGAATATGGCATTCCGATGATCATGGACATGGCGGATGCGTTTGGTTTTCCCGCTATCTTTTTCACGGACACTTTGACAGTACGGTCCTATGGCAAGGAGCCGATTCGGGAAGTTTGTCAGGAAGTCTTGCGCCGTGGTCACGACTGCGCGCTGCACTCGCATCCGGAGTTGCACATTCCCGACTATCAAGACCGCTTCGATTATTATTGGACGGACGAAGGGGTGCGGAGTTGGTTGGGAGAGGCGTCGGACTACTTGGCGGAGTTCACCGGCCAGCCGACACGCGCCTATCGCGCCGGCGGTTATCGCGTTTCGCCGGCGTCGTTTCGTGCGATGCGGGACATCGGGATCGAAGCCGATTTTTCATCGCTGCTGGGGCACAAGCAGTGCATGATCGATGCATCGTACTGCAACAATGCGGTCCGCAAATATGACGGCGTCTACGAGGTTCCAGTCTCGGTGTATCACGACGTCAAAGGAACGCCGCGAAAGTTAGACGTCAATTGGCGAACACCGGAAACGTTTCGTTGGCACCTACAGGAAGCGATGGCGGCGGGTGTGTTGTGCACAACGATCTTCCTGCATTCCTGGTCCTTCCTGAAATTCGACGCCACGTGGCTCGAGGCTACCGAAGCGGTGGGTGTGGACGAAGAGGCGATCGCAAATTTCCAAGGCATGTTGGAAGTCGTCAGCGAAACGCCCGGCACGCAAGTCGTCTCGTCGCTGGAGTTGATCGACTACCTAAAGGCGAACCCCGACGCTCTGAATGCCCCCGACACCATCCCCGCCATCCGTCCCGCCGCTGCATAGCACACCAGGGGTGTCAGTGAGCATCGCGACGCAGCTTTCGTTGCAGACTGGCCGTTTTACAAATCGGGAAAACGGATCTGCCATTCCGTTGCCCTTCCCCGATGAACCGTCGGTGCTACAAGGGATATGGCCGTTGGGGTGGTACGGAGAATCGCTCGTTATGTTAAACCCCTCACCCCGGCCCTCTCCCAGAGGGAGAGGGAGTTTGATAGTTAGGGTGCGTTGCGACTCATTCTATTTTCGGCGGCGTTGGCGTTTTCTGAGTGGCCAGTGTTCCGATTCGCTGCGTGCGCTGGTGAGGTAATCTTCGAGCTCTGCCACCAATTCGGGATGTGCGTCGGCGATGTTGTTGGTTTCGCCCAGATCCGTTTCGAGGTTATACAATTCGAGCGGCAATTCGGGTGATAGTCGCACGGCTTTGTATTTGCCGCGGCGGACCGCTTGTTTGCTGCCCCGTTCGTGGAACTCCCAATACATCTCGCCGTGCTGCTGTTGTGGATGTCCGGCACGATCTTCGCCGACCAGTGTGGGCACTACGGAAAGGCCGTCGAGCCCTTGTGGTGCAGCGGCGCCGGCTAGTTCGGCGGCTGTCGGCAGAAAATCCCAAAACGCCCAGGGCAAATCACTCACAGTCCCGGCTTCGATCACTCCCGGCCAGCGGGCGATCATTGGTACGCGAATTCCGCCCTCGTAAAGATCCCGTTTGAAGCCGCGGAGCGGACCGGAACTATTGAAGAATTCGAGCTTCGAGCCACCTTCCTGTTGTGCACCGTTGTCGCTGGTGAAAAACACGAGCGTGTTCTCATCGAGACCGAGTTTGCGAATTTTATCCATGATGCGTCCCACGTCGCGATCCAGCATATGGATCATCATCGCCCGCCCTTTTTCAGGGTTGGGCCAGTCTTCATTCGCATACGGACCGTAGTTGGGGACCTCCATGCCATCACCGGTCGCGCGCCGTAACTCGTTGTTCACGTGCGGCAATGTGAACGGGACATACAGAAAAAACGGTTTGTCCCCGACGCCTTCAAGGAACCCCAGTGCGCGATCCGTGACGATGTCGTGCGAATAAATCGCCTTTTTGCTGGCGACACCTTTCTCGGCGACATTTCCGACCAAAGGAAATTGTTGTTCGTTGTCCCACAAGTATTCGGGATAATAGTTATGTGCGTTGCCTTGGTTCAGATAGCCGAACCAATGCTCAAATCCTTGACGAGTGGGCAGGCCTGTGGTTCCCGGTTCGCCCAAACCCCATTTGCCAAACATGCCGGTGACGTATCCCGCATCGCGGAGCACTTCGGCGACGGTGACATCGTCGGGGAGCAACGGCACGCGTTGATTTCCGCGGACGCGGCAATGCCCCGTATGTAGGCCGGTCATCAACACACAGCGTGAAGGAGCACAGACAGTGCTGCCGGCATAGACATCAGTAAATTTCAACCCTTCGGCGGCCAAACGGTCGATGTTCGGCGTCCGCAGAATTTGCTGCCCATAACAACTCAATTCGCCATAACCAAGATCGTCCGCCATGATGAAGACAATGTTCGGCTTCTTCGGCAACGACTCCGCTGCAATGCTGATTGTGGAGAGCAAGGGGACAATTGCGATGGCCAATACAAATAAACGACGGAGCATAGCAGAGTCCTCGTGCCCAACGGCGCGGCAGTTTGGTGAAATGAACTTGGCGGTTTAATTGGCGTGCTTATCGACGGTCCTAACGGCTATTTCTCGGAATCAATAGCGGCCTCTGCGCGTTGTTTCCAAAGTCGGCTTTGGACTTGATGGCCATCATACGCCGGATCGGATTCCGGTGTGGCAGCCAGGGTTTCGGCGGCGGCGGCGTAGTCTCCTTGGGCGGCCTGTCCGAGGGCAATCCCGTATCGGCTTGCGGTGGTCCAACTCCCCGCAGGATAGCTCTTCAAATACAGCTCAAACGTATTCTTCGAAGCGGGGATTTTATCCAACTCGAACTGGCAAAGCCCCACCCAATAGGAAGCGTCGTTCGCGGCACTCCGATATTGGCGAATTTTAGTTGCGTGGTATTGCTCCAATCCCTTTAATGTTGCCTCTTTTACAGCCGCAGGCCGATTCTCGAAATCTGCGAACCTTTTGGTATTTTCCAATTTCCGTATCTTTTCCGCCTGGTCTCCTTCGTCAAAACCAACTCCTGCGGATTCTTGCGGAAACAGCTGGGGGACCACTTGACCACTTTGCAGTTTTTGAAAGTCGCGATTGGTCTTGCCGATTTGGACGTACAATTTGATCGCCGCCTCATAATCCCCCGTCAGCTGCAGCAACCGAGCAGCGAATTGACTGGAGGACGTGAACCCATCTTGGCGAGAGAAATCATCACCTTCCTCCTGCCAACCCGCTTTCCATGAATCTTTGACAGTCCGTAGAGCGTCCTGCTGAGAAAGTGACATCGATGCGTGGCCGGCCAATTGGCTTTCGGGATAATCCCACACGGAGACCGACTCTCGATCCCACACATCCCCACCGGCTTGAACAACACGATTGATGAGCCCCGGCTGATCGGCATCATCCTGCAGTCCGTCGTACAACCGGACGCGATCGTTACCGATGAATGCCTTTTCTAATGCTCGCATCCGTAACGCCCAATAGGCGGAATCACCGATCAACATCACGCGTGCCGTTTTGAGCTGTTCCGCTGTGAGGGGATAGGGACGATCTTCGCTGACAGAGAGTGCGGACAACAACTCAGGCTCGGCGAGCACTTCCCTCAATGTGGCGGTACCGTTTCCATCGGCAGCTGGAATCGCCAGTCCCAGTCGCGGATCGTACAAATACACCTTGCCATCCAACAACACGCCCACGAGAAACGGTTGCGTCGCCGCATCGTCCCCATCCGCCGTTGTCAGCACCACGCTATCGATATCAAGTTGCCTCAACAACGAACCAAATGCCCAGGCGCGATCGGCGGCGGTCGCATGACCAGACATCCAGATTTCTTGTAGCGTGAGTGGCAAGTCACTGGGGTGGCGATCCGCCAACGTCAAATTGCGGACCACAAATTTGAACAGAGCATTCGCTTGCTCAAGTTCCGTCTCGCCACTGCCGGAGGCAACATAAGCCAGATCCCGCGACAACAAAGCATCCCACATGTGGAGGCCATCGCGCGTGGTGAATTCCTGACCGGCGGCGAAGTTTCGTTCTGCTTCGGTGAGCAATCCGCTCCAAGAATTGCTCGCGGCCTCAGTGATTTCACCCATTTCTTCCGTGGAAAGCACAAAGGCTTGATTGATCAACGAGATGGCCGACTCGGGATCGGTGCTGATTCCTAAACTCTCGACGTCTAATTGCGAAACGGCGCTAAACAACAATTCATTGGTGACTTCGTTTTCGCCGTCACCGGTCGCTGCCGACGTATTCGATCCCGGCGTAGCCTGCTTGCCACCACCGCAGCCAAGCACACACAATCCGGCCAGTAGCAGTGCGACAACATGAAATGGGCGGCGGGTAGTGTGCACCGTTTTTTCTCCGGAAACGACGTCGTAATCAACCATTGAAGTGACCATACATTGAGAATGACAGATAAAGAGACAACGATCAATGAAGAACAACCCGCACCACATCGAGGGGTTAAGATTTGAGCGGCGGATTGGCCGTGACGACCTCACGAATGCGCAATAGCGGGCCGAGAAATTGGGAGACTTCGCTCAGAGGAACCATGTTCGGTCCGTCGCTGAGCGCTCGATCAGGATCGGGATGTGTTTCGAAAAAGAGACCGTCACAGCCAGCGGCCACAGCAGCGCGGGCCAGGGGTGGAACCATTTCCCGCTGTCCACCCGTCGTACTTCCTCCCGGTAATTGCACGCTGTGCGTCGCATCATAAATCACCGGCGTTCCCAGTGATTGCATAATCGGAACCGACCGCATGTCGTTCACCAACCGGCCATAGCCAAACGTCGTTCCCCGCTCGGTCAGCATAATACGACCATTGCCGGCCGCCTCACATTTCTTAACAGCGTGGAGCATGTCCTCGGGGGCTACGAATTGGGGTTTCTTGATATTCACAACGCCGCCGTGGCGAGCAGTGGCTTGTGCCGCGGCGACGACTAAGTCGGTTTGGCGCGCCAAAAATGCGGGGATTTGTAGAATCGCGCATACTTCGGCAGCCGGCTCCGCTTGTTGGGCCGTATGAATGTCGGTCGTGACGGGCAGTCCGGTCGTGGCGGCGATGCGGGACAAGATCGCCAAGCCTTCCTCCAAACCGGGCCCGCGAAAACTTTCGAGACTGGTGCGGTTGGCTTTGTCAAAGCTCGCTTTGAAGATCAGCGGAATATTCAGTTCCGCGGCGATTTCCGCTAAACGGACAGCGATCGCCAAGGTTGACTCTTCCGACTCAATCACGCAAGGACCGGCGATGAACACCAACGGATTGTCTCCGCCGCAAGTGTAGTTGCCGATAGTAACCGGATTCTCCGGCATGGGTCGTTCCTGTTTCGTAGCAATGATTTTTAGTCGTGACTTTCGTCATGCTCGGAGGGAGCCATGAATTGAGCTGCCGCAGGCAAGACGCGAATATCCACCGGGGTCATTCCGGCTGGATCACCGTCGATTTGTACCGGAACTGCGACGTCGGATTCCACATGAATCCGCGTTGCCCGCACTGTGCGTATGTCCGCCAACGACTCATGTGTACCTCGCATTACCTTATAAAAGTACCGCAACATTTGGAACGTCGAGCCACGCTCAAAAAATAGCACCTCCAGCTTTCCATCGTCGTCACGAGCCGACTGAGCCGGTTGGATTCCTAAGGCATACGCATTGATGTTAACAACCATTACCAGTTTCGCCGTATACGTTTGCGGATCGTCGTCGAGTCGGATTCGCAAATCGGGATATTGGTAACTACGTAAAGAATCCCAAATTGGTTTGAGATAACTTGCCCGCCGAACGTGCCCCGTACGAATTGCGTCCAGCCGATGCACCACATCCGCGTCGAAACCGATGCTGGCCATCAAGGAAAAACGCCGCTCGCCCACGCTGGCCAAGTCCACAATGCGCACATGACCGGCGGCGATAATCTCCCCGACGGAGCGTCCGCAGCGAGGGATTCCCAGGTAGCGGGCCAGCAAATTCTCGGTGCCCAGCGGTAAAATCGAGATCGGACACCCGGGATATCGATGCAGAACGTCGCCCACCGTCCCATCCCCGCCAGCCGCGACGATGCACCGCAAACGGCTTTTTAGCTTCGGGTTTGTCAAAACACGGCTAAGGCGGTCGCGGTTTTTAAACAGCAGTGGCCGCAGCCCCTGTTCGCGCAATGAGTCAACAAGCAGACCGACCTGTTCGCGCTGGGCGCCGGACCCCGCTTTGGGATTTGCCTGAATCGCCACCCACTCAGCGGCCGTTTTGCGTGTTTGTGGCATGAGACGATTCGTTTAGGGGGGGAAGGGACTGTGCAATCGATATTTTCCCACCCAGCGATGCCGGGTTGTGATGGGAAAACGTAGGAATCGCCTGCCTGATTTTGGAACTTGTCGGCAGGGTCATTTCCTATTCACCCTATTGGACGATGTTCCTCGCGCAATGTCACGCGCTCTACGGCCGCGTGGTCAATATTCACGCCCAATCCTGCCCCGATGAGCGCCGGGGCGCGGCCCCCGCTTTTGAAAGTCAGGTCTTCGACAGTCAGCCGTTCCTTGACGAGGTGGCGGTCGTAACTCCCTTCGACCCAACGAATACCGCCAATTGAAGCCGCAAAATGCCTTCCGGCAGCGGAGAGGATTCCGGTTTCTCCCACTTGGCATCCCAATTGATACCCCAGCCCCGCGTTGTGGGCCAACGCCGCCAATTTTATGGAGTTGATATAACCGCCACACTTGGAGAGGCGCAGGTTGAACAGATCGCAGGTGCCCCGTTCGATAGCGCGGTGTCCGTCGTCTAAACCGCACAGCGATTCGTCCAACATGATCGGCACATCGATTCGTGGGCGGATCTCAGCCAGACCGTCGACGGCGGCGTGTGGGACGGGTTGCTCGACACTGCTAATACCATACGGCAACAACGGTCGTAGTTTGTCCTCTAGATTTTCACAGGTCCAGGCTTCGTTGGCATCGATTCGTAGATCGCGGTCCGGTCCAAACACGCGCCGCATCAAGGCGACGGCAGCCGGGTCGTTGGCTCCGTCCATGCCGACTTTCAATTTGATGTCGGGAAAACCGTACAGGCGCATGGCGGCCGCCCGAATTGTTTTTTTAATCCCCCCCATCGCGGTGATCACGCCGCTATAGCGGACCTCGTCGCGCGCTTCGCGGATCGGCATCGCTTCGGGAACCAGCGCAGTAACTTTCGACAATGGAGTCTCCGTCGCGCGGCCGACTGCGTCGAGGATGCTCAACTCGACCGCGCAGCGGACCGAATGCCCGAAGCAATCGCGTTGCCCGCTGGCGGAGCTGCCGGCCAATTTCATCCGCTCGCAGAGTGGAACCACGTCGGCGAGGCTGTCGAAATCATCCGCGAGTTGCGACCGCCAGTCCGTCTCCGAGAATTGGCTCAGGGCTGTTTCGATCGTTTCGCCGGTGACATAGGGGCGCGGTAGTCCTTCGCCCCAACCGATACTGCCGTCATCGAGACGGCAGCTGACGACGAGCGTGTCGTTTTCGCTACGAACGTGCGAGGCGTGTTCGATCTTCTTTTTCAGCGGAATGCGAACGTGACGGGCGATCAATTCAACAATGCGCATGACGAAAATCGGTCCCGTGCTCTGCAACCGCCTACTTGACCGGCTGAGGCTGGCAATAGCTTAAAGCCAACAGCGAATAAGCGGTCGCCAGATTCGGGTCCCCTTCGTACCACCGCGGCGTGGAATTCAACCAACTCCCGTTTTCGAGTTGCCGTTGCATCAATATCTCGGCCAACTCCTTACGCCAATCATGCTTGCCGCCATCTTTGTCTTCCAGCATCTGCAGATCTAGAACGTCAAGCGTCTTGGCGAACGTGTGGTAGTAATAGTACACGCCCATTTGTTTCATGCCGGGGTTTTCGGAGACCGTATAGTGGTCTGTAATCCATTGCAGCGCGGCTTTGACGCGTTTGTCTTCCGCATCCAACCCGGCGTACACCATGCTCTTGAGCCCGGCGTAGGTCATGCTGCCGTAAGAACGCAGTCCCCCGTTGGGATCGACGCCCGCTTGCGAACTGCCACCGGCGGCAATTGTGTAATAAAAACCGCCGTCATTGACCTTCGATGCAAACTTCGTTGTGTTGTATTGCGACTCCAGATTCTGGCACCGCGAAACAAACAGCAACGCTTTTTGGATGTTGGGATCATCTTCGCCGGCGCCAGTGGTTTTTAATGCTTCCATAAAAAACTGCGTGTTCGATAGGTCCGGCCGTTCGTGGCTGCCGTAACCGGCGCCACCAAAGCCATCGTCCGATTTCGTTAAGCCTTCGTCTTCGTCCCATTGCAGACCGCGGAGGAATTTTGCGGCTCCGGCCAACGTCTTGTCATAGCGTCCATCGGCATTGGCTGCATCAAATGCTAATACGCAGATGCTGGTTTCATAATTGCGGTGGTTCGACTGATCGAAATAGATTCCGCCATCCTTTTGAATGAAACCTTCCAAATTTTTCAGTGCTTTGGCGACCATCGGATCATCGGCCGGCACGTCGCTGCGTAATAGCGACGTTGTGACCATTGCAGTAATGCCTGTTGCCATCGGCGAGGTCCAACTGCCATCATTTGCCTGACTGGCGCGGAGGAATTCCGCGGCCTGTGCGCGTGATTTTTTCAGTGCGTCGAGTTGGGGGCCGACCATTTTGGCAGCAGGACCCTCCTCGGCGGCGACGGCGGTTGCCATCGTGACAAATGGTACCAACAAAACAGCGCAGGCGACCAAAACGGCTGAAACGTATGTGTTGAGCTTCACAATCGGCCTCATTTTCTTGACTGAGCGACTTGATAGCGAAAATCACATCCCCTTGAACGCGATTAGGAAATCACGGCCAGGATGTCTGATTCATTCATGATCAATAGCTCTTGCCCGTCGACGGAAACCTCCGTACCGGCATAGCTGGAAAACATCACACGGTCTCCTTCGCTGACCTGCGGGTCGGCGCGGCTCCCATTTTTCAATAGAACTCCGTCTCCCACACTGAGAATGCGGCCCTCCGCCGGTTTCTGTTGCGCACTGTCCGGCAAAACGATACCACCGCTGGTGATTGCTTCGGCATCCAACCGTTTGACAACCACCTTGTCTCCCAAGGGAACAACCTTCATACGAATATTTCTCCTCGAACGAACTCTTTAAAGTTCGCGGCCATGAGTAACTCGGCTCTGCGTCGATTCCAGTCGTTGATTCCGAGCCACGTGTATATGTTTAACTGTAATGGTCCATACGTCTCAAGGCTAGCCCCTACCTGAGTTGAGTCAGCAGAATACCGTCAGCCCAACCCAACCGGCACGCCGGGAATCGCCGCAACCGCATATCATGAAAACTGTTGCGAATCACGTCCCAATCGACGAATTCCAGGTGTTTCTAATCCCACTGGACAGGATGAATCACTCCCACCGCCAACAATCCTCCCAGGACGATGCCAAAAATCAACAGTCCCCGCAACACCCAGGCTCCCCCTGTCTCGCCAAAACGACGGATCAAGCGTTGCCCTTTGGGAGTCTGCTCCAAGAACCAGCGGTGGTGATATAAGCCGGCAGCGCAACTCAACACGATCGCCGTTCCCATAAAAATCTGGTCGTTCGGGGGCATCGTTGTTATTGGTCGTTACGTTTGAGAATTTGGATGCGACGCCGAATGATCGCGATAGTGCCTGCGGGACCCGCATTTGTATTATGAGCGTTATTTGGCCGGCGGTTGGGCAACCGGATAGGTCCGTAGCCAATGTAACAAGACTTTGGCAACCTTCGCCAGGCTCTTACCGGAGCAGGAGTTGGGAACGTCCCGCGTGGTATGCCAATATGGGTAATCGAAGTCGATGATGTCGCACGTCGGGATTTTGGCGATTTCGTTCAGCGGGAGATGATCGTCGCGAACCTCGTGTTTGGCACGGGGCACAAATTCGTCGACTCCCACCTGCTCCGCTGACTTCCAGATGCTTTTTGTCACGTTTGGGGCATATTTGAGGCTATTCTTCTCGACATAAATACGCAGATTCCGATCGGCCACCATGTCGACCAAAACTCCTGCGGTATAACGCTCTTCGACGGGATGGTCGCGATAGTTTTCGGCGAAGTACGTCGATCCCAGAAAGTATTCACCGCGATTTCCGTAGACCAATTCCTCGCCGTCGAAAATCACGAAATCGACACCGCATGTCGCGGGGAGATTTTTCATGTGATGTGCTAATTCCATGAACAACGCCACTCCACTGGCGCCATCGTTTGCACCCAAAAACACTCCTTGCTGACGTTGATTGGCATCACGATCACGATCCGGCAGCGGGCGGGTATCGTAATGACACCCCAAGAGCACGCGTTCTTTGACCTGCGGATTCCAGGAGATGATGATGTTATTCATCCGCACGGGATTGCCGGTCAGCGGATGCCGGACATCAAACGGCTGATACTTCACCTCGCAATCGAATGCGGCAAAGTGTTTGCCAATCAACTGCTGTTGCCGCATCATGCCCCGCGAGCCGCTGATCCGTGGACCGATGCGGCAGATTTGCGCGAGATACCCAAAGGCCCGTTTGGCATCCGGATGCGCCCCCTCTGCCGCTCGGACTGGAGCGCAGAATGTCCCGACCAGGATCGCCGCAATAATAACGGCTACAATCCTGGTTGCTCGGCAATTCCAATGAGCACAATTCATGAGTACCAACGGCTCCTGGTAAAATGGGTAACGGCGGCGCATTTATCAAATGTAGAGTCCCTTTCGCCCAACGGCAAGCAAGGTCAATCCAATGCCGCTCTGACCGGTCAGGACACGATCATTGTACGCGAACAATCAACGAAACCGCTCAGTTGCGTGTCGTTTTTTGTGATTTTCCCGTCTGGTGCGCCCGGTCAGCCTTTTTTGTTCGGTTTTCCCGGCTCAACAACGAGCACATTGGAGGAAAGTTCTTCGACGACTTGTTCTTCCAGGCCATCTTCCTCGCGGCGCATGCGGCGCATTTTCGAAGGTTTCGTCCCTTTGGGGAGCTTGCCGAGATTGCAGACCGGCTCACCGGGACTTGTGGCGGGTAAGGTGGTCATTCCGATGACCACGGAGTCGAACGGCGCATGGAGCATGCTCCGCTCGCGGCCCAACAGTGTCGTATTCGTTGCCAACGGTTGGCCTTCGGCGATGATGTCGCCCGGTTTCACGTGGAATTGTAAAAAGCCGCCGCGTTCAGCCCGGATCCATTTGGATTTCTCTACAATTACTTGGTAATCGGGACTGACGGGTTCGCCGTCGATCATTTCCAAATTGTGCAACACGTTTTTGATGCCCCGAACTGCAGACTCAACGATTCCCGGTTCGACCTTCCAGACCTCCCCACCTTCCATGATGATCGAGGGGCAACCAGCCAGGCAGGCTTCGCGGCGAAATGCCCCTGGTGGTCCAACGCCATTCATAATGATTTCCGAACCGAATGCCACAGCCAGCCGCCGCACTTCAGGATCGGACAAATCGCCCCGCACGTTGGGATAGTTGGTGCGGCGGACGGACGCAGTATGCAGGTCGATTCCGTAATCGCAACGGGAGACGATTTCCTCGAAAATCGTGCGGGCCATGCGCCCGGCAAGGCTGCCCGATTCGCTGCCGGGAAAGGAACGATTCAAGTCACGACGGTCGGGAAGATACCGGGAATGCCGGTCGAAGGCGAGCAAGTTCAAGACCGGCACGAAAATTATAGAGCCGCGAAGCAGTTCGAAATCGGGATCTTGGATCAATTGCCGAACGGCCCCTGTGCCGTTGATTTCATCGCCATGCAGCGCCGCTGTGACAAACACCACCGGACCGTCTTGTTTGGCGCGGCGAATGTGAATTGGAATCCGGACGGACATGCTGCTGTAGCTTTCGCTAACAGTCAGCTTGACGTCGCGGGAGGCGCCGAAGGGAATGGACTCGCCGTTCCAATCGTCAATTGGCTTTCGAACACGGGGTTTCTTCATATCGGCATTAATCTTTTTCTGCCTTCGTGGATGTGGTTTCGACTCCATCCGCTGCGCCCTGTACTTCTTCGGCAACCGGAAGTTCTGGTAACACGCGCACCTTCTGCCGACGTTTGCGGTTTGTCTTGCGCGGAATGAGGTCGCGCATCAACTCCAACTTGCCAAAGCACAACAACCGGTCACCCGCTTCTAAACAGCGATCGGAGCGCGGGTTGGGGATGACAGTCGTGCCCCGATGAAGCGTGAGTACATTGATATCCTTATCGCGCAGTCCCGATTCGCTTACCGTTTTTCCAATGTAATCCGACCCTTCGGGAACGTGAATTTCAGTCACGCCATACCCGCGACTGACCGTCAGTCGCTGTCGTAGATCGATCTCGGGAAAATCTACTTGGGCGGCGATGTAATCAATGATGGCTCCGGCGATATCCAGCTGCGTACAGCGTTCGATGCCTTCTAAACCGGGGGACGAATTGACCTCCATGATCTGCGGTCCATTCTTGCCTTCCAGCATATCGACACCGGCGACGCGGAGTCCCAAGATCTGAGCGGCCCGCACGGCGGTTTCGCAATAGGTCTCATCGAGTTGCACCGACTCGGTGACCCCACCACGATGGACGTTGCTGCGAAATTCCTGCCCTTGCGCGACGCGGCGCATCGCTGCGACAACCCGGTCGCCCACGACAAACGCGCGAATGTCGCGGCCTTTGCTTTCGGCGACGAACTTTTGCACCAACACATTTTGTCGTTGGCTTTGCAGCAGTTCGATAATCGCTTCGGCCGACTTGACGGTTTCAGCCAGCAGCACGCCGATCCCCTGTGTTCCCTCCAACAGTTTGATGACCACCGGCGCGCCGCCGATTCGTTCAATGGCCGGCAGCACGTCCTTCTTATCGCGCACAAACGTCGTTTGCGGCATGCCGATATGATGCCGACTCAGGATTTGCATGCTGCGCAATTTGTCGCGAGAGTTGGAAATCCCGGCCGACGAATTCGCGCTAAAGATGTCCATCTGTTCGAATTGCCGGACGACCGCCGTGCCGAAATATGTAATCGATGCGCCGATCCGTGGTAAGACCGCATCGTAATGCGAAAGCTGTTTTTGCCGAAAAAAGAGATCGGGATCCCCTTCGGCCAAGTCGATGGCAAATTTCGTGGTGTTAAGAACTTTGACTTTATGTCCGCGTTGCTCAGCCGCCTCGCGTAAACGGCGCGTGCTGTAGCATTTCAAATTACAGGAGAGGATCCCGAGTTTCATTTTTTCTCCGATGTCGTGTGGTTCACAGCCGACTGCTGTTTCAATTTCGACTTCGATTTCAGTTTCTTTTTTCGCTTGGGCTGACCGCCGAAGTAGGAGTTGCCCGCATCCACCAGAAAGCGTCGCCGAAATGCTTCACGCCCTAACAACATGCGGAACCCCATTTCATCGCGATTAGCGAGCGTCAATTCCACCGGCCAACGGATGCCCAGTAATTCCACCTGTGTGACAATCATCGGCCGTAGTTGGGCTGCCCCGCTGGAGCTCCGCACTGTGCGATATTCGAGAATCTCCGCGGTTGCTTCTATAGTCCGCTTAGCAGTGCGCTGCAGAGGGTGAATTTTGAAACGGACCCATTTCACACCCTCTTTTTCAAATTCGTGCAAATCAAACGCATGCAAAGAAGACGACCGCGCGCCTGTGTCGACTTTGGCCTTGATCTTTTTGATGCCCAAATCCGGTAGCCCGACCCATTCGCGCCAACCAATGACGCGAAGTTCGGGTTTTGACTGTTTCGCCATACTGACTACCTTGCCAAAATCCAGGTATTGGTTTTGATCGTCCCCGCTTGTAGAGGAAACGGTAGAAGGGGGGGGAAATGCCTAATTCGTTGATCACAAGTTCGTTGATCAGAAGTTCGTATTGGAATTGGGTGCTACTCGCATTGTCCGTGCAGCTTCAAATCGATTCGGCGGTTGCCAAAACAGAGACAATGCCACCGGTGCCCTCGTTACTAATATTTGACGATGTCCTCAGCGGACCAGAACAGAAAGAATGCGGGGCAGGCAACGGTCCATGCAGACATATTTGAACAGCACAACCATCGCCGAGGGAAACCGAAATGTGGCCATTTCCAGTTCATTCGTCGCAAGTTTCTCTCTGCTGTATTTTAACTAGCCTTGGCTTGTTTAGTCTCTTATGGTATTCGGTTTAGCCCGAATTAGCCATCGAATCATGGCATGAGAAAATCGGACCACCGAATCGTGCACCACACATGCTCCCCAGATTTGAAAAACCGACTGACGGTCATCCATGATGGCAGACCGATTGAGCCACACGGTTTTCCCACCAGCAACCATTCAAAGAATGACCCGTGCGCATCACGACTGGCAACTGCGTCCCATCAACCACTCGGTGCCCGGCCGATTGGGCGACCAATCCCCGCAGAACACAGCATTAGGAAGGTCAGCCGCCGATGAAACATCGACATCATAAAAAACCTAAGGCAAAACGGTTCAACCGCGGGTCGTTGCCCGGTGCGGCACCGGGGACAGTCATTACACAAACACCCTGCACCACACAATCCGTTAGCGTGATGGCCTTTGCCAACGGCGACCTCGTCGATGAAACGGTTGATTCATTGGATGGGCTGAAGGAACTATCGGAAACCTATACCGTTACATGGATCAATGTCGATGGACTCGCGAATGTCGAGGTGATCAATCGGATAGGCGAAATGTTCGGTTTGCACAAACTCGCCTTAGAAGACGTCGTCAATGTACATCAGCGCGCCAAAGTCGAGGATTACGACGACCATCTGTTCATCGTGGCCCGCATGGTCCACCTAGCGGAAAAGCTGAAAACCAAGCAGATCAGTATATTCGTCGGCCCCAAGTTCGTGCTCACCTTTCAGGAGGATGAACCTAGCGATTGCCTCGACCCGGTCCGCGACCGCATTCGCAAAACGAGCGGCCGCCTGCGGTATGGCGGCACCGACTATTTGGCTTACGCGCTGCTGGACACGATCATCGACCACTATTTTCCCGTGGTCGAGTCCTACGGCGAACGACTCGACGCCATGGACGATGCGCTGATGAACAGTGACGGGAGTACGTCGATCCATTCGATCCATATGCTGCGAAGTGAACTTCTAGAACTCCGCCGAGCGCTGCGCCCACATCGCGAAGCGGTCAATGCGCTGCTGCGTGACGGGCATTCGCTGATTAAGGACGAATCACGAGTCTACCTGCGCGATTGTTATGATCACACAATCCAGCTGGGCGATGCCATCGACACCTACCGCGAAACCTGTTCCGACCTCCGTGACTTTCACCTGACGGCGATCAGCAACCGCACGAATGAAGTCATGAAGACCTTGACGATCATTGCCACGATTTTCATTCCGCTGGGATTTATCGCCGGGTTTTATGGAATGAACTTTCCCAACATGCCAGCGCTAAATTCTCAATATGGCTATCCGATCGTGGTGGTGGGCATGGGATTGACCGTGGCAACCTTGTTGTTGTGGTTCCACCGCAAAGGTTGGTTCGACTAAGGTGCAATCTGCACCGGTTTGGTATGATCACGCCGAATGCTGAACACAGCGTCGTCCTACCGTGCTGATTTTGCTTTCTCGTGATGGTTGAGACATTGAACACTCTGGATTCGGTTTAACGGAGCATGCCCCTTATGGCCAACGCTGAAACTCACCGCCCCCCCAAACGTCGCCGTTGGTTGCTCAGGCTCGTTTTCGTAGCGCTGCTTGTATCGATTGCGCTGAATTTTTATTTCTACGAGCGCTACAAGTCCTACTTCACCGACGGCAACGACCCGATCGAACACTTTCATTCCGGCAGCAAGGTTGCCACCGACAAAATTGCTGTGATCAAGGTGCAAGGGGTGATCATGGCCCCCAACACGCAACGGATTTTGAGACGTATCCAGCAGGCCAAGGACGACAAGGATGTGAAAGCCGTACTTCTGTCGATCAACAGTCCGGGAGGCGCCGTTGCGGACAGCCATGAAATTTATCATCGTCTCGTCGAGTTACGTGAAACCAAACCGGTCGTGGCACACATGAAGAGCATGGCGGCCTCGGGCGGTCTGTATGTCGCCATGGGGGCCGGAGAACAGGGCAAGATTTTTGCCGAGCCGACCACCTGGACCGGGTCGATCGGGGTGATTATTCCTCGCATGCAAATGATCGGCCTGGCGGAGAAATTGGGCGTGGAATCGACACCGATCAAAACGGGACCATTTAAGGACGCACTCAGCCCGTTTCGTGAATTGACTCCGGCTGAACAGACGGTTTGGAATAACATCATTGACCAGGCGTTCGACCGCTTTATCAATGTGATCGCTGATAACCGCGTGGAACTCAATCTAGAAGCGGTCCGAAAACTGGCAACTGGCGAAGTCTTTACCGCCGACGACGCCCTCAAGAACAAGCTGATTGATAAAATCGGTTACGAAGAAGCCGCGCTGGACGAATTGCTGATCCGCATCGACCGCGAGCCGGACGACGTGCGAGTGATCACCTATGACAACCAAGAGACCTTAGTGGAAATCCTCTTAGGTTCGGCGCAAGCCAGCCATCCCGACGCGCAGTGGCAATTCGCCATGGAATCATCCGTGCCGCGCCCGATGTATTGCTGCTCTTGGCTGTCCGGACTGACCAGCGGACCGTTCGGCCGCAATTAGGGTCGCGCAGGGAGACGTGGTCGCCCCCACTGGAACTCTAGGAGAACCTCAGCCACAATACGCGTGTCAATCATGCAATCGCCGTGGAGCGAATCCTGCTCCACGTATTTCTTCTCCATACAGAAAATGGAACGAGAGTCCCGCTATGCCTGCCCTGGGTGTCAATATCGACCATGTTGCTACTGTCCGCCAAGCCCGCCGCACCATTGAACCCGATCCTGTGTGGGCGGCCGTTTTGGCCGAATTGGGTGGCGCGGACGGCATTACGCTGCATCTACGGGAAGACCGTCGCCACATTCAAGACCGCGACCTGCAGGTGATGCGGCAAACGGTGCAAGTCAAAATGAATCTGGAGATGGCGGCCGAAGAGGAAATGACTGTCATCGCCCTCAGTGTGAAACCGGATCAGGTGACGCTGGTTCCGGAAAAGCGGGAAGAGATCACCACCGAGGGGGGATTGGACGTTGTTGCCAATGCCGCAAAGATCAAAACCTGCGCCGAGCAACTCAAAGCAGCCGGTATCGAAGTCAGTCTGTTCATCGACCCGGATGAACGGCAGATTGAGACGGCAACGTCCTTGCAAGTCGATGCCGTGGAGCTGCATACCGGTCGATACGCCGATGCGGTCAATGCCCTGGCACGCGAACGGGAGTTCGAGCAACTCGTGACGGCCACCAACTTGGGAATTGATCACGACTTGCTCGTGCATATGGGGCATGGATTGACTTATCGCAATGTTAGCCCGATTGCCGAAATCGACGGTGTGAGCGAACTCAACATCGGTCACAGCATTGTGGCCCGCGCGTTGATGGTCGGATTCGAAGAAGCGGTCCGCGAAATGAAGTCGCTCATCACGGTCTAATCATGGCGAGGCGAGCCGCTGCCAACACACGAGAGAGGCGTATCTCTGCGCCCAACAACACGCAGCCCTCGCAACTTTTTCATCTCACAATGCCTATCTCATTAGAAATTTTCGAGATTTTTTTTCGTTGACAGATTGCGCACTCTGCCCATCGAATAGGCGAACTCAGAGTGATCATCACGCGAAATTGCGGTTTGCACGATTCGTTCGCATCAATAATGGTTTTTGCATCGAAAGCGCACAGGACACTAGGCAGTTTGCGAAGGGTTTTATGCGCGCAGCGGTTTTTCATGTATTAACGAAAATCCGGGGCGGGGTTGGGGCGTTGATTCAGTTTTGACATTCATCCCGATAGCTCGGATATGCGAATTGCGCTACGCGCATCGCTTAGAACGAATTGACCACCCTTACCGAGCAGCTGGCAAGTACGTTCGCGATAATAGACCACATGTCCCAACCGGGACAAAGCGCAAATCACCAGCCCGCTCAATTTTCTAACAAGTCACTCCTCATAAGGAGTGGTGCGTGCACGGAGGATCCGATGCCGGACATTCTGCAAAACATCTTCGAAGTTATGTCGCGTGGGAAAGCATTAGCTGCCACGCTTCTCATTGGCGGTATCGGATTCCTCGCCCCCCAAGGCGCCGATGCCGGTGAATTCGCCAACCACTATTACGGCCAAGGTGGCTGTGCTTGTGAAGCGCCCAGTTGCGACAATGGTTGCGACAACGGCTGTGGTTGCGAAGAATCCAACGACCCCTGGAAACTCTTCTCCGAGCCCGTTGGTGGGTTCGATATTGGTGGATGGACCCAATGGGGTTACACCAGCGAATCAACCGGAATGTTCAACGACATCCCGGACCGATTCAACAACCACCAAAGCTGGATCTACGCTGAAAAAGTCGCCGACGGTTCCAACGGTTGGGACTGGGGTGCACGGGCCGACTTGATGTACGGTACCGATTCCTACGACACCCAAGCCTTCGGTAATAATCCCGGTCGGTGGGATTACGAGAATGGCTGGGACCATGGTATCTATGGTTGGGCGATGCCGCAGGCTTACGGTGAAATCGCCAATGGCGACTTGTCAGTGAAATTCGGTCACTTTTTCACGTTGGTCGGTTATGAAGTCGTCCCCGCGACCGGGAACTTCTTCTTCAGCCATGCCTACACCATGTACAACAGTGAACCGTTCACTCACACCGGTGCGTTGGCTACCTACAAAGCCAGCGACGATGTGACCCTGTACGGTGGTTGGACGTTGGGATGGGACACCGGCTTCGATCAATTCGATGGCGGCAGTAGCTTCCTCGGTGGTGCCGCATTGGGACTGACCGACGACGCCACGTTGACCTACATCTTGACGGCTGGCAACATGGGCCAACGTGGTGATGGCTATTCGCACAGTATTGTGTTGGATGTGAATATCACCGAAAAGTGGAACTACGTTCTGCAAAGCGACTTGGTCTCGTTTGACACCGGTGCTGGACAAAATGATGAATACGGTATCAACCAATACCTGTTCTACACCGTCAACGACGAAGTCAAACTTGGTTCGCGGGTGGAATGGTGGAGCTCGGACGCCGGATTCGATCACGGTGGACAATCCCAAGTCGCTGGTGGACAACACTCCTACTACGAAGCCACCTTCGGTGTGAACTACAAACCGATCGCCAACTTGATCGTCCGTCCGGAATACCGCCACGATTGGTTCCCGCACGGTGAGTACACGCAAGACATCTTCGGCGTCGATGCGATCCTGACCTTCTAAGTCAGGTTGGCATTAGCCCAAGTTTGTCAACAACCTGAAAGCGTCTCCCCAGCCGCTCGCCGATTTTTCGGCGAGCGGCTGTTTTTGATATCGCCGTTCGAATTGGCGGACGAGAGCGAGAGCGGCCAGCCGAAGACTAAGAAGCACTCCACTGCTGCTCTCAATGCGCGTACATGCTCAACTCGCGTGCATTCACTGTCGCGCTTCCTTGCACGCATTTGATTGCCGCTGCCTTTTCAGATGTATTATGAGAAACAACAGTGAGCGCAATCACTTTCCTGGCAAAGGATTGCAAGCAAACCGCACAGGAAGCCTTTCGGTTAGGCACGGAAGTTGCAATTCGTTCAAGCCGGCTAGTTGTGGCCACTGCGGGAGTCTCGTATTCGAACGACGTTGTCGTTTCTGAGGCCATACATCATGGCGATTGAGTTTCCAGTAAACCGAGTCCATACGACGTGGCTCATCTGACAAGCGGCGCTGCTCTGAAAATTGCACCTCAGGGAGCGACTTGGCAGTTCAGGCCGATCCAATCTCACTCTCGCGGCTGATTTCCTGTGTGGGGGAAGTGCGCCCCAGTTTCATTCTGCGCTACCGATCCGTACCGTCCGATTAGGCTTTTTTGGAAAGAGGAACCTGTGACATGCGTACTGCAATAACCTTGGCAACCGCCATCTTTCTCTGTGTGGCGATCCCTGCTCGTCCACTCATGGCATTTCAGGATGATGCCGCTCCGGCGGAACCAGCCGCTGCTGCACCCGCTGAAGGCGAGGAAGCTCCTGCAGCTGAAGGGGAGGAAGCCCCCGCGGAAGAAGTCGTCGTCATTTCCAATGATGAACTGTCGTTTGCGGTCGACAATATCGTGCTGTTTTTGTCGGCCGTCTTGGTCATCCTGATGCAGCCTGGATTCGCGATGGTCGAAGCTGGTTTCAATGCAAGTAAGAACACCGTCAATATTCTGTTTAAGAACTTAATGGACCTATGCATCGGTTGTCTGTTATTTTTCTTGGTCGGCTATGGATTGATGTATCCCGGTGAAAGTTATGCCGGGGGCTATTTTGGATTTGCGGGAATTGGCGTTGCCGAGGGCAGTGATCGCGTGACCGCGGCGCCCGGCGCATTGGATCCACAAGTTGACTTTCTGTTCCAAGTTGCGTTTGCTGCAACCGCTGCGACAATCGTCTCCGGTGCTGTTGCTGGTCGTATGAAGTTCTCCGCGTATCTCGTGTACAGTGCCGTTTTGACAGGTTTCATTTATCCCGTCAGTGGTATGTGGAAATGGGGCGGTGGTTGGCTACAAGCCATGGACTTCCAAGATTTTGCGGGCTCGATCGTCGTCCATGCGGTCGGAGGATTTGCAGGATTGGCCGGAGCGTTGGTATTGGGGCCGCGGATCGGCCGCTACACAGCGGAAGGCAAGTCGGTCCCGATGCCGGGTCACAACTTGGCCATCGCAACATTGGGCGTATTCATCCTGTGGGTGGGCTGGTTTGGTTTCAACCCCGGTAGCCAATTGGCATTCACCGGCACCGACAACACAATGGCCACGATGTTAATTGCTCTCAACACCATGCTCGCAGCGGCCGCCGGTGGATTCGCCGCCATGATGCTCAGTTGGGTGATGTTCAAGAAGCCGGACCTATCGATGGCGCTTAACGGTGTATTGGCCGGTTTGGTTGGCATCACGGCCAACTGTGATCGTGTCACCAACGTTGAAAGCATCATTATTGGTGCTATTGCCGGCGTCCTGGTTGTGATGGCCATCATCGCACTCGACAAGTTGAAAATCGATGACCCCGTGGGTGCTTTCCCGGTACATGGTGTTTGTGGAGTTTGGGGCGGCGTCGCCACCGGCATCTTCGGGGCTGACACCAATCTGGTGACACAAATCATCGGTTCGGCCGCGATTCCCGCCTGGGCATTTTTCACGATGCTGCCGTTATTCCTTGGCTTGAAAGCCGTCGGCATGTTGCGTGTCGATGCTGATGAAGAGGTGGCGGGGTTGGACATGGTCGAACACGGCATGGCCGCTTATACCGCCGACCACTAAGCGTTGGGAATTCTTGGCTGAACGATTTGGGAAAGTCACTTTTCTACGACCAAATCGGTTGGAATGTCATAGCCAGCCAAGTACCCGATAGTGACCTTGAAATGGATTGGACGTGTCGCAGGACGCGGATCGGTGAGATGGGGCGCGATGGCAACGTCGCGTCCCCATCTCCACCGCTAGCCGGTTGGCATTTCCATTGCTGCATACCCACGAGAATTCAAACCACAGGCGAATCATGAAAAAAATCGAAGCCATTATTCGGCATTACAAACTAGAAGACGTCAAAAACGCATTGAGCGCCATCGAAATCCATGGCATGACCGTTACGGAAGTCCGCGGATTTGGACGGCAACGTGGGCACAAGGAGATGTATCGCGGTGCGGAATACACCGTTGATTTCCTGCCCAAAGTCAAACTAGAAGTCGTTGTCATCGACGACGATTGCACCAAAACGGTGGAATCCATTTTGGAGAATGCACGCACAGGAGAAATCGGCGACGGCAAAATCTTTGTCACCGACCTCTCCGAAATCGTACGGATTCGCACAGGCGAAGTCGGCGAAGAAGCCATTTAACCGCCATCCTCACCTTTGGGTTTCCCGGCTGCTGCCGGGAAGCCTGAGGCGGGGATTGGGTTGAGGTGGGGTGCCTTCGGTTTCATTCCGTCAGTTGCCTGGTTATGATGGGCGACTTCGCTGGAACAGGCGAGTTGACGAGAGAGTTTCTGTTGTGGCAAACCCGCGCTGGTGATCGTGCGGCCCGAAACGTCCCCGTTTCGTGCGGCAAGTAAGAATTGGCACGCTGGTTGCACTCTTGCTGAGGCTGCAGCTAAAGCTTACAAAATCTGCGGTAAAACTGGGGAACCCCAGCAGCGCCGCCGAATTGGCATGCATTTCCTGCGCAATTACCGCGCATCTTTGTTGTATTCCGACTGATACATTTTCGGTTTTTTAATCGCTGTCAATTCGCGGTTATTTTCAAAATCGCCGTGAATCACCGGCGAAATTATCGCGGCCTGACGGTGGATTGATTGCGGCCATCGGAGGGCGGCCTACTGTGTGCGCTGGTGACTATTTTTACGATCCGTGAAGAGTTGCGATCTGCGTCCCTGGATATTTTTGGATAACATACTGGAAGAAACACTGAAGGAGAACCAAAGCGATGACCCCCAAAGAGTTCTTTGAATTTGCTAAAGAGCACGGCGCGGAAATGGTGGACCTGAAATTCACCGACCTGCTGGGCACTTGGCAGCACTGCTCTTATCCCGTCGACACCTGGAGTGAGGGAACGTTTGAAGACGGCGTGGGCTTTGACGGCTCATCGATTCGCGGCTGGAAGGCCATTAATCAATCCGACATGCTGGCCATCCCCGATGCCGCAACAGCCAAGTTGGACCCGTTTTTTGCCCGGCCAACCGTGAGCGTCATCGCGAATATTGTCGATCCGATCACCAGAGAAGAATACGCCCGTGATCCGCGGAGCATCGCTCGCAAAGGGATTGACTACCTGAAGCAAACCGGGATCGCCGACACCTGTTTTGTTGGTCCGGAACCTGAATTCTTCATCTTCGACGAAGTCCGTTACGATCAAGCGCAAAACCACGGCTTCTATGAAATCGACTCGGTCGAAGGTGCTTGGAATACCTCGCGGATCGAAGAGCCTAACTTGGGGTACAAGCCGAGTTACAAAGGCGGGTATTTCCCGGTCAGCCCGACCGACAGCTATCACGACCTGCGTGGCGAGATGGTGTATGCGATGCGGGAATTGGGCATTGTTGTGGAAGCCCATCACCACGAAGTGGGAACCGGCGGCCAATGTGAAATCGACATGGAATTCTGCGATCTGCTGAAAATGGCGGACCAGTTCATGTGGTTTAAGTATGTCATCCGCAACGTTGCCAAAAACCATGGCAAGACGGTGACGTTCATGCCCAAACCGGTCTTCGATGACAATGGCTCGGGTATGCATACCCACATGTCGTTGTGGAAAGATGGCCAATCACTCATGGCGGGCGACGGTTACGCCGGCTTGAGCGAAACGGCCTTGCACGCGATTGGCGGCCTGCTGAAACATGGCCGGGCTGTCCTGGCCTTTGCCGCTCCGACGACCAACTCTTACAAGCGGTTGGTGCCGGGCTTCGAAGCTCCGGTGACGTTGGCGATGTCGCAGCGGAACCGCTCGGCAGCCATTCGGATTCCGATGTATTCCTCCAACCCGAAGGCCAAGCGGTTGGAATTCCGCTGTCCCGACCCGACGGCCAACGGATACATCATGTATACCGCTATGATGATGGCCCTGATCGACGGAATCCAAAACAAGATCGATCCGGGCGATCCGCTCGATCGCGACATTTATGGAATGACACCGGAAGAGTTGGCGGAAACCAACAAAACGCCGGCATCGCTTGAAGAGGCCCTGAACTCCTTGGAAGCGGACAGCGAATTCCTCACCAAAGGGGATGTCTTCACAGAAGATCTGATCGAAACCTGGATCAGCTACAAGCGGGAGAACGAAATCGACGAATTCCGCTTGCGTCCTCACCCGCACGAATTCGCGTTGTACTACGACAGTTGATCATCCTTCGTGAGCGATCACGAATTCGAATTACGGTCAGCACAAACTCCCGCCCGGACGAACGTCCGGCGCGGGAGTTTTTTTGATTTGGCGAGTGAGGTTAATTGAACTTATAATTTCAATAGCCAAGAATGCGTTAAGGGGCGTTCGGAAAGTCGCGAAAAACGGATTGAATGTCTCGCGCGGAATGGACGACCTGCACGACATCAATACCAGATTCTGTTGGGCAATACAGAACGACATATTTTTGCACAGGAAACATTCTCAAATTGCAGGCGAGGTCGTCGCGTGCCGTTCCCAAGTGCACATGTGGGGCAAGCAAGATGAATTGCTTTTCGAACTTCTCCATCAATGCATCGGCGGCGCTGGGATTATCGTTTTCTGTGCCGATGTAGTCCCAGATCTGGTCAAGATCCGAACAGGCTTCCGGCGAAATTCGGAACGTGGCCATTAACCATCCTTGTCCATCGAGCGTCGCTGCCGTCCTCTGCTGCGGATGTCATCGAAAAATCCACTCAATGCGGACTCATCTTCAAGCTTGATGGCGTTACCATTCTCCAGGCTTTTCATGCGGGACTGGACTTCAACGCGGAACTCCTCGAAACAGCGATCTTGTTCTCTGAGCAATTGAACAGCCGCCTTGAGGACATCTTCCGAGGACGCGTAACGTCCGGTGGCTAATTCTTCATTGACCAGATCCTGCAGATCGTGCGGCAATTGCAAAGATTCTCCCATATTGTTTTGCCTCCCCGGTAGTTCAAGAGCCGTTCCCGCAATTTCTGGTCCGGTCATTGTAGCAAATCGAATCCATCGTTGGTCAGGCCAATCTGGGTATCGATGGAGTGCCAAGCACCAGACTGTTTGCTATTATGCGGCCATTCCCTGTTTTCGTCCGCCAATTCCCTAGCGTGGATCGCCAAAAATGGCCGCAGCGACTTATAAAGATGCCGGTGTTGACCTGGAGTTGTACCAGCAAGCCATGGCCCGTCTGCCAAAAATGATGCAACGGACGCGGACGCCACGGGTGCTGGATTTGCCGGGGGGATTCGCCGGGCTGTTTGGGCTGAATCGTCCCGGACAACCGTACGAAGACCCGGTGTTGGTCTCCGGGACGGATGGCGTGGGGACCAAAATCAAAGTCGCCATTCAGGCGAAAAAATTCGACACGATCGGCATCGACTTAGTGGCGATGTGCGTGAATGATTGCCTCTGCCTGGGAGCGGAGCCGCTGTTTTTCCTGGATTACCTCGCACTGGGCAAAGATGAACCTGAATTGATTGCCGAGTTGGTCTCCGGGGTGAGCGACGCGTGTGTCGAAACGGGATCGGCGCTACTGGGGGGAGAAACGGCCATTATGCCCGATCTGTATGCCGCCGGGGATTTCGACATGGCGGGCTTTTCGGTCGGGGTTGTGGAACGAAACCGCACGATTGACGGGCAGAGCATCCAGCCGGGCGACGTGATTCTTGGACTTGATTCCAGTGGGTTTCACTCGAACGGCTACAGTTTGATCCGCAAGGTCGTCTTCGAGGGAGCTGGGCTGTCGATCGACGATACGATCCCCGAATTGGGAGCAACTGTCGGCGAGGTGTTGCTGAAACCGACGCGGCTGTACGTCTCGGCGATTCAAGCGGTTTTGAAACAATCGCTCATGGTGCATGGCATGGCACATAATACCGGCGGTGGGTTGCAGGAGAACGTGGCCCGCATTCTTCCCGACGGTTGCCGAGCAGAAATTGACCGGGGCAGTTGGCAGCCGCTGCCGGAATTCGCTTGGCTGCAACAATTGGGAAATATCGACCGGGACGAAATGTTTCGCGTGTTCAACATGGGGATCGGCTATGTGGTGATTGTTCCGCCGGAAAACGTCGCTGCGATCCAGCAGGCGCTGACCGGGCAAGATATGAACAGCCAAGTGATTGGTAAAATCGTCGCCGGTGAGCCGGGTGTGGACTACACAAACTGAGTGGCTGCGTGATTCAGTAGGCCGTCTCAACGGCGGCATTGAGGTTGAGGAAAGACAGCGACATGGCGACACCGCATTACTATCGAGTGCTCCGGATTTTTGCCCGGAATTCGCTCGTGCGCGAGATGCAATTTCGCGGCAATTTTCTCATCACCGTGGTTTCCAACGCGCTGTGGTTTTCCGCTCAATTGATTTTGTTCAACATCATTTACGGCAATGTCAAAGAGATCAACGGTTGGAGTCGCTACGAATTTTTCGCCTTCATGGCGACCGGAATGCTGATCAACAAGTTGATCGAATCGATCTTCATGCCCAACTGCGCGAACTTTAGCGAGCTGATCCGCACGGGCAATTTGGATTTCGCGCTGCTCAAGCCAATCGATACGCAGTTTTTGATTTCGTTTGAAAAGCTCGATTTGGCGCGGTTGACGGACTTGGTATTCGCGTTGTCGCTGTTGGGCTATTCGTTGGCACAACTGGACGCCTTTTCGCGTATCACCGTGATGCAGGTGGTCATGTATCTGCTGTTGATCGGACTAGGCGTGACGTTTTTCTATAGCTTGATGATCACACTAGCCAGCACGAGCATTTGGTTTGGCCGCAATCAGGGGCTGTATGACTTTTGGTTTTACGTCACGATCTTCGCGCGGTATCCCCGCAGCATTTACGATGGCAGTTCGGGATTCGGCTTGGCGCTGCAGAGCGTGTTCTCGTATCTGCTGCCGATCCTGTTGGTGGTCACAGTTCCCGCGCACGTGATTCTGGACAAAACACTCAACCCGTCCTGGCTGACAGCCGTGATGGTATTATCCACGATAGTGGGGCTGTTCGTCTCGCGGGCGGTGTTTCACCGCGCATTAATGAGCTATCGCAGCGCCAGCAGTTGAACTGGCTGCCTCAGGAACAGCTACGGCGCGGGACGTATCGCAGCGAGCGTTTTTTAGAATTTTTCGTCTTCGTCATCATCGTCGATTTCGATGAATTCCGAGTCGTCAAATTCGTCGGCTTCAAATTCGCCGGTGCTCATTTCGAATTCGCTGCTGGCTTCGTCCACTTCGCCGGAGACATCAAATTCACCCGTCATTGCGGTGACGGGAATATCTTCGCTGATCGGCGCCACTTTGGCGGGCTTAGCAACACCACGCTGACGTCCGTGAAAGACAAAGATGCCCACCGGCATTAACGCCAAGGCTGACGAAGCGAGCAATGTCAAACCTACGACGGTCATCATCATCCCGCTGGCTTGTCCGGTGTAATTGAGGAAGGCAATCACCATCAGAGCTGCCACGACGAAGGCCGGAATTGCGGCAACGAGCGAGACTCCCACTAAGGTCATTTTGTTCACGGCTATACCTATCTTCCAAATCCACCTGGGCTGTTAATCAGACCGGGGAGTGCGTGTGGGACTATTGGGGTCCGGTCGAGTGACAATTCTATGATGCGCCATCCCCACCGGGGGGCAAACAACTTCTTTTATCTATCTTAAACCCCCGGATTACCCGATGCAAGAATTGAATCCGTAACTGGGTCAGTAAATAGTTGATCGGGTTTCCCCGGCATCGTGGCGGGCGATTCGGTGTTGCGACCCGACAATGCACATAACCATCAAAACCGGAGGGTATACAAGCTTCCGATGCTTGCCTGCAGGTTGCAGAGGTGCTCTAGAGTCATTTCTCGCCATTTTCTTTGTCAGACGGCGTTAATGCATAAGGTTGCGTACGGTTATTTCGGGAGCAGGCGGGAAAAACCAAGTGATGTGGCGCCACGGGATAGCTGGGGCATCACCGGGTTGCAAGTCGATTCCCACACCGCTATTTTCGATACATTCGTAAACTAGCAGCGCAGAATCGGCAGTGGACGGTTACGGTGATTGGCTCCGGCAAACGGGTGTGGTGATGGCCGAATTGACGCATTTTAACGAGGACGGCGCCAGTCGCATGGTGGACGTCAGCGAAAAACCGGTCACGGCACGGATGGCCCGCGCGGCGGGAACGGTACGGATGCAGTCTGCGACACGGCAACTGATTGTCGATCGCAAGTTGTCCAAAGGAGACGTATTAGAGGTCGCCCGATTGGCGGGAATTATGGCGGCCAAAAAGACGGCCGATTTGATTCCGCTCTGCCATCCACTCGGATTGGATGCGGTGGAAGTGGAATTCGAAACTCCCGGCGACGATTTGGTGCGAATTATCGCGGTCGCACGCGTTCAAGGCCGAACCGGTGTGGAGATGGAAGCGATGACGGCGGTCAGTGTGGCGGCGCTGACGATTTATGATATGTGTAAAGCAGTCGATCGGGGAATGACGATCGGCGAGATTGAATTGCTCGAAAAAGCGGGCGGAAAAAGCGGGCATTACCTGCGAGAATGAATTCACATGCTAAAAATGTCTCCCGGCTCGCCGATTGGCCCACGCCTTTAGACACGCATGGAACAGAAACACTCAAGACGAGGCGGAGTGACATGAAAGACGTAGTCGCAGGATCAACGGGAGCGTCCGGTTTGCTGGGGCAAATCGATGAGCTGTTCGGCGACGATTTGGTACGTGTCGAACAGATCTTTGCCGAAGAGCTCAAGAGTTGGCACCCGTTTGTCAACGACGTGCTCGGGCACATGACCCGCTTCCGCGGCAAGCGGTTGCGGCCGATCTTGCTGCTGCTTTCCGCTAAGGCTTGCGGAACGGTGACGCACGACCATTTGGTGCTCTCCGCTGTGGTGGAAATGATTCATACGGCGACGTTGGTGCATGACGATGTGCTGGACGATGCGGAAATCCGTCGGCACGTTGCGACGATCAATTCCCGCTGGAACAACGAAACTAGCGTGCTGCTGGGGGACTATTTGTTCACCCACGCCTTTCATTTGGCCAGTGGGTTGGAAAGCACCCTCGCCTGCCGGTTGATTGGCCACTCCACGAATCTGGTCTGCGAAGGGGAATTGGCACAGATTCATGAGCGGGGAAACCAGGATCTGACCGAAGCCCAATACCTGGAGATCATCGAAGGTAAGACGGCTGAGTTGTGCGCTGTCTGTTGCCAATTAGGTGCCCATTTCGCCGATGCGGGAGAAGCCACCACGGCGGCGATGCGGGAATACGGCCGCTGCCTGGGCATCGCCTTTCAAATCGCCGATGACCTCTTGGACGTGTTGGGCAACGAGGGTGAAACCGGGAAGTCGCTCGGTTCGGATTTGAAAAAGCAAAAGCTCACGCTGCCGTTGATCCGCCTGCTGGACCAATCGACACCCGAAGATGCCACGGAAATCCGCCGGTTGTTGGCCGATCCGACTGAGGCCAACCGTGACAAGCTGCAAAAGTTCGTCGCCGGCAGCGACGCCATCGAATACGCGTTCGCCCAGGCCAATGAGTTCGCGCAGACCGCGCGTCAACAATTGGCGGAACTGCCTGATTCGGTTTCCAAACGGTTATTGGAAGAGATCACCGAATTCGCCACGCAGCGTAGTTGGTAACGGCAATCGGTCAGGTGAGTTGTGCGCGGGCCTAGTACAAGTCCATGTGTTTTCGGGCCAACTCGCCCACAAAGACGTACTCATACATCTCGCCCCGGTGGGCGTGCAAGCCGACGATGATAGGATAAACGATCCCGGCAACCGCCAATCCTAGGATCACCGGAATGGCGACGATCAATCCAATACCCAACGTAATGAATGCAAGAATTCCGGCCAGCACCCCGATGACAATTAGCGCGAGTTGAAAGTACAGCGATTGCAGGGCGTGAAAGGCCACATAGCGGTTCTTGTCCTTGTAGAGCACAAATAGGATCAATGGCGCGATCACGTTGGCCGGTGCGGCGACCAGGACCAATAATCCGCTGAGATGCGCTAGCAAAGCCCACAGCTTGTCGTCGTCGGTCACGGTCAAAAATTCGACAGGTCCGGAATCTCGGTTTTCCCAGTCGTTGGTTGCCATGGGGTTTCTTCCTCTCAGGTGCTGTTGCCGCAGACATCGCCATGGTTTTCGCCAGTTCGCAGTGTGATCCTGTTAACCGGTACACATTTGGAGAATTCCGCTCTTCGTCACGAGGAGGCGGTTGGCGGCGGCAAAGCGTCTTCTTTATACTGGATGATACGAATGCCACCTGATGGACAAAAAACTGACTGATCCGAGGTGTCATTCGCAAATCGATCAGTTTTCTTAGCTGCGGACGACGAAATCCGTGGATCGTCACGGGAAATCGACAACGGGCGCCATCATGTTTTGTTCGGCTGGCGTAGTAGCCGGCAGTGCGCGTTTGTCCACCGAATTGTCACACGTCAAAACGACCTATCCACCCTGCCCCGCTGGAGTTCACCTTGTTAGCTGGCCCAATTTTTAATCGCGAGGCGATCACGTCGCCGCGACAGCTGAAGCATTACGTCATGCGTGCAGGCTATGTGGCTGGTATGTTTGTACTGATGTATACCACCAGCCAAGCCACATTTGGTTGGCAGTCGGCGCAGACCGTTGGCGAAGTGGCTCGATTTGGCGGATTGTTGTTTCAGATTTTCTCGCTGGTGCAACTAGTGCTGGTTTTGTTTTTTGCCCTGCTGTTTTCTGCCGGAAACGTGGCGCAGGAAAAAGACCGCCAAACGCTGATTCTGCTGTTGATGACCGATCTGAAGAACCGTGAGTTGGTGTTGGGCAAATTGTTCTCCAGCTTGCTGCTGGTGGGCGTGCTGCTGGCTGTGTCGGTGCCTGTGTTTGCGCTGACGTATGCGTTTGGCGGGGTCTCACTAGCACAAATCGGGGCGTCTCTCGCGATTTGCACGGTCACAGCATTGGCTTCGGGGAGTTGGGGGGCGTTGGTCGCCCTGTGGCGCGAGAAAACATTTCAAACATTAGCGGTCAGCGTCCTAGGCACGGTGCTGTTTATCGGTGCCGTCGAAGCCGGCGCGCTCTTCGCCGGACCGGTGGCCGGTTACTGGATCGGCCTGCTCAATCCGTTTCGGGCGATGATGCAGGTTCTCAATCCATTGGGACCCTCGGGCGAGGTGTTTCCCGTGGCCAATATTTTGGCGCTGCTGGGATTGGCGATCGTGTTGAATGGGGTCGCGATTCTGCGTTTGCGGGTCTGGAACCCCTCGCGGAATTTGTTTGTGGCTCCCAAGGAAGATGACATTGATACATCAACCGGTAAGGGCAAAGTCCGCACAGTCTGGACGAATCCGGTGATCTGGCGCGAGATGAGGACGAAGGCCTACGGCCGCAAAATCTTTGCGATCAAAGCAGCCTATCTGGCGATCTTTGCGGCGGCGATGGCGTTTATTGTCGCCAATCCAGTTTCTGACGGAACGTTGGTGCTGGGCATGATTTCCATGAGCGGCTTTGCATTCGTGGTGATTGGATTACTCGGCTTATTATTGATCAACGCGCAAGCCGTGACATCGCTGACGACCGAGCGGGATTTGAAAACGCTGGAGTTGCTGTTGGTCACCAACATTACGGCGAAGGAATTCATCTACGGAAAACTGGGCGGGATTTTTTACAACACCAAGGAAATCATCCTGCCCCCGTTGATCATGGCTGTGTACTTTGCCGCGACCGGCGTGCTTTCGATAGAGAACGTTACGTATCTGATCCTGGGATTCCTCTGCTTGGCGGCATTTTCGGCTATGCTGGGTTTGCATGCGGGGATCACGTACGACAGTTCGCGGACGGCGATTGCCAATAGTTTGGGGACGATGTTCTTTCTGTTTTTGGGCATCTTCATTTGCCTGATGTTGATCATCGAATCACGCTCCTCCTTCCTGCTGCAGTTGCCCAGTTTCCTGGTGTTCATCTTAGGGGGCAGCCTCGGGTTGTGGGGTTCACTGACGTACAAAAACCCCTCACCGGCGCTCACTATGGCGGCGCTTTCGTTGCCATTTTTAACGTTCTATGCCATCACCGGGTTCTTACTGGACAACACCTTGGGCGTGTTGATCGCTGTGGCGGTGACGTATGGATTCACAACGATGGCCATGCTCGTCCCGGCGGTCAGCGAATTCGACGTCGCATTAGGGCGATCGTCTACGGATAGTTAGTTGGAGCAGCGCACTATGAAAAAGGTGCCGGCGCACTAAGGTTTTGTTGAGTATTCGTGTATAAACAATCGGCGGCAACGACGCGCTGTCGCTGTGCGATACGAAACGAAGGCCTCAACACCGAAACGACAATGAGCAGCTTTCTGGATGCTACTGAAATTTGGCTTCCCGGCACGCTCGCCATGGCGGCGCTGACGGTCGCATCCGGTTTTTTCTCGGCCAGCGAGACCGCACTGTTTTATCTCTCGCGTGATGAACTGCGCGCGTTTCACGTCGGCAAGCCCCGCGAGCGGATGGCTGCCGCACTGCTGCGGAACCCGGACCGACTGTTGACGGCCATTCTGTTCTGGAATCTCGTGACCAATCTGACGTACTTCACTGTCAGTATTCTGGTCACGCGCAAATTGGAAACCGAGGGGCACACCGCTGCGGGCGGGCTGTTTGGTTTTGGCAGCCTCGTCGCCATCATTGTCTTCGGTGAGGTCCTACCGAAAAGTTTGGCGATCGCGATTCGCAAGTCGTTGTCGTCCTGGGTCAGTTTTCCATTGGCTGCGGCGGTGCGGGTACTTGATCCGGTCGCCCCCCTGTTGAGGTCGGTCACGATCTTAGTCCGTCGGACGCTGTGGCCCAAATTCACAGCAGAGCCCTATTTAGATACCGACGACTTAGAGCGAGCCGTGGAGACGACCGAGATGAGTGAAGATCTCATTCGGCAGGAACGGCAACTGTTGCACAATCTGCTGGACTTGTCGGAGATCCCCACCGAAGAAGTGATGCGTCCCCGTGGCAGTTATTTGACATTTGAACCGCCGGTCGCTTTGTCCGATTTGGGTGGAAAAATCCCGCCGAGTGGTTATGTGCTGTTGATCGAGCCGGGAGGCGAATCGATAGAGGGCGCGGTTCCGATTTTGAATTTTTCGGCGCTGCCCAAAAAGAACCTGGAACAAAGCGCCGAAGAGGTGGTGGTCGTTCCGTGGTGCGCGTCATTGGCGGTGACGCTGCAATTGCTGCGCTCGCAGTATTGCAATGTGGCAGAGGTGACCAACGAGTACGGAGCGACGATCGGCATCGTGACCTACGAGGACATTCTCGACACCATGCTCCGCGCACAACCCAGCCGCGCTAAACGGTTGTTACGCCGGGAACCGGTTGTGGAGATCGAACCGGGACGATACCGCGTCGATGGGATTACAACGTTGCGGTATCTCTGCGCGCGGCTCGATTTGGATTTTGAGCCGTCGGACGAGGGAACGCATACTGTCGCGGGACTGTTGAACGATGAATTGGAACGGGTCCCCGAAACGGGCGACAGTTGCCATTGGCGCGGTTACCGCTTCACCGTGACCGACGTTTATCGCCCGGGCAATTTCTCCGCCGAAGTCTGCCGCGATGAGCCGCCATTAGAATCAAGTCCGTGATTCGCCGGAGCGCACTTGGCAGCTTACGGGAAAGGCCCTACCGCGTGTTGGGCTTGCCGAGTTGTTCGGCGATCCATTGTTTGAGGACATCGCCGGCCGGAGTGGAATTGTCCGCTGGGCGTTTCACGAACGGCAAGTCCTGGGCGCGGATGAGTTGTTGCACCAACCGGGCACGGGTGCGTTGTTCCGGACTGCTGGGCTCACTGGCGAGCGCCGGATCGATGGCAATCACATCCCAGGTACGCAGGCCGAAACTGAGTGCGTAATTCAAGATCCAACTGTAGGTACGGACGTATTGTTCCCGCGACGATGAGGTGGTTTCGATCGGAACGGCGATCACGACCAAGTCGGGCGCCATTTTGCGGACGGTTTTGGCTTGTTCCTCGATATCGCTGAGTGACTTTCCGGCGGTTTCCCATGTAGTGACTTTGATGTCCGCGTTGGGATAAATGCGGCGGATGGCGACTTTGATTTGCGCATCGAAAGGGGGCATAGCCAGGATATGGATCGGCTGTTTTTTCTGCAGCTTGCCACGTGTCCAGGGAATGGGAGGCGTCGAAACGGGAATATCCTTGAGCAGAATGCGGCGGCCGAGGATGGCTTGCACGATTTCTTCGGCGATCAGTTTGTGTCCGTCCAAGTTGGGGTGAATTTCGTCGCTCATTAAAGTCGCCCACGCGAATTCGTCGCGCGAGCGGAGTGACTGATACGCTGCATAACAATCGGCGACTTCGACTTGCTGGGCCTGCGCGACCTGGTGGACGGCGGCGACGTATTTTTCCAACTTTGCTTCCGGGCGGGACTTGGTGTCGTAGACCGAATTCGGCGTGCACAACAAGACCTCGGCGCCGGCGGCGCGGCACATTTCGATGATCTTGGTGAGGTTGTCGCGGTATTCATTGAGCGGCACGCGGGTCATGTCGTTGAGCCCGAACATCACCGTTACCAGATCGGGTTTGTGGGCGAGGACGTCGGTTTCGATGCGGGCCAACGCATCGCGCGTGGTGTGTCCGCTGATACCGGCGTTGATGGCTTGGACGGTCGCGCGAGGTTTAGTTTTTTCGAGAGCGAGCTGCACAAACTTCGTATACGCCCGCCGACCACCGGTGTGGTAATAGATCCCCGTTACACTGTCGCCGAAACAAACAACCTTGACGGTCCGGTCGCGTTCGCCAAGCGACTGCTTAAACTGCGGAAAGTGTTCCTCTGCCACAGCGGTCGAAGCGATTGCGGAAACGGCCAAGCCGGCGCAGAGCAAGAAACAATATTTGGAGTCAGCGAAGCGAATCATGGGAGTGGACCTCAGGCGGGGAAATCACACGTCCCGTCGGTTGTTGTGCGGGACGATCCATGTGATTCGTGCGGAATCACATGCTCCACGATACCGCAATCTGGAGCCCTCCGCCCCCTCATCCGCAAATTTTCCGGGAAAAAGCGGGGCGCCGAAGCATCACGCAGCGCGTCGCAGTTGAGGTGCGACGGGAGCGGCGTTTGTGGCGCGGGCGACTTTTTCGTCCAATTGTTCCATGACCTGTTGCACGCGTTGGCGGTAGGTTTCGATACCGTCGCGGTCCAATCCGGGCGGAACGACCACCGGGGGGGCAACGAAGGCCTCGACCGTGCTGAATGGTTTGGGGACGACGAGATCCGTCCAACTTCCGCGGACGACCCACGCATTTTTGCTGGAGAACGCCCAACAGACGATGGGGTTTCCCGATTGCGAGGCTAAATAGATGATGCCTTCTTTCACCGCGCGCCGCGGTCCGCGGGGACCGTCGGGAGTGATTGTGATGTGCCAACTTTCGGTCGCTGTTAACAACTCTTTGAGTGCGCGCGTGCCTCCCTTGCTGCTCGATCCTCGGATGGCACGGATGTGGAAGCGTTTCATGGTCAGGGCCAAGATGCCGCCATCCTGATGCCGGCTGACAAGTCCGGCCATGTTCTTGATCGTGCAAATCCCGACCGGCATGGCGATCGACTCATGCCACAAGCAATGCAAATAAAAGCGGTCACACTCCGCATTCCGCGGGTCGGTTTCAGGAAGATCGTTGTGGCACCGCACCGTCACCGTGCGGAAGAGCGCTTTAATGATCAGTGCCGACACCCAGGCGCCGAGCCTCATTAAATACGGATTTCGAATTTTCATCGTGTCGTTCCCAATCCTGCTTTGGGGATTTCGCCGCATCTCCGGTGGTCTTGGGAAGCCTCGGGAGATATCATCAGATTGATAAAAAAACGGAGTGTCTTAATCGATCGGGCGTTGATCGCCAATAGGAGATATGTAGAACCCGTTCCTAAACCTAGTGAGGCTTGTTCTGGAAACTTGCAGAGCAGTCCCAGAAAGACGCGCCGGTGGGTTTGAACAACTGGGAGAGAAAGCGGATCCGATTTTGACCTCCTGCAGTCCGTCCTACTCCCCAAGCGGTGCTTGTTTGTTACAATGAGAATTGGAAAATTCGATCGTAGGCCCCTCTGCCAGGAATGATGCCTGCGAAAACAAGACGACAAGTCGCTTCAAGACGCGTGACGTGGGTATTGAAACAGGGAAATCGGGAGATTTGAGATAATGGCCAAGGGATGCTTGCTGTTCGTCGGAGTCTGTTGTTTTTGCGTCGTATTCGCCGGATGCGGCAAGCCGGGTGACGAGAACAACGATGTCACGGTCAATCCGCCTACCGACCCGGTCGATGTGCCGGTCGAGGGAAAAACGGACGAACCGGCTGCAGAAGACAAAGCGGCCGCGCCGGCGGGCGATATTGAGCTGACAGCGGTAAGCTGGGAGCAGATTCAGGCGATCATTGCGGAGAACAAAGGCAAGGTTGTCGTCCTGGATGCGTGGTCGACCTCGTGCGGACCGTGCATGAAAGAGTTTCCGAATCTGGTCGCCCTGCACAATAATTACGCCGATGGGGACGTGGTTTGCCTTTCCATGAGCGTGGATTACGACGGGATTCCGGGTAAGCCGCCGGAATATTATCGTGAACGGGTGCTCAAATTTTTGACGAAGATGAATTCGACGTTGCAAAACTATCAACTCAATCAAGAAGCGACCGAATGGTTCGACTCTGTTGAATTGGGCGCGATTCCGGCGGTCTTTGTGTATGGCCGCGACGGCGAATTGAAAAAACGTTTTGACAATGACAGCATCACTAAATCGGATGAGGCGTTTACCTACGAACAAGTCAATCAACTGGTCGAGGAATTGCTCGCACAATAATAGTGGTGCTCGGGCCGCTCTCACGCAGCGGCACTAGCGGACTTGCCGTCCGGCTGTGATGGCCACTGGACGGCAGACGCGTGCGTTCCGTTACCATCGCCACCGAGAGGGCCGCATCGTGTTCAGTCCGCGCATTCCTAAAAAGACGCTGTCCAATATCAGTCGCTCCCTCAGTACGATGTTGCGGTCGGGGGTCGATCTGATTCGCGCGGTGGATATCGTCGCCAAAAAAAGCGGCAACGCCGCGTGCCGCCGCCGGTTGGGCGAGGTCGCTGACGATTTGCGTAGCGGCGACGATCTGACCGGGGCTCTCAAACAACAGGGGGGATATTTCCCGGTGTTGTTTGTGGATATGATTCATGTCGCCGAGAGTACCGGCAATATGCCGGAAGTGCTCAAGGAGCTGGCGGATCACTACGAAAAAAACCTCCGCCTGCGCCGCGAGTTTATGGGCTGGGTGGCCTGGCCGTTGTTCCAGTTGTTCGCGGCAATTTTTGTAGTGGCGTTGTTGATCTTGGTGCTGGGAATGATTGGGAGTCCCGATCCCGTTTCCGGCAAGCCCCTCGACCCTCTTGGTTTTGGCCTCTCCGGTGCAAGCGGAGCCTTGACGTGGTTGGGATATGCATTTGGATCCATGTTTGCGCTTGTCTTTCTCTACCAGTTACTGACACGTGGCTTGGGACAACAGCGAGGGCTGCATCGATTATTTTTGAGGATTCCCGTCCTCGGAAAGTGCCTGCAATCATTTGCCACCGCCCGGTTTTCTTGGGGATTTTATCTCACGCAAGATGCCGGTATGCCCATCGGCCCCTCGTTGGAGGCGAGCTTCAAAGCCACAGGCAATCAGGCATTCGCTAGCGCCGCACCGGCGGTGATTGGTGATGTGATGGCGGGAGATGATCTGGGCCGCGCGCTCGAGAATACCGAACTCTTTACCGACGAATACATTCATATCGTCCAGGTGGCTGAGGCATCCGGAACCGTACCAGAGGAATTACATCGACTCAGTCCGGAACTTGAGGATCAAGCGAGGCGAGCAATGAAGAAAATGGCCGCGACGGCCGGCATCGCAGTCTGGATGTCGGTGGCGGCATTGATTATTTTTCTGATCCTGCGCATCGTTTTGTGGTACACAGGGATGCTCAATGAATTAGCTGAGGGCATTTAATATCGCTGTGTGCTCCCCAACTTGCGGAGCTCAGGGCTAATATGGCAAGGCGAGGTACGTCTTGATTGGTTGCGACGTGGTCGCTTTTTGTCGTCTTTTATAAAGCGGATACATGTCGCAGCATTTTCAATTTCACTTGGACCATACCGACGAATCGACCTCCGCGCGTGCCGGGCGGTGGAGTACGCCGCATGGCGTCGTCAACACGCCCGCGTTTATGCCGGTGGGGACGTTGGCGACTGTAAAGGGGCTGACGGTCGATCAACTGCGTGAGGCCGGGGCGCAGATGGTGTTGTCGAATACCTATCATCTCGCGCTGCGGCCAGGGGCAGATGTGGTGGCCGAGATGGGGGGCCTGCATGGTTTCATGCAGTGGGACGGGCCGATCCTTACCGATAGCGGCGGGTTTCAGGTCTTCAGTTTGGCAAAATTGGCCAAACTCGACGATGATGGGGTCGCTTTCCGGTCGCATATTGACGGCAGTTTGTTGGAATTGACGCCGCAACGGGCGATTGACATCCAAGAAAAGCTGGGGGCCGACTGTATTATGTGCCTCGACGAATGCCCGCCGCACGATGTGCCCCGCGAGCGAATGTTAGAGGCCGTGACGCGAACCACGCGGTGGGCGGCGCGGTGTCGTGAGGCTCAAACCCGCGATGACCAAGCGTTGTTTGGAATCGTGCAAGGAGGGACCGACCTGGGGCTGCGCGAGGAATCGGCTGCGGGGCTGTTGCCGCTGGATTTTCCCGGATATGCGGTGGGGGGGCTGAGTGTGGGGGAGTCGCCGCGGGAAATGTACCAAACGCTCGATGGCACGGTTCCGTTGCTGCCGACGGACCGCCCGCGGTACCTGATGGGAGTGGGGACGCCCAGAGATCTGCTCGAAGCGGTGTTGCGCGGCGTTGATCTATTTGACTGCGTGATGCCGACCCGCAACGGCCGCAATGCGATGGCGTTTACGAGTGCCGGGCCTGTGAAAATGCGGAATTTGAAGCATCAGCGTGATCCTGGACCGCTCGACCCGGCCTGTGACTGTCCGGTCTGCACGCGCTACAGCCGCGCATATTTGCGGCATTTGTTCATCGCGCGGGAGATGTTGGGGCCGATCTTGTTATCTTGGCACAACATCGCCTTTTACCAACGGTTGCTGCGGGATCTGCGTGTGGCGATCGCTGAAAACCGGGCCAAAGAGTTTCGTCATGTTCATCTTGCCGCCTGGGGCCAATGATTCTAAGATGCCGCCCAAATTGGCGGTGCCGCTCCGGAATCGCGAGTTTTGGGCAATTGCCGTGGGGCGTCCGTGCCACAGCGTTGCTTTTCCCGCGAAAAGACTCTAAAACCGGGCGTTCTATCCGTTATAGCGGGTAGAAGTTGCGTAAATCGCCGCGGCAAGTGTGTGGCGAACTGTTCACGTGACCACATGTTGGAACCGTCACTTCGCACTTGCGGAGACCGGTTTGGGCGCATCGCATGACGCGCGCTATGATCGCCCCGATGCGAGACGCGGACGGGCAGTCTTTGACACCAGGATGTTTTGCAGGCCTCGGCGGAAGTGAATAACGATGATTTATTGGATGACAACAGCGGCGTTTTTTGCCCAGAAGGCGGAAGACGCACCAGCTGCGGATGCTGAACAGCAAAACCCGTACTGGTGGTTGCCGTTGGTCGCGATTGGCGTGCTGTTTTATTTCATGATGATTCGCCCGCAAAAGCGGGAACAGTCGAAGCGGCAATCGCTGCTCGATTCGCTGAAGAAGAACGATAAAGTGGTCACGATTGGCGGGATCATCGGCACGATTGCCGCAATTTCGCCCGACAGTGACGAAGTGACCGTTAAGGTCGACGAAAATACACGCATGCGGTTTCGCCGTTCGAGCATCCAACAGGTGGTCACGGCGGAAACCGAAGCAGAGAAAAGTTGAGCGGCTGAAACGCGGCGACCGGTTGAAATTGTTTGCACCGGCGTCTGTTTGATGACACTGTTTGAATCACGGATCAAGCTCCGGGACGTTAATTCATGTATCTACTTTTTGCCGCCGAAGAAGTCACCACCGGCGCCACAACCGGCGACAGCGCGATGATGCAGTTCGCGAAGATCGTGTTGGTTTTGTTTCTGTGCTTCGGCCTCCCGTTTATTCTGGGACACCTGATTGCCAGTGCGCTGAAACTGCGGGATCTGGCCAGTAAGATCGGCTGGATTCTGTGTGCGATCACGCTCGCTTGCAGCCCATTTTTGTATCAGATCTACGCGGGAAACAGCCCGTGGTCTGCGCTCAAACCGGGTATCGACTTAGCGGGCGGCTCCAACTTGGTGTATGCCCTGGACGTCGAAGCTGCAAAGAAGAGCAAGGTCGATGTCTCTGGGGATTTGATGAGTAAGATGGTTGGCGCGATAATCAAGCGGATCAATCCCGATGGCACCAAAGACGTAGTTGTACGTCAAGTCGGAGCTGACCGGGTGGAGGTCATCATCCCCGGCGCCGACAAGCAAACGGTTGAAGACTACAAGTACAAGATGACCAAACTGGGAAGTTTGGAATTCGCGATTGTGGCCACACCCCGCAATCCAAAGCATCAGACGATCATTAACAAAGCGCAAAGTTCGCCTTCGGCCATCGTGCGAAACCGCGAAGGCAAGGTGATTGCACGCTGGCATCCGATCAAACCGCTTCCGAACGGCGAACCCGACCCAAGTTATTCCAGTGCCGTGACTCGGCAAATCGTAGGGAAACCGGATGGCTTTGAGGAACTGTTGGTCGTCGTCGATGAAGACGAATCCAAGCACGTCACGGGCCAATATCTCCGCAGTGCTTCGCCGGAATTGGGTGAAGACGGCAGTCCGGCGGTGGGCTTTTTGTTCAACAGCGACGGAGCTCGACTCTTTCGGCGGTTGACGCGGGAATACAAACCGTTAGAGGATGGATTCCAGTATCAGTTGTCGATTCTCCTGGATGATTTAGTGCAATCCGCGCCGGCGATTATTACCGAAATCGGCGCGCGGGGTACTATTACGGGGAATTTCACGCAAGAAGAAGTGCAAAACCTGGTCAACGTGCTCAACGCGGGGGCATTGCCCGTTCCGCTGGAAAAAGCTCCGATCCAAGAATACACGATCGGTGCGTTGCTGGGAGAAGCGACGATTCAACAAGGCAAGACCGCCTTAATGTTGGCATCGTTTGCTGTGTTGATTTTCATGTTAGGGTTTTACGGTCGCTATGCGGGCGTGATTGCCGATTTGGCCTTACTGATCAATATGGTGCTGATCGTCGGCACGATGGCCTTCATCAAGGCGTCGTTCACCTTGCCCGGTTTGGCCGGTTTGGTATTAACCATCGGTATGGCGGTCGATGCCAACGTTTTGATCTTTGAGCGGATTCGTGAGGAATTGGGGCGCGGCTCCAGTTTGCGGATGGCGATTCACAATGGTTTTTCGCGTGCGTTTACCACGATCGTCGACGCCAACGTCACGACATTGATCACAGCTGTGATTCTATATTTCATCGGTACCGATCAGGTGAAGGGCTTCGCTGTCACGCTGTTTATCGGGATCGTGATGAGCATGTTCGCCGCCCTGTATATTGGCCGGTTGTTCTTCGACATCCTGGAACGCAAACGCTGGATGACGGAATTGAAAATGCGGCGAGTCATCGGCGCGACCCATTGGAATTTCATTAACAAGCGGTATATTGCCGCGGTGGTTTCACTGGTATTGATCGCCATCGGTATGGTGGCCTTTTGGAGTCGGGGCGAAGAGAATTACGACATCGATTTCCGCGGCGGAACGATGGTCAGTTTCCGCTTTACGGAGAAACACAACTACCAGGACACGAAGAACCAGTTGGGGGAGATGTTCTTAGCCAAGTTCAACGAGAGCGGCATCACATTGGAGTCATTGCCGGGCGCGGACGGTGAGGACGAAGGCCTTGCCTTCAAAGTACGTTCCACAGCAACGAACCTGCCGAATGTCGGTGAAAAAGAGGTGGAACAGGCGATCAATGAAGCATTCCCTGGTCAGTTAACGCGCGACAAAATGGATTTTGGAACGATCGAACCGGTAGTAGCTGAAGTTGTTGAGACAGAGACTGAAGAAACGCCTGCTGAAGAAAACGCGAATCAACCGGAGCGTCACGCGGTGGTGTTATCATTCAGCAGCGACAACGAATCATTTAATGGCTTGACCTTTGATACCATTACCCGCAAATTGAGCGAACAACTGGTCGATGAAGAGGGCAATCCTAAGTTCACTGACGAAGCCTCGTTGTTTGCCTACGACGTGGTGAAGGGATTTGAGCCGATAGGGTCCGAGAATGAAGTACAACGCTTTGAAAAGATCAAATTGATCGCCGATAGCGCATTATCACAGGCCGACCTGGACGATGCATTGAAAAAAGTACAGTCGGATATGGCGGAAAACCCCGCGTTTTCAGGCGTGCAACGCTTTGAAGGCCGCGTTGCTTCCGACGCCAAGTTCAACGCACTATACGCCATCGGTGCCAGCCTGATCGCGGTCATCGCCTATATTTGGATTCGCTTCCAACGCATCACCTTCGGGTTCGCCGCTGTGGCAGCGTTGGTGCACGACGTGTTGTGCGTAGTCGGCCTGGTCGCCTTGGCATCGTACATCAACAGCATCGTCCCAGGGATATTGGGCTTTGAAGACTTTAAAATCAATCTGCCAATGATCGCCGCGTTGTTGACGATCGTAGGCTATTCACTCAACGACACGATCGTGGTCTTCGACCGTATCCGTGAAGTCCGCGGCAAAAACCCGTCACTCGACGAAACGATGGTGAATACCAGTTTGAATCAAACGCTCGCGCGGACTTTACTCACCTCGCTAACAACGTTGATCGTGGTCATCATTCTGTATGCCGTCGGTGGCGAAGGGATTCACGGCTTCGCCTTCTGTTTGGTTGTCGGCGTGATCGTGGGTACCTATAGCTCGATATTCGTCGCCAGTCCGGTCTTGTTGTTCCTAATGAAATGGTCGGAAAAGCGTAAGGCAACGACGTAGGGAAAGAGTGGCGAGTGGCCAGAGAGTGCTGGGTGCGTTGTGGTGCACCATTCGCTGCAAAGACTTTTGCTGGCCGCGGCTTCTGCGATTGGCAGGGCCGTTGGAGGAAAAAGCCTCACGCAAAGCCGCAAAGCTTGCAAAGAATTATGCGGCGTCAATTTGCTGGGCATTGGATCGCGTCGAATCGGCCGAAACCATTCTCTTTCAAAAATGATTTCCCGACCACGCAGGCATCATTCTTGAATCGGTCGGCCCCGGTACCTTCTTAGCGCCCTTAGCGCCTTTGCGTGAGGCTTCTTTTTCCTACGCTTGGAAGTTGATCCTGCCCCCGTGCACAACACGCGTGTTAAGCGGGCCAGCATTGGGTACCGCCGTCGACGCGGAGTACCTGACCGGAGACGAAGTCTCCCAACGGTCCGGCGAAAAACTCGACCACGCGGGCGACTTCATCGACCAGCGCGATTCGCTCTAATGTTCCCTCGGTGACCAAGCGGTTTTCGTCGACCTCGCGGGTGCCTAAAAACCGTCCCGTCCGCGTGTCGCCCGGGGCAATGCTGTTGACGGTGATGTTGTGCGGACGCAATTGAACCGCCAGACAGCGGGTATATTCAACTTGGGCCGCTTTGGCAGTCGCATAAATCGCGCCGCTGTCGGATCCGCGAAAGGCGGCGATGGAACTGATATTCACTATCCGCCCACTTTTGCGGGGGATCATGAGCTTCGAAACCTGTTGGTTGATCAAAATCGTGGACAACAAATTGCGATCGATGACCGAACGGACATCGATGCTTTTGATTTCAACGGCGTCATTGGGATTGGGTTTGCCGCCGGCAGCAGCGATATCCCCGCCGGCGTTGTGCACGAGAATATCAATCGTCCCCAGCTGTTGCGATACGGTTTCGACGACACGAGCGACATCGGCTTCTTGGGTCAAATCGCCCAACACGGACAGCGACCGCACGCCATGTGTCTCCCCGACGGCGGCTGCGGTATCGGTCAGCGTGGTCCCCTCGCCATATTCCGCCGGACCATGTTCGCGCATGCCGTGAATACCGACAGCACAACCCAGAGAGGCGAGTTGCTCGGCGAACGCACGGCCTAAGCCACGTCCGCCACCGGTGATTAACGCAGTTTGTCCGTGGAGCAGTTTGGGGGAAGGATCGGGCATTAAAGTTTATTTTCGTTATCGTGACCCCACGCCCAAACCATGGCTGTGGGGAAGGTAAAACATGGAACAAAAACACGAGGCGGACGTGAGCCGTCGGTTATTTTCCTTTACGGACGTCGGGAACAGTGCGGATATTTTTGTGATCGATGCCATCCAGCATCAAGTTTGAGATCACCGGGCCATCGTCTTTCATCGTGACCCACACCACATGATCGAAGCGGCCTTGGTCCTTGCCGCTGAGATTCGAACCGCCACCAGTGGTGGCCAACATGTAATAATCACGTCCTCGACGAACCGATTTCGCATAATTGTGTTTGTGTCCGGAAAACACCGTATAGGGTCGATCGCCCAATGCGTCTTCGATCGGCGCCCAACCGCTGGCCTCTAAATCGGCATTGACGTAGGTCCATGTCGGCTTATGCAACAGCACGATGGTCCAGCGGGCATCTTTGTTTTCAGCAAGCACCGCTTGAGCCCACTCTTGTTGGTCCTGGCTGAAGTGAAATGATCCCTTGCGCGGCGGGTCTTCGCTATTGAGGCAGAGAAACAGTACGTCGTGGTAGCGAAAACTATAATAGGACCGGCCGAATTTGCGATTCCATTCCTCGAACATCGGCATGTTGCTGATGTCGTGGTTGCCGGGCAAGTAAAAGAACGGCATGTCTAACCGCTCCACATTGCTTTGAAATTCCGACCACTCCAGTGCCCACCGTCCGGGATCCTCTGTACCTCCCTCGATCAAGTCACCGACGGAAACCACAAATTCAGGCTGCAGCAGATTCAACTTGTCGATTGCCCCTCTAAAGACTCCCGGACGATGCCCGCCGGTCCGGTCTGTGACGATCGCAAATTGAAAGTTCTTGGGGTCGTTGTTCAATTGCAGATCGGTCCACGGGTTCTTGGCCTCGACGGCGATTTGCAATTCGGGTTCTGCGGACTCCTGCGCCGGTTGCGTGGCACCGGTCGCCGAATAGAGCGCTGCCAAGCCCAAAATTAACAATGCGGCGCTGCTGGTAACGAGAGATTTCATTCTGGGAGGATCCTTAGCTGGGGAGTAGGCTCGAGGCTTGAGGGGACAGGCGTGAGGGTTGGAGGTTGGAGATCAATAAAAAATGGGGAGGCCGCGCGCTGGACCTAGTATTGACTTTACCGGTTGGCCAGACGGGTTTCAATTGTGGGCTGAATGTGGGTGAAGGAAACGTGAACGTCCGCCCGCTGAAATCGTCAGCCTGTTTTCAATTAACGTGTTAAACATGCACCTGCATCCGTCGCTCTTGCCGTGGCAATTTTCACCCAGGATGGAAAAATCATTTCCGCAAAAACCCCACCATAGTCGGGCGCAGTCGCGATCATTGCAGTCAGACGGTCTTTCTTAAAACCTAAGCGCCGTTGACAGATTTCGGCGGTTGCGATACACACGTGCGTTCACTCTCTCTCATACCCCCCTTCAGTATTTCGTCACCGTCACATGACTCGGCAGGAGGCCGCGCATGAATGTGGTTTGGTTGGCCTACCGATTGTCCGTACTTTCGGCCATCTCAATTCTCAGCGGCTGCTACTCGCCCGGCCGCGGATTGCAGTCCCCCTTGGCAGCACTTGAGAATTCGCTGGTCTTCGCTCCGATTCCGTATCCTGATGGGGATTGGACACCCGAAGGACTAGGCGTCGAAGATGTATGGTTTGAATCGGCCGACGGAACGAGTTTGCATGGCTGGTACCTGCCGCATCCCGAGCCGCGGGCTGTGGTGTTGTATGCGCATGGCAACGCTGGCAACCTCAGCCACCGCGCTGCGACGATTCGTGAATTGCATGATGCGCACGATCTGTCGGTGATGATTTTCGACTATCGCGGCTACGGTCGTAGCGAAGGAGTTCCCAACGAAGCGGGAATTCTACAAGACGCTCGCGCCGCCCGGGACTTACTCGCCCAGCGCGAAGGAATCGCGCCTGAAGAGATCGTGTTGATGGGTCGATCACTGGGAGGCGGCGTCGCCGTCGACCTGGCTGCTGAGGATGGAGCGCGGGGGCTGATTCTGGTCAGCACGTTCACCTCGCTGCCCGACGTCGGTGCCCGCTCGTTTCCCGTGCTGCCGGTGCGATCCCTGATGCGCAATCGCTTAGATTCGCAGTCAAAAATCGGGAATTACGAAGGCCCGTTGCTGCAATGTCACGGCGACGCCGACCGGGTGGTTCCCTACGAGATTGGGTGCAACCTGTTCGAGGCAGCCAACCACCCCAAACAATTCGTCTCAATCCCCGGCGGAAACCACAACGATGCGTTACCTGCGGAGTTTCGCCGCGAACTGGATGGTTTTATTGCGCGATTGCCGGAGTGAGGGAATCACGCCTTAGCTCACGATGCGATTGCCAACAGCTAGCAGCGATGTCGATCAGAACTCAGTCGGCAGAATGCGTTTGTGTGCGAAGGTGGTCTTGCCCGCACCGCTATGGCCGATAAGAACGGCAAGGGAGAGTTTGGGTTACGGATTGCAATTGCGAAAAGGGGTTCACTATCGCTTACTGCAAGCCAATCAGTCGTGCTGTCGCTTGGGCGGTAAGGTTACCCTTGAGACCAAGTGCCCGCTCGATCAATGCCGATCTCTCGGGTGCACCTTTTGGCAATGCACTAGCAAGAGAACACAATAATCGGCTTTCTAAATCAGGCTCGGATGTAAGCTTTAGACCTGCCCGGTAACAATCGATGGCGTTGTTCGTATTGCCACTTCGGCTGAGAAGATCGCCGCGAATCAAGTGAAATGCAGCAAACTCGGGATAGGTGTCTATTGCTTTCTTGGCGATGGCCAAAGCCTCCTTTGGATTTAATCCGCCATCATCCAAAGCACGCAACAATTGGAATTCCTCGACTGTGACGGTTCCTTGATCAAGCGCTTCCGCAAGCCAGATGTCACTTCGACAGCGAAACCAACCCGGTGCCAGTTGTTCGACTTCCTCGAATGTATTCTTGGCTTGCGCAAACGCCCATAATTCCAACAAACACATCCCACTTTGATACAACGGATCAGGGTTATACGGATCGACCTCGGAAGCTTGTTGGTATTTCTCCAATGCATCAGCAAGTTGCCCATTTGTTGCAAGTTCATTTCCCTGTTGCACGATTGTGGAAGCCATTTGTAATGCCATTCGGTTTCGCACAAACTGAAAACCAAACCGACCTTCTTTAATGCTGGTGATTTCATCCATTTCATAGGTGTTGCCATCATGCACGCAAACGATGCGGCACAACGGTTCACCCTCTTGAAGCAATTGGATTCGTTTCTCGATCTCGTTGGTGTCATGTCCCAACTGTGATTGGAGTTTGAGCAGTTTTTCGGCGGTTGAGACTGCTTGTTTTGAATCTCCCAAATATCGATGAGCTTCCAACAAATAATTGAGGTAGCTCAATTCACCTTCAATATCATCGGAATTTTTGCAACGCGCGAGGGCAGCCTCGAAAGGCTCAACAGCCTCCAGCACTTTGCCGGAGTGAAACAGGAGTTCCCCCAAACGCCCCAACATGAAGGTTTCATATTGACGGGCGGCAGGTCCACCTAAGCTTTCTGCACGTTCAAGATTTGATTTCGCTTCGGTTATCAATTCGTCATATTCTAACCGCTCCATTCGTTCAGGAAGCTGATCCAGCCACTGATTCCACTGGAGAATCGGATTGTCCTCAGAGGTACCACACAGCTTCTCCCATAACTCAGGTGTCTGGCAATGTGTCGCAAGGCATTGGGCCACCTCACTTATTGCTTGTACGTAGTTGTTAATCGAAGCAGGGTCACTTGCCAGCTCTTCGGGGATCTTGCAGAGTGCGTCTACGTTGGCAACGACTTGATCCTTGTACAATTGACACCATTTTTGTCGCCTTCGTTTCGATTCGGATGCCACAGTAATGAGCCGAGCGCGCAATTCGTCCAGCGAAAGCGTTTCAACCTGCTTTTTTCGAAATGGCCAAAATGTCATCGCGAGCTTCCTAGCCGTGTGGCATGATGCATGGGTATTTGATCAGTCATACGAGTGAGCATTCCCTTCCAGATCGACCCATTTACCATAGGTGACGGCGCATGGGAAATATTCTGCTGGCTGGAATCTTGGCATTTGACTGAAATCCACGGATGCAAAATGCACGTGGCTGCACACTTCCCGTGTTTTGCCAGCCAATTGATCGATGTGGACTGGGTTTTGAGGGAGTTTTCTTTGATCGTACGGGCCGCCAGAATAGTCATCGTTGGCATACGTATAGAAACCAAATCGGTGCGGGCTGGGGTAAAAATCTTCACGTAACAGCGAGAGCACTAGTCCTTCTTCGTATAATGCGCGCATTGATTCACGGGGTGTTTCATAGACCCACGCAACCGTATGCCCTGCGACGGGAAGCAGCATGGAATCGCTCGGGAGTCGCTCCATCACGGACACGTCCTTGAGCCAGCAAATCGCATCTATGCGTGATTGGTGATATCCATAATTGCTGGAAGCCGAAGTGTTGTGAAAGTATTCTTCGTTCCAGTTAAAGAGGCCAGTGACCATTCTTCGCTTTCCATGCGGAAGTTCTTCATGCCCTTCTTTACTGAGAGATGATAAGGCAAATCCGCTCTCTTCAAGTGTCATATTAGGTGGATCATTGAACCTGTCGATACAGAAAAAATATCCCGGCCCCGCCTCGAAAAAGTCCACCAGATTAAACTGCACCTGATTACCCGTTGCCGGGTCCAACAAGTGCTCCTCAAAGTCATAGAACGAATACTGAGAACCAAACGCTTCGATAAAAACCTTGGGAACGGCTCCTGGTTGTCTGGAATTCAGAAATGCGACATGGCCGTTCTTGTCCGTGGCAAACCACTCCGTGTCCATGCTGTGGGCGGCAGGATAATCCACCGGCTTGGACAGTGAGGCGTAAAACGTGAAGTGTGACGACGGTTCAATGTCTGGGCGGCATTCGTCGTCAAACGATAGCTCCACCAGGGACTTGTCACAGGGTTTCAAACCGATACCGTGCATTGCCTGACAAAGTCCGTCATACGTCAATTCATTTAAAATGCTGCGGGATTCCGTGTAAGAACACCAAGCGACCGTTTTGTCCCAACGCACGGAACAAAATCGCTGGCTTGCGCCACATTCCGGCAAGCACGTCATTGATTGAAACTGCGGGCTTGCAGCAACGCTGGCTATCTCCTCCGGCGTCGGTGTGTCAAAACCGCGCATGGGAAGATAAACAATTTCCTCGTCCGCCAGCCCGACTGCTGTAAGCGATTCCGCTGCCCGCTTCGCAGCGTCGAGCTGGGATTTTGCAACCAGCAGATTGGCCCCGGTTCTGATTCCATTTTCTTTCAACAACTGCACGTGCCGCACGACGCGTGCGACCTCTGCCCGATTTTGGGGAAAATGTAAGGAGACGTGTACCTTATCTGGGCTGGCGTTCACCAAGGGGCGCAACTGCCCCTGATCGAGAAGCAGGCCATTGGTCGTGATCGACCGAAAGAGCACGCCATCCAGACGTTTCAGGATTTCGAAGATACCATCGAACTCAAGGGGTTCGCCACCACCAAACGACACGGCTTTCACACCGTGACCGGCGCAGTCTTTGACAAAAGCGACGACCTCGTCCGCTTGCCAGAGCGTAGCTCCGCCTGGGCCGCTGTCGTTGTAGCAGAACGAACAGCCTTTGGAGCATTTGTTCGTGAGTTCAATCGAAATCCGTTCGAACATTTCTGTCACGCCCTATGCTTGAACCGCACCTGCACCAACAAATCATTCAACGCTGCACCGGCTGATGGACGCCGAAAATTGCAGCCGCACGTCCCCAGTTGATCGTCTCGTCATCCATTGCACGCCGTTTAGCCACGTTCTCCCCCCATCTGCGTCGGAGATCCCACCATATCATCCCCAAGCCCCACCGGCAAAAATCGCACGGTGTTCTCGTATCGATAAATCACCCAGATCAGCCGCAGGATGTCGAGTCGTGGTGATTGATAAGAGCACGTGGTCACTTTATCGAACTTGCAGGAATGCGAATCGTTCTCTGGCCGGCAGTTCTCAGCGGAATCACGACTACCGAGACATCAGGTTACCATGCCCCTGACACCAAATCTGCCCCAACGGTTCGTTCTTCAATCGTCCCCAAGACGAGCATGGCGAACTTTTCCTGCGAACCGGTGTCCCTCGAACTATTCCCAAAACAACAAGAAAGGCTGCTTTTGACGGCGTAAACCGGCACCACTCCTTTTAGGAACTAAATTGATCCTAGCACTCACGGGACAGGTACTCAGTGCGGTTTTGTTGTATACCATAGGTGATGCATACCGACTCCTGACTTGAGGTTTTGAAAATGTCAAACGATCGATGGGACAGAGCGTGCTTGTCACTGGACGGACTTTCGATTGGGGACGCATTTGGCCAGCAATTCTTCTCGCCACATGTTGCCGCCGAGGCGAATCGCCACAACCCACCAGCACCACCGTGGAACTACACGGACGACACGGAAATGGCACTTGCCCTGATGGAAACACTCCGTGAGTGCAAATGCGTTGATCAAGATTTTCTTGCGCAGCGATTCGCTGAACGATTTCAATCGGAACCAAATCGTGGATACGGAGCCGGTGCTCGACATTTGCTGGAGAATGTTGCGCAAGGCGAAAGCTGGAAGACGCTGAGCCAACAGATGTTTGGGGGAAGCGGCTCTTATGGAAACGGTGCGGCGATGCGAGTGTCGCCGCTTGGGGCCTGGTTCGCAGATAATATTGAAATGACCATTGAGCAAGCTGCACTCTCGGCGGAAGTGACTCATGCGAACCCGGAGGCTCAGGTCGGTGCGATTGCCATCGCCTTGGCGGCAGGCTGGGCGTGGCGCTGCCAATCCGAGCCAGCGGAAGCCTTGATTCCTTGGGTCATCTCCAAGATTGATCAAAGCGAAGTTCGTCGCCGCCTGGAATGGACAGCATCCTATCCTCTCGATACGTGGGCCTTCACGATTGCCTCGCAAGTTGGCTGCGGGCATGAAATCAGTACTCAGGACACGGTGCCGTTTTGTATTTGGATGGCAGCGGCATCATTAGATGACTACTGCGAGGCAATGTGGACGGCAGCCCGAGTCGGCGGCGATATGGATACAACATGTGCCATCATCGGCGGAATTATCGCATTGAGGGTTGGTCCCAGCGGTATACCGGACGATTGGAAAAGAAACCGTGAACCTCTCGGCTGGAACAACAGTCTAATTTGAACCGTACGCCTGATCTTAACCTCGAAGGGAGAGAAGCCCCGAGTTGTTGGTGGTCTGCTCACGAGCAATTTGTCACTGGCAATTTGGTGACGATTTCGGTTAAACTCCGAACTTGCTTCAGCCAGATTTCGATGACGGCAGCTTGGGCGATGTCCGGCAACATCCCCCCGGAACAAACCGCACCATAAGCCCAATCAAATCAAAACGTTACAACACAAGCCCCTATAGCTCAATTGGCAGAGCAACTGACTCTTAATCAGTAGGTTCAAGGTTCAAGTCCTTGTGGGGGCACTTCACAAAAACCACTTAATTCATAGGGCTTCCGCCGCTATTCGAGAGCGGCGGTTTTCGTTGGCAGGCGACCAAAAGTAGCTATAGCGTTGCGGTAAACAATTATCCCAGCAGTTTGGCAATCGAATCTGAAGCCATCGACTGCACGCCTTCCAGGACGTGGGCATAGACTTTCAGCAGCGTGCTCGCGTCCTTGTGGCCCATTACGTCAGCAACGATATGAGCGGGAACCCCCGCCGTCAGTTGCAACGTGGCGTAGGTGTGGCGGATGTGGTGAAAGCCGCGGTATTCAATGCCACAGTCCTTTAGCAGCCTCACCCATACGTAGCGCCGAAAATTGCTTTTGCGGATCAGCCCCCCCGCAGTGTCCACAAATACCAATTCTTGCAATCCCTCCTTGAGAGAGGCCGCTCGATGCTGATTCATTCTAGCAATGATTGAGGCTGGTAACTCGATAGTGCGGCGGCTGGTTGGCGTTTTTAGGCGTTCGGTTAGCTTACGCATTCCACGGGGTTCGATTAACTGCTGCTTCACGTCCAATCGGCTCATTTTGAAGTCGATGGAACTCCAAGGCAAACCGAAAATCTCCCCTTGTCGCATCCCGGTCGCAAATGCCAGAAGTACTGCAGACCCCAGCCTACACCCTTCGGATTCTTTGATAATCGCTCGCATCTGTTGTTGCGTGAACGGGTGGATCTCTTCCGGCTGGTACTGTGGACGTGGCACGCCATCCACAGGATTCTTGCCGATCTCCCCCATCGCAACAGCCCGACCAAGTGCCGTTTTCAAAACAGTGTGGGCGTACTGCCGTGTTTTGCCGCCCACCTCGTCGCGTTTCATCGCTGCCAGCATCGAGAGCACATTTCGAGAGGTCAGGGCGGACAGCTTCAATCGGCCGATGCGGGGGATAATGTGATTCTTGATCGACAAACGATAGCTTTCGTAAGTGTTCTCCGCCCTCTCACCCTGGATAACGTCGGACAGCCACAATCTCATGTATTGGGCCACGTTCATCGAATCCGCCGGCAAACCAACTCCCGCTGCCAAATCGTGTTGCAACTCGCGAAGAAACACGTTTGCATCGGCTTTCGATTTTGCCACCTTGGACCGCCGCCGCAGTTCGCCGTTAGCGTCATAGACGGTGATCATCGCCCTCCACTTCGTACCATCCTTGAAAACCGAACCCTCACCGTTTCCGCGTTGCTTTTTTCTTTGTTGCCTTTTTGGCCGTTCGCTTTTCATTTTTCTTGTCTGCAATAGTGACCATGCCAAGGTGTTTGTAAAGCGTCTGCGCGTCAACCCACTTCTTCCGCCCAGGCGCCCGCATGTACGGCACGTCGCATTCGTCGAGCCATTCATTGAGGCAGGTCACGGACACCTCAAATTTGTCGGCCCAGTAATCCTCGCAATAAGTTCCCGAATCGGGCAATTTTTTGTTGTCTGGTCGAAACAGCCTGTCGCAATTCGACTCCCATTGCATAAAATCCATAACGCCCTCCGTGCTGGTGAAGGGCAGCGGGTGTCCAGGTCTCAAACTAAACCCCGTTGCCGTGGTAACACAAACTTCCCGGCACGGAGTTTTTGCTTGACATGGCGCAACCTCATCGTTTAGGTTGGGCGCATACAAACAACCTCGCTCATGCCGGGTTTCTGAATCAAGCCGTTGCTTTGGTCGCCAAACTTTCAGCAACGGCTTTTTTCGTGCGCTACACGAATGAACCCAAAGCGCAGAGAGCCTAAGGCGGGGGCCGGGGATTTTGGCAGCGGGGGACATCGCACTCGCGGTCCGGTGACGCGGATTGTCGCGGTTGCGAAGCGGAGGAAAGATACAACGAACGGCGCAAGCTGTAACGCCGATGAACGCTCATAGCCACAACCTTGTTAACGCAAGGGGACTGGTTAGGGACGTCGTCGGTGTTAGCGCACCACGGCGTCCCGCTTTTTTTGAATGGCTCACGATACCCAGCGTTGATATCAACTGTCAACTGCGTTCGGCTCAATCGAGGTGCTCGTTCCGCGCTCGTTGCTTCGTGAGTACCTCCGCCTCCGCAATGCTCCGCTCGTTCGCTTCGACGTGCTCGCGCCAAACCCCCGGGTCTTCGGTCTTCACCTTTTCGAGCCACTCTTGATACCGCGGTGTCTTGATGAGTTCGATGTCTAGCAGCTTCATACCCTGTGTTCCTTCCGCGGGGAATCTCACGCGCGGGCCGTTGTGCTGTTGCACTGCCCTTCACCTTTAACGGATGGGTTGCGCACAGAGAGACATAAGTCTTGGAGAAAGACAAGAAGCGCAGGGGGAGAATACGAGGCGGGCGGCAACCCATATAGGTTACCGCCCGCGCGCCTGGCGAGCAAAGCAGGCATAACACACTTGTGTTCATGCTCGCCCAGATCAAATTTCTTGAGCTTGAGCAGCTGGCAGAAAATGGGCGCAGACTACTCCCATAATGGGAATCAGGATTGGGGCGCAAAAACGACACGGAATTCGAGATATTTATGAGAATTGTGGAAAATTCTCCTCGAATGTGCTCAGCGGTTGCGCGCGGGCAAATGGAAGAGAATGGCCAAAACGGAAAGTGTCTCAAGGATGGAGCTACTCAGCCGAGACAGCAAATTGGCTTGCTGCAAGTCGCCGGCGACTTACGTGCGTCGAACACGGCCTCTGACTTGGCCCAGAGGTAGCCCCGGCGATTGCCGGATAAATTCAACTTCAGCCTTCCTTCGCAGCTTCCCGCCACTTCATCAACGCCACGCTAAACCGCCACGTCAGCACAACGTTCAGCGGCAGCAATCCCCACAATTCGCGGTTAAAGATCAGCACGAGCCAAGTCACTTGGTTCACGAGACCAACGGCCCAGCCCTGCCACTTGTGGCGCGCGATCATTTCCATGCTAATCAGTGTCAGGAAGCCGGCGATCCAATCCATGAGTTGTTTTCCGTTTTTGCGGTGACGATCTAACGAACGGTACCAAGGTACTCCAGCACAGGCCGCACAGGAAGCACGCGCACGGACCGCGGCACATTCGGGTCAAATCGTACGCGACCACGGTTCTGGAGTCGCCACAGTTCATCCCAGACGCTTTTCGGCTGCATGACACACGCCTGTGAAATCTCGCCAACCGTTGGCGGAACTCCGTGGATGTTGTGGAATCGGCGAATGAATCTGATGATGCGTTTGGACATGGTTGGTCTCCTGTAGGTAGGCGCAGCGGTTGCGCGGAAACGGGACATTGAGGAAAAGAATCGACTTCGCTTTGAGAGCAAATCGCGATCACCTACAGCGGATCGCAAAGCGGCCGGGCCTGCCGGATCAGTGGTTGACGAGACTGTGCATATCTGAACACAAGTACACATATGTTTCAAGCGCAAAATCGGAAAAGTTTATCAGGGTTTTTCCGGTGGATACCTGGTTAAACTCACATCGCACCAACGAAAAAACCGCCCGCAAAGTGAATTGCAGGCGGTAATAAATATATTTGAGATTTGGGATCTATTAAAAGTAACTTCGTAGCGACCGGAACTTATTCCTGCGTAGACCCCTCGGACCCAGAAGTCGTTTCAGGCGCTTGAGTTGCTCTCTCTGCTTCGCCTTCTTGTGTTCGACTTCCGTGCTCATCTCGTTCTGTTGTTCCTGGTTCGCCGCCACTGTTTTGCGGGTCTCCATTGTGATGCTCACTCCAATATTGGGTTTGTGTTTCGATTGGAATACTACTCAAAACATCGGATAAATCAAGCAACTCTATTACAGAATCCGATTCATCGTCGAATAGACCCTCGATTAGCACAGGAGATAAAAGCTTGACAAATCGAGATTCTATTGTATTTGGGGATCGCAAATTCCGGAATATGTCTTTTGCTTCAGTGCGATCGATCACGAAGTTGTGAGAGGGATATTCGGAGATAAGTCGTTTTACTCCTCGCGACCGAATCAGGCTCTTGCCTTTCGAGAGGCGTTCCCCGTACTCCTTGGCGACCCTCATTGCCCTCTCGTGTTCACCGAGGACCATGGGGTCCAGTTTGCCAAAGATAGGCTGGTACAGCCCCGCAACAAGCCCACCAGACACGGTTGCGGCCGTGTCACTGGCAATTCCTGTTTGTTGACGCAAGTGCAAGAAGATTTTTTCAAATGAGCGGGATGCCTCATTGCAAAGAGTTTCCAGTGATTGCGAATGCGTTAGGCCGGAAGTCCGTTCCACAACGTCTCGATGCAAGATCTGGGCGTCAAGAGGCCCAAATTCTGCATCGTCAGACATAATGATCTCGTCCGCTCCAATAGCCACGAGCGTGCCTGCCGACTTACAAAAACTCGGCACAAAGACCGTCACGTGTCCGGCCTTGTAGCATTCCTGTAGGCATCGAGCTATCCTGAAAGCGCAGTCCGCCACTCCGCCAAAGGTGCTTAACACCAGTATGACATTTGTGCGACATTCGTTTCCTCGGACAACCTCATTAAGCTGTATGGATTCGGAAGGTAAGACTGGTCCCGAGTACAACACAATGTCCGTGTCGAGTTTCTCGGTGATCTGCTGCCAAAGCACAGCAATTTCATCGATACCCGACAACTGCTGTTTACCCATCTCGATTTCCTTCCCGCTCCAACTTAGCCCTGGCTGCCCATCGCACATTCCCCGACCGCCATTCTTTGCCGAAACCACCTACTTCGGGATTTCGCGGGCAACCCCCCCAACCTAACCGCTCCTGCACTGAAATTCAACACGTTGCCGTAATGGTGAAGCCTTACCCGCCTACCCCGGTAGGTTTTTCATGCGCATAAAAAACCGTCGGCGCATTACGCCAACGGCTAGAATTTTGTCAACAATTCGACCTACTACTTGCCTTTTTTGCCTTCGAGGCTTCGCTGGATCGCGGCCTTTATCTGAGAAGGGATTTCACAGGATTCAGTGACCGTAGTCGCCGTCTCTGTGACTGTGGCAACAATTGAATGTATCGATGGTTGATTGTTTTGGCTGGTCTGTTTTTCTTGTTCGTTTGACATTTGAATTCTCCCGTTTGGTTTTTTTAATCACCTTGGATGTCAAATCCCGCCTTCATTAACGATAGCGGCGTCTTGTGAACTCGGCAATGCCCATGCTCGCACTCATGATGGCTTTTCTTCGATTTGAGTTGCTATTCCCGAAAAACCCCCTACTACGTGTATCGAGAAATAACACCGCCTCAACAGGGTCTCCTATTGGCATGGCTGCCCAGGATTCTCGGTCCGGTTTCATCCGTTCTGCCTCTGATCGAGAAAAACCAAAATTCTTGACCATGTCGTCCAGGTGAGCCCTCTGATCGACTTCTTTCCTGTTCGACACTTGGAATTGTCCGGTGCGTATCGCTTTCCCCGTGATTCCAGCACGGACTGAGATCCTCCTACCAACCTTATTCGAGCAATTGGTGCCACAGTATTCGGTAAGTTGAACCAACTCCTTTTTTTCAATCCGGTGGATACACAATCTCAATTCAATATTCTCGTCAACATCGTCTCCTAACAATACTGCTCGCAGGGTTTCAAGGCAGCCTTCAAGGGGGTGAATCGAGTGTTTCTCCTCTTCCGTTACGTGTTTCGCGATATGTTTAGATATCGTTGAAACAAAGACAACGACTGCAGCTGCTATCAACCAATATGCAGAAATGCGTTCATCCTTCCAAAGCTTGGACGCTCCTGCAATAGCGGCGACGGTTGCACCGACAGTAATTGGAATGTCATAAGTTAAAGATGATGTAAAAATACGTTTCTTCAAACTTCGGTGATACGGGATGGGCATTTCTTATATTCTTTAAGTTTGATGCAAATCGTCAGGCTCAATTATCATCCTACCCTTGTGTGCTAAGCATAGCCATCACCGCACCTCGCACCACCAGGCAGCGTAACCGTCTACAGACTCTCGAACCGTTTTCGACCGGTCACAAGCCCACCACAGCGGCGCGTAAGTAACTTCGATCGTCGTGCGGATTGATTCCGGTGTGCTGCTGAATGCCCAGGCTTGATACGCAGGCCCGTAGGCTGTGAGGTACAGCACGAGCACGGCAACAGCGAGGATGATGGTGGTCCGTGTTTTCATCCCGACATCATATCGCGGCTGCAGTTCGTGGTCAAAATATGACCCTGGCACTCTCGGCAGTGTCCCAGTTTGAAATGCTTTTATGAAGCAAGTAGGTGACGAATCGATGGCGCACGTGGCCTAAAAAGTTCTGCACGTTGGAGAAAGGACGCTTCCTGAAGTAGTTTTCGCAGAGATCAAATCCTGGAGATCGACAGACGAAACATCAGAGGCACGGCGTGGTTACGTTAGCGTCGATTGCTTAAACGATCCGAGTTCGGATGTTGGTGGGTGATTTGTACGCGTGCTACCTCAAGGCGGAAAGAAAACCAAGGAAAAGAACTGGCCTGACAAGACTTGGCAGAAAAAATATTGTGCTCTATTTAGACAAAACCGCAAGCAGGCGGGATCATGCTAATTGGAACCCAAAGCTGTTGAACATAATACCGGCAACAAATTCCAATTCTAGAACAACACTCCCAGTGCTCATTTTTCAGGAGTGATCCCAGATGAATGTACGTCAAAACTATCTCACCATAACTGCCCGTACCACCTTAATCCTCGCGGCGGCCGCGATCTTCGCTGTTGGCATTTACACCGGGCGCAATTGGAGATCAATTGACCAGCTCGTGCATTTGCGCAACGACGACCAGCAAGCAGGTTACGAATTCTCAGAGCGACTATTGGCCAAAATCAAGGCTACGCAAGAACAACGCCGCCAGAAAAACGAGCTGCTAGAAAAGAACTATAGCAAAGTGCCATTGTCCAGAGACGGTCGAACGACCGTTGCAGACTTTCCACCATGTTTCGCTTGCCTGAAAACAAGAGATTGACAATCCTAGAAAGTCGTCTGAATCTTCAAGGACGCGGTTGCTCCTCCTGGTGAAGAGCGTAACCTAGCCCCCGGAGATTGGGCAGCGATCACTTGCGGTCCTCGCCCACATACGGCCCGACCATCAGCAGCAACGCGACGAGCGCGCACAGAATCCAACTCTACCACCATTTCGGCTTGTCGGTCGTCATGGGTCACCTCTGGGGCAGAATGGGGAATCCTCTCACCGCACCTCACACCACCAAGCCGCATACCCATCCACGCACTCGCGAACCGTTTCCGAGCGATCGCACAGCCACCACAGCGGCGTGTAAGTGATTTTAATTATCCTGTGGATTGGTTCTGGTGTGTTGCCGAATGCCCAAGCTCGATACGCAGGCCCGTACCCTGCGAGGTACAGCACAAACACGGCCACCGCGACGATGATGATGGTTCGGGTCTTCATTGCGCTAATTTCAAGCCAGGACACCACTAGTTTATGCCAGATCTCGCTTGGTGATTTGTGCGAGAGGGAGCAAAAAAGAAGGACCACAATGTGAAGCTTAGGTGTCTTCCTGAGGTTTGGCCTGAAGGCTATCCACGAGAAAATAAGCGCCGACAGAAACCAAAAGACTTGCGATGAGAATACCAAACAAGAGATTCCAATTGACTGTGTTGATGTAGAAGGAGGCCCAGTCCCAGGAGAGATAAACGATTTCATTGTTCCGGGGCAGAAAAATAAACAACATCACAAAGACAGCAGCATTGACGAATCCAAGTCCAGATATGAACTTTCCTTTTTGCATCGAAATCTCCACGGTATTGGGGCGAGCTGCAAACTAGTAGCGCCAAGTTTCCCATAAAATGGCGAACCATTCAATTAGAATCAAAATCAGGTCGTGCCCTAATTTGAAATGGTTCTCTCACCGGCCGGGTTCGTAGACATAATTGTTGCCCAGAAAACCATCCGCAGCCAAATAACCCACGAACGCGGCCACCGTTGCGATGATGATGGTGCGGGTTTTCATTGCTCCAGCGTAGCATTGCCGGCGTCCGTAAAGCAACAAAAGCGGCCCGGATCTGCCCCAATCCGAGCCGCTCGCGAGCGAAGCCATTAGCAGGCACACCCCGCCCACTGGTAAATCAGGTTTTGCGCGCGGAAACGACATTTCTGCGGGACGAATTCTAAAACTTTCCCAAAAAACTGCCGTTGCGAACCGCTGGCTGCGTTGTATTTCTACCGCCCCACGTCAATCTGCGTAAACTTTCACGACCAACCGCCGTCCATCGACCGGAAATGTCTCCTCTTTACCCTCCCCGTCTATCGCGACAAAGTATCCAAAGAATCGCCCGGCCGTATCCACATCCGCCGCGATAAACTCCTTGGAAACCAACCCGTTCTCAGCATCCGTCACCGTCACGCCCGTATCGGATTGTTCCACGACAGCCACGCCGGCGGAATTCACCATATAGAATTCCACAGTTAGGCCCGATAGGTCAATTGGCGTGCCGCCCTTTTCGGGATACAAGCGCACCAACAACGGCGCGCGAGTATCCCCCACGTGAACATGGTGCAAGATTTCCTCAACGTTAGCGTACTCACCCGCCACAGTTCCGCCCCCCGATTCGAACAACCGCCCGCCGCGGATTAGAAGTAAAGCACCTTGTCCGTTGCATGCCACTGGACTAGGAAATCGTTTCCGTCCGGTGTCCCCGGCTTTTCGATAAACGCAACCGGAATCGAGGCCGCATCATTCGTGACAAATTTCATCAACAGGAACCCGGCAATACCCCGCGTGCCGACACCGAGCGCCGTGTATGTCACATCGGCCCAATCGATTTCTAGCCGACCGTTGGCCGCATCCTTTGCGACCGCCACGCCGGACAACGTTTTCCGTTCGTAATTCGCCCCGTCGAACTCATCGAGATCGGTAAAATCTCCGACAAAATCCATGCCGTTATTTTCAGTGTCAACCGTCGTGTCGGTCATCACCGCAACTAGGTGAAATGTATCGTTCGGAAAATCAATCTCCGCCTCCGCCATTGCCCGCTTGAACTCCAGATATACCACGCTCGCCATCAGCCGCCCCCATCTATATTAATGAACACCGCGGAGCGCCACAGCGGCCGCCCGCGTCCCGTATACTTTTCGCGGCACCACCCCAGCCCCGCGCATCTCAACAGCACCACGCCGGCCGCCACGCACGCGCCGCGGTATCGTCAGCCGCACCGCTGACGGACCGGACAACACCGGATCACCAACGCCCCACTCCGCGCCTGCAGCTGGAGCAGTTACGCCACCACCCTGACCAACGGCACCCACGCCCCAGACTGCACCCACCGCCGCTGGCTTTGCTTCAATCGTCGCCGTCGGATCACCCACGCCGAACGCAACACCGGCCGCCGACAGCTTTGCCTTAATCGACAACGACGGATCACCAGCGCCGAACTCCGCGCCAACGGCCGATACGAAACCAGCTCCGGACAAGTCAGGATCACCCGCGGCCCACTCCGCCCCAGTTGAGGCCGGCTTTGCCACAATCACCGCCGATGCAGCACCGACACCGAACGCAGCACCAACCGCCGCCGGCTTGACCGCGACGCCCGCGGAAGGAACACCGGCACCGATCACCGCGCCGGCCGCCGCCGGCTTAATCGCGACGCCCGCGGAAGGAACGCCCGCGCCGATCACAGCGCCCACGCCGGCCGGCTTCGAAACGATCCCCAATGAGGGAGCGCCCGCGCCGAACGCAGCGCCCACCGCGTCCGGCTCAACTACAACATCCGCCCCGCCGGCCGAAACGTATTGATCCGCGCCAATGTCCCAAGTATCACCGGCATCATCGACATCATAGCCGTCGATATCGTACTGCACGCCCGGCGGAGTTGTTAAGAGATCCGCACCAGCCCCCACCGCATCCGCGTCAGAAACTAAATGTAAATCTTCGCTGCCGTCCACGATCGAAACGAATTGATCCGCAATCGTAACGCCCGTAACGCTATTGGTCCCCGGCGCCGTCCCGTCCGAATCCATGTTATAATCACGGTCCGGATCATCCGTTGCGGTTGGCGTGAACTCATACACAGACCCGGAATGCGAACCGCCCGTATAACAGCCCAGCCCGATACTATTTTGACAGCTCCCTAACGTTGGATGGATATTGTATAGAATCGCGTCACCGTGCCCGCCTGAGCGGGTCATGTGGTACGCTGTGCAGGCAAAGACGCCAACTTTATCATCACCGCTTGAGAACATGGCGCACGCTGCACCGGTACTGACCGCGTATGTAAAACGCCATGCCATGCAACGAATGAACGTTGATTGCCGGTCTGACGGACCACTAAACACCGCGCCGTTTAGGCTCGAATCGTGATGATGCGCGATGCAGCGCTGGAAGGATTGAGCGTAGAGTGTATTTGTATGCCGCCCTATTTGCATCGGTGAGTAATTGGTCGTCGTCTTGTAACCGTTGCCGTCAAACTCAATGCCGATGCAATGGCAATTTTCCCGGTCCAGCATGATCCGCGCGGAATCATCCGCAGACCGCATAAAACGCACGCCAGTTCCGGCCGTCCCGTCATGCTCGTGACCATCGGCCGCCCGTATCGTTATTGTGGCCGGAACGCCGCTATCAATGACCGCAACCTCATCGAAAGCCGAGTCATTGTATAACTCGCCGATTGCATGATCGGCCGCCGTTGCCGCTCCGCCGGCCGCATTCCACAGCGTAACGGTTGAGTAGTCGCGCCCGTCCGTTCCGATGCTCTTGATAACGTCAGCCATTATTGACGAACCCTCAGGAACGTTGCGCGCGTGAATTGCCGTTGCCGTCTTATGTCGACCTCGCGCGTTTTATTCCGCACGTCGTCAACCTCTTGACCAGTCAAGCCGAGATCGTCAGCTATACGGACGAAATTGCATCGCTTGGATATCACTTGGCCCTTTGCGCCCAACTGAGGCGCCTGCAGCTCCACCCGCTCCGGCTCCGACATATCGTCGACCGTTACAACCAAATGCTCCCGCTTATCGGCCGGAGTAAACGGCCACTCCGTATGATCCGCCTCGCGCTCATTGCTATCGGTTTCGATATCACCCCACACGCCATCAAAAGCACTATGGCTAAAATCCCAACTTCCGCCGTACCAGAACTCGCGCCCAGTGAGACCGAAAATCAGATTGTCAGCTTTGCGGAGGCGCCGCCGCAAATACTGCCGTACATCCATAGGCATTTCTTCGGCATTGTCACGGCCGCGGCTTCGCAGATCCTTCCGCAGAACCACACCCGCGGAAACCCGCTCAAAACGATACTGCCGGACCCGCTGCATATATTTCCTAAGAAGACAGTTAGTCGGCAAAAGGCCCTCACGCGTCCGCCGCATCTTGCCGACGCCGCAAATGTTTTCTGCATGAACGCGACGGATACCCAGGCGGGAAAAACCTTGTAAGGTATCCCCGTCTAGGTATCCGTCGAAATCGTCAACCTTGATCGCAATTTCAGCCACAACAGCCCCTTGCCTCTACCTGCGAACGTCCGCCATTACGCCGGCCGCCGGCTTAGCCCTTTGCAGTTCCGCCAGTTGCTCCGCAGATGCAGCGCCGTTGAGGCGGCCCAGTTCATTACCGGAAGAATCGACCGCGATAAAACAAGGCAACGCCTGGACACCGTAACGCCTCACAATATCCGGCCGCTTATCTACGTCGATCAATTCCACATGCGCGCCCGGATCGTTATAGGCAATACGCCATTCTGCCCTTTTCATGCGCTCGCCTTGCGTCGACACCCACGCCTTGCACGGACCGCACCAGGACGCCGTAAAGGCCAGCAACCGCCGCGACTGAGTAACAGCCCTTGATTGCTCCGCTCTATCAGGAACGCCCGTTTTCGGCCCCACGACATCGAACCGCAACGCATGCGAAGAAACGACCGGAGGCCGGCCGACCATCTGAAAACACAGCTCACCTGCCAGCGCAGAACCGCAGACATAAAACACACACAGACACAACGCCAAAACCACACCGAGAAAACCCCGCCTCATCGATCAGCCCCCACAATATGAAAGTCTAACTCCCTTGCCGGAAACCCGCGGAATCCAGAAAACGCAAAGGAGTCTCCCTGCCTCGTGATATAGTCGACATCACCCGCGCGGATCCAAAACCCGCCCGGCGGCTCCCCATCAATCGGCGCCGGATGAATCGAAGGCCCCCAGCTATTGAGGACATAAAACAACGGCTCCGATCCGCTGCCGTCATACCCAACAATGCACATTTGATGATTCCACGACCCGGACCGCTTAAACACGATGCGCCCGTGTTTATTGCTCAAGCCCCGGTCATGCCGTCCGCCCCAGTTTGAGGCAATCGTCACCGGATAGCCGTTGCAAACCGAGTCGCGCACGTCATCGGCCGAATGCACGGCCGCCACCGTCTCCACCGGGAACCGCTGCCCCTCCCGGACAAATTCGTCCGGCGGCCCCGGCCTACGCCCCCACTTGCGCGCCACGCTGCCAGAATAGCCCGGTACGCCTTCAAAATCAGAACGCAAAACCCCGTATTTCCGCAAGCCCTCCGCGGCCCACGCACCAACGGAACCATCACTATTCCCTAGCCGACCATTCCCGACCAGGACGCGCGAAACGCCGTAGATATATGGAGGGTATGCCGGGTGGAACTCCGCCGGCGGACCGCGCGCCAATTGGACAGCCTGCAAATAGTTCACAGCGTTTGCAGCGCCCCAGCTCACGCAATCACCGACCTGTTGCGGCACGTTGGGAAAATGCTCGCCACCGTTGACCGCTTTTGAAAACTTCCACAGCCGCACGTCAGACGTTTCGTTATCGCCATCGGCCCCGGCAATCATAAACTCCGGCATACCTTTGACGATGCCGGCCGCCTCCGCCACCGCCTCCGGACCGGCCCAACCGTAACGCTCCGCCTCCGGAGTCACGCCCGGCCCTTGCAACGAAAAGGCCAGGCCAAAACCGGACATCACAACCGCGGCAACAATCGCCACCCGCCAAGGCCAGGTAAACCGCCGCCGTTTTTTGCAATCGTCCACTATTTCACCGCCTTCATTCCGCCGGCAACTTCCAAGGCCAGCGCAGCCCAATCACCAGGCCCCTTGAGCATGCCCGACATATAAATTGTCCGCAGACGCTCGCCGATGGTCTGCCCCCAGCCGACCCACAACGGAACCGATGCACCTAGCGCCTGGTTGTTTGAGGACAGAACAGCATCAAGGATTTCTTGATCACCGCGCAACGTCCCCGCCGCAATCGCGGCCGCCACGCCTTCCAACCCGGAAGCAATCGCCGCAGACTCCGCCGCCCGGTTTGGCGATTGCACCAACTGAGCAGCATCGTAGGCCACCCGCGCAATCCCGAACCGATCCGGCGCCGGACCTGGAGGAGACGGCGGAACAGGCACCGGAGGGGACGGCCCGGGTGGAACCGGCGGCCCCGTATCGTCCAACACGTCGACAGTCCACCGAGCCAGGGAAACACCGGCCGCGTTACTGACCGCCAAGAACACCGTATAGCGCCCGGTCACAGAACAGACCACGCACCGCCGGCCGCCGTCTACAATTTCAATCGTCGGCATTTCCCCCGGCAGCTCCGGAGAAACTTGCCACGCGAAACAATCACCCACTGAGCCGGACGCATCCAATATCAAGATATCCCCGGCACTGCCCTCCGTCGGCCCCACAATCACAGCACTCACAGACTCAGCCCGCATCATCACCCAGCCGAACAAAACGACCGACAAGGACAACACAGCGCCCCAGATTCCCGCCCTCATATCCGCCCCCGTTCATTGACCACACAAACACCACCGCCAACACAACCGCCGCCGCGTTTTACTTCCGCTTTGCTAGCCAGTTTTTGAAAAACTGCACGCCTATATCCAGCACGAACAACAGCACCGGCAAAGAGATTGCCGTTTTCGCCGTTGCCTTATCGGCAACAGACGTAACCACGTCGTCAGAGACAGACCCGACAACGTTCAAAGACTCCGGATCAACCGGCAGGCCGAACGCATTCACCAAGTAAGCCAGCACCGCCACGATGCCGGCATAACCGGCCCGCTTGAAAATTGCGATCAATTCGTTTTGCGACATCTCAAACCCCCACCACATCAAAGGAACCAACAACAGACACAGCCAGGCCGCAGCTATACCACACGCCCCCCACGCACCCGCCAAACAACGCGCGAAGATTCCCGGAAACAATCCGGAAACGCACTAGTTTTTGATGACAGACCGCGCGTCACGCTCCGCGCGATACCACCTTTCGGCCTGATACGTTGAAACGCCCAGCTCCCGCCCAGACTCACGGACCTTTCCGCCCATCGACATCAACGCGAAAAACAGCGTTTTCCGCTTATTGAAACCGCGGCAGAATTCGCGCCACGTATCCAGCTCATCAAGGCCGCTTGCCGCTTCGCTGGTCGCCACGTCCCAGGCATCGGCCAAGTAACCGCCGGCCGGCTTCGACTTAACGGACAGATTGACCAGCCGCCAGCGCAAACGCTGCGCAGCATACCGCCAAAATTCTCCGCCACCGGCCCACAGCTCCACGCACTCAATGAGCTTTTCGTATGCCGTCCCCTCATAATCGCCGGCACCCACCGCGGAGGATTCAAACAGCAACCCGCGACCTATGAGACTTCGCACGAGGACCGGAACGCGCGGAACGTACAACTCAACCAATCGATTCCGCTTTTCCTCCGTTGGATCGTCCCAGTACGCAGCCCATAGCGTCGACTCCGCCTCATCCATCGAGACACGGCCCCGCAGCTCCGGCCGCAACCGCACGACCTCCGCCAACAGGCTTTCAATCACAGGCCGCCATTTTGGCCCGCAGTACCCCACCGCTAATTGCCGCTCTATCGCAACCATATCCGCACGTTTCATATCCGCGCCCCTTTCTGGGGCTTAGATACCACGGCCAGCGTTGCCAGCCAGCTTATCAACGCGCGTTTTGCAAATGACTATCCGCTTTGAGAATTGTTTTTGCGTTTCCGGCCTATTCGTAAAGCCGCAACTCAACAGGCGTAAACCCATTAGGGGCAACATTACTAGGATTGCACGCTACAGCGGCCGCCACGATCTTCCGAACGATTGCGTCAAACGTAATGTCAATCGGATCGTACGAATATCCGTTTGCCACACGGAGAGTCGTGCCGACACCGCCGATAAAAAAGTATTCGGGCGCCGGAACGTCCACCGGCTGAAGGCCATTGATATTAGTAGCCGAATAACAACTGATATAAATCTCTGAAGAATTCGCCGTACACGCTCTGACCGGACCCTCTATGGTGGTTACGCCCCCCGGGTAAACCCATTTGGACCCGTCCCAAGTGAATTCCATGACGTGGCCATAGTTATCCTCAAGATAAAGAACCGTCGGGAATGGGTCAGTACGGCCGGCCGCCGTAGCGAGAGCCGCTAGGCAGCCGGTCGGATTCGTAATGCCCTCGTCGCGGCTTTCGCCGCTATAGACCATTTGCCAAATCCAATCACAACAGCAGCTCATGCAATCCCCTTCTGCGCTAACGCGCAGATCACCCCCACGCCGGCGCCGCCGGTTAGGGATGACCAATCCGGCAACGGCACCGCTATGTCAGTGCCAGCCAAGTCACCCTCAAACTCAATGCGTATTGTGGCATCCGGAAAATCCCCGCCCGTCACATCGACATCGCCGGAACTTATTTCGCTGTGCGTCTCCAACTCCGTTTCAACTTCGGCCGCCGTTGCGTCATAGTCAAACGTCATCGTTTCCGTTTCGTCGTTTACCGTAAAATCAACGTCAAACGTTCCGCCCGTAGGCGAACCCAATACGTAAACGTCAATTTTTGCATTCTTCGGATCGCACGAGGCCGCGCCGCCCTGGTTGGATATTCGGACATACGCCGACACCTCCCCTTCCCCGTCATCGTCCACGGTGTCACGCCACAGCACGAACGCGCCGCCCGTCTCCAGCAACTCCAGCCGCGTTGCATCGCTGTTGTTCACGTCCGCATACTGTTTGCCACTCTCGTCAGATCCCTCCGCAACGAACAGCCGCACCGGCACCACGCCGGAAATCACCGCGCGGCCGATTTCGCCCACGTCCAACGGTTCAAGCAGTACGACAAAATTCCCGGTATGATCCGCGTCCGTTGGTGATGAACCATCAAGCAACATCGGCCCATAGAACGATTCCGCGTTTTCCGTCTCCGTGAACAACGGCCCATCAATACCCAAGATGTCAAACCGCTCACGCGCCGCGCCGCTTGAATTCTTGATTTTGATTATTCCAGCCTGCGCAAACCCAGGCTGTCGGTTGACGTTCAAATCCTGCCGACGCTGCCGGACCCACTGCGACGCGTCCACGAATTCGTTGTACGCCGCTGCTGGAATATTCAGATTCGCCCCGGCCTGCGCTTTCTTAAATTTATCGCCCATCAACCAATCCCCAGGCCGGCAAACTCGGCGAACTCTTTGACCCGTTCGACATACACCGCGGCTGGATATTTAATCAGCGACTTTGAGGACGCATCCTCTTTGTCGATATAGCGAACCCATAGATAATCCCAGCCGCCTTTATCAATGCCCGTCACTGGACCCACCGTCAAATTCGTCGCGTTGGGACTCACTGCGAACTTGAAAGCTATTTCGTAATCTTCCTGCCCGCGTTGTGATCCCGCCGCGCCTTCAAAATGCACCTCCCCTCGCTCGCGTCCGCGAAATGTTGTGGAATTTTGGCAACCCGTCAGATCGGCCAGCGTATTTTTGTAATCCTCCGTAACGGCAGACGGCGGAAACCGATGCGTTTCGCTGAAATGGTACACAGGCACGGCAACGTCAACACCGTTAACGCCATCCGGAGTAACGCCAATCGCCCCGCCGAAATCCGGAGCCGAATAGCCCGGCGCCGCATAGCTGCCCAGCGTTTCCAGGGATTGTGTGAGATGCGCAGTACCGCCGCCGGTATCGAACGTGTAGTCCACGCCGTCGCCCTCCGACGCCTCCGGCACGCCGTACGTAACCTCACCCTCCCACGTCGTCGAGTCGATCCGCTCGCCGAGATGCCTCGTTTTCACAATCAAGTTGACGAAGATTAACGGCGCATAATTAAAGAGCGCGTTGTATGCGTCCACATCGCTATCAGCACCGAACACGTAATACGGCACAACCGCCGAGGCGCTTTCCCCGTCGATTATGTCGATCCCTTCCCACCGCGGAACCAACTCAGCCATTTTGAACGCCCGCCCTTATCCGAATTTCAACCCGGCGGCCGCACGCTTCGCCATTGCTTTGGTATGTTTTGCCGTTTCTTCGGTCGCTTTGGCCGTCCGATCCGCTGTTGACGATCCGCCCAGGCCAGCCGCCGCGAACGCGCTAAACGTTCCTTTCGTCGACACCTTGCCATCCTTAAGACCACTGCCCGCCGACACCGCTTCGTCTAGTCCCGGAATGTCTTTAATCGTTATGCCAGCAGCATCCGCCTTTTTCTTCGCCTCGCCCTTAGCCGCCTCAAACTCCGCACGAGCATCCGCCAGCGCCTTTTCGTTCGCTTCCATCTCCGCCGCAAACCCCGCGGCCCGCTCCGCCGCTTGTCGCTCCGCTTCGCTTTTTAGCTCCGCTTGTGCCCCGGCCCGGTCCGCTTCAATCTGCGCCAACTTCGCTTGTCGGTCTTGATCGCGCTTGAAAACCGCCTCATTCTGCGCGTTATCAATCGCCGCGTTATCTCCGGCCGTTACCGCGTCAATCGCCGCAATCTGAGCATCAACATTGATACCCTCGTCAAAAAGACCTTTGAGCCGAATCCAAGACTTTTCAATATAGCCGGCGGAGTTGTTCCACGCCTTCAATACGCCGTTTGCCATCACGGCCCACGCGTCATAGAGGAAATCGACCGTATGCACCCATCCCGATTCCAGCACGGACCACGCGTCAAGCATCATGGACGACATAGCGAAAACAGCCGCCTCCCACGTCTCCACAAAAAATGACTTGAACTCGGCCCACTTTTCTTTGATCACATTCAGGCCCGCGACGAATTCCGATTTCAAATACAGCCACATCACTTTCGCGGCCAATTTCATATCACCGCCGGCGATCGCGTCCCGGATTCCTTCAAACGCGCCGAGAGCTCGCGCCTTGAGTTCGCCGAACTTGCCCATCAGCCACGCTAGCGCCTGCCCGCCGCTTTCGGACATCTTGACCCAATAGACCCCCAGGCCAATCACCGCGGCCGCCACAAGGCCAATCGGAGACAACAGCACGCCCAGCACGGAACCGATCGCCGACATGACAGTAACCACGCCGCCGACAGCCGCACCGGCTAACGCGAACGCTCCGCCAATACCCGCAATCGCCGTTCCTATTGCCACGGCCGCCACCGCCAGCTTGAACACGCCGACAATTAGGTTTTTATTTTCCTTGACCCAGTTAATAACCTTCGTGACGATCGGCGCAATTTTTGATTGCATAGCAACCAAGGCCGGAGCCAGCGCAGAACCTACTTGCGTCACGATCGCCCCGAACTGCCGCCGCAGTCGATTCATTGCATCCGTCAGCTCCGCCGCACTGGTCGCATCATCTTCGGACATCGTAATGCCCAGCGCCTCCGCCTCTTTCTGCAATTTTTCGATACCAGCCGCCCCGCCGTTGAGCATCGGTAGCAACTCCCGACCACTCCGGCCGAAAACATTGAGCGCCAGCCCCGCGCGTACCGTCGGATCTTCGACGTTGGAAATACCCTCAGCCAGCAACTTAAACTTGCCCTCTGGATTCAACGCCTTAAAGTCAGCCACGGAGACGCCCAGCATATCCAGAACATCCGTTGCCGTACTCAAATCACGCTCGACCATCACTGAGAAACGCGCCATCGCCGCTAATGACCTATCCATTTGGTCGATGCTCGCGCCGCTTTGCTCCGCGGCGAAACCTAGTTGGCTGATTGTCTTCGCACTGAGTCCGGTACGTTGCCGCATTTTGTCGAGCTGGTCGCCAGTCGACGCGAACAACTTAGCAGCACCCAACAACGGCGCAGCCAACCCCGCGCCCAGTGCAGTAATCCCCGCGCCAATCTTCGACACGCCGGCACCGAACGCCGTCAACCGCTGCTGCGCACGCTTCAAACCCTTAGCCAGCTTTGTATCGTCCGCGAACAATTCCAAGAACGCACGACCAGCACGAATGCCCCTTGAGCCTGCCACGTATCACCCCCGCGGATTATGCCGCGTTTTCTTCGATTTCCACCCACGCAAACGGACCCTGTGCGCCGGTTGTCGTCGTCACTGCCAACTCAATGGAAACCACATCGCCAGCCACCAGCGCGGCAGAGGACAACGCGCCATCGCTGACGGATCGGTCCCCGTCGGCATCGGTGAGAGTCACAACAGACGACAACACCGAGGCGCCATTGACTTTCAAATCAAAATCAACGTCCGTATTCGTGCCCGTATCATTTAAGAGCGCGTGAAACCCGCGGATCGTCGCCGCGCCGGAAGCCACAAATACTATGCGCTCCACCGCGGCTGGCGTCGCGCCGATAGCCAGCCCAAACGACGTCCCCGCCTTGTACAAGTGTTGCAATTTGTCCGCGTCGATTTTCGTTGCCGCCGCGACCGTTTCATTGACCACGCTTTCAGCCGGCAATCGAATATCACCGCCGATCAACCGAAAATTCCCCATCATGCCCCCTATTTGAATCCGGCCGCCTGGAATGCACCCTTGCAATCCTTTAGCGACATTTTCTCAATTACCGCAGCCGGCTTTTTCTTCGCCTGCGCGTATGGATGAAATTCCGTAACTTTGTGCGGCTTAGACTTCGGATCACGGTTGATATTCACCAGCAGGCACAACACCGAGGCCACCGCGTCCCACGTCGCACGCTGCCGGCCCTCCGCCATCCATGCCAGCTCACGCAACGAATACGGCCCCGGATTGACACCGACAACGCCAGCCAGCTCGTAAACTACAGACCAGCTTTTTTGATTGCCGCGTCCATTTCCTTTTCCGCCTGCCCGCTCGCTAGATACGTCTCCGCCGCTTCCAGCCCCCGCGCCTCCAGCGCCTTTTGCTTGTCGATCACTTTCCGAAGCGTCGCCCGCTTCGCTGACCGGGAAAAATTTACCAGCGCATCAAGCACAGCCTCCGTAGCCTCATCGATAGCGTCTCCGCCCAGGCCCCGGCCGAAATCCTCGTCCGTGATACCGTCCGCGTCCGCCTGAGGCAGACACAACACAAACAGCACATCCGCCAGCAAAATCGGATCGCTCGCCAGTTGCGGAAATACGTCCACATCCAGCAAGTCCACCTCCAGCTTTTTCCGCACGCGCCGCACGTCATCGACCGTAATCGTAAAGACCCACTCACGCCCCGCGTTATCCGTAAACTTTGACACCGTTTCCGCTCCGGCTTAATTCCATACAAGCCCAAGCACCGCACCGCCCAGAGAACCACACAACCGCCGCCGCTACTTAGCCAGCAGCGCCTTTTTGCCTTGCAGCACCTCACGCCACAACTCAACCTCAACATCAAGATATTTCTTGCCCGATCCGCGGCCGGATTCTTCCAGCTCCTTGACCGAACCCGGCGCGATCAGCTCCACATCGTCGCGCAACACCGCCACAAATTTTGCATTGCCCACGCGCGAAATACCTTTGAGTAGATCCGCCTTCACTTGCTCCGCCTTTTTCCGTGCCATCCGCTCAAACCTCCATTAAACCAAAAGGAAACCGCACCCAGCCGGCCCACCGCCGGCCGCCGCCCTACACGGCCACTAGGCCGTAGTCGTGTACCAGACCGGAGTGTTTGCCGTTCGCGTCGGCTTGGCAGACATCGCCAACGTCGCCGCATCCTCCCGCGACTCCGTGCGCTCAAACGTGAAGATATGGAAATCTGCCCGCGGACCCTCATTGTCAGCCACGCCGCTTGCACCATCGAGCGCGAGGAGTTCAATCGTGGTTCGATCCAAGAATGCATCGCGCAGCGCCGTATAGGCGCCATGCTCATGGTCGGCCAGCATGTCCCATTCCAAGGCCAATTCTCGCCCGCCCTTGAGGAACAATTTCCAGATCGATTCACGCGTCAAAACTTCTCCCTCGCTATCCGCCAGCGCTATTTTGACATCCATTGCGATATCAATCTCAACCCACGTTGGGGAGGCCCACGTTGCCGAGTTGTAGTACAACTTGCAGTCAAGGCCGATTACCGTATAACTCAAATCTCCGCCCCCTATTTGATTGAATCACGCCACAGGCTTGGAACCTTTGGCAAATTTTCCTGATAAGCCGGCCCCATGAACGGCCGCGGCTCGTATGACACCCGCTTGCCGCGCCGCACCGCCTGCCCGCCTTCCTCCAACAACTCCGCCACACCCGACCGATACAACAACGGCCCCACCACCACCGATTGCGCTGCCATGTCGAATGCGAATAACAACAGCCGCCGCAACCCGCCCTCATGGCTTGACGGCGGATCACCCGAACCGCTCACCCGCTTACGCTTGCGGATTGAACTCCGCGCCGTCCGCCGCACAAACGAACCGAACCGCGACAATACGTGACGCGTCGCCCGCTCTTTGGGAGACACAACCGCCCGCGGATTGAACATTTGCACCGGCCGGCCGCGTAACTTGAAACCGATCACCCGCGCGCCTTCCACAGCTTGTATTCAAATCGCATCACGCTCGTAAAAACCCGCGACTCGCGGAGATGCTCCGGCACGTAAATTGCCAGCCACTTGACTCCCTGGAACGATGCCCCGATCGGCAACGGATTGATTGCCATTGCGTCCGCTATTTCTTGCGAGAAGGCCGCCAGCGCATCCACCTCCGCGCCTGAATCCTCACTGACTTTTTTCTGTATGCCCACATCAACGGCAACATCCCATTCCGCCCGAGCACGCGCCGCGGCTCCGCCCTCCGCCGTTGCCGGCACGACAATTACCGTCAAGCCCTTCACATCGCACACGTCGCGCGTCGGCACGTATTCACGCGTAGCCGCAAACGTCATCGACAGCGTTAGACCGTTGATCACATCCTTAAAGCTTTCCGCCGCGTCGACATAAACCGCGCTCACTCCACTGCCTCCGTCCCCGTTTGCTTGCAATGAACCCGCAAGATTGTTCCCCACGGATCAGACGGCACGTAATGTGAACCGCCCCCCATATCCAACACCTCAAATATCAACACCTCATCGCAGACCGTATGCCGCACCACATCGCCACGCTCCGGCAGAATCAACGTTTCGCCGATCACCAAATCGGCCGCCGTTATCAGAAAATCCCGAACCTTGACGCGTAACGTGATACCGTTGGTTTGATTATGCTCGTAACCGGTCGAACCCGGTACAGCCGATACCAACACACTGGACGCGTCGCGCACATACTCCACGCGCTCGCCCGAACTTCGGTTGATCGCTTTGGCAAGTATGCGCGCGGCACGTTCCAGCGTAGACAACAGATCACCCCCCACCCTCTAAAAGAGAAACCGCCTACGCCGCGGCTACAATCGCATCAGTGATGCCCACGGACTCCGAAGAAAACAACGGGATGCCCTCAACCTCCGTTGGGATTGGTGCAGGCGCCCCAGTCGCATTCGTTGCAGTCCGACTGTCCCGCAGTTGGAACACGGACTGCCGCGAAGTAACCAGCAAATTCGGCTGACGGTCTGAGGGAAACTTGCTCAGCAATTCATAGATCAATTCGTCAGTCAATCCCTTGTCGGCTTGCGCCGTCAGGTTGACGATACGGCCCACGCTGTACGCGCTGCCAATTTGCAAACCAGCCCACCCCGAAATGGGAGTGTAATAGGCCGGATAGGTTCCCGTACTGCCGGCAACTTCGACAACTTCGGTATCGGCAATTCGAATATTGCCATCCTCACCCATGACGGCGCAGACATCCGACTCATCCGCAGTCGATCGAATCGCCCACAGGCTTGACCCTTTGTTCGCGGTAGTGCCCGTTGCATCCACGACCATTGCCGAATCTTTGTGAAGCATCGTTGCCGCATTGGCGAAGCCAACAAAACCGCCGGAGTCTCCGCCGACCGTACCGTTGAGCAACTGTTTCTCATACGCGAAGAACGCCGCCCGGAGATGGCGCAACGCCTCACGGTTAAGAAACGCCTCAGCGCCCTTTTGGTAAATGTCAGCCAGCGACTTATCAACCTTAAACGTAGCGTCAAGGATCTCAAGAGTTGCCGTCACAAGCGTATCTTCGGAAACGTCATGCTCCCGACCGTCATTGACCGAACGGAAACCAACAACCGGCGCCCCGGTTTCCTTAACGTACTTGTGGACCGTCCCATTGGAAGCCAACACCGAATGCAACCGCGCCAACAGCGGCGCCCGGTTGAGCAAATCCGAAACGTTAATATCGGCTAGATTCTGATCGTTAATAACGATCATCTCCGCCAATGTCATCAAATCATCAGCCATCGCTTATCACCCCTGCGCGTTGTTTTGAAATTCAACATGCAGGGAAACCGCCCGCCCCCATTCGCCCGCCGCCGTCCGCCCGCCCTATTTCCGCAGCCGCACCAAGCCCGGTTTTTCCGTTTCGTCGCCGGCCGCATCCGATGCCGGGGCCGCAAACTCCGCCGGAGTCGACTCGCCACGATCCAAAGCCGCCAAGCGTTTCGTCAGCTTTTCATTTTCAGCCCGCATCTCTCCGAAATACTTCGCCTGCGCTGCATCAAAACTAAGGCCCTGAGCGAACCACACGCCGCCACGATCGCCGAACGCTTCCAGGAATCGCCCGCCCTCCGTCGACAGTTCACCGGCCGCGGCCGGCACAACAGCCGGAGCAACTTCGCCCGTAACATCACCCACGTCACCGCCGGCAAATTCGCCCGTAACCTCCTTAACGTCGCCGCCAGACGAAGCATCCGTCTCCGGCTCCGTTACCGTTTCATCCTCAACCGCGCCCGCCGTCTCATTCTCTTTTGCCACAATCGGCCCCCCATCATTTTCGAGATATTCAATCAACACGTCCGCGCCACCGTCGGCGAACTCCGCCGCCGTATTTTGATCGGCTCCATACGGACAAATTGCCACGCCACGCAAAGGCCATTCACGGATTACCGCACCCGGCCCCACAAACTCCCGCCCATTGACTTGCACCGACTCACCCGGCCCTATTTCCTCAACTTTGATGCCCGACCCGTTGAAATTGATAGACGACTCATAAGGAACGCCGGCCGCCGACTTGAAGACGATTTCCGTTGCCTTGTCGCGGTCCAGGTACGGCACAATCTCGCCGGAGCAATACAGGCCCTCCGGCCGCACTTCAAACCGATCGAGAAACCCCAGCACCTCATCGGAATAGTGGCACCAGTCCAACAGCAGTTGAGGCTTGCTCAATTTCATGCCGGCGAAATCATGCACCACCCGGCCCCAGTAGTAATGGTCGACAGGCTCAGAGGTGCGCGCCAGCAACTCAACCGGAGTTGTCTTGCCGCCGTCAACTTGCTCGCCGATGACCAAATCACAAGGACCGCCAAATCGCATTGCAGCGGCCGGCACAACGTTGTTTTTATTCTTCGTCATCGTCTTTGCTCCCCAGATCCACAGCGACCGACACCGGCGCCAGCCCCACGCCGGCCGTTTTTAGATACTTGTTTTCCGCGGCCAACTCATCGACCGTCGCGCGGAAGTCCCGGCCCCGCCGCCGCAATACCTCCGTCCGCGTTTTCAGCCCCGCATTGACCGCGGCAATGTCCGCGTTTGCTTCCTTGAGGGGATCAACCCACGGCAACCCGGCCGCCATCCACTCCCACCGCAGATCGCTTGCCAGCCACCCGGCCGGCAGTTCTAAAACACCGTCGGCAATCCACAGACGCACCCGCCAAGCCAACAGTCGGTCAAGAATCATCTGTAAATCGCCGCGCTTGATTGCCGCGCTCATCTCGTATTGGAGGAGCGCTTGCCGCGACCCGCTGTAATTGCTGTGCGACTCATCGAAAAACGAATAAGGCAAATCCAGGGATTTAATCGCGACCGCAATCATCACTTGCGTAAACGCAACAAACTCCGGAGCTGGGGTTTTATTCTCCAGAAACTCCGCCTTATCCCCCGGATCAAGATCGAGCATGACCGGCCCGCGGCCGAAATCGATTTCATAACCGCTGGACGTTTCCGCCTCCCCGTCTCCGTCCGCATCGGTCTCCGCCGTCGATGTCACCGGCGCCGGAGAATCCAACGCGTCGCGATACAACACCAGCCCGAACATCTGCGCTATTTTCGCTTTTGCCAGTGCGTAATCGAAACCCTCGTAAACGTCCCGATACGTATTGAGGGAGGCCGTTACAGGTGAGATGCCGCGAACCTGATCGAACCTATCGAAAAACCCATGCTGAACCATGCGCGAAGCCAATACGCGCCGATCAAATTCAAAACCGTTGCCGCCTTGCCCGCGACTATGCACATAAAACGCCCGCGACCGTCCGGCCTTGTCGACTTCCACGCCTTGGACGACGGATGACCCGTTGCGCTTGTGCTTGTCGCCCGGATCACGTACCCGATCACCTTCAATCGCTTGCAGTCGACCGTCTGACAATTGCATCGCAAAGACGTCACCGTCTACCGTCCGCCGCGCCTCCAATAGCCGCGTCCAACGTTGCAGCCCATGCCGGCCGCCGACTTCGAAATTGTCAGGACGCCCCCACCAGTCCACCAACTCCGCCAGCCGCGCGTCAACGGCATCGTTGCCCGTCCGCGGCTGAAAGCTGAACGTTGATACGTAGTCCAGATGACGACGCACCGCCCACGATGCAATGGTAAAATTGCGCTGCACTTCGCGCGATACGCTTTGGACTTTGCGACGGTCGCCGGCTTTCAAAACGGCATCCTCCGAACGCAAAGCGCCGGCAGGAGTCGCACGCCGCCCACGATCCGCGGCCGCGTCGTATCCAAACAAGAAACGGCCGGCACGCTGCAACATTTTCCGATTTTCGCCCGCCATCATACCCCCGGTATTTTGATACGAACCGCAGCTGGCCGGCGGCCGCCTTGGAAATCGTCCGCCGCCATCAAGGCCCGCAATTGCCGCCGCAGTTCCGCGAAATCGTGCTCTACCGTCATCCCGTCAACCGTGATTTTCTTTTGACCACTCCGGAGAATGCCCAATATCTCCGCGATTGCCGCCGAGTTATCCGCCATAGTGCCCACCAAAGAAAAAAGCCGTGCAGGGGTGCGGCCCCGCACGGCTTCCGCGAAAGAGGTTGAGCAGGTATCCCCGCAAAACCGACGCCCTTATATCAGCAACGACAACACAAACCCGCAGCACGCAATGCCGTTTTGCGATTAACTATCCGAATCCCGGCCGTTTTCCTAAACTGAGCCCGCCGCCGCATCCGCGGAGGATCGGTTTTCATAATGCTTGTCAATCCGCCACTGCCCACACGCTTTGCATTGAACCCGCCGCCAAACAATATGCGTACACGCATTGCCGGAGGGATCTTTTCCCCTGAATTGCTTTTCCACTCGCTTTGCATACTGTCCGCGCTCCGTCGACTTGCACCGCGGACAGCGCGTCAGCTCACCTGAGGCCCGCGCGTATTCCCGATGCTTTGACCCTTTTTTCCGTGCCACTTTTCCGCCTCCCGCTCTAAAGATAAGAAACCCGCCGCCGCTTGCGTTTGCGCGGCTCCGCCTTGCCGGCTCCGCTGCCGACTTGTTTCATCAACTCCACGCCCAACATGGACGCACCCACCGCGCATCCAACCCCGCAATCGAGCCAATGGTTATCAGCCCGACCCGGCTTGACCTTCCATTCGTCCACCCGCCGGCCGCGGCCCTCCGTCCGTATCCGATACTCCGCGGTAAGATGATCCGCCAATAACGCATGCCGCTCCGGCTTATTGCCGAACAGCGTAAGCGCACCCGGATCACCCATCGACGTCGACAACCGCGCATTGAGGAATGATTTCCAAAAGTTGGCATCAAACATCACATGCCGCACCGCCCCCCGCTTGCCGCGGATCGTCGGCGCTCGCCAGTTCAGGCCCGCTAAATCCCCCGGCTCGTTACGCCATTCGCCTAGCGGTTTCATGCTCGCCGTCACGCCCTTACCATGCGACGGCCACAACTGCCCGGCATAATGGGATTGCCGGCAGAACATCTTGATAACGTCGGTGGATTGCCCCCAGTTCGCATCTATGAGGCAGATGTCCGGCCGCAACGCTGCCCCATCGGCACCGGCCCATTCCCGGCCCAGCAGATCATCAACCGTAACCTCTAGCCCGGCATAGATCGCGCCTTCCATCCCGGCGCCCGGCGCCTTGTGGCTCATTGCAACCTTTGATTCCCGCAGAGTGAACCGCGCCCGCTTTTGGTCCGGATAGGCGCCGTAGTCAATCACCGCCCCGGTGAAATCGTTGCCCCACGCGCAGACCATCCAATACAAAAGTTTTTTGTGGACATCGACGAATACCGACAGCCGCGACGCCCACGCCGGCACAGCGCCACGTTTACCCCGGTTGATCCGCCGGCAGATTTCATCTTCGCTCAAAAGTTCGTCGTCAACGTCGTCAGTCGGCAGAGGCTCGTTTTGATACTCCGCAAAGAATGCCGCCTCGTTATCTATTTTGAGATTCATCGCCGATTGAATCGCCGACAGCTCACCTGGCAAAAACCGTTCTTCCCAAGCGACTTTTGACCCCGCGTCCATCGCTTCACGATTCGCCCGGTAGAACTCCGTCCCCGCGGCGCCGCCGTCGCCAGCACGCAAACCATCGGCTCGGATTTTCTCGTATTGCTCCCAAAGCTTTTCGTTTTCAGGGAACGCGTAGACAAGTTTGGTGCGCTCCCCTTGCCACTCCGGCCGCTTTTGAGTATCGAGCATTGCATCGGCCAAGTCGCCCTCTCGGATCACCGTGCACGGCATCACGCCCGAGATTTTATTACCCGGCCCCGCCAGCCCCAAAACGGCACCTGCAACGATTTCCTCCCGCGTCCGGCATTGGCTGGGAGACTTTGCGGATTCGTCCGTTTGCGGATCGTCCAACACCACCAGCGAAGGACGGACAGCGCGACCGTCGGCCCGCTTAAATTTCATGCCGCGGATTCCACCCGTCAGGCCGGCCACCTTGACCACCGCGCCGGAGGCCGCCGAATCCGCGATCGTCGGCAAGACAATCTCCCGCGCCGTCCATTGCATTTGCGTCCGCCGGCCAAGATGCAATTGACCACGGCACCGATGCGCGATGCCCTCCAGCATGCGAATTGGATAGCAGACCTCCGGAAAATCGGCCAGAAGGTTTTCGTTGGTTTCAAGTTCCACCTTGATTGAGGCGAGCATATCGGCCGCATGCTTTTCGTCGGCACCGATCAGCGCCACGAACTCCCGCCAGCCGTAGGACATCGCCCACAGGCAAGCACACTCAGCCAGCGACGTTTTACCGCTGCCCCGCGGCATCGCCATTGCGAACAGCCCGCCCTCCAAAACCGCCCGCTCAATTTTGGAGATCACGCGCAGATGGTCCGCGCTCCAGCCCATGTAAAACAGATCCGGAAAGTAAACCTCCAGGTAGACACGAAACGAACGCGCCGCGGCCGCCCGCCGCTGGGGATCAACCACAGCCGGCAGCTCTCCGATATCGCGACCGGCCCGGCTGTTGTCCGCGGAACGCTTTGCCGCGTCTGCTTTGGTGCGATCGTATCCCGTCCAGCCCTTGCCCTTGCGGCGCGCAGAAACAGACGCCGCCGGTTGAGGCTTGTTTTCGCCCTCAACCAACGCCGCCTCAATTTTCGCCAGTTCCCCCGGCTCCGCGTTTTGCACCAACTCCGCCAGCTCCGCCGGCGAAAGTCCGTCAACCAATTCGCGCCCGTCGATCGTCAACCGATTTCTCCGGCTCGACCTCCGCTACCGGCTCCGTGCCATCACCGCCCGCATTCTCCGCCCGCTCAACCTTGCCCATTGAGGCCGGAGTCAATCCGCAGTCCGTCCTGAATTGCAATGCCCGCCCACGCCGATACTACGAGATGCAACAGCCACGTAAACCCCAGACGGCACACAATAAGCGACCATTGCCCCATGTTCGAAAAATGCAGATCCTCACCGCGCCGCCCACTTCGCGGATTGCCCTAAATTCGTCGCATGCGTCGCCGCGGCAAACACCGTCGGGAACGTCCCGATTGCCGGACCGCGGCCGAATATTTCCGAGCAAACAAACAAACTTAATTGGCATTTACGACTGTTCCCTCTGCCCAGAGGAATCAAGACGCCCGCCGGAGTACCTTTTGCACCCCCACCAGCTCCGGCGCCGCCACATTTCGCCGCACCTCCCGCACCACGGCCCACACCTCCCGGATTTTCCAGCCGACGGAGGCCGCCAAGTCCCGCGGCGTCTTCGGGGGTATTGCATCACAAATAAACAGCCACTGATAAGAATGGCCACCTTTTTCCCTGGTTGACTGGGGGATTAGCCTAGATTGCGTTTTTCTCGCAGGATTTACTTGAATTGCGGTTTCGGGACGGTAGTTTGGTGGAAGTTATTTTCGGAAAAATCGGAAAAATCCGCGAATTCGTGACCTAGCACAGCCGTTTTTTTCGCATTGTTATGGGGGCTCGGCCCGTAACGCAACTGCCGTCGCCTGACCCAACAATCGTTAGCAGATTCAACAGGGAAAACTGGAGACAAGAAATGAAACGCATAAGTCAAATCGCAGTCGGTGGCGAGTTCGTATCCGCGGCGTGTGGGAGATTTGCAGTATTCAGTCTCATGTTTTTATTTACATCAGTGGCCAATGGGGAATTTGCTGTAAGCCCGACGACATTAGATGGCAACGCCTTTCTTCAATCGTTTGATGCCGATGGTAATACAACATTTGCGGGTCACGCATTTAACAATTTCAACGCCGGCATCGATGATTTGGCATTCGACAGCAATGGCGATCTCTACTTATTACTCTCTAATTCAGGAGAGCATCCCAACAGTGGGATCTATCGGTTTGATCCCAATACGAGTACAACCACGTTGGTCGCCAATAGAACCACAATCCTCGGTCAAGGAGATCTCGCCGTTTCTCCAACCGGCGGATTTGCTGTAAGCCCGACGACATTAGATAGCAGCGCCTTTCTTCAATCGTTTGATGCCGATGGTAATACAACATTTGCGGGTCACGCATTTAACAATTTCAACGCCGGCATCGATGATTTGGCATTCGACAGCAATGGCGATCTCTACTTATTACTCTCTAATTCAGGAGAGCATCCCAACAGTGGGATCTATCGGTTTGATCCCAATACGAGTACAACCACGTTGGTCGCCAATAGAACCACAATCCTCGGTCAAGGAGATCTCGCCGTTTCTCCAACCGGCGGATTTGCCCCCGTCCCCGAACCCTCCACTTACGCCGGACTCCTCGGTATCACTTGCGTCTCACTGCTCGCCTACGGCTGGCGACGCAAACGGCAACAAGCTGCGTGAAACAAATTGTCAGAGAACTTCCAACCGTCGGCGTTATGCGTCGGCGGTTTTTTCATTTCGATGTTTTATTCAGTTACCACCAGCTCCCGCACGTTCCGCCGCACCTCCCGCACCACGGCCCAGACTTCCCGTATCTGCCGGCCACCGGTGGCCGCCAAGTCCCGCTCAGCCAAACCGCAAAACGTCGCCAACACATCGGCCGCCACGTCCGCCGCATGCAGCAACCGAAACCCCTCCGCGTCCGATACCCTGCCCGACTCACGCGAACTAACGAACGCCAGCGCACGCCTTAGCGACGCATCATCCGCGGCCGTCCATTCCAACGGATCACGATCGGCGATCGCCTCCAGATGCGCCGACCATTCCGCCGCACTCCCTTCCCACGGCGCATTCTTCCGCCACGCCCGCCGTACCCGTACCGCCATCAACGCCTCCCCTCTAGCCAGTCCAAACCGGCCGACAGCCACATACAGCCGGCCACCCACAACGCCGCCGGCACGAACAACACCAGCACGACCACCCGCAACACTTCACACACAAAACGCATTCGCTCATACCTCCCGTGGAACAATCCGCCGCAACTCCACATCCAACCAACCCGGCGCCACCACAGCCCCGCGCTCCACGCTCACCCAATCCACTTGGAAATCATCCAACCAAACGCCGCAATGCGTCAGCGCGTCCTCAAACGCTTTCAACAGGTTTGATAAATCCCGCTCCCGCCGATCCGGCGCAACGGCCTCAACACTCACGGAAACCCGCGCCGCAGTTGGCCGCAAACGTTCACCGAATCGCTCACGGATCGCGGCCGCTACCGCCTTCCGGTATGCAACGCCCTCAGCCTTGATAAACGTTGACACAAACGGCTTGCGGCCCGCCCGGACAATCACACGATTCCCCCAATAGTGATTGACCGTTGGTGGCCACGGCACGCGAAAACAGACGCCCAATTATCACCCCCCTACGTCGAACACAGTCGGCGCATCGCCAGCCACCGGCACCGGCCGAATCGAGCGAAACGCCGCCAGTGAATCCACCAACCGCGCCACCCAGTCCGCACTAAAGCCCTTGCGACTTGCTAACACGTCCTCCCAATTTTCCGTCTCGGCAATCCATTGCTCCAAAGTTCCCACCATCTGCCCGCCGCAGAGCTGCGACACCGTAGCCATCAGCCGCATCGTCATTCCCAGAATTTTCTTGTTGCCGGTCAGCTTGCGTAGATGCGCCGTTTCGAGCCATTCGAGCTTAAATTCGGCGCCCTCATCGTGAAGCGGCTTTGCATCGTCCGCGAACGCCTCCACCTCATCCTCCGCTACCGCTTCCGCCGGCTCATCACCGGCAGGGAATGGCAGTTGAGGCGCACCCGCCCCCCGTATCACCGCCCGCAGCTTCGCCACCGCCGCATCCATTTCCGACTTGGCCGCTTTGGTTTCTTCCTTGCAGTCCAGCCAATCCGATTCGGCATTGTCTACGCGCTCCTCCGCCTCCATGATTGCCCGCAGATGCTCCGCCCGATCCGCGTCCGCGTATTCGGCCGAGGCCACCGCCACCGCCTCATCATCCGCATAAAGCCCCGTTGGCGGCTCGTCACCGTTTTCCAACCGCTCCGCCGCGGCCTGCATTTGCTCACGCTCCTCATCGGTCATCAAATCATCGACCGCAACCACTTCACCGACGACTGTCATTTTCCATGTCCTCCGCACAGGTTAAACGCTTCGCCAACGCCGCGGCTGGCGATTCAATACGACGTTGCCGGACCTCTATGGCCGACACTGGCCGAACGTCGGCCGATAACTTCCGCTGCCTCTCCGCCACAACGGCCCGCGATTCATAAGCCCGCCGAAACTGTGCCGCGATCACAGGCAACTGATCGCTTTGGCAATCACACAGCCGGCGAAAACCGCCAGACCCACCGAGGGCACAGAGCGTCAATTGATCCAACGACGCCACGCCCTCTGCGATTTTGTAATAGCCATAACGTGACATCGCGGTCAGAACCGATTGCCACGCCGCGGCCGCGTCCGGCAGCACGCCTTCAGTTGATTCGATAGCCATTGAACGCACGGCTGCGATCGACGGAAAGCCGGAATCAATCTCTTGCATCCAGCGACGCACACCGGCCGCGAATTGACCCGCTGTCAGATCCTCCATCGCAAAGAACCACGCTTCCGCCTGCTCTTTCGATGCCGGCCGCCCAACAGCGGCCACGAGATGCGCGTAAACTCGCGCGAAGTCGCCCCGCGTCATTGGACACCCTCCGCGAACGCACGCACGCCATCCAGCAGGCCACTGCCTCGACTCGCCTTCAGATCCGCGTCGGACCTCTTGATCCAACTCAGCAAGAACGCCGGCATGCCCCTGGACGTCTTGCGACGTTTGGGGTTTACCTCCAGCCACGCACGGGCCTTGCGACACTCCGCCTCAACGTCCACAGACGGAAACAGATTCGCCCACTCATCAACCTGCGACTGGCCGAGAAACCACCCCACGCCACCAGCCTTGACGGCAAAGGCTCCAAGGTCCGCCATCTCCGCTGGCATGTCGGAGTTTTGCTCCGACAAACAACTACCGTTAGGTAGTTGTATATCTTCTCTTATCTTATCTTCTCTTATGTCGTTACTTTCGTTACTTTTCGTTACGTGATTTTCGTCACTTTTCGTAACAGTTTCGTTACGTTTTCCGTTACCAGTCCCGCCGCCGCTTTGCTCCTCTTGCCCCTTTTTTCGCTCCCGATATACCGCTTGTCTCTCAGCATTTGTTAGCGCCCGCTCTTTCACAGGAACGTTGTACTCATTGAAGTTAGGGAAAATTAGGCCGCCGGGATCTTGACTCTCAATCACCCACCCTACAGACGACATGGCAGAGCCAAATCCTGGGACGCCGCTAATCGTGTCCAGGTCTAATATGCTTACGCCGGGAACGAAGTTGTCGTCCTTTACAACCACGTTGACGCTCGACCAGACCACCAACAGCGCGCTGACCGTAACGCTCACCGTAACGCGCGTGTTACAGACCTCCGTTACTGTCTCGTCACACGCAATCCTGTTGTCCGCAACAAACCAATCCTGAAACGATCGATCAAACTCAAGATGCCGCGCCATCGCCGCAACTTTAAGATCGGTCAGCAGGCTGCCCCGCATTTTGACCCAATCGCCCGCCATTTTTCCGCCCTCCCTAGCATTACCCCGGACACATCGCGGACACCCCGCGGACACTTTGCGAACGCGCTAAAACGGGATTCCATCAGGGAACGCAGGCACGGCGCCCGCAGGAGGCCCAGCAGGAGCAACAGGAACGCCCCTGGGCAACGCTGCGGCCTGCCCAGGCAATTGCCCGCCCAGCATCACGCCAGCTCCAGCCGGCAACGCAGCAGCGGGAGGCGCAGCCACAGGAACACGCAACCGAATCCCTTCGCACGGTTCCCCGCTTGGCCGTTGCGTTTGCGTAACAAACAGAACGATAGGCCTCTCGCCCCATCCCGCAGTATCAGGCCCGTAGGCAGCGGCCAGCGTTTTGGCGTTCGTCTTGTTTAAAACAAGGCCCTTGCAGCCTTCTTGGAAATGCAGGACCGGCTTTTCCTCATTCTGTGCGACTTTCTCGATTGCCACGCCGCTTATGGTCAACCCCGGTTCCTGCCCTTGTAACTCCGCCGCCCGCAGGTATGGCGCCGGAAACATCGTGTCGATATGCAACAGACCGCTCCTCAGATAGAAACCAGTTGACCACCAACGGACAGCTCCACCGCGTCCGCTTTATCGTCGCCCAATGCGAAATCGGGCATTTCCCACACTTCCGGATTTTCATAGCCCGGCCAGTGTCCATGTTCCCGACCCGCCGCAATTAACTGCAGCGCCTGTTGATATTCCCGGCGGCCTGCCTCCATCGACCGCAAGCCCAGCGGCGCAGAGGCCACCCCAAACGGAGATTCAGACTCAACAGCAACGATGCCCTCAACCCACGGAACGCCGGTCAGGGCTTGCAGGCCATCGGCATAGAACGCACCCGCCCGCGCGTAGCCGAAGTTAAGAATGGATTTCCGAAACCCGTGATAGCTGGCGTCCCGAGTCGACTTCAAATCGACGAACATGTGGAACTCCACGCCGTCCAGGACTATTTTCAATTTCGGAATCTTGTCAACGCGACCCTTGCACCTCAGCCCCGTCAATGGATCATCCCAGACGATCGACAATTCCGCTGGCCCTTCCGCCTGCAGCCACTTCGCGGCTAGCTCGTCATGCGTCAACGCGGTAACGAGCGAAAGCATTTTGTCAAACTCGTCTTGCGGGACGATAATTTTGCCTTCGTTAACCCGCTCGAATTCCGCAACGCGCTCCTTGTATGCTTTGGTCGACTTCGGCTTATCGGGCGGAGTCTTGCCGTCCGCCTTCGTGATTCCGCCGGTCAGGTCAGGCATCACAATATACTTTTCGGCCACGACCATCGGTTCAAGTCGCCCGTGATGCGCCAACGTACCGAATCGCAACGCATCCGTTTCCTTCCGCACTTTCGACAACGCCGCTTTGTAGTGCATTGCCGACCGCCGGCACTCGCCAAGCGTCGAGTTATTAACGCAATCCCATGATCGGTATTCGGGAAAATCCACGTCCGAATATATCCCCGGCTTCGGCCGCCCTTGTTCATCAACCGGCACGACAGCCGCCGTTTCCTTTTCTTCGCCCATGCTTTCTATCGCTCCAAATCCATTTCTATGGCCAACATGCAGCCCGGACACATCGCATGTCCGGCCCTGATGATGCACCGACAACCGCCACACCGATCCGGATCCGCTTCAGGCCGGAAGTTCCTCAAACTTTGCTCCGCTTCCTCCGCCGACTTCGGCTCTAACTCCGTCCGTTTTTCGTCCGCCATCTCCACATCCTTCCTCTATTACGTCAACCCGCCGCTCCAGCCGCACCACATCAGCCACCACGCCAGCAAGACGTCTTTCAAACCCGCCAACCCGCGAAACGGCCGCCGACACCTGGCCGCCCAGGGAATGCAGCGTGCTTTCAATCTCCGCCACGGACCTCGCGTCAACGGCTTCGCAGATAGCAATGTTTTCAATGCGATTAGAAAGCTCCACAAGTTCCGCCTGCACATCCAGGACATCAGTCGGATTCGCCGCAGGCAATTTCCGTTTCACTTCCCACATTCCGAGCGATTCCAACACGTCGCGAATTGTCGATGTCGCAAATTCGACTTCCATCTCCGCGGAATAGTGCTCCGCCGTTTTCTTCAGCGTCCAGCAGTTTTCGAGCAACTGCGCACGGTCGTTGACCATCCTGGTTTCGAGCGCTCGTTTCTGCGCATACGTAACTCTCGCCATACCTCAAATCCTTTCGCCCAGTTAAATAAATCCGCACATCAAACGAAAAAGGCGCATCCCTGCGCCGCCGCGTCATGCGGCCCCGTCCTTGATCTCGCCTCCATGCGCCGCATCCTTCGCGGCCCGCGCCTTCCTTGCAATCTCGCCGCGGTAGATTGGCATTTCGCTGGTGCCGTCAAAACCAAGCTTGACCACGGAACCCATTTGCGCCACAACGACTAGCCGCAACGGATCGCCAGCCCGAATCACGACATCCTCAGCACCGCCGCCTATCTCGATCACTTCCCCGATTTTCCGTGCAAGTATCAGCATCGTTTTTCCTCCATGAAATCCGCACTCCGTTACAGACGGCCACACGCCGCCCGTTGTTCAGTCCTCCGGCAGTTGGTCCAGGAGATGCAGATAGCCGCACGCATCAACCCGGTTGTCTCGTTTAGGCTTTCCAGATTCCCGCACCAGCTTTAACGCCGCCATCATCAACGGCACCATCCGCGGAGTAATTGCAACACCCGTCAGGACCGACCAGACCGCCGCAACGTCCCGCGATTGCTCCCGATAGTCGCCGTAAGCCTCTTGCCGATTCTTCGCCGTCAGCAACTCCGCCTCAGCCAATATCGACGCCGCCGCCGGATTGATCACCTGTGCCATTCCGCTCATTGTTTCCCCTTTTTGATTCTGAGTAGTTCACCGCGGCCGCAACGCTTCACCAATGGTCCCTCACGCCCATCCGCGGCCGCGGTTTCCTACTCCGTTAGGTTTGGTTTTGGCGCGGAGGAAAGGAGGCCGAAACGCGTAGCGTTTTGGCCGGGATGAACTCCGCGTCAAACCCAAACCGTGCCAGATCGCCGCGGGTATCCCACGACAGGCAACAACAGAACAAAACTCAACCAAAAACCCACCTTGACCGGCTGCCTAAATTTCATTTTTCGTTTTCACGTCGACACCCTATGCGCGCATTTTCCACGCGGAAAAAACTCGATTTTTTGTTTAGCGGGGCGAGTTTCGCCCTGGCTTAGACTTCCATCTGTGCGATGTACTCAATGACACTTCGCCGACAGTAGGCCAAAGTGCGCCCATTCGGATGGCGTCCGCGACGCACCAAGCCATCGTTTGATTTTCTCTTCAGCGTCTCGCCATGTATGCCACCAAGAAACGCACAAGCCTCGTCAACCGACATCAATCCATTGACACCAAACCGATAGCCCCACTCTTTGTCGGCGCCCGTCAATTTGTTTTCCGTGGTTGTGGCCATGCCTCGTGGTTCCATTTGTTTAATTGTGTAGATGACTGGCAACGGAAGGCATTAAAACCCAAATTTCGAGAGTTTCAAGCGCGTTCTCCAGCGTTAGGGAACCGCAAATAACACGAGTTGCGCGAAACCAGGATGAAACCAAATCGAAACCAAATCGAAACCTATGCGAAACCTGCATGAAACAATTTTGGACAATTTTTGGTTTTTTCTGCGGCGGTAGCTAAAATCAAAAAGTAGCTACGCAAGTAGCAATAGAACGTAGCTTTATGTTTGGCTATGCGCACTAAGAAAGCCGCCCTTGCGGAACGGCTCATATCGCAGTGTTTTATTGTGTGTGGTTACGCTTGCTTGTGCGTGACGCCCCTTGCCTTAACTCTTAATCAGTAGGTTCAAGGTTCAAGTCCTTGTGGGGGCACTTCCCTAAGTCCTTATCAGCCAGCATGTTACATTGCCACTGAATTGTGGTCCGTTAGGCGTGAAACTGGTTACTACCACTTTCACTACCACAATAGAGCAGCAGCATGCCGAAAAGAACCACTCCCAAGTACTCACTTCACAAGCCTACTGGCCAAGCCCGCATTTGCATCGACGGATAGGAGATTTTCCTTGGTAAGTACGGCACTCTCACCAACAGTCGCCTTTACGAACAGCATATCGCAGAGTGGCTTCGCACGAATGGTGATTGCTTGAAGCTTCCTCTGAGCGTTGGTAGTCCTCGTATTTTGAATTTGCTGGAATCCATCAGCAAGAGCGGAGCAATTGAGCTGCAAATGGCATTGGATGCTGCGCCGGGTACACAGAGGATCATCTACCAAGCCGTTAAGGTGGGTACTGCAACCGACGACTTCCGTGGTAGTTCCGTGTGGCGACTACTGCTGGCCATAATGGCCCGGTTGCGGATGCCAGTGGGTGCTCGGTTGGAACAGGACTGGATCAAAGCGCGGACTTCGTCGGCTGACAGGACCTCCAGTGGGAGTTTTTTGCTCTTGGTGGCGTGCATGTAGGTAGTTGTTTTTCGCTTGCGGGTAGCTTTGGGCATTTCGGACCTCGGATGCCGACATTGGGTCACTATCAACGAATAGTGATATCTTACAGCAATCGAATGCAGGCCTGGCAACGGAAGTGACACGATTTCGGCAAGAATGAACCAACCCGTTCACCGAAGTCGATGGCCATTTTGGGGGCCGAATCGTGGCGATCCGAGTCATGGTCGGATCCAGTCCAGGATGGGGTGTCAGCGGATCGATGGTCAATTGGAGTGTGCCGTCCGTGAGTTGTCGACTCCGACTGATCGGTGTCGCCGGTGCGGAGAGGTGGCAAAAAAACGGAGGGGGGTGGGTCTTTTTCGGGCCGCCAAATACGAAACCGGACCCCCAGCTCTTTTTCGTTGGAACCCCTTACATAAGTCCCGCTAGCCTAGACGCAGAATTACGAGCTTATGCCGGTAAGGGCTTTGCTGTCTTCCCAGCCGTAGGCAACCTCGATGAGGCCTTGACCGGCGATATGAATCTCCTTTTCGTCGACCTGCTTTCCACTTAGGGTTTCATAAAATGCGCGATACGGATTGTCTCGTAACACCCACACGATGAGTGAGTCGAGGTTGCGATCTCGCAGCCAATTAACTGTCTCCGCGACCAAACGCCTTCCTGTCTGACGACCACGTGCATCTGGTAGCAAATAGATTGCATACAGCTCCCCGCAGAAATCGGTGCGGCCCATGCGTTCGGGACCGGCGTTGGCGAAACCGACAACATTCTTGTGTGCATCGAGTGCGACGAAAGTTGTTTGATCAGCGTGTTTGAGAAGCTCTAGCCAGCTGTCAACCCGAGTCTCCGCTGCCATCGCGTCCAGATACTCATCTGCGATAATGCCGCGGTAAGTCGTCCGCCAGCTTTCAATGTGCACGTGGGCAATCGCCGACGCGTCTGTAGTTGTGGCGGGACGAATTTCGATCATGAAATGGCATCCTGGAGAAGTACCACAGGGCGACAGTGCTCAAGTGCCTATTTTGATAACCAACCACCCCATTCGCAATCAAACGCCTCGTATTTAGTTACCGCAGCCCCTCGTGATTACTGCAACTCTGCCAACCATTGATGATGGCGAGACGTTTCCGATAAATTGATAACGTGACTCAAAGTGAGAATAGAGATGCTTTGGCGTGGGCCAGGATGTGAACCGCGCTAACAGAATGGACTGGTATAGCTGGGGACAATGGAATGGAAATCGAAGAACTCGTCAACTCAATCTCCGTCGTCGAATTGGCCGCACCGAGCAGGTTGGAGGCGATCCGTGAATTGGTCGACTCTATCAATTGGCAAGAACATTCATTTTTGCCAGATGTTGTGATGAATGCCATCGAAGAACGAGAGGCGACTGCACAAACCATTATCTCCGGTGATTTGGCCATGCCGCATGCGATCATCGATTGGGAAGGGGATCATTGTGTCGTGTTCGGGCGAAGCCGAGAGGGAGTCGCTTACCGAGCAACAGGTGATAAGCTCCATTTGATTGTGCTGGTGTTGGTGGGACAGGGCGATCACGTACGTCACTTGGAAGTGCTCGCTGTGGTGGCCGAGTTGTTGAACGATGAGGGGTTTCGACGGTCCTTGATCTGTGCGAAAGCCGCTGATGACATAAGGGGACTACTTGCAGAAAGATGCAGGCAAAGTCGGCCAGCACTATTGCCGAAGGCTGAACTGCCGCTGATGAGCGTCGCCATCGTGCAGCACGCGGTCGGATTGGCAGAGTCCTTGTCAGCTCAGGCACTCCTTCTCGCACTAGATCGTTACGACAGCATCCCGTGGGAGCCATTGGCGTGCTGGAAAGGACGCCTGCTCATTATCACTTCCAAGAGCAGCAATGACGTCGTCATCAAAAGGGACAACACACACCTCTTTGACAGTCCACATAACAGCCTTTCTCGGATGGACCGGGCGAATCTGGGATTGTTGTTGGCGGCCGCCCACGGAGTGTTGGACCATGAAAGCGATGTTGTCTGCATTACGGGACCACGCGGACAGACCTTGGACAGCATCACCGTAACGCGGCCCGCGATTCACTTCAGTGCTGTCTTCTCTATGAAAGAACAGCGTGCTACGACCAGTATTTCTGCCTCGGTCATTTTGCGCGTCCTGTCCTTGGCCATTGAACTGGCAGCGGAAGGTCGCGAAGCCCATCCGCTCGGCGCCATGTTTGTGATTGGCGACTCACGGCGTGTCCTCAAGCATACACAACAGTTGGTGCTCAATCCGTTTCATGGATTTGCCCGCCGGTTACGAAATATCTTGGACCCCAGCCTGGCGGAAACTGTCAAGGAATTTGCTACGCTCGATGGAGCGTTTATCGTGCAGGCCGACGGAACGATTTGGAGTGTTGGCACGTATTTAAACCCAACGTCCCGCGTTCTCGATCTCCCCGGGGGGCTAGGCGCTCGCCACCAAGCAGCAGCTGCGATCACGGCGGAAACGGATGCAGTTGCAGTGACCGTCAGCCAGTCAACGGGAACGGTCACTTTATTCCAAGACGGCAAAGTCGTGCTCACATTGGAACGGGCGACGCTGACGCGCTGGTAGCGGGCGCACCCAATCGATTTCGTGAAATTCACGCCCACAGTCGCTCTACTATCGCGAAACTGTTTCGTTCATCAGCGCGACACGCAACGGCGCGCCTCTTGTCTATGCATGAATGTCGCTGTAAATTGTGGACGGGAAGGCGTGGACTGCGGCGACTGAAGTTCACCGTTATCTGGCAAAATACGGCACTAGGCGGAGCGAGAGAGATGGCAAAACTATCGAAGAAAACACCCCGAATAGATGTCGACATTTACAACGAGTCCTGCGCGCTGTTCGTTTCGAACGCGAAATTGCGTGATCATTTCGTTGATAATCGTGAGGGGCTTCAGCAAGCAGTATCCGACCGCGAGTTGATTGCCGTGGAACTCGATCAGGATGACGGATTCGTCGCTCGCGTTGTTTTAGGGGATTTATCCTCGAAGGAAAAAGCGGAGTGGATTGGCCGAGGCTCGAGGAGGCTTGATCTGTCCGATAAACGACTGGTCGTCGCAGGGGGGAGTTCCTACATCAGTGAACAACTTGATGACGAGTTCTATGAAATCATTGACGTTCCCAAGGGTGAGTATCTCGTCACCGTGTATCATCATCTGCCGTTCATCAACGGTTTGCGGATCACGCGCCTTCCGGAATGGAACGGATTCATTCCCTATTACCGCGAAACTCGATCGGCGACCAAACGAATGCCGGACTGGTTGGCAGAATTTGCAGACATCGATGGCGAGGAACTGAGCCAGGACGAAAAAGAATATGACGAAGATCAAGAAATGGTTGCGTTTGTGATTCAACTTCAACCAGTTGGACCTCGGCAGAGGGAATCTAAGCTCGAAGACGAGATCTTCCTGGCAACCGAATTGCGGGTCCCTCGCAAGTGTCCATTGGGAATCAAGCCGGTTGGAATCAAAGGGCCAGAGAAGATTTCAGGCAAAGAATTGGCCGAAATCGAAGCAGCCGATCGAAAAGCGCATGAAGAACGATTTTCCGATAAATCTGACCTTGCCCAGCATTTTGGTGGACTTCCACATGCGATTTTGAATCAGCAATTTGATCTTGTTGAGAAACACTTTGTTCCTTCGCTGCGAGATCGTGTTGCCAAATATGCCACTACAACATTTCAACAAGCGCGCGAGGACGCTCAAGAAGAAGACGAGTTGCCAGAGATTCCGGGAGTCAATAAAGTCTGGCGAGACGGAGAACTAGCCGAAACCACGCTGCCGCGCTGGCAGCGATCGTGGGAGGACGGAAACAATCTGTTCGATCCCGAATCCGTCACCGCCAAGAGCTATCTCGGTGAAATCCGCTGTGAATTTGGTGACTCCAAGCTCTATACGAATGGCGAGATCGATCTCTACATGATGGTTGATCTGCTGATCACAGATACGCCGAACGGTCCTTTGGCGGCTGGCATCGCGGTTTACTAACGAAGAACAATACCGCCAGCAGCTGTTCGCGACTTGATTACAACGATCACCGACCACATAGTGCGTTGCAGAACCAGCCCACCGCTGTATTGTCGGCCGACCGTGCACTTCCGGGTTTTGTCGAGCAGAACCCGACATTGTGGAAAGTCAGCGTGTGTCAAGAAATTATCGCGCATGACACACGCCTTAAAACGACCGAATTGTGATTCTCAACTGGGAGTGGTACGTGGAGTTGTCTCAAGCCACCTTCCGTGTTCTGATGCACGCCAGAGGTGCCCGAAACTCACGCGGATTTCTAGTGGAGACTCTCTACGTGTGTCCTGACTGCGATGATGCAAATTCTTGCATTCAGCGATGGCCAGCTTCGTGAATTGGGACTCGAAAACCGTAAATCTCGTAAAAACTCTTTTCAGGTTGGACATGATCCGTCCCACGTCAGCCGTAAGATGGATTTTCGACCGTTAGCGATGTCCCTTGGTATGTGTGAATCGCTGCCGAAAATTCAGGGTGTTTGTCGTTCTGGCATTCGTGGACACATCTTGCGTGGTCCCGGGAACCTGTCAAAGTCGCGCATTATTTCTTGAAAGGAGACCGGAGATGAAGACTCTTCTGTCGGCGGCTACGTTGTTTACGCTGAGCGGCATGGATGTCCAAGCAGGCGAACCTTTTCGGTACAGCTATCGTTACGGGGGGCCGCAAACATCGTGGAGAAATCATTCCAGTGGAACTCACTCGTGGAATTACAACGGGCCGGGCGGATCTTGGAGCGGTACTTCGCCCCGCATGGGGAATACAACGTTTCACTATGGTTACGGGGTCGGAAGCGATTTCAGCGGAACGACTTACGATTACGGGAACCGCTGCGTGTGCTGAGCGACTACGGAGGCGGCTGGTTGTCTCCTGACAATAGCTTATTGGTTATTCATCGGCTCAACGAATTGCATGCAATTGATCCAGTGAACGGAAAACTCGTCAATAAGTTCATCGGGCATACCAACTCAATCAGTGGCGTCGCATTCAGCGATGACGGGCAACTGATAGCGAGCGCTGGTGATGATCGCACCCTCCGCATTTGGGACGTGCCCAATAACGAATTGTTGCACACGATTCCAGCTCACAACCATCCGCTCAACACGGTTGCCTTTTTGCCAGATGGCCGGACCATCGTCAGCGGCGATGAAGGCGGAAACCTGGTCTTTTCGCATGTTCCCACCGGCCGCAGCTTGTTTGAGATCCAAGTCGGCGACGGGGAAGTCCGCGGCCTGGAACTTTCGTCTGATGGTCGATTTCTGGCCGTCGTGCAAGAGGGCAGCTTGGTCGTGCTGAACCTAGATGCTGATCGGTCGCCTTCGGTCAGGCATTGACCTGGCTATCCTCCGTCTGAGTCAACTCCACGACCAATCCGCCGCTCGGCGTGATGTGATGTGTCCATAGCGCTCGACTTACGACGCTCGCTCTGCCTAAACGCTTTCGGGGGAAAATGCACCGGCGACCGCCTTGATTCCGATCTCCTGCGGCAGTCATTTTCGCAAAAGTTTGAGAATCCTCGATTATTTGGCAGTACACCGGTCTTTTACACGCATCGACCTTTGGGACTTGCCCCGCGCCGTAGCGAGATTGTCTGCCGCGGCAGGGTTTTAATGGCTGTGGGTTTCCTCCTTGAAGTCACCGGCATACGGAGTTCCGTCGGCTTCGCCGCTGATTGTCCCGGCGAACTCTTGCACGACGCCGAGCTTATCATTTTTGCCGATGAAGCGGGAACTTGTGCCTTCTGCTTCACCTTCCAACGGCACGGGCATTAGTTCGACCTGAAAGACGGGATCAGCGATGTTGAGTAGTAGTTTCTCCGCGTCGATGGGTGCCGGGTTTTTCGCATTGTTGTCGAGAATATATACGGTGGCGATCTTCGTATCGTGGTCCACTGTAAACTCAACATGGAATTTGCCACCACCCCAGTCAGCGATCACTCCACCATTGGGGCCCTCGCTGTGGCTGTGGCTGTGGCCGTGCCCTGCTTCGGTGGAATTTGCTGGAGGCGAGGTCTCTTCGGGTTTGGGCGTCTCACCGCAGCCGGCCAGTGTACACAGTGCGAAAGCGGCTGTTAGTAAATGAATGCGTAACACTTCGATTCTCCTTGAAAGGAATTATTAAATTCTTTACTGCGATAACCATTATTGCAGTAGTTCTTCCTCGCTGAATTCACCTTCTGTCTGTCGGATGGCATCTCGCCCGCTGAACTTCCAGAACAAGCCGGGATGAATCAGGAACTCGCAAAAAGTGGACGTGATCAAGCCGCCGACGATGACGGTGGCAACCGGATAAAGGATTTCTAGGCCCGGTTTTTGTCCCCCCACAACAATGGGCAGAAGTCCCATGATAGCTGTGATGGCCGTCATCAGCACGGGGGCCAAGCGTTCCAGACTTCCCCGCAAGATCATGGGCTTCGAAAACTCTTCGTCTTCCTGTTGGATGAGATGAAAATAGTGTGTCACCAGTAGGATTCCGTTTCGGACAGAGATGCCGCCCAGAGAAATGAAACCGACAAGACTGGCGACTGTTAGTGTTTGACCGGTCAAAGCTAAAGCCGCCACGCCACCGATGAAAGCTGTGGGAATCGCATTGAGTATTTGCAGGACGACCCGCACGGATGGCATCAACATCAGCAAGACCACAAACACGCCGATCAACGACACGGCTGCGAGCAGGCTGATCATTAGTGTTGCGGAACGTTGGCTCTCGAATTGTCCGGCATATTCCACGTAGTAACCTTCAGGCATGCGTATACGGCTGTTGATCCGATTCTCGATGTCGGCCACCACGCTTCCCAGGTCACGTCCTTGAGTGTTGCAGCGAACGACCATTCGCCGCCTGACGTTTTCCCGCATGAGTTGGTTGGGGCCGGTCTTTCCATCCGGGAATTCGGCCACATCCTCGAGCTTGATTTGTCCGCGCCCCTCCGGGAGATCGATTCGCAGGTCGCGCAGACTGAAATAGTCGGTGCGTTCTTCGTCTCGCAGTCGCACGACCAGATCAAATCGACGAGAGCCTTCCAGAACTTGCGAGACGGTATCTCCTCGCAGTGCCGTTTGGACGTAATGGGCGACATAGGCACGACTCACGCCATAGTACGCCAACTCCTCCGGGCGCAGAACGATATGCAGCTCGTCGACGAACACCTGCGACTCGATGACTGGTGTCGTCATACCGGGGATGTCTGCAATTTCACCTTTGACTTGTTGGGCCAAGCGCTGCAACGTGCTGAGGTCGTCACCATAGACTTTGATAGCGACGTGGGCGTAAACGCCGGAGAGCATGTGACTGATCAAATGGGCCAGTGGTTGGTCGATTTCGATATCCACTCCCGGTAACTCCTGCTTGAGTTCGCCGAGAAGTTCTTGAATTGTCTCGTCTCGGCTTTGTTCACTGGCGGGATTCATGCTCAAGATGTACTCGCTCATATTGACCGGTTGCGCGTGTTCATCCAATTCGGCTCGACCGGATCGTCGCACGAAGTGCAGGATTTCGCCGTCAGGGTTTTCTGACGTCTTGAGCAACGGTTCCAATTTGGCATCGACGATATCGGCGGCGTCATTGGTCGCTTGCAGCGACGCCCCTGCGGGAAGAGTCAGGTTGACTTGTACGCTGCCTTCGTCAAATTGCGGCAGGAAATCGGTACCCAGTTGGGAGAGCACGAGCACACTCAGGCCTACCAGAACCCACGTCAGCACAAGCAGGAGTCCGGCAAATCGCATACTGAAACGAACCAGATAACTCGCCATCCACTTCAGCACGCGCAACAGCAGTCCGTCCCGGTGCCGATGCGTTGCTTTGGATCCTGCCAGCAAGTAATACGACAATACCGGCGTCACGGTCAGCGAAACGAGGAGCGAAGCCAGTATCGAGACGATGTAAGCAATTCCTAGCGGGACAAACAGTCGTCCTTCTACACCCGACATCGCAAACAGCGGCAGGAAGACGAGAATCACGACAGCCGTGCCGAAGACGATAGCACTGCGGATCTCCCGACTGGCTTCATAGACAACCAACAACGCCGGTCGTGGTTTGGGGCGTGCATTGTTTTCGTTCAGACGGCGATAGATGTTTTCCACATCAACGATGGCATCGTCGACGAGTTCTCCCATGGCCACGGCCAAACCGCCAAGCGTCATCACGTTGATCGATAGTTCCCGACCGATGACTGCGCCAATCAGGTGAAAAACCAGCGTAGTGATCATCAGCGAAAGTGGAATCGCAGTCAGTGTGATAAACGTCGTGCGGAAATTCATCAGGAACACCGCCAGCACGACGACGACCAACACCGCACCGATCACCAAAGCTTCGCCCACATAGTAAATGCCGCGGTCGATGAAATTTTTGAGTTGAAACAAGTCCCGATTGATCAGTATGTCTGCCGGCAGCGAACCTTCGACATCAATCAGGGCGGCGTGAATGCGTTCCGTCAGTCCTCGTGTGTCGACGTGGGGTTGTTTGACGAGCGTGATTACGATTCCCGCATGGCCGTCGATACTGGCGTCGCCCCGTTTTTGCGGCGAACCTTCTTTGACTTCCGCCACATCTTCGATCAGGACTGGGCGACTCGTCCCGGCATCGACCGGAATTTTTCGCAGGTCTTCAATCACTTGTGAGCTACCCGGCCCCAAGCGACCGATGACTCGAATGGGACGTTCCAATTGTCCTTCTTTGGTGAATCCGCCGCTGGTATTGAGGTTATTGTTTCGAACCGCGTCTTCGACCTGCTGCACCGAGACGCCGTATTCGAGAAGTTTTTCCGGATTCATTTCCACGTGGTATTGTTTTTCGTCCGCCCCGAGCACGATGACTTCGGCGATGCCTGAAAGCCGCAGCAAGCGAGGCCGGACGACCCAGTCAGCGATGGTGCGTAGTTCCATCGACTGCTGTTTCGGCGATAGGAACGTGGCGACGTATTGATCTCCCGCTATCGTGAGACGGATCGTTTGCCCGTCCGCAGTCGAATGCTGCGTCGCGAGTTCGTTCCATTCGTCAATCGGAATTTCTTCCCACGATTCAGGCTCGTGCCGCTGCTGCGGTCTCCAGGCGTAATACTTAGTGCCCGAATCGGTCAGCACCTGTTCGAGGAGCATGTCGGACTGGCCAATCGTCGCCAATAATCCTCCGTGCGGCCCGTTTTGTCGATGAATACCGACGTGCATGATCTGCCCCATGATCGAAGTGGGTGGGGCCAGCAACGGCTGGACGCCTTCGGGCATCAGTCCGAGTACGGTCGCCAGACGTTCTTGTACGACCTGCCGGGCAGCACGGATTTCGGTATCCCATTCGAATTCGATATAGATCACGACTAAGCCCATGCTTGATTGACTGCGCACGGCGACCACACTATTGGCGCCGAGGACAGCTTGTTCGATGGGCTGCGTGACGAGTGTTTCGATCTCTTCGGGTGAATAGCCCGGGCACTCAGTGAGGATCACCACACGCGGCCGGTCGAGGTCAGGGAAGACATCGATGGGCATCGTCGTCGACAGGTATCCCCCATAAACCAGGGCAGCCATACTCAGCATCAAGATGAGTGGTCGATGCCGGAGCGAAAATCGAATCACGGAATCTAACATGGCGGCTCCTTAATGGTTCGCATGGACGGAACCGTCGGCGTGAACATGCACGCCGGAAGGAGCCGAGCCGCTTTGGGATTTGAGGACACGGTTCAACTGCACCGCCCCGGTTTGAGCAATATAAATTCCTGCAGGGACACTGCCATCGTTGGAGACGACAACAGCATCCTGTGTTTGGTGCAACACATGAACCGGCTTGCGGTCGAAGATGTTTCCATTGTGGCGAAACACATAAAACTCCGGTCCTTCTTTAACGACCGCTGCTGCCGGCAGGACAAAGACGTTTTCAAGCTGTTCGACTTGAACGTGTAACTGCACACGTTGGCCGGGGCGAAAACGCCACAGGAAAAGCCGCTGGCCGTCTCGTTGGTACGACCGTGACTGGTTTTCCAACGACAGGAAAAATGAAATCGTCCGCTTGTCGTCGTTGAGTTCGTTGGAGATGTGATGAATCGTGAGGGGAGGAATCGAATCCTGCCAGTCGTATTCGGAGGACTCCAACAATTCGGCGCGAATCGGCCACGCCTCTTCCGCCGCCCGCTGCAAAAGTGGTAATTCCCGTCGAAAGGCACGACCTTCGATGAACAACGATTGATGCTGCGAAAGCGTGCAGAGCCGTTGCCCGGCTTGAACGTGCTGGCCGAGTTCGATGTTGAGCTGTTGCAGCTCAAAGATGCCGGAATTGATGTTCTGGCTCTTGTCATTTTCATCAACGACCAATCCCGCAGGAACGGCGACGCTAATCTCTGAGATGAACGTGCCGCTCGCAACCGAATCGATTTGTGCAGATGTCAGACCTCGGATTTGCAGGTCTTGGCGATGGGCCTGCATGGTGACGGCTAATCGTCGCAATTCGTTTTTCAACTCAATGTGTTTAGAACGCGGCACCGCTCCCGATTCGAATAGCGGGGTGAGTCGCTTAATCTCCTCTTGGGTGATTTCACTCTCCTTCATGGCCTTGAAGAGTTCGGTCTGCGAGGTCTGGAATGATTCCCCGACCAAACGGAGCGTGAACAAAGTCGCTCCCGATTCGAGCGTCTCTCCTGCGTAATGGTGAATTGCCGTCACGACGGCCGATACAGGAGCAACGACACCGCGGTCACTGATGCCCGGACGGTCGACGACGGTGCCGGGAATTTGGATGGTCTTCCAGTAGCTTGTGGGTTGGAGCGGCTTAGAATGGAGCTGTAGGTTTTTCTGTGCCTGAGGCGACAGGTTGACTTGCTCGTTCGGTAATGCCACACCCGCTGTAGAAGAATCGGTAGTCGGATCACCGGACGCTTGCTGATTGACCAGCCAAGGAACCCAGAGGTCACGAGTGAAATAGCCACCGGCCATGACACCGCCGAGGACCAGAACGACGGCAAAGATCTTAAGAAGACGCAACACAACAAGTGCCTCCAACCACCATGTATCCGCTCGCCACCAACTGGAGACGAGGAAAGAGACCACATGACGCAAGCGGCGGCTGACATGAGAATTTGGGGACGGAACGGGAGTTCTATCGCCATCACGCAGCCGAAGCGGTGGTTGAATTACAGCCGGAGAGCGGCTGTTGCGAGGAAGATGTGCTCGACACCATAATCCGGCGGAGCAGCCAAACAATCAAAACAGGCACATTGAATCGCAAGCGAATCGTCGGGCACCGTGAGGGCCAGCGAACTTGCGTCCAAGGTCAACGCCCGGACCTGCATGATGCCTACGGCAAGATCGGCAGTCACGTAGACAGCATCGTCGTCGTGTTCTTCAGCAGGCGACGGCGCTTCCTGTCCCTGGGGGTCGACTGTAGTGGAGTCGTCGTGATGATGACCGTGCCCAAAGTGGAAATGCGGTGCTTGATGATGGTCGGCCGGTTGTCCCGCAACACTCTCGCCATGACAATGTGGCACCGCAAACCCCTGTAGGGGCACGGCTAATGTCAGGAGAATGGCGAAAACACGGTACATCATTGCGAATGGCAAACCTTTCTAATCAGGCAAGTATAAATCAGAGCGGCGGCATCTGCAAGGTGTCTAAGGCGTGGCCATCATGCCTTAAACACGGACTGACGATGCCTGAATGCAAATATTTGAATTCTGGTGCGACACGGTTCGCGTACTTTTCACATACGGGATGCGGTTTTCATCCCGCTACACGAAAGGTTTTTCGGGATTATTTCGTAGAGGTTTTCTCTTCCGTCAGCACGCGTTCGCAAACAAAATCCAGCGCTTTGACGGCATCTGCGGAGGTTGTGCTGTGCCCTCCCTGGGGGCGATGGATGTGCAAGACGTGTGCGTTCAGTTTCTTGAGCACTTTGGCTAACCGGGTACAGCTATCGGGAGGTACCGATTTATCTAAGCCCCCTGTCGTGATCGCCACCGGCATTGTTAGCCGCTCCGGCCAATACTCGGCGCTCCGCCGTTTGTATTCTGCGGGGATTTCTTGTTTCGAGCCACCGAAAGAGGCCTGAATGGCATCCTGGAAGTTTTCGTACTCCAAGTGATTGGCTGTGCCGTTCATGGCTGCGACTCCATCAATGAGTTCTGGGTGCATTGCTGCAAAGCTGAGACTGGAGCTGCCTCCCATCGAAGCCCCAACCAAGATGGTTTTATCAATTTTGTATTTCGATTTGAGCGCTTCGAGTATCTGAATCATGTCGGCCTCTGCCTGAGGGCCCATCCACGAGGTTTTGGCACGGTAATCGGGTGCAACGAAGATCATCTCATGTTTTAAAGCCACATCGCGGGCTGCGCGGCACTCATTAACGGCCGCCGTCGCGAATTGCCAACGATCACTCCCATGCCCATGCAGCGCGACCATTAACGAATAAGACTGGTCCGTTGAAAACCCATGGGGCAGCAGTACCACATATTTTTGAATCGTCCCATCGCATTCAGCAGTAAACGAGACATCGATCGGTTCTGAAAATGCGTCAGCCGCGTCCAATTTCTCGTGGAGCCCCACTCCCAAAAGCAGACCGGCCAGTACCAAGCAATGCCATTGTTTAAGTGCCGCAAAAATCATTATTTTCTCCAAACCGTTCATTAACATCGGTATCAACATCAATTGTGGTCGTTTCAAGGAACGTAGAAGCATCTTATCAGCCCGTTGAAAAAACAAAAACATACGACCGTCAGGTGCCACTCCTAGCTTGTCCAGCACTGTTTTTTCTGGTCACGCTCTTTGCACGGGCGGACGAGCCGATGCTGCGCCGTTTACAAAGACCATGACGGAGGGAAATGCCGCTACCAGCAAGTAAGCATCGTGAGGAGACTTGAACAAATCGTCTCGCGTCGCCTTGCCAGCTCACGCTGAAGACCTTATGAATTAACAGATTGAGCGTTTTATTTTTGCGCTGCCCTAATCAAGGGTGGGCGCATGCTGTTGGGAACCGAGACGACGAACTATTGAATATGCCTACACACCGCATCCAAACCGGTATTCCTGCACTCGACGAGGCCCTGGGTGGCGGGTTGATTCCTGGAACGTTGACTGTTGTTGCCGGCGCAACGGGGATTGGGAAAACTCAACTCGGCTTGCAGTTCGCGCATCAGGGCTGCGCGCAAGAAGGCGAGCCGGGGATTATATTCGACATGACCACCCGCGGCGATTCGCAAAACCAGGACGACTATGCCCGGCGGCTATTTGACTGGGAACTCTCCTGCCAACCCCCTGGCGATCAAGTGCATCCCAGCGAGGTTTGGAACCGTGAGTCTGCGCGGCGGGACTACCTGCACATCTTTGCCCGCAACGGTCGTCGCGTAACGCGCGGCGATTTGGAATTCGATGACTGGAAGGTCTGGAAGCTGGAGTTGCTCAAGAAGCTGCAAATGTGCATTCGTTTTTTCTACGGCAACTTTGTGCAAGGAGTGCGACGTTGTGTGATCGACGGTGTCGAACCGACGGTAAAAGCCAGCGACTCGTTTCAGTTCGACACATTCGATTACGTCTATCACCAGATTTTGCGCAAAGAGGACGATTGGGTGGCGCGCGATTTATTTCGCGAACAATTCCGCGCCAACTCCGCAGAGGTCGACAAGCATCGTTACAACCATACGGAGATCGCCTGCTTGTTGCTGTATACAACGCACGATGTGATGTTGGACGATATGCTAGTGCGGCCGATTGATTCGGGAGACGTGTTTGCCAACGCGAACACGATCATCTATATGGGCAAAACACGCGAAGCCAACCGCATGGGCCGCGCGCTACACGTGGCCAAACATCGCGGCAGCGCCTGCGACGACGCGATCATCCCGTTTGAGGTGACCGAGCGCGGGATTGTGATGGGAACGGCCAACTAAAAATACTTCGCATACGCCTCTTTGTTCGCGCGAATTCCCGCGTTGAGGATCTTCACGTCGGCGAGCGGGACGAGCATTTTGCAGCCGTTTTCGACGCAGCGATCGGCGGACTCCGGTGAGGTGGGGACGATGCCCCAGTGTTTGCCATGCTTTTTGCAAGCGGCGGCGACGCGGTCGATTCCCTCTTGCAATCGGGGATGATCGAATTGTCCGGTGATCCCCAGGTTTTGACTCAAATCGGCTGGGCCGACAAACAGTAGGTCCACGCCGTCAATGGCAGCGATCTCGTCGCACTGCTCTAAGGCGCCAGCGGTTTCGATTTGAATAGCGATGAACAATTCGCGATTGGCGCGCTCACAGAATTCCGCTGCCGGCGTATTCCCGAAGCGACCGTCGAAACCCCCGCCATTCAATCCACGATGGCCGCGGGGATAGAATTTGGACCACTGCACCACTTGTTCGGCCTGTTCGGCGGACTCGATTTGGGCTGCCATAATGCCGCCGGCGCCGGCTTCGTAGCAACGGGTGATCACGGCATAATCGGTCGGTGCTAGCCGCACGAAGCTATCCATGCCGTGCGCGCGGGCGGCCATCGTGCCGATTTCCAGAGTTTCAAACGACAGCCCCGCATGTTCCTGATCGAACCAAATCGCGTCGATTCCACCCTGCATGCCGAGCATCTGCACAATGTTGTGATGGCAGACCCGCCCGATCCCGCAGACCATGACCATCGCATCGCGCTGTAACCGCTGTTTGACCGTCTCCATCGTTGTTCCACTCCCGTTGGCGTTATTTTTCAAGTCGCTGTTGAACTCATTATGCCGCTGCTGGGCAGCGGTCGCAACTAACGTGGGCGAGTGGACAGTGTCCGGTGGCCAGTGACCAGAAGTCCCATTGGTGCGTGGACGGGGACCGATGCAGAGCGCAAGTCCCTGCGCAATGCAGGACAGTTATTCGCTCCAAAACGGGTTCCTACCCACCGGCGGACTTGATGTTCCTGTCTGGCACTTCTATGAATAAGGCCCGCACGATCACCATCAACGCCGCCCACAGCGATCCCCGCCGATCATGAACGCCACAACCTTTCGTCTGGTCATACTTATCTCGATGGCGCATGCACTCGTGCACGTGTTTGAACTCTCGCTGCCCAGCGTGGAACAGATGATTGGCGATGATTTTGACGTCGCCCGCGAGCAAACTGGCGTGTTGGGTACCGTGTGGCGCGTGCCGTTCGGCGTGGGGGCGTTCTTTGCCGGTTGGCTAGCGGATCGCTTTGGGTCGAAGCCGATGTTGGTGATCTATTTGCTCGGCTGCGCGGCGACGTCGCTGTTAGTTTGGACCTGCACGTCATTCGATGCGCTGTATGGCGTGATGTTCGCCATGGGTTGTTTTGCCAGCATTTATCACCCAGCCGGCTTGGCGTTTATCTCGCGGGAAACGACGCCGGAAACCCGTGGTGTTGCGCTCGGCTGGCATGGCATCTTCGGTTCGATCGGCATCGCTGGAGCTCCGTTTATAGCAGCCCTTGTCTTTTGGACGGGAGCAGTCACTTGGCAGCAGTATTATCTGTTGCTGGTCATTCCGGGCTTAGGGCTGGCGGCTTATCTCTTCTTTGGATTGACAGAGCATCGCAAACCACCCGTAACGTCCACTCCGAATAGTGAAACCGAACGCGATGAAGGCCGCTGGGGAGCCTATTTGATTTTGGTCGCCGGCGGTGCGATGGCTGGATTCATCTATGCAGCGTTTATGCATTTTTTACCGCGCTATTTGAACTCAGCTGAGTTGCGCCCCTCGTTTATGGAGCCTGCCAGTTTTCGCAACCTGCTCGCGGCGGTCGTGCTCATTATGGGGGTATTGGGACAAGGAATCGCCGGAAAATTTGCCCGGCCCGGTCGATTGCAGATTCAATTGGCGCTGATCATGTTCGCCAACATTGGCCCACTGTTGTGGATGGCCGTGGCCACCGGCCCAGCGCGGTTCGCTGCCGCCTGCCTGTTGGGCCTCGTGCACTTTATGACGCAGCCGATATACAATTCACTGATCGCGCAGTACGTCCCGTTCCATCGCCGCAGCATCGGCTACGGATTCAGCAACATGGCCTGCTTCGGTATCGGCGCGCTGGGGCCCACCTTTGCCGGATATGCGGGGAGCGATTTCAAAGTCTATGGCGGCTTAGCCATCGCCGCCGCCGCATCGGGCATGATGGCGCTCATCTTGCATTTTATCGGCAAGAGAGACTCGACCAGCGTTTAGAGATTGAGCGAATCGTTTGCATCGCGGACGATGGCGGCGCTGGCATGAAACGCGGCAGTTTCCTCGTCGTTGAGCGAAAAGGGCACGGCATGCATGATGTCGTTTGCTTCGGCTTCGGCCCGTTGGCGATCGAGATCAACTAAAAACAATTTGACGTCCCACGCCATCCATGACCATCGCATAGGCCACCGTGGCGCCGACATACCCACACCCCACAACTCCGACTTTTACAGCTCACTCCCTGTACTGGATAGACAACGACCCCATCCGGCTGTCGTCGAGATCGTGTCGATTGCCGCTCGAACCGACGACCGTCGTCGGCCTTGTCGCGACACGCATTGATTGTCTTTGTTTTATCCCGAAATTCAATGCCATCAGGGATTTAGGGCAGCGCGAGGTCGCCGAGAGTAGAAATCAAATTCGTAATTATTCTCGCACAGTGGTATACTTATACTTTGCACTTTCCATTCTGACGGCCGGTCATTCACGTCTCACTCTGCACGTTGTTGCCACCTGGAACACTAGAGAGGTGCCCCATGGAGAGTCCGCGACTTGCCCAAGACATCATGGTCGAAAAACTGGTCACGCTGAATCCCGATCAAGATGTTTTTGAGTCGATCAAATCGTTACTCAAACATAAGATTACCGGTGCACCGGTGGTTGGCGACAACCGGTTGTATCTCGGTATGTTCAGTGAAAAATGCTGCATGAGTGTGCTCACGCTCATCGCCCACTTGGCGAGCGAGCGGGGGTACCCAAGTGCGGCGCCACCAACTGCCAGTCAGTTCATGGCAACAAAACTGGTGACGCTGGACCCGCGGACCGATGTCTTCGATGCCATTGCCTATCTGCTCAAGCACCATGTGTCGGGTGTTCCGGTCATCGATGCTGATCGCAATTTTCTAGGTGTGTTTTCCGAAAAAACGAGTATGCGCGTGCTCGTAGACGCCGCATATGAAAATATGCCGACCACCGAAGTCGGCGCATTTAAGAATCCCGATCGGGGACGCACGATTTCCGAACAGACGACTCTGCTGGAATGCGCGCAGATTTTTCTGGATACGCCCTACCGTCGGCTATGCGTGCTTAAAGACGGCAAATTGGTGGGACAAATCAGTCGCCGCGACGTGTTGCTGAACGAGAACATCCTCACGGCAATCGTTAATGATCGCCGTGAGGCCTTGATTGCCGAAAGCCGTCAAGTCGACCTGAGCGAAGCAGAAGAACCCACCGAGCACGGCCCGTTGCCTTCGACGGCAGTCCACAACTTTAGCGACAGGAAAGCTCACACAATCACTGCGGATTTGGATCTCTTGGGCATCGCTCAGGTTTTCTTAACAACCCCTTATCGCCGACTCCCCGTGCTTCACGAAGGCAAGCTCATTGGCCAAATCAGTCGTCGCGATGTCTTATTGGCTACGAATAACCTAATCCAAATCGCCCCGGAACCGGTTAAAGCAATGTTGTACCTGAGTAGCATCAGCGACCGGCAAGAGACGCGGTTCGCGTAATGACATGACCGGTGTTTCGGACTGGTCCGAAAGACGACGTTAGCGCGTGATTATGCAACTCGGCTGGGCGCGCTCAATTTCCAAAATCGCGTCCTCGCTGAAATTCAAACCCTTGAGTGATAACGACCTGAGCCTCCAGGCTGACTTCAGTAAGGGGACAGACTCTTCAGTAACGCTGGTTTCTGCTAGGTAAAGCCTTTGCAGCGAGGATAGCGATTTCAAGTTTTGCAGTCCTGCATCGGTGATGCGGCATTTATAGAGATGCAATCCTTCAAGGCTTTTCAATTGTCCGATTTCACTTAAACCGACATTGTCGAGCGGTGTTTCTCGGAGATCCAAACTAACGACGTTTTGCAAAAACGGGATTGACGAAAATCCGCGACCGGTGACTTGCGTACGTCGCAAACTCAACACGCGAGGCGCCTTGACCAGCTTCCATTGCGCCAGTCCGTCGTCGGTGACATTCGTACCGGAAAGGTCTAGGAATTCGAGAGGCATTGTTGTTGGTAGAAAGACCAGCCCGGCATCACTGATCTTAGTGTCGGCTAACCACAGTTCTCGCAGTTTGGTCAGCCTGGAAAGATGCTGCAGTCCCGCATCGGTGATTTGCGTACGCCCCAAATTCAAGGAACGCAAATTTGTGAGCCGTCCGATCGTCCTCAGTTCTTCATTGTCAATGGTCGCCCCGTACAGCATCAAGTCCTCGATATCAGTGAGATTCTCGAGGTATTCCAGACCGCCACTGATCTGCATATTGGACAAGGAAAGCTCTTTGAGTTGTGTCAGCTTTCCCAGATCGACCATGCCGACCTCGGAGAGTTCACCTTCCCGGAGGTCCAGTTCTTGCAGATTTCCATAGCGGGATATTTGGCTGACCAATGCGTCGTCAATTTTATTGGAATTCAAATAGATCCGTTGGGGTGATTGGAAGATGACGTTGGTCTGTCCGTCGAAAAATGTGACGTCCCCACCCAATTCCTGGAGTTCCAGCGCGACCGTAGTGCGGTAGCGTACCCACCACCAACCGGCGAGCGGCATTCCGATGCACGCCAGAAGCAACGCGTACAAAAACAATCGAAACCGCAGCGACAGGGGCGGGTCAACGGTTGGTTCTTCGCTGGTGACGGGTTGGGGCATGTGGGATCTCCGGCGGTCAATCACCTTCTGTAATACAACAACTACTGTGTTGATCCACGCGATTGCAGGATTTGTCTAGCGGCGACGAAACGAATTGCTTTGAATTATGGGACCTGAAAAACAAAAACCCCCCGGCAGAACCGGGGGGTTGGGGGGATTTGCCTTCATGCATCGATGGATGGTTAGTGTGAATCCGCTGTCACACCTTTCCAGTCGTCGGTACGAAACGGTGTGAGCGGCAGGCCTTCGACGTTTTGCACGTTGCATACGGGGTTGTCGGCCCAAGCGTAGCGAACCGCCACGGGGGCTTCGATTTGATCGCTGGTCACCTCGATTTGGTTTTTGCCGATGATCTTGGCGGTCGCCGGTACAAACTTTTGGTCTTCTCCAGCAATCGTGAAGCCGATCAGTTGCGGCACGTCAAAGGTATCCAACCCGCCGCCCACGTGGTCGAACGTGAGCACGCTTTTATTGCCGTCGGTCTCCATCGATTTATAAATGGGGCTGCGATAGACGATATCCATGCCGTAATCGTGGGCCAGTGCCCAGCGGGCGAGACGTTTGGCGACGTCTTGTTTGTTTTTGGGGTGGATGTCACTCGACTCACCCAGATTGAGGATTACCGCTTCACCTGTGTTGGGTAATTTGGACATCGTCATGGTTTGGGCTTCACGCAGTTCGGCCCAGGCCGAATCGGCCGGTCCGGGAACTTCGTTGCGGAAGTCGGCCAATTGCACGAAGTAAAACGGGAAATCGCCTTGGCCCCATTCGTCGCGCCAGTTTTGAATCATGAGCGGAAACAAGTTGCGGTATTGATAGGCACGGCCGGCATTGGATTCACCCTGGTACCAAATCGCGCCGCGAATACCGTAACCGATCACCGGCTTAAGCACGCCGTTGTACAGGTTGCCTGGGCGATGTTGATTGGTCAGCGGATTGCGCGGGGCACGCGGTTGATTGCCAACTTTTTCACCCGCCTCTTTCTTGGTTTTCCAAGCGGCCAATTTTTCCTTGTAGTTGGCCACAGCTTTGTCGTGGTCGTAAGTCGATTCGGTTTTTTCCCAACGCTCCATCAGCGGGCCATACTGGGCATCAGCTTCAAGAAGATCCCGGCGCACCCAAGCTTCGGCGGAGGAGCCACCCCAAGAGTTGTCGATCAGCCCGATCGGTACATCCAAGGTCTGGTACAATTGGCGGCCGAAGAAATAGCCAACGGCGGAAAACGAGGGAACCGTTTCAGGCGAACAAAGTTCCCATTTACCTTTGAAATCGTCCTGTGGTTCCTGCGTGCCGACTTGGGGAACGGTGATTAGCCGAATGTTGGGATACTTCGCCGAGGCGATTTCTAGGTCGCTATCATTCGACCGTGATACGTCCCACTGCATGTTCGATTGGCCGGAGCAAACCCAGACCTCGCCGATAAGCACGTCGCTGAGCGTCAGGGCATTGTTTCCCTGAATCTCCAACTTGTGCGGGCCGCCGGCGCTCAATTTGCCGAGCAGGACCTTCCACCGGCCCTCCGCATCGGCGGTGACCGTGCGAACGTCTCCGCCAAGCGTCACCCGCACTTGTTCGCCGGGATCGGCCCAGCCCCAGATCGGGATCGGCTGCCCTTGTTGCAAAACCATATGGTCGCCGAACAGCGCCGGCATCTTGACGTCTGCGCGCGTCGATTGTGTGGTGGAAAAAACGGCAAGTAACAAACAACCGGTCAGGAGCAAATTCCGGTGTAGCGCGGGCATGGGCAGGGTTCCTTGAATCTCAAAGTATAAAAGTCACGATGTCACTACCTCACTTCTACTCTGAGGCGCACCCCGGTTCAACCCTATCGGCGGCTCGATACGACGGTCTGTCGATGGACATAGGGAAGGCGCCGCATGTAGAGTGGGGTGGGGTAGGCGACCGATCGATTGGATGAGCAAGGACAATCGTCACGAAGCCGACGACGGCCGATTCGACATTTACCTTTTTACGCCGAAGGCGTAACTCATCGTAGCCTGGAGTCGCAAACGGAGCCCATTCTCCGAGGGTGGCGGGGCGTTGCCGCTTACTCTAGGCTACGAGGACGAACCCTTTCAGGGCACGCGTTTGATTTCACTCATTGTTGATCGATCGTTTGAACAGATACGGAACCAACAGGCGTTTTTTTACGGTGCGGCCATGACAGACGGGAAACAGTTCGCGGATTTGTCCTCGCTCAGGGCGGTCGTTACCGGTGCGTCGACAGGCATCGGTCGTGCGATTGCTTTGGAGTTGGCGCGCGGAGGAGCGCGAACGATTGTGCATTGCCGTCAATCACTGGAGGCGGCTACCGCGGTGTGTGAGGAGATTCAATCGACCGGCGGCGAAGCTCATCTGCTTTCCGCTGATGTGGGACAACCCGATTCCGCACAGAAGCTGATCGACGCGGCTTGGAGTCACTGGGACGGCCTCGACATCTGGATCAACAATGCCGGTGTGGATCTATTGACGGGCGACGGAGCGACGTTGGACTATGGTGAAAAGCTACAAAAGCTGTTGGATGTCGATGTGCGGTCAGCGGTACTGATTGGCAAAGAGGTCGGTCACCGTATGCAGAAGTCAGGTCACGGCGTGATTCTCAATATCGGTTGGGATCAGGCGGATCGAGGCATGGAGGGGGACAGCGGAGAATTGTTTGCAACCGCGAAAAATGCGGTCATGGGGTTCACCCGCTCGTTAGCGGTGAGTGTCGCACCGCAGGTCCGCGTGAATTGCATTGCGCCGGGGTGGATTCAAACCGCCTGGGGTGATAATGCGAGCGAGACGTGGCAAGCACGGGTGTTGGCGGAAACGCCGCTGCAGCGCTGGGGCACGCCGGAAGATATTGCCAAACTGGCCCGCTTTTTGGTTTCGCACGATGCCGACTACATTACGGGACAAGTCATCTCAGCCAACGGAGGGGCCATTCGATAGGTCCAGAATCTGAAAGGAAAAGACCATGCCCAATTACATTCAATTGTCCGACGAAGAAATCAAGCAGACGCTGGAATCGATGCCCGAGTGGGAATATCGTGACGGCTGGATTCGCCGGCTCTACAAAACTCCCGGCTGGTCGCACACACTGATGCTGGCCAGCACAATCGGCTATCTCGCTGATGCGGCCTATCATCACCCCGATTTAGCGTTGGGGTATGCGCAAGTGATCGTCAAACTGCAGACGCATCGCGTGAAAGGTATCACGCAATTAGACATTGCTCTGGCGAAACGCATTGACGAGATCGTGTTGTGGCAGCCCGGCGAGGATTCGCCGTTCGACGGGTACCCAAAAACCTGGGTACATTGACGGTTGGATTTCGACCGCCCCTCAATCTTGATAGACTCATCTTCGTAAACCTTCATCACCAGGAATTGGCCCTATGAACTATCGATATTCCGTGCTCACCTTGATGTCGGCATTGGCAGCATTGTCCCTGTTCATCGATCAGACGGTGGCACAGAATCCAACGCATGCGGTGGCCCCGACGATCACCGAATACGATGTTGATCCCGCATGGCCGCAACGGCCGGAATCCATTAGCGGTGCCGGTTGGGTGTCCGGGTTAGCAGTCGATGACAAGGATCAGGTGTGGTTCTTTCGCAAAGGCCCTGATCCGGTTCAGGTCTATTCGGCCAGCGGCGAATTCGTCCGTTCTTGGGGCAAGGATCGATTCCTCAATCCACACCAATTGCGGATCGGTCCCGATGGGAACATCTGGGTGGCCGATTTTGGTTTGCATGTCGTGCAGAAATTTACTCCCGAAGGAGAACTGCTACAGACGCTCGGCGTCCGCGGTGAAAAAGGGGATGATGAGCTGCATTTCAATATGCCGACCGATATGGTGATTACGCCAAAAGGGGATATTTTCGTCACCGATGGTTATGGGAATCGCCGGATTGTGCATTTCGACAAGGACGGCAAGTTTGTGAAGGCCTGGGGGAGTTACGGTACGGAACCGGGCAAGTTTGTCTTGCCGCACGCGATTCAACTCGACTCCCAAGGCTTGTTGTATGTCGCCGATCGCAACAGCGCGCGGATTCAGATCTTTACGCAGGAGGGCGAATTGGTCGATCAATGGTCCAATTTAATCATGCCTTGGGGGATTTCGATCAACAAAAAAGATGAAGTCTGGGTCTGCGGATCGTCACCCCACTGGTGGGTCCGGGACGGCAAAGCGCCGGAATACAAGGACCAATTGTTCATGCGTTTCAACACCGATGGCCGCGTCCAACAAGTCTGGTCGATCCCCCTGGGCGACATCGGCGAGAACAAAGACAAACCGGACGTCTCGCGGCTGAAGCCGGGCGAAGCGGTCGGTGTGCACTGTATTGCACAGGACTCGCAGGGCAATCTGTATGTGGGCGACATCTACGGCGAACGGGCGCAAAAATTCGTTCCGGTGACCCAACGCGCGCCGGCCAAAAGTAAATAGCCGAGCGAAATCAAGTTACACATTTCGGCGGGCGAAGGGCGGTTGCGGATTTGTCGCACCGCCGCAGCGCCGTGGTGAGATACCCTTTCATCTCGTCGAGTGTGACCTGTGATAGGTCGATGCGGCGCCGCGCCATATCGTCAACAATGGCATCCACGGTCGCTTTTACGGTGGATGTTTGGCAGATCGCCTGCAGTGTATCGATATCGCAGGATGTTTTTTGCGGATTTCTATTAAAGCACGCGGACATTCTCAGGTTCCCCCCTGGTCATGATTGCGATTGATTGTTTTTGGCTCGTGAACAGACGTCACGTCATGTCACGCCATTGGCATACGCAAGACAAATGCCAAATGCGGCTAAAATCCGTTGCTGGGGCAACCCGTCCGCCGCAACCTTGGGTTTGGTATTTGGTTGCATTCCTGCAAATTCCCGCGCTGCGGATCGCGCGACTTCTATCTCAGTCCATCTCGAACCGCCAATTCGGCAAGAGTTACAACCCGCATTGGCAAAGTTGCAGCGGTGGCTGACTGAACGACACGAACAAACGCCGGCAGTTCGCGCGGTACGGGTTGTGACGATAGGGACCGTTCCACCAATGCTGCGGGAACGACGGCCAGCTATACACGCGGGGGTCGGTCGGGGATTTTTGACAGGTCATGATACGCAACCTAGGGTTTCACTGCGGTTCATTCTTGCGCATTGTGGACCGTTCTCTTTCGAGATTGATCATGGCGAACGGATTGCCGACTTTTTTGCAAACTACAGTCAGACTTTTTCGTCACACCAGAGGTTTCAACAGTGGCTGCCGTTATCGATAACGCAATTTCTCCACAAAGTGATGAATCGCAACTCATCGCCGCCGACTCTACAGTGGCTGTCGCCATCGATACGCGCCCCATTCTCGAAGCAGCGTTGGCAAAACAAAAACTCATTGAACTGCAATTAATTACGCTTGAGGAATGGGATGCAGCTGCCGAGGCAGCCGGCTCGCCGGAGGACTTGGTCCCCATTCTCGCGCAACTGCAATTGATGGATGCGAGTTGGAATTCCGGGTCCGATGAACGGTTTCCGGTGCTGACGTCGTTTCAAGCACAAAAAACAATGGCGGGTAAGCCCGAGGATTTGTGGCTAGACCACTATATCCTGCTGGAAAAGCTGGGCAGCGGCGGGATGGGAGATGTGTTCAAAGCCCGCAACACGCGTTTGCCGCGGTTAGAAGCGATCAAGACGATTCAGACCGCCACCGGAATTGGACAGTCAGATGCCAGCTTGAACTTGGAACGCTTTCAACGGGAAGCACAGCTGCTGGCGCAACTGCAACACGCACATCTCACGACTATTTTCCACGCGGGGCACGACCGGGACGTTCAATTCATTGCGATCGAATACGTTCGTGGGCGAAACCTCAAACAGTATGTCGAGGAACTTTACAGCGACGGCGGTGAGATGTCGATCGGCATGGCGATTGATTCGGTGATCACCGTCGCCGAAGTCTTGGCGCACGCGCATGACCGCGGTGTGATCCATCGCGATATCAAACCGGCCAACATCATGGTCACACCGGACGGCGGCTTGAAGGTTCTCGATTTGGGAATCGCGCAACTGCGGGATCCGGAATCGACGAAGCGCCGAAGTTCGTCACAACTGACCCAGGGAGCGGTCTCCTTAGGCACACCGGAAGTAATGGCTCCCGAACAATGGGCCGATGCGCAGAGCGTGACGGCGGCTGCGGACATTTACAGCCTGGGTTGTACTTTGTTTTACATGCTGACCGGGCGGATGCCGTTTGTGAGCGAGACGCGCGAAGAGTTGCTGTGCGCGGTGGTGAGTGCGCCGCGGCCCAATGCGACTGACTTTCGCGAGGATGTCCCACCGGAACTATCGACGGTTATTCGTCGCATGTTGGCGCACTATCCACAGGACCGCTATCAATCGTGTGCCGAAGTGATTGCAGCGTTGTTGCCATTTGCCAATCGCATTACCGCCTCGCCGTTGGCTGATACGGGCGAACACAAACACAAGGTCCGAGTTTTTGCTTTAATCGCGGGGATTATGGGTGCATTGGCGGTGGTGGCTGCGGCAGGTTGGCAACATTCCTCCGCAACCCAGCCAGTCGCACGTGCTCCGCAGGGCGATGAGTTGTTGGGACGTCCATTTGAAAATCTCGCAACCCCCATGATTCCCGCATATGCTGCGGATGACGAAGCGAAAGTGCTCGCAGCTTACAACAACGACAGTTTTCTGCACACGGCTCAATGGCTGTTGGAACTTCAATCGGCCCCACAATGGCGGCACGACAGCAATTTGGACGTTCAGATGCTGGTTGCCGGCAAACCATCCGAAACCGTGTTTGTCGATGACGACGAAATTCCACAACCGGATGAATTTGCCACGATCCGCGTCCGCGCCCCCAATGGCGGCTATCTCACGATGCTTGTCTTTGGCAGCGACGGTAACTTGTTTCAATTTCATTGGACCAAGCCGCTTGAATCGGGACGTTGGCTCACTGCCTTTGAACCGAGTGCCGCTTCAGAGGGTGACGATCTCGTGGTGTTGTATCTCACCGAAAGCGATCCATTGCAAGGTGCGCCGCAACGACCGAATTCTGCTGCTCCGCTTAATTTCGATAAACGGGACCATTTTGTACAAGGCCAATTCGGCGCCATGTACACAAAAGGCGATCTGCACAACTTGGAAGCGGCGTTTGCGAAGCCGTCTATTTTTCAAGCTGTGATTCAAAAATTGAAGACGGGAGAACCCTACCCGTTCACCAAGCCCCCAATACCGCCGGCAACGTGGTGGGCCAGGAAAGCCGTTCCGTTGCATGTTGTGAACCGGAGCACTGAGAATTGAACAGGGGAGGTACCACCATGATTCGCTACTTTGTCACGCTGTGCGTTGCCGTTTTGACTGCCGGATCGGCCCTCAGCGCATTCGCTGACGACAGTTCATCCAACACATCCGCGCCGCGCCGCCAAGTCGACAGCGATGGCAAGGTTGTCGGCGAAGGTCTATCGACAACGGGCCTGAAACGGGTCACGTCCTTGCGGTACTCAATCATTCTTCGCAACGAGGATGGTACCGAATCGGCCGTCGATGAGGCGAAACACACATTCAAAATAGGGCAGGAGTTTCGCTTAGTGGTCGAAGCCGATACGGAATTGTTTCTGTATGTGTTTCATGAATCAAGCCACGGGTTGCGGAGTTTTTTAGTCCCCGACCGACATGATTCGGCCGGATACGTTCCGCGTTTGGAGCCGGGCAAACCACTGACGATTCCACAAGATGGTTATTTTGAAGTCACGCCCCCATTGGGCATTGAACGCCTGATGGTCTTCGCTACACCTGAAAAACGGCCGGAATTGACATCGACCGAAGCTTTCACCGAACCGGCACAATTGACGAAAAGCCAGCGCTCACAGCTGAAAAAACAGCAAGACCGCGTCTTCAACACGGCGATGAATGTGAATCCAGGAAAGGGCCGGCCCCAGCGTCGGGACCTGAATGGACCGCGGATTCGATTGCGAGGTATGTCCTGGCAACCCAAAACCAAACCAGGCCATACCGGCAAAACGGTGGTCGTCGGTTCCTACGATGACAAAGTGAAACCCGACCTATTTTTGACGATTCCCTTGTCGAGTCGCGAATGACCCCTTCGCAATTCGTTTCAGAATCTGCTCGCTATCCTGAGTAATGGCTCCTCAAATTATTTCAAGGAAGAACTGAACTTCAAACGGTCTTCGGTGCCAATCGTGGGAACCACTATGCTGGGAAACATCGGCGAACATCTTATCCGCAAGCTGGAACGCATCATCGGGCTACCAGCCGATGCGCGAACTCCGCGCCTGCGGCAAATGATGGGACTGGGCAGAGATCGGTGCGAACTCGCACTATTTCGGCGGTTAGATTTCGAATGCATGGAAGGACGGACGCTTCTGTCCGCCGACCTAGGATTTGCCTTCGGAGTTGGCGATAACCAGGACGATGTTGGTTATGAGTTGGACACCGATAGCGCAGGGAATGTTTATGTCACCGGTGAGTTTCGCGGGACTGTTGATTTTGATCCGACGGCCGGTGTGACCGAGTTGGTGAGCAATGGAGGCAGCGACGCATTCATTGCGAAGTACGACTCTGATGGCAACTTTTTGTGGGCCAAAGGTTTTGGCGGGACGGGGGACGACACCGGACAGGGTATTTCGGTGGATGCAAGCGGCAAGATTTATGTCATTGGAAACTTCGACGGCACAGTCGGCGTCGATTTCGATCCCGGCGTTGATACGGACGTCAAAGCTGGAGGCAGTACCGCCGACGCGTTCGTACTTAAACTCGATGCTGCCGGCGAATATGTTTGGAGCAATACCTTCATCGGCGCCGGCTTCATTTCCGGAAATGATCTCGCAGTCGACGCTGCCGGTAGTGTTTATGCCGCCGGATCATTTACCGGATCAGCGGACTTCGACCCGCTCGCTGGAGTCATCGCACCGATCGACTCCAACGGTTCTTTCGACGCGTATCTCGCAAAAATGGACAGCGACGGTGATATGGTCTGGGTCGAAACATTCGGTGCCGGCCGCATTGACGGGATCTCAGGAATCGACTTGGATTCGTCAGGCAATATCGTGACGACCGGTTACTACATGGACACTGTCAACTTCGATACGGGGTCCGGTATGTCCTTCGGAATCAGTGGTGCCGATAGCTTCGATACGTTCGTCTCGAAGTTTGACTCGGATGGTGCGTTTTTATGGGCCGCCACCACTCGGGGGGCGGGTGAGAACGTTGCGCGAGACGTGGTGGTCGATGCGGATGACAATATTGTGTTTGTCGGCAGCTACACAGGCACGGTCGACTTTGACCCAGGTGCGGGTGTCACCTCGCTAAACAGCGAAGGCGGCTACGATATATTTGTCACAAAACTAGATTCATCCGGAGCACTGCTTTGGACCGCCAGCATGGGGGGAGAAGACGAAGATTACGCCTACGGCGTGGATGTCGATTCTAATAACAACGTCTTTGTGGTTGGAGAATATCAAAACACAGCTGACTTTAACCCCTTGGGGCTCGATATTTTCAACCTGATTTCAACGGCTTCCCATTCAGCCTTTTCCGTAAAACTGAACTCAGCAGGTGAATTTCAATGGGCGGCCACCTCCTCCGGCACGGGCGACGCATTTGCCTATGGTATCGCCATCGACATCAACGGTCGGCTGTTGAGTACCGGTTCGGTCTTTGGCACTACGGACCTGGATCCCACCGCCTCAACGGAGACAGTCGTTTCCTCGGGCGGTTCGGATCTCTTTCTTCAAGTATTATTCGATAACACCCCACCGACGACGGCTGGAATCAGCGACGTCAACACTACTGAAGACGGCGCCGATGCGGTGGTCGACCTCTTTACTGCCTTCAACGATAATGAAAGCGCGGATGCCGATCTAACGTACACCATCACGGGCAATACGAATGCCGCGCTCTTTTCGGGGATCCTCATTAATGGTGTGGCCGGTACATTGACGCTTCAGTTCGATGCAAACGCCTACGGCAGTTCGGTCATTACCGTACGGGCCACCGATAGCGATGGCGCTTATGTCGAAACGGCATTTACGGTAAACGTTGCAGCGGAAAATGATGATCCTACAACGTCTGGGGTCGGTAATGTCTCTGTTGCTGAAGACGCAGCGGATACGGTGATCAATCTGTTCACCGCATTCGCCGATGTTGAAGATGCCGACTCAGCTTTGATCTACTCGATCACCGGCAACACAAACGCCGGCCTGTTTTTCGGCATCAACATTGATGGCGGCGCGGGAACACTCACGCTGTCCTATGCGGCAAACGCCTTCGGAACGAGCTTGATCACCGTACGGGCGACCGACACGGAAGGCCAGTTTATTGAGACCACTTTCACGGTGACAGTCGCGCCCGAGAATGACACACCGACCACAGTCGGAATTGCGAACATTACCGTTCTTGAGGATTCTCGCCTCAACCTCATCGATTTGTTCGACGCGTTTAACGATGTGGAGGATGTGGATTCGGCGCTAGATTATACGGTGACCAACAATACCAACCCCCTGCTCTTCTCCGACATCTCCATTGACCCGGTGACCGGAAAATTGGCGGTGAATTTAGCCTCGAATCAATTCGGGGCGTCGGACATCACCATTCGTGCACGAGATACCGGCGGGGAATGGGTGGATACGACATTCTCGATCACGGTGATATCACAAAATGACACTCCGCTTTCCGAAGATGACTCGTATCAGCTTTGGCAAAATAGTCGATTGAACACGAACGAAAGCGTGCTCGACAACGACTTGGATGTGGAGTCATCCGATCTGCAAGCGGTGTTGATCCGAGGGGCAGCCCATGGTCGGGTGATTTTGGCATCCGATGGTACGTTCTCGTATATTCCCGATGCGGGTTTTTATGGAATCGATCAATTCACCTACGCGGCCAGCGATGGCAGTGCCATTTCTGAGACATCGACAGTGACATTGTCAGTGGCCCGATTGCCGACAGCCGAGGGTGATGACTTTGCGGTCATTGCAAACACACCATTGTTGGTCAGTGATGGTGGCGTCTTGAACAATGACAACCCCGCCGATGGAGACATTGGGCAGGTGGAACTTGTCTCCGGACCGGCACACGGAACGGTTAGATTGCATACCAGTGGGGCGTTTATCTATACACCCGATGCCGACTATGTCGGTCAAGACAGCTTTAGCTACAGAATCGTCGGGTCGGACTCAACCTCGGCAGCGGCCGTAGTCACGATTGATGTCCAACCGCCACCACTGGTATTGAATGACGTTGATACAGGTATTGAGAATCCATTTGACTCGACGAATGAACTCATCAGTTCTTCGCAGGCAGCGATCGCCATTTCAGACGCGGTCGCGGCCCAAACGTCTTCGCAAGCTTTGCATCTGAATTATGTGACCGATGTCGTTGAATCGAACTATTTCATATTTCACGGATCGGACAACGACCTTGGTCTGTACTCCCTCGCCGGCGGTGGGGTGACTGACCCGCAAGCTGCGGGACAATTTACGGACGCGCATTCTGATGCGCCTCTGGGCGACGTAGATGCCGCTGGTGGTAACGGCGCGTTGGTGGCTGATAGTAATAACGCGATGCAACTTCGGACCGGAAGCTGGGCCGTGCCTGTCGACGATGACTTGTTGCTGAACTCCGCCTATTTTGAAGGGGATGAAAGCGCGTTTGTCTTTGACCGGATCATCGAACAAAGCTCGACAGCCCATAATAAGGACGCTGTGAATCCAGAGGATGTTCAGCCCGTCATCTTGGCCGAAAGCGATGCCAATTTGGTGCCATCTGTTCCAGCGATGGTCCCCTGGCAGCAACCTGTAGGAGATGAATCACAGCAAGCTGTCGACGAAATGTGGCACACTGCCCCAGTGCCTGCGGAAGACTCGGAGTCCTATTTTGGTTCCGGCGATGAACTCACCCCAACACATGTCGACCAATCGGTGCTGGCTGTCATCGCAACAACGATCGCCGCCGGGCATGTCTCCCATCGGAAAAGTACGCAGCAGCGCAAAGCAGCGCGTACACGCAGGTTTTCTCCCCCCCTCAACGAGAATCCCAAGTCATGAATGGCGCTAAAATGACTCATCTCCCGCGCGCAGCAATCCTTTGCTGTGGACTGCTCGTCGCGATCTTGGCAGATGGCCAGTCGGTCACTGCGTCGCCGTCTCATCGTGACATCATGCAACAGGCGCATGTGGCCTACAATGCAGGTCGTTTCCTGCAGGCCGAGCAATTGTTTCGGCAAGTCTACGATGAAACATCCGAACAAGACCCGCAGGACATTGCCACTCGCCGGATCTGTACGGAGCAATTGTTTGAGATCTATTATCGGTTGGGACATTACGATAAAGCCATCCAACTGGGGGTCGGATTGCGGACGGCGTTGGAAACAGCGGGAGAATCGAGCCGCCTGCGATCCACCGACATACGACTGGGTAAATGCTACTTCACATTGGCACATTACCGGCAGGCAGAACGTTTCTATCAGCAAGCGCTAGCACTCCAGGTCGATCGTCCGTTGGACCCGGTCCTGAAAATGGAGGGACTGGTGACGTTGGCTATGATCGCCGATCGTCTTGAAGAGCAAGACATCACAGACCGGCGCTGGCGGACGGCTGCAAATTTTGCAGAGACGATACTGCGCGACCATCGCGAGGCGTTGCCGCTGAGAGACCAAATCGTCCTGGGCCACAATTTGGCTCGGGCACTTCGCAAAACGGGACAGGCCGAACAATCTGTCGCCCAGTTGCAATCACTCCTGAGATTATCCGCCACTCATGATTACGTACGAGGCCGACAAATACTATTGGCCGAACTCGCAAATCAATACGAGGCGATGGGTGATCTCGGTCGTGCGATTGGTGCCCTGAAGAGCGCCTTGGCACTCAATACCAACGACAGTCTCGCGACTGCGATGTCTCGCGGCGATCTGTACAGCCAGTACTCGATTCTATTGAATCGCTATGGCCAATCCGACGCCGCGCGACAAGCCGCCGAACAAGCGGAACAACTTTACAAAAACATCATTCAACATGCGGCCGGGAAAGGCCACGACTCGTTGGAGTCGATGAATGCATTTTGGAAGCTCAAAGACCTGCTGCGCTACACACAACAATACCGACAAGCGGTCGAATTGGTTTCGGATCAGCCCTGGAATTGGTCCAAGGACAGCCTACCGGCCTATCACCTCACCAGTGAGCGCGGCGCATTGCACGCAGCTGTTGGCTCCTATCCCGAGGCCCGCCGGTTTTTGACACAAGCTTTAAAGGTGCGACGGCAGCAGGATCCGCTGGACCTCAGCCAGTTGCCGCGCACTTTGAATAACTTAGCGCTCGTCGAACAGGCAACAGGCAATCTGGCCGAAGCCAACGCGCTGTGCGAAGAGTGTCTCCAACTCTACCAGCAATACGCACTGCCGGAAGATCGCGATCTCGCTGAAACCTACAACCTGCTTGCGACCAACGCAGCCTTAGCCGCGAATTATTCCACAGCCGTGAGACTGTACCGCCGCGGCATCGAAATCTGCCGCAAGTGCGGCACAAAGGCGGACGGCCATCGCGGTAACTTATTGCTCAACCTGGCAAAAACCTACAAGTCCCAAGGTCAATACGCCGAAGCGATTAAGCAATGTGAAGAAGCACTCACTATCGCCAAGTCGTCGGGGATGTCGTCCGCCAATTCGGTCAGCGAACCCGCGGTCTATTGCGCTTTGGCAACGATGTATACCGCTGAAGAGGATTTTGAAAAGACTCGAGAATTCGCCAATAAGACGCTGCAACTCTGCGAACAAATGAACGTCCCCGACGGCCCTGTGATGAGCTCGGCTCAACACTGCTTGGCGATTGTCGCACTGGTCGATAAGGACTATGCACAGGCCGATGCACTCTGGAAACAGGTTCTCCAGCAACAACAAAAATTGGGACAACATGCCCTCACCGCGCGGAGTTATAACTATCTGGGTGCGACGGCGCAATTGCAGGGCGATTTGAAACAAGCAGAACAATCGTATCGGGCAGCATTGCATGTACTCGACGGCGATTCCGACACCTATCCCGTCATGCGATTCGTCAGTTTGTGGAAGCTGGCGCAGCTTCGGCACCTGGACGGTGATGAACTGGAATCGCGAGAATTGCTAGACGAAGCGATCGACATCGCCGAAGAGACTCGTGTCGATACGTATGGAGCAGAACAACATCGCGCTGACTTCTTCTCGCAATTTGCCCCCGCTTTTGACGCCGTATTTCACCTAAGCCTCCGCGACGGAGATTTCGCACAAGCCTTGGCCTATGCCGAACGAGGTCGCAGCCGCACGTTTCTTGACCAACTCAAATCAGCTGGTGTCGATCCCCGCCAGGGACTATACGGCACAGCGGATGAACCACTGTTGCAAAAAGAACAGAACCTCAAGCGCCGCATCAATCACGTGCGCTCCCAGGCACAACAGATGGCCGAGTCGGATGCCACCAGTGAAGAGACCCAACTACTCGTGGCCGAGTTGCAACACGCCCAAGATGAATATGCCAAAATCTGGCATCAGATTCTCGATGCCAGTCCTCAATACCGCAATCTGCTGGTCAAAAACCTAAACCAATGGAGCCAACTGCAACGCGAAGTGGTCCGTCCGGGAACGATGCTGTTGTACTACTATTTGGGCCGCAGTCGCGGTTATTTGGTGGTTATCGGCGACCAAATGAAACAACCGGAAGTCTTTATGTTGGACATCCCGGTCGGATATCACGTGAATGCAAACGTGGTCACAGCACGGCAACAGCGCATGGCGTTGTCGACTCGCGGACTGAAACGACAGCGTGTTAATATCCCCACCCCCGCCGGGATCCAGGTTACTAAAAAGCCTTTGCCATTAACCCGCGCCCGCGCAGACGTGTTAGTCGACAACTACCTGCAATCGTTGATGGTCGACGGGGTCGAGTCTGTGCGCGGTGTCCGAAGAAAACGCATCAAAAAAGAGGAAGATGCATTCGGACCAAGTTCCACAGCCATGGCCGATATTCTATTGCCGGCAGCGGTACGGGATCACATTCGTCAATCGAAGCCCGACCGGCTGATCGTTGTTCCGGACGGTGCGCTGCATAAACTTCCCTTGGAAGCATTGGTGCTTAGCGATAAACCGCAACCGCGGTATGTCTTGGATGAATTTCCGCCGATTTCATATGCTCCTTCCGCGGGTGCCCTGGCCGCGCTCGTAGCGCAGCCGCGCAACGATACGCGCGGTGCTGCGACCTTGCTTACGATCGGCGATCCGGCCTATCCGCTTTCAAATCGTTCTCAGAAATTAGTAGCTGCAGCCGATCCGATTGGCAGTGACTATCTCGGCATGCGGGGCCAAGTCGACCGGTTACCGAACACCGACGCGGAAAGTCGTCGCGTCGCTAGCCTGTTTGACCAGAAACGCGTGACTGTGCTGCGGGGTGAGCAAGCGACTGAGACCAACGTGCTGGCAGCATTGCCGGGGCAACGTTATTTGCACTTTGCCGCTCATGCGTTCGTTGACCAACAGCATGGCAACCTGTTGGGAGGCATTCTGTTAACGCCGCCCCACAATGCGTCGGATGCAAAACAGTCTGACGGTGTGCTGGCGCTGAATGAAATCTATACCTTGAAACTCAACCAATGCGAGTTAGCTGTACTCAGTGCCTGTGAAACCAATGTCGGTCCGGATGGAACGATGGAGGCTGGCTTTAGCCTGGCACGCGCCTTTTTCAAAGCGGGTGCGCGGCGCGTGGTTGCCAGTCACTGGACGGTCGAAGATGAGTCCACCTCGGAACTGGTGGGAGAATTCTTTGAAGAGATGGCCAATCAGTCCAAATCGGATCAGCCGGTCAACTATGCCAAAGCATTACAAACAGCCCGCCGCCGCGTCCGTAATAATTCCCGGTGGTCTCACCCCTTCTTCTGGGCACCGTTCGTATTGATTGGTCCTGGCGTGGAAGATCCGTCGGTCCCTCAACGGCCGCTCTCACACGACGGATTGGGCGACTTATCGCGAAAATAACGCTTACAGCACTCGGAAAAACCCCCTGCATCGAGCGGCTCACTATATCGATTTCCGCATACAACCGCTGCTTTTCCTACGATTACGATTCACAACCACGGAAACTTACGCAGAGAGTTTGCTTAGAAGCATTTCGCGAGCCACACTTCAATGTATGGCTGGAAAATTGTGCCGACATTCCGTCGGAATCGTTGCGGTGGATTGTCCCGGTTGACCTTTCCAGAAACTGCGGATCGTTTCCCAGAGTAGCTCGTCATGACAACTCAAATACTACCCGCAACTGATCAAGAACTTTGGTTCTTGGAAGGGCTCATCGATCAGCGCGATCGGGTGCAACATATTCCAATCAACTCGGTCCCGTTTCGCATCGGTCGCTCCGCCGAGCTGGGGCTCTGCTTGCCCTCTCCCGCGGTTTCCAAAGCACATGCCGAAATTGTATCGGTAGGAGATAAACTCTTTCTCCGAGATTTGGATAGCACCAATGGAACATTCGTCAACGGCCATCGCGTCGCCGGGACGACTCCGATTGGCGAAGGAGACTTGATCCAATTCGCCACAATCGATTTCCGAGTGAAACGTGAAGCCGCAAAGAGCTTTAACAATACCATTTCAGATTCCTCGTGCGACCTGAGTGGGATGCTGGCACGGTTTCACAACCTGATGTCTTCCCGCGCGGTCGTTCCGGTATTTCAGCCAATCATCGCATTCGCCGACAAGAGCGTCATCGGATATGAAATCCTGTCGCGGAGTCGGATCGATGGTCTGGAAACTCCACGTGACATGTTTCTGGTGGCCGAACGACTGCACTTGGCCGCGGAATTGAGCACGATGCTACGCTGGGAAGGGGTGCGAACCGGCGATCAAATCATTCCCGCGACCAACTTGTTTATTAACACACACCCGTGTGAAAAAATGACGCTAGGACTGCTCGACAATTTGCGTGAACTCCGCGAACGATTTCCCCAGCGGCCATTAACCATTGAGATTCACGAAGGTGCTGTCACAGATTTGGAGGAGATGCAAACGTTCCGGGAGGCGATCACCGACCTAAATATTGGGTTGGCCTACGACGACTTCGGCGCCGGGCAGACGCGATTGCTCGACCTAGTTGCGGTTCCCCCCGATTACCTCAAGTTCGACATCAAACTCATTCGCGACATCCATCTCCACCCGCAACAGCAACAAATGGTCGAATCGCTGGTCACGATGGTTCGTGATTTCGGAATCGCCGCTCTGGCTGAGGGGATTGAGCGCCCCGAAGAAGCTGAAATCTGTCAGCAAATCGGGTTTGATTTCGCGCAAGGGTATTTCTTCGGCCGCCCGATGCTGGTCGACTCCGTCCCGGTTGCGTGAGCTGCCCACAGTGGCTCTGCTTGATTGCTATCGCCGCGCAATTGTATCATCGTGCCATCGCGCTGAAGTTGCGCGGCTGAGTTTGTTCCCCGCCGCCGGAACCGTTGCTGCATGGACATTGACGTTGAGATTCCCGATCTGCCGGCCGCGTTGCGGGATTTGATAGCCCAGATTCCACCGGGCCGCGTGACGACCTATGGAGCATTGGCTGCGGCGCTAGGTAGCGATAGCGCAACCCGCTGGGTCGGCAGTTATGTCCTGGATCCGTTAGTCGCAGCCGCATTGCCAGTACACCGCATTGTCCTCGCCGCTGGCGAACTGGGTTTGTACTATACGGGGGACGCGGCCGACAAATGCCTTCGATTGCAATCCGAAGGAATCGAAGTCGAGAAAGATCGCATTGAGTTACCGCGGTGGTTTTTCGATGGCTTTCAATCATCACAGCCGCTGCGGACATTGAGCGCACTGCAAGAGGACTACACCAAGCGACTGCAACTGACGCGTCCTGCGGCGCGACCGCAAACCGTTGGCGGCGTGGATCTCTCTTATATCACTGACGGGAGAGCCGTCGCCGGATACGCGTTGATCGATGTGGCCACACGCAAATTGTTATGGTCGACCACCCTGACTGCGGAGGTCGCGTTTCCGTACATCCCTACGTTTTTGTCCTTCCGGGAATTGCCCTTGTTGTTGCGGTTGTTGGATCAAGTCCGCCGGGAGGATCGCATGCCGGATCTGGTCTTTGTCGATGGCAACGGTGTCATGCACGACCGCCGCATGGGCATCGCCTGTATGTTGGGTATTGCCGCTGACGTGGCAACGGTGGGGATCAGCAAGAAATTATTGTGTGGCCAAGTTGAGACCGATGACATGGCGCATCGCGAAGCGCGTCCTGTGGTGGATGGCGAAGAAGTTTTGGGGATGGCGCTCAAATCGCGGAACAGCTCGAAGTTGATTTATGTTTCCCCGGGGCATCGCATCGATTTTGCCACCGCCTTAGAAGTCACGCAAAGCCTGCTGGCTGGCCATCGTCTTCCAGAACCGACTCATTGGGCCGATAAACTAAGCCGCGATGAAGTCCGCCGCATTTCCGCCGCTCAGTCGTAGCACTCACTCGGCCCACTGACTATTCGGTTGCGGAGTCATCCCCAGTGCGGATTCATCTCCTGGGGCAGGCTATTCATCGGCTGCGGGCTGCGCGTCGGCTGGTGGGTCTTCGCCGGGCAGTTTTCCAGAAATGACTTCTTGGAGAGCTTTGCGCAATTGTTCTCCGAATTGCGGTCCCCCGCCGACGAACAGCCGCACAATTTTTCCGTCTCGGTCGATGATCACCGTCTGTGGGATGGATGTGGCGGAATACTTGTCCGCGACTGCCCCATCTTGGTCCAACGCAACTGTCGGCGACAACTTCAGGCGTTCCAACGTTTGACGGATCCGTTCGGGATTTTCTTCCAGGTTTACGGTGACCAATTCGACTTGTTGTCCCTCGAACTCGCGTGCCACGCCGTCCACTTGCGGCATCGCCTGCATACACGGACCGCACCAAGTGGCCCAGAAATCGAGCACGATGATTTTCCCTTTCTGGTCCGCGAGGTGAAAGTCGCCCCCTTGCATGAGCTTTAAGGTAAAGTCGGGTGCCATTTCACCCACCAACGAGGAGTCCAGGCCGGTATTTTGCGCGCCCGACGCGGACAGGTAGCTGGGTTCGACGGCGTGCTTGAGTTTCCATTGATGGTAGGTCAACTTGGATGCCGCCTCTTCGATGGCATCGCCGAAGATCAATTGATCGACAAGCTTCAGCTCGACCTGGCATTGCCCCAACACATCGCTGGTGCCCGAAATCGTTGCATTGGCCACTGCGTCTGGTTCGAAGGTCAGCCGGGAGTTGTCACTCCGCATGGTTTGCACCCGTAATTTGGTAAGCGGTTTCGCAACCGGGTCTTCGTCAGCCGATTCATCGAGATTCAGGTCATCACCATGCAACCAAATGATACGCGAAACATATTCGCGGCGAATCTTCTTGGTTTCCAACCGGACTTCGACGGTGAGGTATTCCTCGTCCATGTCCAAGATCCGTGCTCGCAAGTAGTCCCCTTTGATTGACCGAATCATGTGCGTGGGAGGATTGTGTTTTTGCATGCGCGGCAACGTTAACAACCGCTCCCGCTTTTTCTTGCTGAATTTAATCGTCGATTGCGCTCTGATAAACTCCACGGCTTTGACTTTTTCGTTGGGTACAAATTTGGCGTCGGTCATCGTCGAATCGAAGTAGACCCCCTTTTCGTCAATGCGCTTCACCTTACCGGGAATCACATCCCCGGTATAAAGATGTATGGCTCGTCCGGAGGGTCCCGAGACCGCGCCCGCTGGATTTCCGGTGGAAAGTTTTTCGATCACGCCTCCCCAAAAACCGCGCCGCTGTCGGACCACTCGTCTTCGCTGCTGCTGCACCTGTTTTTTCGGTTGCGGCGGCGGGGGATCGCGATAGACGATTCTTCCGGAAACCTCTGCTCCAAGTGGGCTGCTGGAGAGCCCTTCCCGCGGATGAAACATCAGGCAACTGCCATCGGCTTTCACCTGAGCGTCGACCAAGTAGCCTCGTAGGCGAAGACCGGGGATCTCTAATCGACCTTCGCGTTCTTCACGAGCCTGCGGAGGTAGTTGCTTGATACTGGAAGCGAGTGAATGCAAATCCGTGGCAGGAAACACGAGTTCGTTTTCGATACCCGGGGATTTGATGGACACCTTGCCCTTTTCGATTTTGACAATCGACCCGCTAATGCGATTGTTGTCGGGAAAAATCGCGCTAATCACACGCGGTTCCTCGGGCGTCTCAGCGGGCATAGAGAAACTGACAGCTTGGCCTTCTTTGATACGGACCGGTTTGTCATCTCTGAGCATAATGAATTCGTCTGTGTCCGCGTCATAAGATTGCACAGTGCCGTTGATGATTGTGCCATCGGCAAGGTGGGCGCGCGATGCATTCCCCTGGACATCATGGGGGGCTTCACCATTCCATTCCGTAATCCGCAAGCGGTCCAATCTTAGGTCGCCGCGTTTGTTCATCACGCGCAATCCGGAGAGCGTAAAAGCGGCGGGGGAGTTTGACTTGGCGACTTCCAGATCTCCCAACCGACGGCCGTCAGCCGTATAGGCAAAGATGCGGTTTTTTTCTTGGTCAAGATAAATCTGCAAATGCAATTGCCCGCCACCGGCTTTGAGTTTGAGCAGCGACGTGACGTCGACCTCGTCATCGGTTTCGCGCATTAAGACCAAGTCCTGTTCCCAGACTTCGAGGCGAAACGCTTGTTGGATATTCTTGGGGTTGTCATCGACACCCAGCGCGATCACAAAGTCGGCTTTTTTCTTCCAGGAGATTTCCAATTCAATGCCGGCGCGGCTCGGAATTTCCAGATCGCGCTGCAAGAAGGCGTCCTGGTTGTTCGTGACCAATTGCCCCCCTTCCTCTGTCCATTTGGCTTTCTCGCCGGAGTGATCCCAGCCTCCCAAACCGCTGGGGCCTTGCCAGACGACCTTGGCGCCTTCGCCCCAACTGAGAATCCGGCGGATGTGACTGCGGGCGATCTTGAGTTTGCCAAACCGCGTCGAGTCAAGCACCATATCCGTCGGAGACAAGCTGACCAATTCGCCGAACAGTTGGTCACCGCCGGCAAGCTCCACGCAATAAGAGCCCTTCGGTGCGGGCCGGTCGAGGCCCACGGGAAAATGTACCGAAACCACCCGCCCAGCGGGAAAGGTCAACGGCTTTGTAAATGGCGGCGAATTCCAGGTCACGACATCGGGCGTCGCGGAATCGCCCAGGCTGCCGGTCATATAGTCGCCGCTTGCCAATCGCAAAATGGCATCTTCGCGAACATCATCCGCGGCGCACAGCGATCCGCCCAAACCGGCGAGGGCCGATAAGCACAATATCGACGTCAAAACAACGCTTTTAAAAGTCATGGCTTATCGCTCGTAAATCGGCAGAAATCGGTAATTCAACGCCAAAGCCAGCAGATTCATGGATGTGCTCAATGACGCTCCGAACTGACCTTGAAAGCTGCCATTGGCTTGTTGAACGGTCTTGAGTCGACGAATGAGAATCTTGTTCCACTTTTCCCAGGCTTCGACATCCCCTTGAAACAACGCTTGCGCCTGATAGTAGCGAGCGTATTCCGGCCAGCTGCTGGCTTCGGTTTCTAGTCGGTCGGTGAGATATTTGACGGTCGCTTTATATTTGTCCAAGTCTTTACGATGCGCGATGGCGTAGACCAAAGTGGCGATGGAACTTCGCGCCAACGATTCGCCAAACCCACCCAAGCCGGAATAGCCGACTTCGCCCGAACCGGACGTCATGCTGGCGAAATAGGCCACGGCTTTATCGATTGCCGTGTCGGGAACCTCAATCCCCGCGTTCCGCGCGGCGAGCAAACCGACCATGACCGATCCACTCACCGAGGTATCCGCATCGTTGGAATCGGGCGAATACCTCCACGCATTGAGCGAGTTTTTTTTCTGCGACGTGATTGCTGCACGGACAGCCAACTCCAACGATTCGCCGATGGAGCGGGCGTTGTTCTTTTTCCCTACAGGCCACAAGTTGCGCTCATCAACTGCACCATAAGCCTCCGCCAGCCCCAACATCGCGAACCCGTGGTGATACATGCTGTTGCCGAAAAAGCCGGTCCCCGCGTTTTGTTCGGAAATAATGCTCCGCAAACAACGCCGGATGTTACTGCTGTATTTTCCGTAATTTGGATCTTCTCCCGATGCGAGAAACACCATCAATCCTAAGCCTGTGACGCCGGGGCCGGTTTGACCATCGGACCAGGAACCGTCCGCCGCTTGTGTGGTGGCCAAGAATTGCAAACCCCGGTCATACATTTCACGGACATCGCGTGGCACGACGTCGCCGTGGCGGATACCCGGCAATGGTGCTTGCGCTTTCGCCGCGGCGGGCGCTAGAATCAATCCCCCCATCACTGCCGCAAGCAGCAGGTGCATGGCAAAGCGCGGCGAGCGGATGTGTCTCGGTTGTCGTGGGTCGGTTTGAGTCATCAAGTTCGTGCCTTCCGGCAAATGGTCGAATAATAAATGCACCTTCGAGATCAAGGGATATACCCCTCGCGTTTGAGTGTCTGCCGCATGCCCTTCCCTTGCCTCATCTGTGGTTTAAAAACCTCCCATTGCGCGTCGTCAAAAATCTGCTTGAGTGTTGCCTCGGGGATCTGGGAGGCGAAATACCAAACTACATATCGGTCGTATTGCCCGAATCGCAGCGGTGGTGGGGCGACCTCTGAAATTAATTTGATCAATTGGCTACGCTGCGCCTCGGTCAGGGGCATGCGGCGTTCCAACAAACTGACCGCTACCGCTACCTGGGCCTTGAAGCGGAAATTGCGCCGCTTGAGTTCGGCACGGTCATATTTTACCCGTTGCTTGGGCGTCAATGTGCCGCGGATTGTTTTGTGAAACAATGAATCCGTTTCGAATAGTCCAGAACTGACTTTTTGTTGCAGCGGTTGGATCTCCTGCCAGATATTTCCAAACGCATTGCGGTCGTTGCGGACGGCCATGAATTTGGCACGCATTTTTTCGACATCGTCATAAAACCGTTTGATGTCGCCCGCGGCGGCCAACGACAGTTTCCGTTTTTGAGTCTGATCGAGTCTGCAGATGCGGTGGATTTCGTTCATCCGCATCGTCAATTGCGAGTCCAGCCGCTTGCGAGCTTGCCGTGCATTGCCATTGCCGCGAAAGACCCATTGATCGAATTGATCGGGATTGATTTGAAACCGATTAACGGCCACCGGCTGCGGCGCGTCTCCATCCACCAAACCATCGTCGTCTTGTCCACAAGCCGTCCCACTCCAGAAACCGGACAGCAACAGCAACCCGCCCCATAACGCGCGACGCAGAAACTGCGCCACCTCAGTCCGTCCACGAAGTGGGCGGGAGGGTAATGTTCGGGTTGTTGTGACGTCGGTCTGCACCGGCTTGGTTCCTTGTTGTTGGACGGCCGTTACTCAATCAATACGTTGACTCCGCCTTCAATGAGCACATCGCCTCCGCCACCCAAGCGTTTGGCCTTTTCCTGATTCTTAGGATTTTTAGCCTCGGGCAATTCAAAGTCGTCAACAATTTCGTTGACGCGGCCTCGCCCAAAAATGCCAGCGTGTTGTGGTCCAATTCTTTGCAGCGTCCGCCAGACATCTTTTTGGTAGTCGTCTAAAATCGCCATGAGCGACCCGCTGGAGACTTGTGGGACGTACATGGGGTTGCTCATCAACACTTCAACTGTCTGGCCGTACTGATCCCGCCAATTGTCTTCCAGCGCTTTTTGAAGTTTTGTACGTTGCTCCTCTGTCAGGCGTAACTTCTCGTCAATGCGGGCCACAAAAAACTGGACGGTCGCCTGCTGAAACCGCTCTTCGCGCTTGGTGAGCTCGTCGAGGTATTGAGCGGCCTGTTCGGGACGTAAATTTGTATCGACCAGTTTCTTGATTTCCGCTTGCACCGTTGCCCGCTGGTCGACACTCAAGGTCGCTTGACCGTTGATGAGCCCTCCGCCCCGCGCGCGACGGTTCTTTTTCTTACTGAGTTTCTCAATGAAGACGTCTATCGATTCCACAGCTGCAACCGCCACTTGCTCACGCTGCTGCGGCGACATATCGCAGATGCGGTTTGCGTAGGCCAGCTCGACTTTATACAAATTCCTGAGTTGCGTACGGACTTGATCCGCCCGCATTGCTCGACCGTTTTGTAGAAAGATGACGTCGGCGGCAACTGCATCAGCTGCTGCCGGGCGTTTCGGCCTTGGTTTTTTGGCAGCGGCCTTCAACTTCTTTACCACAGCCGCGCGCTTAGCCGCCGCTGCGGCCTGCTGTGCCGCTGCCTGCTTTGCCACTGCGGCTTTTGCCTTCTGTTGAGCATCGTTCCGCGCAGCCACTTCGGTTACGGTCGCCTTCTTTTCGTCGGCCGTATTTTTCTTCGCAGCAGCTTCCTCGCCTCGCGCCGCAGGACTGCCAAAACCAAGGCAGAAACAAACTGCGAGGAGGATTGCTCGCATTGGGTATCGCATCGTGAACTTCCTTCCGGTTATCGACTCGGGCGTTCGAGTTGATTGAAGTACTCGTCCAAACCGGCGCGGAATTCTTCGGGCAACCCCGATCCCGTTTCGCCCGTCGCTTGTTGCGCGCCATGATCTTCGCGAACTTCTTTCTCGTTCACGCCGCTGCCGATCAGCGCGATGGCCGCGTCCTGTGTGTCGCCGCCACCGCCGCCACCCGGGTTGGAACCCCCGCCGCCACCGCTCCCGGGCTTGATCCGTTTCGAGGCCAACAGCAGTTCAATGACCTCCGTCTCAGCGGCAATCGCGGGTGCATCGGTATTCGGCGATGCCAGAATTTCGGCCGCTTCCTGCATGACTGCGGCGACTTTTTGCATCAAGGCAATTTCCTTACCGAAGAGTTGTTCGCCATCCTTCAGAGCGCGAATCCGTTTCTCCACATCTTCGATCTTGGCTTTCAATCCCTTCTGAGTATTCGCCAGCTTATGCGCTTCGCCTTCATATTTTTCTTCAGCCAGCGCGGCTTTTGCCTGCTGGGCAACGCGCGTATCCTCGCGGAGGTTGATTTCCGCTTCTAAGACCTGCAGCACCGCCAGGATGATCGAAGGGGGTAAGCTGCCTTTCGATTTGCATCCCGGACATTGCCCGGCACAGGCAGGGTCGACCAAGTCTTCGGCCCAACGGTCCAGCGAGTCGGACCAATACTCGGCTTGCGCGATCGAGAGTCCATGTTCTTTGGGAAGGTCATCTCCCAATTGACGCAGGTTGCCAACGACATCCTGTTCCTTCATGTCTTCCAATGTCGACTTAAATTTCATCATCTTGCGGCGTTCAAAGTAAGCCTGCATGTCGTCCATGATCACCGACACGTTTTGGCTACTTTGTTCTTCGCGGCCGGAAAGACCGGTGAACACTTCGCGACTTGGCTTTTTAATACGCGAAGTCGCCACGCCGAAGGCTCCATCGATCTGGTCACCGATTTTGCCGGCGATCTTGTACTGTTCACGAGACGCCGCTTTGAGCCGTTTGACCAACGTGCTGCCTTCGAGATTGGCCAGAATGTTGTTCAACTCATCAGCAATGCGGTCAAACTCGGCCAACAAGTCTTCCTGTTCGGCGATCGCCTCGTCCATCTTCTTTTTCTGCGGCGGTTTTTTGCCGCTGGAAGGCCCGCCGCTATCCATCAATGTGGTTACGGGCAACTTCAATGACGGGCTGCTCGGATTCTTCGGTTCTTGTTTTTCTTCCGGCTTTTTATTCTTGTCCGCCAACTGCTGCGACGATTCCACGTCGGAGATTCCCGGCACGGCTGTCGGCTTCGCGTCTTTGTCTTCTTTGGTCGGAGCCGGTTGTCCCGATTTGATGTCGCGAACATTCCCAATCGTGGGAGCCTTATTGGCCGGCTGGTTGGATGCGGTCTTTTGGGCTTTGGATGCTTCTTTGAGTAGGTCCGCCACCGAGGGCATACGATTGTCCGAAATGTCTTTAAGAATCTGCAACATTTCGGCCCATTGTTCCAGATGTCCCACACCAAATTCCGGGTTGCGCGAAGCTTGGCGAATCAACTCCGTGCCGCTGTCGGTCAAACTCGACAGGCGGCGTCCATTGGCTCGCTCCGCTGCAGCTTGGCGGTCAATGCGTTCCCGGTTTTCCGGCTTGTCCAGATCGTCCGGGGTGAGTTCACGCAATTCCTTGTTGACCCCATACAATTGCAATTCGCGGTCACGAACTTCCAACGACTGGCGATGCCAACGACTCAGTTGGTCGGTGAGCCAAATCGCGTGCTGCTCGGCATTGAGCACGTACATCACGTACTCGGGCGAATAGACTCGCTCACGGCCGGGGAAGTAATCCTCGACGAAGATGCGGAGGCTAATCGGTTGTGGCTCGATCCCCTGCGATTGCGCGGAGAAGGTGCCGGTGATATCAAGAGCGGCCAGTTCGCTGCCGCCGGCGGCGAGAATGCGTTCCCCTTCCGCCCGGTTTTCGACAAGTGTTTCATCCAGACCTTGCCATTCCATGCCGATGCGGCGAACGCCGAAGTCGTCGCGGGCTTTGACCTGAAACGTCAGTTGTTCCGAATCGAGCACCACTCGTTTTCGCGGCAGGTTTTCGCAGGAGAGTGTCGGGGCCTCATCGTCGTGTGCTTTGACCATTAGATTAAACGGCTCTTTGCCGGCCAAACCGAATTCGTCGCGCCATTCGATCACCAGCTCGCGCGATTCATCGGCGGTCACCGGGATGCCCGCAATGTCAGCCCCTGAGGCTTTGACCGGTTGGCCATTGACCGAAGCGGCCAACAAATTGCGTCCGGCTGTCATCGAAAACGTGGCTTGGCTGCCTTTGACCATTGAGATCGATCCGCCACGGACGTCGCGTTCAAACGGCTTGTCTTGCTCTAAATAGTCCGGCAATCGCACGTTGGCAACGACCGAAGTCAACTCGGGCCGCAGTGTCGGGCGGATCAACAGATTTTGTCGCGAATCACCAATACGAACCTTCATTGGCCCGTCGTCGATCTGGGGCGGAATTTCAAATTCGTAGGCACCATCTTTCAACTGCGCGGCAATCGCTTGTTGCCGCCCCACTTGAATCTCACCCTGCAACGGCTGCCACTTCGAGTCGTCCTGCAGGACAATCTGCAATTGGTGCGGTTCACCATGGGCGATGACCAATTCTGCCGGCAAAGCTTCGACGGCGGCAAAGGTGTAGCGGGGGGTGTTGTTCCAGGGCGTGAGCAAGCGCGCCCAGGCATTGCTGGCAGCTGCCGGAACAAAGAGCAACAAACCAGCTGCAATGGCAACGGCGCCAATCGCCAGTCCGCTCCACAAGCGATGCCGCGTTCGTGGAGTCGCGGTTTGAAAATTCTTGTTGCGCGCGTCCTCGGCAACCTGAACGATCGCCGCTTCACACAGCGTGCGCGAGCGGGCTTGTTCGGAATCGCTCCGGACCAATTCGATGATCCCCAGCAGGTGATCGCCCAGCAGCATTTTCTTGCCCAGCAATCGCGCCAATTGATCCGGGCGACGTTGATTCCAAATCCAGCGATGCAAATACAACGGCACAATCAAACACGCCCCCAGCGCCGCGAAGAAGACACCCAATCGCAACGCCTGCGGCGTATCCCACAAGCGGTCCAGCACGAAGACCGACAAGAAGGCTACGACCACAGCGAAGACGGCCACGCAGGCGGCTTCGATCATTTTGATCGTCCACACCCGGCGACGAAATTCGTCGAGCTGGGAATTGAGTGACGGCGGCAGTTCCAAATGGTGAGTGGGCTTGGAAACAGTGCTCATGGCCGTGTTCCTTGAGAGCATGAGGAAATGGTGTTTAACCGCAGTATTATCATATCAGCCCGGCCGCCTTGCGTCCTACCCAAAATACGCCAAACAGGGCGATCAGACAGGCTGCCGGGATCGGATGACTCCACAACTGTACACGCCGCACCGAGGCGGGTGGATCTGGTAGTGCAGCCAATGAGTTCATGACATCATCGATTTTGCCCGCTGCGATAACTTTTCCGCGGGTGACGCGGGCCAATTCGTCCAAGACTTCCGGCCGCGCCGGCCGGCCGGCCCGTTCGTTGGCCACCCCTTGAACGAAAAACGAGGTTTCTAAGGTTGTGCCAGTTTGCTTGCAGGACAGCACCATTTCGTGCTGACCTGGCTCAGCGGTGGTGAACCGACCCGCGAAGGCGCCCCATTCATCCCCCGCCGAAACAAACCGCACGGTTTCCAGTTTTCCGGAGGGAGAAGTGATCCGGGCAACAACGTCTCCCTTGGTCAATGGTTCGCCGCTCTTCTCCATCACGTTGGCATTAAACATGACCGTTTGATCGATTTGTGGTTGGTCGGGCGAGTAGTACAACCGCATCGATTCGCCTTTGGCCATATTGCGCTGGTACGCCATCCAGCGGACCACCTGACCCCAGAAACGATAGTGGTATTTGTCCTCCACCCCTTTCCGCCAGCGCCAGGCGCCGTCGGTTCCCATAAATAAAACTTTGCCGGCACCATAAGTCCGCGTCACCAGCAAGGGCACGCGGCCATTTTTGTTGGTTTCACTTTCGTGGACGCTCAGCACGTCGGTCCCTGCTCGTGCGCGGAGCACAGGTGCGTGCCATTGAAAGCCGGGCAATCCGCTCCAGACTTCGATATTGTCCTCGCGCGTGTCGGCCAGTTTGGTTAACAAACTCCGCCGGCCCAATTCGGTCAATTCAAAATGACTCGGCGTTCGCGAACCCCACCCCCCCGGTTGCGCTTCGTCGAGAACCACTGGATACAACGCATCCAACTCAGTTTCCAACAACGAAAATTGCCGTCCGTAAAACCCGGGCATGAACACCAAGCCGCTCGCCTGATGTTCGACAAGCCCTTTGAGCAATCGGCACTGTTCGACGGTCAACTGCCCGTCATCCAATCCCACATCGCCCAAGAAAACCACATCGTACTTCGAGAGTTCGTCCAGCCCGTCGGGGAACTCCTTGATGTAATCCCGATTGCCGCCGCCGACCTTGCTCAGGCCGGGGTGAAACAATAGGCAGGAAACCTCGACGCCCGGATCACGTGACAGGGCGTTGCGCAGGTAACGGTATTCCCAACGCGGGTAGGATTCGACAACCAGCACCCGCAGTTTTTCTTCGCGGATCGATATCGGCGCGGAAAGCTCATTGTTGTCGGTCAGCGATTCATCGTGATGCGTGGGGACATTGACCGTGAGTTGGTAATCGCCGATTTTCTCCGGCTTCCAGATGATCCAATCGCTCGTGCGGCCCATGGCCTTGACGTTGACTTCTTTCTGCAACTCCTCACCATCGGATGTCCGCATGGTTACTGTTGCGACGTGATCGCGCGGCAGCGAACTGTTGATGGAAAACGGAATGCGGACCGATTTACCGGCCACGCCAAACGTGGGCGCATCGAGGCTCAATAATTCCACATCCGGTAACGGGATCGAGCTCCCGACTGGAACCGCGAAAATGGGGACCTCTTTCAGCCGCATGCGGGTTGCCGCCTGCACGGGCGGCGGGCCTTCGTTCCAATCCCCATCCGAGGCAAAGACCACGCCCAACAAATTGGTTTGTTTCTCCATAACATCATTGAGCGGTTGGTACAGATTGCTTCCCGAGCTTTCCGGGGTCGAGAATGGTTGCAGGACCACGTCGATCCGCTCGTGCAATTTGTGCCATGCCGCGGATTCTGTCAGCGGAGCGATGGCGTCGCGACGTGTTGTCAGCGCATCGCCCGATTGCCCAGCGTTTTTGACATCCCGCGTTTCCATGCTCCGCGAGTCATCCCAGAGGACCACCACCGACGGCTTTTCATCCGGCAAGAACTCTTCGATGTATTCCGGCTGGTTGAACATGACTGCCGCAAAGATCACCAACAACAGCCGTAACAACTCCAGCAAACCGAATGTCCGTTGGTAGCCGCTGCGGCGCCAAGCGGCGTAACAATAGGCGGCTGTCACCAGCACCACGACGATGGAGATGCCCAACGACCAACCGGTCCACTGAAATGTCAGCGTGCGTGTGGTGTTCATGCGGCGGCTCCTTGAGTCGGCCGAATTTTCGGCAAGCAGAGCGCGGCTTCCACAATCATCGACACCATCATGACGGCTAAGAACACCCGCCAAATTTCCTCGATCAACGAATTGATCGTTCCCGCTTCATCATCCACACGGGCGAAATCGAGTCCATTGAACAGCCCCGCTACCTTCTCATCGGCTAACAGGGAGGCCTGTTCTTCTTCGGCCGAACGGTTGACCGCCAACAAGCGATCACCAGCCGTATAAACGCCGCGATGAAATGCGTACTCCGTGGACAACCCTTCTTCGTCGCCGGTCAATCGCTCCCAAGTGGTCGCCAATTCAATTGGCTGTTCGCCGGCGATCAATTGTCGCGTATTACCCAACGCCTCGGCTCCGGACGCCAAGGCCCGTTGCACAGCGACGTACAGCACAATGCCGTTGGTGGCCAGCGACGAATCACTCGGTGCTGGGGTGGTTGCACAAAAATACACACCGCCATGATCGGTCGTCATGCGTGCCAACAGAGGCTTGCCACTGGGTAACTGAGCCAGAGGAGTCACTTCACCGGACAGTTCACAGTATTCGCGAATCTGCAGTTCGCCAACCGGTAACGAGGTGCCGCTGAGCGTGTGCGCGAGTATATCCTGATCGCTCCGCCAGGTTTCGATGCCGATTTCCTTCGGGGGTTTCTGCCAGTCTTGCCAAGCCACGCCCATGAATTCCCGTCCACTGGTTGACCGCGGGGGGAAAAACACAACACGGCCGCCACGGCTGACAAAATTGGTCAGTTGTTGGGCGACATCTGCGTCGGGTAGTGGAGCATGCCACAGCACCAATGCCATTTGCTCCCATTCGACGGTTCCCAACTGATCTTCGGTCACGACCGTGGCAACGCTCTTGGCTTGCGGATCGGGAGATATCGAAGCGGTCAGTTGCAGTGGCCGGACGTTGGTGGGATCGTCGGCCACAATCAGTGTGTGCCGCTCGGGGGGTTCATCGAAGGCAAAATAGAAATCGTTGTCGGCCGGATTGGCGTCGGCGGGTATCGACACGCGGCCCCAGCCCTGTTTCTGATTTTCCGTCAGGCCGATGCGGTAATCCTTGAGTTCGTATTGCGCCCCCACCATGTCGACGTTGATTTCCGATCGGGCGCCGTCGATCTCCAACTGCACCGGGACCGCTAACCGTTCGTCCGAATCCCCTTCCCGCGTCAAATGCAGCGACACCAACAACTCAACACCCTCGCTGGTTTGTTGCCGTCGTACGTCCGTCACACGAACGGCGACGTTTTGCGGTGCGGCGCGGGGATAGGCCAGTAGATGGAAACGCACACCTTGGGAGAATTCCAAAAAGCTGTCCCGCAGTGATTTCCATCGGCTGCTTTCGGCGTTCCAATCGTTCTCGCGCAAGTCGGAACAGATCCAGATCTCCGTCCGGCCCGATTGGTTGGCCGCAATGTAACTGTGGGCTGCCTGCAACATCGCCGGGAGGTCGGCGGACGTACTCGTCGGTTCCGTTTCCGGCAGGTTCAACAAGTCTGTAGGATCGTTCAATTCGCGCGGGACGTTTTTGGTGCTTTCAATCAGCACGTACCGCGTCGATCCCAGCGTTTCGAGAGTTTTAGCCAATTGCTGCCGCCCCGTTTCGAGCTTTGAGACGACTGCTCCCGGGCCGAGTTGTTGCATGCTGGGCGAACGGTCCAACAGAATGATCGTTGTATCCGTGCGGCCCCCGGCGGTCACTCCCAGCCAACCGCTGGCCAACGGGCGGCTGATGGCAAAGATCAAACCGGCGATTGCCAGCGTGCGAAACAGTAAAATCAACCATTGCCGGATGCGCGCATACCCTCGCGACATGCGATTGGCGGCGAGTAAAAACATCATCGCCGCCCAGCGCGTCGTTTGGTAACGGCGTTGGTTGATCAGATGGATGATGATCGGCAGCGCAATTATTGGTAACGCCGCCAAGAGCATCGGCTGCAAAAAACTCATCGTACGCCTCGCGCTCGCGTCCGCCCGGCCAAGAATTGTGTCAAAACTTTTTCGTAATCTTCATCGATCACCGTGCGGTGGTAATCGATTCCCGTCTGTAACACGACCTGTTTGAGATTCTCCAAATATTCTTGGAGTGCTTTGTGATAACGGTCGGCGATCTCGTTCGGCTCAGCAAAAATGGCCGGTCCGCCTTCCATATCCAAAAACCGCATCGGGCGGCGAAATTCGAATCCCAATTCCTGTGGATCCAACAAGTGGAACGCGGTGACATCGTGTTTACGAAATTGCAGATGCTCAAAACAGCTCCGCAACTCTGCCGGTTCCACAAAAAAGTCCGAGATGATCACAATCAACGCCCGTTGGCGAATCGTTTCAGCTAACTCGTGCAACACGCTCGTCAACTGCGTGCCATCCTTGGGGACGGCTTTTTCCAACGTGTCAAAAACGTGCATCAGATGCGCAGGATTTCGTCGCGGCGGGATATTTTGAATCATGTCCTCGGCCACACAAGAGAGGCCGATGGCGTCCCCTTGTTGGACCGCTAGATAACTCAATGCGCCGGCGATTTTGAGGGCATACTGCAACTTGGTGATGTCGCCGCTGCCGAAGTCCATCGAGCCGCTGGTATCTAGCACCAGGCAACACCGCAGGTTGGTGTCCGCCTCGAATTCCTTGACATAGAAACGGTCGGTCCGACCGTAAGCCCGCCAATCGAGCCTTCGCAAATCGTCGCCCGGGACATATTTCCGGTACTCCGCAAACTCCACGCTGGCGCCGCGGTGCGGACTGGGATGCCGACCGGAAACGCTGCCCATCATCGGTCGCCGCGCGAACAGCGGCAGCCCCGATAAGCGCGACAGCGCCGACGGATCCAAGAACTCCCGGCGATTACCATCCGGAAACATCAACGACTCCTTCACCAGTCGAATCGACAGGTTACAGAAAACCCGCACACAACTCTGGATACCAGCTGTGGCAAGGTCTCCCGACCTTGCCACCTTCACAACAGCAGGTCTCTACAGGTAGTTTCAAAACCCATGCAAAGACCCGGCTGTTATTCGTCAGTGCTGGTTTCCTCAATCAGACGCCGCACGATTTCCTTCGCGCTGATGCCCTCCGCTTGCGCAGCAAACGTCGTGATCACCCGGTGCGTTAATACCGGAGCGGCGACTTCCTGAATATCTTCCAGCCGCACCATGTAACTACCCATCAATGCCGCCCGCGCTTTGGCAGCCAGAATCAGATTTTGCACCGCCCGCGGACCGGCTCCCCAGGCCACCAGCGGCTTCAGCCATTCGGGTGCGGAGTCGCCGGCTGGTCGCGTCTGCCGCACCAATCGCGCGGCGTACGTATAGATATGATCGGGCACCGGAACGCGGCGTACTAGATTTTGATGGGCGATGATCTCCGCCGCATGCACCAAGTGTTCCAATTCCGGCAACGCATCGCCGGTTGTGGTCCGGGCGATTTTCACTTCCTCGGCTTCGGAGGGATAATCGAGTTCGATCAAGAACATAAACCGATCCAATTGCGCTTCAGGCAACGGATAGGTTCCTTCCTGCTCGACCGGATTCTGCGTCGCTAGCACCAGGAATGGTTGTTCCAGCGGAAACGTTTTTCCGACAGCGGTCACTTTATGCTCTTGCATCGCTTCGAGCATCGCCGCTTGGGTCTTGGGAGGAGCGCGGTTGATTTCGTCGGCTAACACCATATTGGCGAAGACCGGGCCGTGCACGAACTGAAATTCTCGCCGCCCGTGCTCGCTATCCTGCAGAATATCCGTCCCGGTGATGTCCATCGGCATCAGGTCGGGAGTAAACTGAATTCGGCTGAATTTCAGCGACATGGTTTCGGCCAACTTGCTCACCAAGAGCGTTTTGGCCAGCCCCGGCACCCCCATCAACAGAGCATGCCCGCGGGCGAACAGGCAGATCGACAAGCGTTCGATCGTTTCTTCCTGACCAACGATGACGCGCCCCAACTCCGTGCGGAGCCGACCATAAAGGTCGCGCAGATCGTCAATCGCCTGGACATCGTTTTCCGAAAGCTTCATTTCCGGCAGCGCTACAGATTCCGGCATGCGTGCTCCTCAATTGTCAATCAAACTATGATGAAACAGTCCGTGCCCACTGGGCCAATAGATATGGCGTACAAGTGTAATTTGTCTAATCAATCTACGCGATTTCCAAGTTATTCGCAAGCGGCGGCCATTTATTAAACGCAGAGTTAGATCCTCCTGCGTCCTGCCCAGACAGTCAATCCCGCTTTGGCGGTCGTGACAATATTGTCACAAAGTCACCTAGCGAAACATTTGACCGCACGTTTTTCGAAGCCTGCCTCTTCGCCGATACTTAAACGGGTAACTGGCCTACTATTTCTTTCAATAGCACGATTTTTTCGCGACTCAGCGGACTTGGGGCAAAATTCGCCCCAATGTGATTTGCGCGGAGCAGCGCCAATTCATCGGCGAAGTTACCAAATTTTTAAAAGATGCAGTACGAATTCGCCCTTTCTGCGTGTGGAATAACCCACCACGGCGCCGATCGCCTCAGCGTGGGACGCGCGCCGGCCGAGTTTGGTTCCAAATTTCTCGCTCCCGAGCACCAATCGTTGAAAATCGACCTGGCGGACAAACCGCAGCTATTCACCAAGACGCAGCATGTGCACCCTATATCACGCGATTCGTAGATCGTTGCCTCAAGAATCGCCCGGTCGCGGTGAGACGTGACCGGTCGAAATGATATCGTGCGTCTTCCGAGGTAGAGGATTATTCGATCGGCCCCCAATTATTCACATCAAACAATTCGTCGGGAATCTCCGCCTCGAAGTCGACGTAGAACCGCAAAAACGTATCGTTGGTAGTTCCGTCGTCCAAGTTCACAGAGTTTTGAAGCTCGCGGACCACTCGGGGATACCACAGGCCGCTGGGCGAAACGGCCAATTCTTCCATCTCCACGCGGCCTCCGCGGGATTGATCCGCCTGCCCGGTCTTCAGCCATTGCGTTTGCTGAACCACATACCCACGCGACGGGTCCACCCAATAGCGGGCACCGCGAATTCGACCGGGTAATTTCGAGGGACTCTTCTTTCGCGAATCCACAAGCACAGTCCGCGGCGGGCCTTCGGTAGGATGTGCGTCGACGTTGATTTGAAAACCCCAGATGCCCGCACCGAACAGGAACGGATACGCGTGGAACTCCGGCATGATGCGGTAGTCGCGCGGCCGCGGGTCGGTCGTCCGCGGCCGAAATGTATTCGTAGCGACAGGTTTGTACGATACGATTAAAATATAACGAGGGTTACTCGGGTCAGGCTGACGGGGTTGTACCTTGATCTTTTCGAGTCGAATTTCCTGTGTACCATCCGAGACCGACTCCGGCATCTTCTCCCACTCATAGCCCCGTTCTAACCACCATGAGCGGGGTTCTTCCCCCTCGGGGACTTCGTCCGCATGAGGGCCTTGCCCCAATCGAACGGGCTGCCGCAATTGCTCGACGCGCCATTTCAGCCCTTGACGCCACACCTGATAGACCAGAGAACCATTGGCATGGTGATCGGCGGAATTCGATTCTACCACGACCGCGCGGTAAGAATCGAACTCGGTCCGCCCCGTTTTCAACGCGGCCAGAATGCGTTCCTGATCGGGGCTGGGAGTCTGATCGAGAACCTCCACGTCGCGGGGAATGCCCAGCGCATAAATGGTCTGCGGGCCGGTCGCTGGAAAATCGACCCGGCAAGAAAAGACCCGCGTCTTTCCGATTTTCGATTCCCACGCGACCGGAAGTTCAGTTTCGGGGTCCACGCGAAGCACGGTTTCGGTCGGTTGTTTATTTTCGGCAACGCGCGTCGTGAAACGATGTTCGATGAAAATATCATCGCCATCGTGGATCGTCTGCTCCGTATGGCCGGTGATCTCCAGTTCCTCTGCGGCAGCTCCCTGCAACGGACGTCCGAAGAAGAGAGAATTCAACGTGCTTTCACCGGACGAGAATTGTTTCCGCTGGTCTTTATCGATCGGCAGCCGCGACAACAACGGATTCCCTGCCCCATCCTTCTTGTAAAACTCGATCGTGTCTTGCCCCACATTGGCGAAGAGCGTTTCCGCCACCTCTTTCCGCCCCTGGCGCATGGCAATGATTCTATGTTTAGGGGAATACCACATCTCGATGGCAACTCCATTCGGTCCCTGACCTTGGGCGTGCAGCCAGGTTTTATTGGAGACCGCTTTGACGACATCCGCCAAAACCGAGCGGTTTCCTAAGTGCCAAATGAACGCAACCATCACCACCGCCGCAGTGCCGACAGCAAAGCCCAGCCAACGCCGCGGCACCCATCGGCCGCGATGTCGCGACCGTTCGGGGGGCGCAACGGAAACAGACGGGATGTCCAATGCCCGGACAATCGCACGCTGCAACACTTCATCCGGAACTTGCTCCGCACGCACGGCTTCAACCGCCTCGCGCAATGGCGATTCCAAATGTTCTTCATTGTTCAATGCATTAGCGTTGGTCACAATTGGGCTCCTGGAGAGTTTCGGTGAGCGCCGTCTTCAGATTCCGGCGAGCCTTGGAGTGAGCAGTCGAAACCGCGCCGACCGTGGTTCCCAGCGTAGTGGCAATCTCTTCGCGATTGAGATGTTCAAAATAGAACAGCGAAAACACGGCCGCCTGCTGTTCGGGAAGTTGGCACAAGCAGCCTCGCAATCGATCGGCCAACTCGCGCGCTAGCATGCGATCGTGGGGCGCTTCAGCGGTGTCCACAAGATGGTCTTCCGTCAGCGGCGCATGCGAACGTCGTCGCCGAAGTTTGTCGAGCGAACGCAACACAGCCAGCCGCCGCAACAACCCCGGCCAGTTAGCCACTTGTTGAGAGGCTTGAATTTGCCATGCTTCGCAGAACACATCCTGGGTCACGTCTTCAGCATCGGGAAGGCCGCCAAGAATGCGAACGGCAATTCGCAAAACGGCTGGTCCGTGCTCGCGCACCAGGGCATCCCAATCGGGCATGATTGTCCTTATTTAGAAAATCGGTCGTGTGAATCATCCGTTCTAATGACCTTGTCGTACCAGAACGAAAAACCTTACCAATTCTCCGACCTTAATGTTTTGGACAACACAATTGGCTGCTCTCAGGCAGCCAGCTTCCATGCGGCGACGGCGTGCGGCGACTGCCCGACCTAGGCAGCTGGGTTCGTCGTTTACGGCGAGACGATTTCCCCTTCGCGAAACTCGACCTCTCGGCCGACGGTTTCGAAATCCAGGCCGGGCAGATCAACCACCGGCCAGAGTTCATACTTTCCAGTAAAACTTCGGGGTATGGACCACGAATTGCCATTCTCACCAAGAACGATTCCGTTGCGAACTGGCCATGTCGCCACGGGACGTTCGTTGGAATCGAGCACAATGAGACCGGGGGGTGCTACGATTTCTCGATCTTCGTTGTACAAATAGTTCTCGCCGCGGTTGCCAACAATCTGCATGCGAAGTTTCACCATGCGGGCGCGATTTTCTTGCGGTTCAACTTCCAATTCAACACGGAGCGGTTCCCCGAACTCGAACTTCAATATTTCACCTTTGGCGACGACCAGTTTGGGGCGATCTTTGTCGATGCGGGAAACCAAGCTCCACTCCAAGGACTCCCCTTTGGGTGACGTGAGTTCGACAGAATGCACCTCGTAAGCACCAACAATTGCCTCGGCCCGGCCTTCATTGAAAACCAAGTCCAATGTTTGCGACGACGACCGCACTGACACACGTTTGATGTGCGGCGATGCTTCAAGCACGCCCACCGGCGGATCGGCTGCTGCGACTTTAGCACGTGATCCATCAGGACTGGGAACAATCGAAAACCACCGCCCAGCCACAGATGTGAACCGGCTTAAAGGGAACGATTCATTTTTTTTCGGGTCATCGAAACTGCGGAAACGGCCATCGCCGTCCAAATCGATCAGCAAGCGATCCCCTTTAAACAGCTTGGGTTCGTAATCGTTGTAGCGGCCGTTGCTGTTCAGATCCAAAACGATGAACTTGTGTCGACGCCCCTCGAAATCTGCCTCACCCAGATAGTATGAACTGTTGCGAAGATTGGCGTGGACCTTTTTTTGCGGGTGTTTTTTATCCCGATACCGGAACGCAGTGAAATCGACGTAATAGGGAGTGATGATGTCACCGTTTGCCACCAACAAACGAATCCGCACGGGCTTCGTTTTAGATGAGGATCCCAACGTGAAAGGAAACCGTTCCGTTTCGGGGTCAATGCGGTTATCGTTGTCCGCATCGGCATAGACGACGTCGTATCCCTGATCCGTGCCGTCGCTCTCATCGATCACGAATGTAAACACACGGTCATCCGCCTCGCCAAACTTGGCAGCATAAAACACCGGATTCTCCGACACCAACTCCGGCAGCTGCAACTCCGGTTCCTGGCATTTGTCGTGCGGGTGTAACCATTGGCAATTGCCGTAACCGTGTTGCTCATTACCGTCCTGGCCAGCAAGTTCCATTTCGATGGTTTGCGGCGAGTCGGCGCGGGTTGGTGTTGCTGAGCAGGCGAGCGTCATGAAAATAAGGCACTGTGCGAGCAGGACTGAGATATGCCGCTGCCATTTACGCTCTGTTCCCATCGTCATCTGCCCTTGAAATCATGAACGCGATTCATCTTGGGTAAATTCGATCCGCCGAGGACAGCCTAACCTACACCACCGGCAAATCCCACTCCTTGCGATACTCACGCCCCAACAGCGCGTTCGCTTCGCTATCATTTCCGCAACTCATTGTTGCCGGGTCGAATTGGATATCGCGGCCGATGCGGTAGGCGACGTTGCCGAGGTGGCACATCGCGCTGGTGATGTGGCCGATCTCGATGTCCGAGGTCGGCGTCTCGCGGGTCTTGATGCAGTGGATGAAGTTTTCGTGGTGCGTCCGCGCTTGGTCGCTGGTGTCGGAGGTGGGGGCGTCTTTTTGATCGTAGACTTTCCAGCCGCCGCGATCGACGATCAGCGTGCCGTTGTCGCCGTAAAAACCGGCGGCGGCGCTGCGGCCTTCTTGACCGTGATTCGTCCACAACCGATGCTCCCAAGTGATCATTGCATCGTCGTAGCGATAGTGCACCAAATGCGTGTCGGGTGTCTGTTGGTCGTCGTCAAAATAAAACTTGCCGCCGCTGGCCGAAACGTGATTCGGCAAATCGACACCCATTCCCCAACGGGCGATGTCGAGCATGTGCACGCCCCAGTTGCCCATCTCTCCGGTGCCGTAATCCCAGAACCAATGCCAGTTGTAGTGGAAGCGATTGGGATTGAACGGACGCGATGCTGCCGGACCCAGCCACATGTCATAGTTCACACCGGCGGGCGTCGGCGCGTCCGCTTTGTGGCCAATCGGTTTTCGCGTGTGAATTGTCCAAGCTTTGGCGAGTCGAACCTTGCCCAGTTTTCCGCTACGGACGTAATCGACCGCCGACTGAAAATGCGAACCGGACCGTTGGTGGATACCCGACTGCACGACGCGATTGTGCTTGCGAGCTGCCTCGACCATGCGGACCCCTTCCAGCACGTTGTGCGAGACCGGTTTTTCGACATAAACATCTTTGCCGGCTTGGCAAGCCATGATGGCAATCAATGCATGCCAATGATCGGGTGTGGCAATCACGACCGCATCGATCGATTTGTCGTCGAGCACTTTGCGGAAATCGGTTTCGAATTGCGGAGCTTTGCCCTGCGCATCCTGAATTGATTTCGCAGCGCGGGGCAGCAGATTTTCATCGATATCACAAACCGTGGCGAGATTGACGTCGGGTAGCGACGCCATGCTGGAGGTCACAAACTTGCCCTGTCCGCGAATTCCAATGCCGGCAACATTGATCCGCTCATTGGGCGCCGCTTTAGCAACCGCTCCGGCGCTCGCCAATCCCACCATCCCCACCGCCATGCCAGCGGCGTTCTTGGCGCTGGAATTGAGAAATTGGCGACGATTGATCGGAGGATTCACAAAATCGATCGGCTGCATATCAGTCATCAGAACTTCATCCCATTGGTCAACGTGTCATCAAAATAACGCAGAGACTCTATTATGGCGCCCCCGTGAGGGGATTCCAAGGTTGAAAAGGCTTGAGGCGTGAGGGTACAGGCTTGAGGATCAGCCGTTGCAGTGTTTTTCTGGCCACCGGCCACTCGCCACTGGCTACTTAATCAGGCTTTAGACCGCAGGCTGTCGGGTGGGAAAGGTTTACGTCGTGCAAGCCACGGACACTTCTCTTTCTGTCTACCGTCTACTGCCTACTAATTACACTCCGCCACCAACGGACCGGCGAGTTCCTCTAGGTAAAACAGTTTGCCCGGTAGTGTCGGCATGTAGCTGGAGGGGATCCAGGTGCTGGGGCCGTGGCGGAGTGTCATCCATAGGCTGAGGCCTTGCCACATCATGCCGCGACCCAGGATGCCGTCGGCGCCGCCGATGATTTTGTCGGCTTGCAGGAATAACCCTGGGCCGATTGTGTTGGCGAAGGCGGGCACCAGGGTGGTGCGGCTTTTGAAACTGGTGATCGCGTTTTGCTCGATGGTCAGCGGATGCAGTTTTGCGCCGATGCGGTGCGTCTGCGCTTTCCACTCTGCTTCGGTATCATACTCAGCGGCAAATTGCGGTTCCCAAAACGCGATGTGACAGACGCGGCCGATTCCAAAGATGACACCCAGTTTCGCCCCCGCTGATTTGAGGTTGCCGATTTTCTCGCCGAAGGTCGGCAGGTTTTCTTTGGTCGCAAAATTGCGCTGTGTCTGTGGAACGGTCAAGTCCCCGAGCGGTCCGTAGAACGCTTGCTCCATTGCATATTGAAACGCGCCGCTATTGTCCGAGGGCAGCGTGTTGCCGTCGGCATCACTCCACTCGTCCATATTGAAACCGTGTACATGATCACAGGCGACACCCCATTGCTGGAGGAAATAGACCGCCCAGCGATACATGCCCATGGGACCGACAGGAAGAATCAGCGCCAGTTGCTCACCGGCGTCGCGACTGAGCCGAATGGTGTGGGCGATTTCATGCCCCAGCATCGCATCGAAGTCACCGACGTTCGCGCAAGGGACCGGCGAAAACTCGGGATGCCAAAAACCTTGGCGATCCGTGATCGATGCCGGGTTGTCATCGACACAGGCATCGATTTTAGCCAGATCCCAACCGGCAGGAAAAAAACCTTCCAACAACGAGCCGTCAATCGTACTCAACAAGTCCATCATGCTACTCCCGAGGTGTAACGCTATTGCCGTTTGATTGGCCCATTTAGAGGCTTCTCACCACGGAGGCTGAAAGAGACCTTAGGCTTTAGACTGTAGGAATTGGCGTTGGACGATCCTGTCTTTTTCCTAAGGTCTACAGACTAAAGCCTACGACCTCTTTCAGCCTCCGTGGTGAATCATTCCCGTAATGGAAACGATTCCCATGTTAGCCGTTGGCAGCGAGGGTACAAGTCACCGCGTTAGCGGCGGATCCAGACGGTTGAGCCGACGGTTAGAAAATCGTAGACCTCGGCGACGTCGTTGTTGAGCATGCGAATGCAGCCGCGGGATTCGCTTTTGCCGATCGATTCGGGATCGATCGTGCCGTGGATGCCGAAGCTGTCGCCGATGTCGATCCAGCGTTCGCCGAGCGGATTGTCAGGACTGTCGTTGGCGATCACGCCGTCGGGACCGTAATAGACCGGGTCTTCGAGCTTGTCCTTGACGGTAAATTTGCCAATCGGCGAAGTGCCATCCTTGCCGATTCCGACGCTGTATTGCCGGACGAATTGTCCGCGGCAGAGAATGGTGAGTTGGTATTCACTGAGATCGACGACGGCATCGAACGGGCCGTTGACGATCTTCAACTTTTGACCGACGCGGATTTTGCGAGGATTCACTTGATTGAGCCGCGCCAGATATTGCCAGGAGAGTTTGTATTGCTTGGCGATCTTGCGCAGCTGATCGCCCGATTGGACAACATATGCCTCTTCATAGTGCGGTTGTGGAGAGAAATAGATCGACCGGGCCAATTGTTCCATCGGCTCTTGGAATCGCGGGCGGTCCTGCGGATGGTTCCAGTACCAAGCGGATAGCTGTTTGTGGGCGGCTAGCTCTTTACCGTTTTCGATGAGCTGGTTGATTTCCAAAAGGTGTTCCGACGAGATCGCACTGTCGGTCGTCGTGGATTGTGCAGCGGGTTCGGTTCCGGCCACCGTGATGATCGAGGCGTCCCGCGATGTCACTTGCCCACCGCTCGCCCTGCGGGCGCGGGGGGTGACGTCGATTTCTTGAGTCTCAAACACATCAGACTCAAAAACGTCCGTGCCAATCTCGGTTGTCTCGCCTGCAGCCAACTCAGTGGGCGTGGAATCAAACAATTCAACGGTATCAAAATCCGTTTGCGGCGATTCGGGCTCCGTCACGATTTCGGGTTCGGTTTCGAACACGAAATCCTGCTGCAGCGGCGGTTCAGCTGCTTCGCCGGAAGCGGATTGATTGGGAGCGCTAGCGGCGTGCGGAGCGAGCGACTCGTTGTCAGCCTCTGGGGGTGTTTGGGTGATTGCCTCTAAGTCGGGATTGGCTAGGAACCTCGGGATGCCATTCATGCGTAGCGGATCAACCTGCCAAATCACGGCGGCACCGATCCCCATTAACAAGGTGACACCTAACAGCGAGCGCATCCGTTTTTTCTTTTTCATCCGATCCCTCCTTGGATTTGTTGGCCCGTACATTTCCAAAACGGGCAAGAATCTAGCACAACTGGGGAGGTCGGTGAATGCGGGTTTTCTCGGCGCTGCTTGGCAAGGCAGCCACTCGAATCTCCCGGCGTTTTAAGATAACAGATTGGGGTTATCCGTCGTCGTAAAATCAATCGGTGAATCGGGTTGAGGCAGTGCCTCTTCCTGCTCCCGTGACCGGGCTCCGCGATCGCGGGGCATGGCGCGGCCCTCGTCGGTGAACCGCCAGGGGTGGGACTTGGGGGTCTCTCGCGAAAACAATGTTAACAAAGCCGGCAGCATCACCAACGAAACGAATAGACAAGCCCCCACGCCGACCACAAGCACGAGTCCCAAGCTATACAGCCCACGATGTGAGGCGACCATCATACTGCCGAAACCGATCATTGAGGTCAGCGACGTCAACACGATGGCATTGGTTGTGCTGGCCGACATTCGGTAATTTGCCGTTTGCTGGCGGAAGTCGTGCACAACGTGCACGCCATCGTCGACACCGATGCCGATCACCAACGGCAAGACGATCAGATTCGCCGGATTGAGATCCACTCCCAAAAGTCCCAGGACTCCCATCATCAGAGCGCCGCCGGCCAATGGAGGCAACAGCGCCAACAGTCCATCCTTGATGCTATGGAAATCGATCAACAGAACAATAAAAACGGTGATCAAAGCATAGATCGCGACTCGTTCGTAACTGGTCGCAATTTGCTGTGCTGCTTCATAGTTTTGGAGTGGCGTCCCAGTGACGTTGGGATCGACTTCACGTACTTCCTGCACAAATCTTTCCAGCGGTTCGTGATCCCAGATTTCATACGCGGGATAGATCTGCAATAACCATTTGCCTTTGTCGCTGACCATCCGTGACCGGACGGTTTCGGGGAAATCGTCGATGGTCACCGGCTGGACGTCGGAGGCGTCACGGATTTCGTAGAGCTGGCTGAGCAAATCGGCCGTCATGCGATCTTCGTAGGCGGCGATCAGTTTGACCTGTTCTTCGGCGGTGAGTTCGTCGAAGCGGTTGAGAAACTTATCCAAAGAATTTGTGGCAGCCTGAGAGAGCGGGGTGGGGAATTTCTGTAATTGTTCCCACAATTCCTCAACGCGAAGCCCCACTTTGTCAGGCTCGACTTCATACGTTTTTCCGGCAAGCTGCGCGATCGATGAGTTGCGGGGCGGTAAGTTTGCCAAGCGGACGTTGATCGCTTGCACGAGTAGCGACGTATCTTCGGAAGCGGTCTTTGGTAATTGCGAGGCCAATTCGACGACGCGTTTGACGCCGTCGAGTTTCAAGAATTTTTCTTTGAGCTCCAACGCCTGTTCCGGCGAGTCGGCGACCGAGACGGCGAACAGCAACGAGCCATCCGATTGTTCGAAGACCCGTGATTGGACTTCGACCGACTCCAGGTTTTCCGCTTGCAGGTTCAACAAATTGTAGTCGTATTTGACATTCAGCCCGTAGACACCGACATAACCGGTCATGGCTAACGTAACGGCAACCACAAGCACCGGATGCCGCGATATGAGCCGTTTGAGCGCGCGGCCTTGAAAAGGAATGGGCAATTGTCGCGGTTCGGTATGTTGATCACCCAGCGTCACTAGGGCGGGCAGCATAATGAAAGCGGCAACCACACACAGCAAAATGCCGGTGCCGGCAATGATGCCCAACTCGGCAACGCCTAAAAAGTCAGTAAACGCGGCGCAATAAAATGCCAGCGCCGTTGTAATGCCCGCAGTCACGATCCCCGGCCCCACGCTGGTCGCCGTATCCACAAGAGCCGACTGTAATTCTTCGCCCGCATGTCGCAATTCCAGATATCGCGCCAAATAATGGATCGCAAAATCGATCCCCAGCCCGATCAGAATTGCAAAAAACGAAACCGACAGAATGTTCAAATGCCCGATGATTCCCGTCGCGGCCCCCAGCGACCATGCCATCGCCACCAACAACATGGCCAGCGCCATCAGCGGATGCCGCACGCCGCGAAAACCGATGATCAAAAAGATGGCTACGCCGCCAAATGAAATTCCCGACGCCCACAACATCGCCTGTTGTGATTGCTGCATCTCGTCGAACTCAAGAACAGGGATGCCGGTCAAACCGATTTTCGCATCGGGATAACTGCCCCGTAACGTTTCGAGCACCTCTCGTAATCGTTGAATCGATGCCGAAGCGCCGGCGAAGTCGTTTTCCTCGACCACAGCCCGGACTTTGAGAAAGCCCATCGTTCCGGCGGCATTCATCAAATGAAGTTCTTGCCGGTCGGACTCGGGGAGATCCGCACCGATGGCCGACATACTCTGCCAGGGCGAAACAAAAACACTCTTCTTGGCGGCGAAACGGTCTAAGCTATTGGCGAATAGTTGAGCCTGATAAAAAAGCGGCTCCATCGCGGGGGACGGTTCATTGCTCGTTCCCGGATCGGCACGTTCAACTTGGTGGCGTAAGCCGAGAAAGATCGACGAGATGTTGAACAGACCCCACTGCCCTTTGAGTACACGGCTCAATTCATCCAGCCAGCGGTCGATCTGGTGCAACTCGTCGGTGTTCAAAAATTGCAGTCCCTTGGCGCGCAGCGCGGGGGCTTTGGCATCGGTGCGATACAGCACTTGCGAAAAGTGTTCCGTGTCTTGTTCGAGATGCCAACCCAGGTCATCGATGACTTGTTTGATGTCGTCCGGATTTTCGCCTTCGACGACGACGACCATGTCCGATTGGTCGCCGAAGCTGTCGGTATAGTTCAGCCAGCGGCGATGATATTCGGCCGACGGGTCGATCAAGTCAGCCCGTTTCGTCTTGAATCCCAGACTCATGCCGGAATAGGCCACACCGCCGGCGCCGAATGCAATCGCTATCAATAGTGCCCAGACCGGGTGCCGGATCGCCCACTCTGTGATTGAGCGCAACGGCAATTTGGCTGACGTATGCCGGCCCGGCTCAAAGGAGGAATGGGACATCAAATACGTCCAAACGGGAAATGTTGGCTTTCAATACGCGGACAACGGGATCACGACAACCATGATCGTCGCAAAAATGCCGCAGTCTGTTCGACCGAGGGACACAAATCGAAAGTCGATCATTGAGCCATATAATGGTTTAGGCCGCAACAAACGATTCTCAAATGACTTACAGCGAAGTCTTCCCATCACAGCCCGCATTCTAGTGCGAACCCCCCAATCGGGGCAAGTTGATTGTGTTTGAAGCGGATTCAGTGAACCCATGTAACGTGATGTTGCGGCGGCAATGCGATTCACTCGCCCGTTTGTCATCCCGAGCCTCTGGTTGTTATTCCCTTCGCCGAAGAGTACAACAAACCGGTGCGCCTCACCGAAATCATGCGGACCTCAACAGAGAATGAACACATGAGAATATTGGGCAAAACGCGTTTGATCCTTGCTATGGTGGTACTGACCGGTTTTTGGTCAACAGTTACAAACGGCGAGGAGAATTGGCCTCAATTCCGCGGTCCCGGTGCGCGAGGCGTTTCGGAGGAAACCGACCTGCCCACCATCTGGAGCGCCACAGAGAACGTCGCCTGGAAACAAGAATTGGCCGGCCGGGGATGGTCGTCCCCGGTAATTTGGGGCGATCGGGTTTTTCTGACCACGGTGGTCAACGAAGGAGACACCGAGAAGCCTAAAAAAGGGCTGTATTTCGGTGGCAATCGCCCCACCGTGCCGACGACCGTGCATAGCTGGAAGGTGATTTGCCTGAACCTCAACACCGGTAAGCCGATGTGGGAGTCCGTCGCCTACAAGGGGCTCCCGAAAGGCCCGCTGCATTTGAAGAACAGTTACGCCTCCGAAACGCCCGTCACTGACGGCCAGCGGGTGTATGCCTACTTCGGCAACCTGGGGATTTTTTGTTACGACATGGAAGGAAACGAAGTCTGGTCGCAACCGCTGCCGGTCACAAAAACCCGCTACGATTGGGGCAGCGCCGCTTCGCCGGTACTCCACGGCGACCGGTTATATTTCGTCAACGACAACGAAGAAGACTCGCGGCTCGTCGCACTCGATAAACGGACCGGTGACGAAATCTGGAACATAAAACGAGACGAGAAAAGCAACTGGGCGACGCCCTACATCTGGGAAAACGAACTCCGCACCGAAATCATCACGCCCGGCACGGGAAAAGTTCGCGCATATGATCTCGCCGGCAAGCCGCTCTATGAATTCGGCGGTATGTCGAGCATCACCATTGCTACGCCATATGCGGACTCCGGTTTGTTGTACGTCAGTTCGGGGTACGTGCTCGACAAAAAGAAGCCGCTGTTCGCGATTCGCCCGGGCGCCACAGGCGACATCAGCCTGGGCAAAGAAGAGACTAGCAACGACTACATCGCCTGGTGCCAAAAACAAGCCGGCCCCTACAATCCCTCGACGATTGTCTACGGCGACCTGTTGTACGTTTTATTGGATCGCGGTTTTTTTGCTTGCTATGACGCCCAAACCGGCAAACAGGTATATGGCAAGCAGCGGATCCCCAACGGCAAAAATTTCACCGCTTCGCCCTGGGCTTATGAAGGCAAGATCTTTTGCCTCAATGAAGATGGGGTCACATTCGTGTTCCGCGCGGGGCGGGACTACGAATTGTTGAGAACCAATTCGCTCACCGATGACACGATGTGTATGGCCACCCCGGCGATGGCCCAAGGCAAATTGTTGATCCGCACGGATAGCGGGATCTATTGCATCGAACAGGCGGCTAAGAAATAGCAGGGCTGGACGACTGGTCAGAGTCCATCATAATGACTACCGCGAATTGTGTTTGAAATATTATGAGCACGCTCTATCTGGTTCGGCACGCCCAAGCGTCGTTTTTTGAAGACGATTATGACCAGCTCTCGGAACGGGGTTGTGAACAGGCGCGGCAATTGGGAAAAGCGCTGGCGGACCGCCGCGTACAATTTGATTGTGTGATCACCGGACCGGCAAAACGTCATCGCGACACGGCCGCTTGGACCGCCCAAGCGTATCAAACTGCTGGTTTGCCTTTTCCCGAACCCATGGTCATTGATGAACTCGACGAACATGGCGCCGATGTCATTTTGCGACAGTCCTTGGATACGATCATCGGCGAGCACCCCCATTTGCTAGAACTGGCGGAAAATTATCGCCGCAGCCGTGAGGGCGACAACCACGATCGGAATGCGATCCAAAAACATTTTCAACGGCTGTTTGAAGCGGTCACCAAACTGTGGGTGGCTGACAAAATTGTGGTGGCCGGTGTCGAACCTTATGCGCAATTCCATGCGCGGGTATGCCTCGGATTAAAAAAAACAACAGGCAACCAACCCCGCGGTAGTCATGTTTTGGCGTTCAGTTCGGTCGGGCCGATGACGGTGATTTTGCAACAATCGCTCGGTTTGGAACACGAGGCTGCTTTACAACTCGGTTGGCGGCTGCGAAATTGTACGCTGAATCGATTTCTGTTCAGCGACGACCGGCTGACACTTGATTCGTTCAATTCCGTCGCCCATCTCGAAGACGACATCGTCACTTACCGCTAATCTCTCGAAGCTATAGGAATCCGACCGATGGATTTTTCGATCCCGACAGATATTCAAGACATGCTCGCCAATGTGGGACAATTCCTCCGCGAGGAAGTGTATCCGTTGGAAGAACGCTTCGTCAGCGGCACGTTTGCCGATTTGGTCCCCACGCTCGAAGAGAAACGGACACGTGTCAAGGAGATGAAACTCTGGGCCCCTCAAGTGCCGGCCGAATATGGCGGCGTCGGCTTGGGGTTTATGCAACATGCGATGCTGAGCGAAGAACTAGGCCGCACTCCGATGGGACACTATGTCTTCAACTGCCAAGCTCCCGATGCGGGCAACATGGAAATTCTTGCTGAGTTTGGCACCGCTGCGCAAAAGGAACAATTCCTGTTGCCGTTGGCCGCCGGAAAGAGTCGCAGCTGCTTTGCCATGACCGAGCCGGAATGCGCCGGTTCGAATCCAGTCTGGATGAAAACCACAGCTGTCCGCGACGGCGACGAGTATGTCATTAACGGCCACAAATGGTTTTCTTCTGCGGCCGATGGCGCTGCGTTTGCCGTCGCCATGGTTGTGACCAACCCCGACGCTGAGCCGCATCAGCGGGCCAGTCAAATCATCGTCCCTACCGATGTTCCCGGTTATCGCTGGATTCGCAACATTCCGGTGATGGGACATGCGGGAGATGGATGGCCCAGCCACAGTGAATTGCGTTTCGATAACGTCCGCGTGCCGGTGTCCAATCTGCTGGGAGAAGAAGGGGCCGGTTTTTCCATCGCTCAAGCGCGATTGGGACCGGGCCGCATTCATCATTGCATGCGCTGGATCGGCATCTGCGAACGTAGCTTTGACCTGATGTGCCAGCGGGCTGCCACGCGGGAGTTGGCACCGGGAGATCCGCTCGGCAACCGGCAGACCGTTCAAAATTGGATCGCCGAAAGCCGCGCAGAAATCAACGCCGCCCGGCTGATGGTGCTGCATGCTGCTTGGAAGATTGACAACGAGGGGACCAAAGCAGCCCGTGAGGAAATCTCAGCGATCAAGTTTTACGTGGCCGGTGTTCTGATGGCGGTCGTCGACCGCGCGATCCAAGTTCACGGAGCTTTGGGCGTCAGCGACGATACGATCCTGCAATACTTCTATCGCCAAGAACGGGGCGCTCGCATTTATGATGGGCCAGACGAAGTGCACAAAACTGTTCTCGCCAAACGCGCGCTGCGGAGTTTCGGTATGAAAAAATAATGTCACCCAGCATCAAACATTCCCCTCAAGCCTACAGCCTAAAACCTATAGCCTAAACCCCCTATGTCCATTCACCTCGATCAACCGGCGGATGTTCGCGAGGGCGAACAATTGGATACCGACAAACTTGGCGAGTATCTGCGCACTCATCTTCCCGATGCGTCGGGACCGTTGGTCGTGGAACAGTTTCCGTCCGGATTTTCGAATCTGACCTATCTGTTGCGGTTGGGGGATCGGGAACTGGTGCTACGGCGACCGCCATTTGGGAACCGTGTCAAATCGGCGCACGATATGGGGCGTGAGTTTCGCGTCCTTTCTCAATTGTCCGGCGTCTATGACTTGGTGCCGCAGCCGTTGGTCTACTGCGATGATGACGACGTCCTCGGTGCTCCGTTCTATGTGATGCAGCGCTGCCAAGGGGTGATTTTGCGATCGCCGAAGCAGCAGAAATACGATTTAGATGCAGCGACGCTGCGCGGGCTGGGAGAGTCGTTCGTCGACAATTTGGCGGCGCTGCACGCCATTGATTTCGAAGCGGCCGGACTGGGCGACCTTGGCAAGCCGGAAGGATTCATTGAACGGCAAGTCGCAGGCTGGACCAAGCGCTACCAACAGGCCCGCACCGATGATTTTCCCGAGATGGAAAATATCGCGCGGTGGTTGGCCGATCATATTCCTCCCTCGAGCGGCGTGTCGTTGATTCACAATGACTTCAAGTTCGACAACTTGGTGTTGGATCCGCAGGACCTGACAAAAATCATTGCCGTACTCGACTGGGAAATGTGCACCTTGGGAGACCCGTTGTTGGACTTGGGGGTCTCATTGTCGTACTGGGTCCAGGAAGATGACGAGCCGGCGCTGAAAGCCTTCATTGCCGGGCCGACCAATTTGCCGGGGAATTTAACGCGGCTGGAGATTGTGCGTCGTTACCAAGAGGTTACCGGGCGCGATACTTCCGGAATTTTGTTTCATTATTGCTTCGGGCTGTTTAAGCTGGCAGTGATCGTGCAGCAGATTTATTACCGGTACGCCGAAGGGCATACGCGCGATCCTCGATTTGCCGGCTTGAATCGAGCAGTGGAGAGTTTAGGGGTCGCTGCCCTGCACGTGGCTGATCGCGGCGAGATGATTTGACCGCGGTGGCAAGGTTTTCGCGAGTGAGGGCGTGTCGGTGCGAATGGGGAGGAGTTTCCAAAAATTGTCGAATTCCTCACTTTTTTGTAGACAAACCGGCCCAGCAATGGCATCTATGGAAGTAGAACATGATGGACGCATCTACCTCACATTTCTCGGTTTGCGTCGCTGAGTTTGCTCGGCAGCTCGGCCAGGGAGAAATGTGCGCGCTGGCTAAACTCTATGATTACACGGCGTCACGGCTGTTGCGCTACGCGGAAACGTTGACGCGGAACAGAGAAGACGCCGAAGACGCGCTGCAAGCGGCCATGGTGCGAATGACGTTGCGGCCCAAGGCTTTGGCCGGAGCGGATCATCCTTGGCCCTACTTTTTGAAGGTTGTCCGCAATGAAGCGTTGAAGATTCTACGGAAGAAACGCGCAGCCTGTTCCTTGGCGACGGTGGCTCCGATCGGTGTGACCGAGAGTTGCCAACTCGACCAGCAAGAAGCCAATGCACAAATCCGAGCTGCGATTCGCGAACTACCTCCCGCACAAGGCGAGGTCGTTGTACTAAAAATCTGGGAAGGGATGACGTTTTTGGAAATTGCCGAAGTCCTCGGTGAATCTCCCAACACCGCCGCCAGCCGATATCGCTATGCGCTTGAAAAACTTACTCATCTTCTGCAGCCCATGGCAAATGAGGTCACCTATGCGTGACAAGCAATTCAGCAATATCGAGCAGATGATTTTCGCGGCCCGTGATTATCCCGAGCCTTCGTCGGCATTGCGTCGTCAAGCACTCGCCAAATCGGTCCGCGCCTATCATGAGCGCGCACAGCGTCGCCGCGTCTGGGTCGCAGCGGCCTTGTTGTTTGGCGTGATTTGGACAGCCGGATCAGCACAACGTCTCCTGGCCCAACCGGCACGCGCTTTTGTCGACCGGCAGCAGACGCAACTGGAGGACAACGCCGACTGGTTGTCGGAGTCGGCCGGCTCTCACGGGGACGAATGGGGAACAGTCGAGCGATCATTTCAGTCGCGCTTCAAACAGTCGCGGATTCTGAGAGCGGCACTCGGTACACCCACGGCGCCCGGATCGTAAGCGCAAACCCTCGGCTGTTGTGCCGGATTGTTGCCGCTGCAATCAAACCAGCCAAGCTAGTTCTGCGAGGTCATTCGGCGGATGTGGTTCCGGCCAACTCTCGGATGAGGCCGAATAGCTCTTCGCGTTGGATTGGCTTAGTTGTGTATTCATCGCAACCGGCGTCGAGGCATTTTTGCCGGTCGGTTTTCATGGCATGGGCGGTCAAAGCAATGATCGGTCGGCGGTATTCGGCTTCACGGAGTTTGGTTGCAGCCGTATAGCCATCCATGACCGGCATTTGCATATCCATCAAAATGACATCGAACGGCTCGCCGGCCGCAACCGCTTCTAAAGCTGCGTTGAGTGCCAACTCGCCGTTGTCGACGACTGTCACTTCCATGCCCGCTTTTTTGAGTAGAAAACTGATCAGCCGTTGATTGTCAGGACCATCCTCGGCCAACAAAACGCGGCATTGCAGCCCCTGCTGAGATAACGAACAACGCGCAGCGGGTCGTTTTTCCGAATCAACGTTCGCTGTCGTGGCATCGGTTAGGAGTCGCACATTGTTCAAGTCACCGGTGGCGACGGAAACTCGAAATGTACTCCCCTGCCCCTGTTCGCTCTCGACCATGATTTGGCCGCCCAGCATCTCCGAAAGCCGATGCGAGATGGCCAAGCCAAGCCCTGTTCCGCCGAAACGACGTGTGACGGACGAATCCGCTTGAGCAAATGGTTTGAATAGTCGATCCATCTGATCTGGCGTGATGCCAATACCGGTGTCGATGACTTCAAACATCAATTTCGGGGAAGACGTATTTTGGCCAGCCAGTTCCATGGCAATTTTGACGCCTCCAGTCTCAGTGAATTTGATTGCGTTGCCGACAAGATTCACCAAAATTTGCCGCAACCGTGTGGGGTCAGATTTAATGGATTCGGGAATCGGTCCACGGCATTCGATGTCAAGAGTTAATCGCTTGGGAACAGCGCGGACACTCATCAATGAGGTGACGTCTCGAACAATCTGAATGGGGTCGACCGACATTAATTCGACTTCAATCTTTCCCGATTCAATTTTTGACAAATCCAGGATGTCATTGATGATTTCGAGCAGATAGGTACCGTTACGCAGGATAGTGTTGATGGCTTCGATCTGGTCTGGGTGAGCGTTGCTTTCCCGCAGAACTTCGGCAAATCCTAAAATTGCGGTCATCGGAGTACGAATTTCGTGGCTCATGTTCGCCAGAAACTCGCTTTTGGCTTTATTGATCGCCTCCAACCGTTCGGTTTGCGAGCGGATAAGTTGTTCGGTTTCCTTTTGTTGGGTCACGTCACGCATGATGACGGTAAACAGGCAGCCGCTTTCGATCTTGACTGAACTGACTGCAAAGTGCATGGGAAACTCAGAGTCGTTTAGACGCTTAGCGGTGAACTCATGATCCACACATTTCACATGACTCGATTCCGTAGAACCGAACCCGCCTTCGGCTAAGATCCATTGCACCGATTCGCCCAGCAACACCGACACGTGCATGCCGACGACTTGATCTTGGGAATACCCGAACATGGAATCGGCAACACGGTTACACGATTGAATCACCCCATCGCGATCAAACGTAACAATGCCGTCAGGAGCTGTATCCAAAATCGAACGCGTTTCCGCTTCACTGACCATCAAGTCACGAGTCCGCGCATCGACCTCCATTCTCAATTGCGTGGCATATCGCTGATGCTCGCGCATTCGCGCGTCGCTTTCGTTGAGATTCATTTCAACGATGCGCAAGTGTTCTTCTTGAAACGCGCGATGCTGCTGTTCCATCTGCTTGGTCCGCGCCTCGGATTCCACAGCGGCTTCGGTTTGTTCGCTGACAGTCATGACCGCTGTCCCCGCAGCGCGAATCCACGGCAACTGCTGCCGTATTTGTTCGGCTTCGAATTCGACAGCAGGCGTATGACTGAACTCGGCTACCAGAAAACCGGTGGGCAACCCTTGATGCCCCAACGGCACCGCTAATTGAGCGCGGCCATCGTGATTGGTTGACCACTTGTGCCCATCACAGGACGAATCCATGGTCCCCAAACCGGCACTGGTGTCTTCTGCGGACTCCAAATCCATCGACGGCCAACTCGCACGGCAGCGACCATCGGTATCCCACACGGACAGTTGCCGGATATCGAACGGTTCTAACGCCGCCTGGATCAACTCCAAACAGGATTGCGACTCGCTTTTCGCCGTGTCACACCCAAAGATTTCATCGGTTAGTAAATCCACGTTAGACATCGTCAGCCCCGGTTAGAGTTCGTATAGGTCTCGTGATTTTTCAAGCTCTATGTCAAGATCTTGAAACAAGACCTTCAATTCATTTCGCCCAATAGAGAGTGCGGCGAACGTCTCACCCGCAGGGGCGGGGATGTTCATCAACCCCATGGCGGTGATGTTCTTTTTCGTACAGAAGAAATTCGCGACTTCGACAGCTTGTGCGATGGGACGAACTTCGGGATCGCAACGCGACGTATCATGGTGGTATTTGATCGTTTGCAGCACACTCGTGGGAAAACCCCATCTCTGGGACACTTCGGAACCAAGCTGTGTGTGGTCAAAACCCAAGATGCGGCGTTCGGTGACTAAGGTTGGTTCCTCGGTAGAGATGGCTTCAACTACCTCGAGAAACCCTTTGTGATTGTGCTGATCCATTAATACAATCCCGATGTCATGCAAAAGCCCGCACATGTACGCTTCGTCGAATTCTTGAATTCCACTCCGCGAGGCGATCATTCGTGATGCCACTGCGACACAGACAAGGTGTTTCCACAGTGCGGCGCGGCTGTAGGTGCCGATGTTGGTTTTGTCCTTAAAGATTTGCGCAATCGATGCCGTGACTGCCAAATCCTTGACGGCGTTGAATCCCAGCAGCGCGATGGCGCGATGGATGCTGTCGACGCGCGTGCTCAAACCATAGGCAGATGAATTGGCGGTTCGCAAAATCCGTGCGACCAATGCGGGATCGCTTTCAACAATCAACCGCAAATCGGCGACTGCCGAATCTGGGGAACTGACAACTTCAATCACGCGCATCGCGATATCGGGAAGACTTGAAATCTCGTCGATTCGCTTCACGAGTCGATCCAGCGCCGCCATTTGCTCGCTGAGTGTCATCGTACTACCGACCATGGTTTTCCCTCGCACCTAAAAAATCACTGCTTTTTAGTGGATTGGATCCTTTCCGACCCCATTAAAGTTACTGGCTAGAATTTGGCGCTTATTCTGCACAGACTGACGTTCGGCGCTTTTCCATGATGTGTCATCAATGACAACTTAGGATACGTTTCAAAGCACTGACGTTCAGGACAGAGGAATGTGTTGAGATATGGCATCATGTCGTAAACCGTAGGGAATATGACGGTTGAAACTCCGCCGACCCCCCGGTAGAACTACCTATTTGAGTAGATCCCTCAAAGATTTGGGTGAGTCATAACGGTAGTTGGAGTCTTGTCAGAGTGGTGGACGGAGCAGGAATACGTCCCCTCTTGGGAGTTGCGCATGCATTTATTCGAAGGAACCCAGTGGGACCGCCCGCCGCATTGCCCGCAGTGTGAGCAACTCGAGGCGGACTGTACCTGTCCGCCGCCTGAAGTGGAAATTGTGCCGCCGGGAAAACAGACCGCCAAACTAGCGGTCGAAAAGCGGCGCAAAGGCAAAGTCGTGACCGTGATCCGCAATCTCAATGATGAAGCGGACCATCTGCCGCAGTTGCTGAAGAAAGTCAAATCCGCTTGCGGCGCCGGCGGGACGCTCAAAGAGGGGGCCATTGAAATCCAAGGCCGTCAATTGGATCGGGTCCGCGACGTATTGACGACTTTGGGTTATCGCACGCAAGGCTGAGTACGGTACGGTTCCCGGCGACATTGCCGAGACGACGTCGCTGGCCGTCACGGCAGGTGCTTCGCCCCACCCCATTCTCAAGACACGCTCCTCGATTGGGTGCCCGGTCAGGCTGCAGAGGCGGCTTTGTTGTTGAGGCGGTAGACGTAAGCCAAAATTTCGGCGACCGCTTCGTAGAGATCGACCGGAACGGCTTGGCCCGGTTTGATGTTTTTGTAGAGCGCTTGCGCGAGCGGCTTTTTCTCAACAATGGGGACGCCATGTTGGGCGGCGAGTTGCCGGATGCGGGCGGCGAATTCTCCGGCTCCTTTGGCGACAACAATCGGCGCGTCCATGTTCTCTGCGTCGTACTTGATGGCAACGGCCAATTCGGTGGGATTGGTTACGACCACGTCGGCTTCCTGCACTTGGCGTAATTCCTGCGAAGTGGCTAATTTGCGATGAGCCTCTTTGCGCCGCTGCCGTATGTGCGGATCGCCATCCATGTTTTTCATTTCCTCACGGACCTCTTGTTTGGTCATCATGAGGTCTTTATTGAATTTCCACAGTTGGAATCCATAGTCGAGCATCGCCAAAATGATTAGCGCAGCGGCCAGTTGAAATGCTAAGGTCACCATCGACGCGCCGATGTCGGCGAAGAAAATACCGGTTTCAAAATTGATGGTCTCCAAAAAATGTCCCATCTGTTCGGTGACGAACCAGCCGGCAATGGTGGCGACGATGGCGATTTTCCCGATACTGACTGCCAACTTCACCAAACCGGTGATCGACAAAATTCGTTTGGCCCCCTCCAGTGGATTCAACCTGGAGAATTTGGGAATCAGCGGTTCGGTGGTGGCGAAGAAGCCAACTTGCACCAGGTTTAATACGAGCGCAGCGGCTGCCATGGCGACCATGAACGGCAGGATGCCTGTCGCCAACAGAGAAAAGACATCCCACAACAGTTTAGAGATCAACGGAGCATCGACAGTTTCCCAATCGCGGGGAGCAAGAAACATCCTCAGCACTTTCACAAGGGCTTCGACGAGACCCGGCCCCAGAAACTTCAAACTCGCGGCTGCCGCCAACAACAAACCGGCGGTATTCAGGTCCTGACTGCGCGCAACGTTTCCCTTTTCGCGGGTTTGACTCCGCTTGCGATCTGTTGGTTCTTCTGTCTTGTCACCAAGATCGTCCGCCATGAATCAGATTCCGCCGCAGCGCAACAAGGTGAAGAGGATTGTGTGGTACGGGTAACCGCCTGACGTGGTTTTCTAAAGCGGAGGGACACCGACGATGGCATATTCCAACTGTTCAATGCACGTTTCGACTGCCTCGACAATCACGCCACCAGCGCCAACGAGCGTCAAACTCACCACGACCAAGCTGATGGTCGCGCGAATGGGAAAGCCGACAACCAGCACGTTGATTTGCGGGACCGACAGCCCTAAAAATCCCATCGTGACGGCGATCAGCGACATCACGGCCAACACCGGAGCGGCGACTTGCAGAGCTAAGGCCAACGAACGTATGAAGAGGTTGTGCAGCAGATCAATTGCGCCGCTATCGACGAAACCTTCCCCAATCGGAAAGGCCTGATAGGTTTCGAGCAGTGCGGACACCATGCTGAGTTGGCCGTCAACAGCCAGAAAGATCGCCAATCCCAACCAGGATAACAAGCGCGCGGTCACAGTTTCCGAGGTATTGAACGCCGGGTTGAAGATTTCTCCTACCGCCGTCCCGCTTTGTTGATCAATCATGTGCCCCGCAAGTTGCAGTCCCGAAAGAATAATCGTGACGCCGATGCCTAACACCAGCCCGAGAGAGAATTCGCCCACTCCCGACCAGAGATAATCGACCAACGACTTCGGCGGTTCGATTGATGTGACGAGCTGTTGCGGTGAGACGGCGTCTTGCCTGCCAGGGGGCGCGGACTCCAATAGGCGGGCAATGCGGGGTTGCATCTTGACCGGCGCTTCGTCAATTGCCAGCAGCCCATCGCCGTTGACGTCATACTTGGCGACCGTCTGCCACGGAGCCTCGGCGAAGATCGCTGGCGTGACCAGCATCGACAGTGCGACCACCAACAGCACGCGGACATTCACCGGCAAGCCGGGATGGCCGAAGACCGGTCCAATGGTCATCAGCCCGGCCATACGCAACATGACAAATGTGAAGGCGTAGAAATATCCAATCGCCGTACCGGTCAGTGCATTGAGTGCATTGGACCCGGCGGTCTCATGGAGCAAATTGGAGAGAAGTTCGGTCACGTGCGAAGAGGGCGGCTGTGCGCCTCGCGGGAGAGCTCCTGGTGAATCCGGGAGAGGATTCCAAGGAGCTTAGGAAAGGATTCTGCGAGCCAATTCAGTCGGCATGGACTGAGCGAAGAACAGGACGGCGGCCGCCAAGGCGAGCACCGAAAAGACCATGGTGAAAAAGTTATTCATAACGGGCATCCTTGCCTGTCTGGAATCGGGAACCATAGCGGCACGTGCGTTAAAACATGCCAGGAATACTGTGAAATAAATCTTCCGAATATTCGACGATGAGGGTGATCGACCAAGGAAGTAACAACAATGTCGTAACGAGCATCAGAATGATCTTAGGGACGAAGCTCAAAGTCTGATCTTGGATTTGCGTCACGGCTTGACCAATACTAATCACCAAGCCAACCAATGTGGCTACGCCCATAATCGGTACGCTGAGCAAGAGCGTCAGCACGACGGCGCTGCGGGCCAATTCAACAGCTTGATCAGGATTCATGCCACTGTCTTTGGAGGAACGCCGATGGAAATGGTACGGGCTATTAAGCCACAGATTGAACACTTTGGAAACGTGGATCCAAGAGACGATCGCCGCTACCTGGAATCCATTGTCCTTACGGATGTCATACGAATGGGGGTGGTAAATGGGCTAGAGCAGATAATGACTCGGAGACGGTGACGCTTTCCAACAGCATGCCGACCGTGAGCGTCCAGCCGTCGATCAACACGAATAGCAACAATTTGAATGGCAGCGAAATCAGTACCGGCGGTAACATCATCATGCCCATGCTGATCAATACCGAGGCGATGACCATATCGATGATCACGAACGGCAAATAAATCACAAAGCCGATGATAAACGCCGTCTTCAGTTCGCTGAGCATGAAGGCCGGCAATAGCGCCCAGATGGAGACATCGTCGTAGGTTTCCGGCTCAACAAATCCAGGCCGTCCCCGTTGATAGTCGACAAACAGCATCAATGAGTTCTCATTGTTACCGATGTCGATTTGCCAGATCATGAAACTACGCAGCGGACGCGTGGTATTGATGAATGTCTGCGTGAGCCGATCGTTTCCGTCTTCGAGAACAATCTCTTCGTTGTTCGTATAGGGGCGGATGCCCGATTCGTAACTCTGCTGCCAGATCGGCCCCATCACGGCAAAGGTGAGAAACAACGCCAAGGAAACGATGACTTGATTGGGGGGGAGTTGTTGCGTGCCCAGTGCTTGCCGCAACAACCCTAACACCACGATGAAGCGGATGAAGCAAGTGGTCATGATGAAAATCGACGGGGCCAGCGTCATCACCGTCAGCGTGAGCATCAGGTTCATAGTCGAAGTCATGCCGTCGGGCGAGACGAGTGCCTCGGGGCTAAAATCACCAACGATCGGCAGGCCGTTTTGCTTTGCGGCAGGGAGGTTCGGGCCGGGATCAACCGGCAGTGGTGCTCCGGGAGCGCGAACGGCACCCTGGTTGGCACGCGCGCGGGGCCGTTTGCCTTCGCCGCCATTTTGCGCCCAAGAATCAGCCGGAGCGACGAGCACGCTCACCAAAACCAATCCGGCAAACAAGAGCGCCAAACGTCGCGCGCGGAGGATTGCTGATTTGAGATAGTCCTTCGTCGCAGCGGGGGATTTATTCATACGAACCCTCCGCTCCGGGCGGCGAGAATCGCGAGGAATCGCCAGACGGACCGAGGCGGCCTAATCGCTCCTTCAGTGAACGTTCGGGCGTCTCGGCTGATGTCTCGGTCATGGATTGATGTGGCGGACTTTGTGATGCATCCGTCGCCGGATCAGTCCGTCGCATCTTCGACGACAGCGCCCCCATGGGATTGGCAGGCGCTGCTGTTTCGTCGCTCATCTCGCGATAATTTTGAAAGAGACGCGAAAAGGCGGATGTGACGGAATGGGGGTGGTCTTGGCGGCACAACCCGGCGAGATAATCGACCTCGACCGGATCGGTGATTTCGCTCAACGTGGTCAGGCCGTTGGGAGTCGCGCCGAGGACTAATATCCGTGAGCCACAACGAATCAATTGAATCATCTGCCGTTGTCCGACAGCCCGCTGTCCGAGAATTTGCACAGCTTCAGAAGGAAGTGCAGTATTGGCTTGCGGCAAATATCGTTTGGCCCAGGCCGCGACGATGAGAATCAGGCAAAGCACGAATGCCAAACCCAATACCGATTGCACCAACGATCCGCTTTTTTTCTTGCGCTGTGTCTCTGATGGGGATGCCGAGGATTTCTTAGCTGAGCTCGCTTGCGGAAACTTTTTGTCAAGCGGATTTTGAAAGCCCTGTGCTTGTGCTTCACCGTTGACCGCGGGGGGATTCGAATGGCCGATCGTTGTTCCCGGAGGTGCGGCGAGAGATGCAGCGGGCAGCGCGCACCCTGCCCAGACACACAGCCCGACGAATGCAAATAATTGGTTTCGTGTCATAGTCTCGAGAACGAATGAGTCGCAGGAAACTTCAAGTCAGCTGCATTGCTGCGTACTGAAAAATCTTCACGTGGTGCAAGGACGTCCGATTAGAGATGTGGGGGCAGGATTTCCGTAATTCGTACGCAGAAGTTGTCGTTCAGAACCAAAACCTCGCCACGGGCAATCAGGCGTTCATTGACGATCACGTCCACAGGATCGCCGGCCAGTTTGTCGAGGGGAACCACCGATCCATCGCGGAGTTGGAGGACTTCTTCGATCAACAATTCCGTACGGCCCAGTTCGATGCGAATGTCCAATTCCACGTCGTGCAGCGTATTCAGCGCGACGTTTGCGGCACTGGAATCAGATTTCCCGAATTCTTCGAAGGTGTAAGGTTGTGGGTTTCCAAAGGGTCCCGGATTGCCTCGTGCACCGCCATCGGAGGAAATGGCGGCCGCCAATCCTGCTTCGGCTTGTCGCAGCAATTCGTCGGTTTCGGCGGAAAGGTTTGACGCCGGTGCCGAGGTCGCAGCGGTCGCGGGACTGGCAGCAGCACCAGAATCCTGCGCATTGAGTAGTTGTTCGATTTCACTGGGGTCAAGCAAATCACCGTCGTTATCCTGGGGCGGCGCGGCGGCTGCTGGCGGTTTCGGCTGCGATTCCAGCGGCGCTGTACCGCTTGTCGCTTCGGCCATGAGACGATCCAAATCGTCCTGCGACAATTGGTCACTCTCCTCATCCGGTGTACTCGGAGCGTTCGGGGGAGCATCTGCGTCCGGCGAAGTTGCCTGTGGCGGAGGAGGAGTCGGCGCGTCACCAGCACCTGCTTCGTTGAGCAGTGCTTCAATTTCCGCCGGATCGAGGAGATCGTCGTTTTCGTCGGACACGGTTGCTCTCGCTTGTAGAGACGTTTTAACGCCTGTCGTGGTTTCGTCACAACAATGGCATTAACGTTCCATCGTTTGCCAGTCGGGAATATGGATCTTCACGATATAATGTTTGCGAACGATGCGGTTGATACCTTCGCGAAATTCACGTTTGAGTGTGTCTAAAGCTGGGTCGTTGAGGTCGTCGCGACTGGCGCTGCGGGCCACGCGATTGACGATGTCACGGATCCGTGCCTCATACAAATCCTTGGCATCAAGAAAATTTTGTTCGTTGCTCTTTTGGACTTCGGCAACCAACGAAAAATTCACGTGTACGCTGATGTCGATCCCTGCGCGTGAGTTGGTGCAATTGAATTGGCCAATCTCGACTTCGGCGGTATCGTCCTCGATTTCGGATGCGGCTAGGGCGGACTCATCATCTTCAGCAAGATTTTCCGCGCTGCTTTCGGGCATGAACATATAGCCGACGCCCATCATGACGACCGTGAGCCCGATGACTAAACCAGCGGCCTTGATCTTTTTTTTACGTGCGGCGACTGCGGCGTGAGCGACTTCCAGATCGTCGGGAAGTTCCTCCGCTGTGTCATTACCGGGGTCGTCGGTGGTGGCCGTCGCCATTGAACCATCCTCCATGACGGTATTGGCTGATTCGTGCGGAATGTACGTTGACTTCGCGAATTGTCTCTATCGACGACAGGCCGACAACAGACAAACATCGAAACCCGCCGCGCCACGATTCGCGAACCATCGACAATCCAATCCGAGCTGCCAATACGCGTGTTGATCACGTCGCGCGAGGCTGCCGTCGATGTATCCGTCGGTCGATTTTGAGAAATCCTACCGCTAACGGTGTTTTGAAGACCGCTCTATATAGGAATCTATCAAATACACGTCAACCCGACGATTGAGCGCTTGGTGCTCAGAACCGCGACGTAGAGAGCGCGGTTCGTTGTCTCCGGCAGCACTGACCAGGATCCGCGAAGGGCGAATCTCTTTTGAGATAAGATACTTGGCAACGGCATCGGCGCGGGCGAATGACAAGTCGAAGGCATCTCGAAACTTGCTGTTCTTGGGCAATGCCGTGGGCGCAGCATGCCCCCGCACTTCAATCCGCCGCGACCGCTTTCGCAAAACGTCCGCAATCGAATCCAGACTCCGTTTCAGCTCGTTGGATAGCTCCGCCTCAAAAGGCTTAAACATGGCTGCACCGCCCAATGTGACGACGGTCCCTTCGCGAATTCGTTGCACCGGGTCGTATTTACCCGCAGCACCTCGATTTTTCAGCGCCGATTCGCGCGTGCCCCCCAACGAAAGATTCCCCACCGAACTCAGCTTACTGAGCACGCTGGTCGTTTGGAACGAATCGCCGGGTGATCCCATCATCGCTTGTTCATTGCCAAATGCCTCGCTGATGGCATCCAAAGCGGCCCGCATCTTCCCTTCCTCTTTCATCTCGCTCATCGAGACAAGCATGATGAAGAATGTCAGCAGCAGCGACATCATGTCACCGTAGGTCACAACCCATTCGGGAACGCCGGGAGCGGGATCGTCTTGAACAGGCATGAGTCGCGCCTCGGCCGAGATGATTTCCGGTAAAAGGAAAAGCGGGGCCAACTAATCGTTGCCCGCTCAGGAGAGCAAATCTTGGATATAGGCGGCCCGCTTCCAACGGCCCCCATTGGCTCGTTAAGCGGCGTCTGCCATTTCGTCCGAACCGCGTTGGTCGGCCGGCAGGCAGGTCTTCAGTTTTTGCTCCACCACGCGCGGGTTGTCCCCTTGTTGGATGGAGAGAATTCCTCGCACGATGATTTCTCGGATTTCCACTTCGCGTTTACTGTAATAGGCCAACTTGTCGGCCAATGGGAGGCAAACTAAGTTGGAGACGATGGCTCCATAGAGCGTCGTGATCAAGGCGACCGCCATACCGGGACCGATCGCGTCGGGGTCGTCCATGTTTCCCAACATGATGATCAAACCCATTAACGTCCCGATCATGCCGAATGCCGGTGCGTAACGGCCTAGCGTGTCCAACAACATCTTGCCGGTTTTGTGGCGTTCGGCGACTGAATCGACTTCGGTGCGGAGCAATTCCTCCATCAATTCCGAGTCAATGCCGTCGACCGCCATTTGGATGCCCAGCAAAATGAACGGGTCTTCGATCTCTTCCGTTTTTTGCTCCAACGCCAGAATCCCGTCTTTACGGGCGACTTCAGCCAGACCGACTAGCTCCGCAATCACCGGAGCGGCTTCTAAGGCATTGGGTTGCAGGGTCTTTTTGATGACCCGCGGAAACTTGAGCAGTGCCACCACGGGAAAGGCGATTGCCGTTGCCGCGATCGCGCCCCCCACGACGACGGCGGCGGAGGCGGTATCCCAAAACGCTGAGAACTTTGATCCAGGCGCAACGAACACCGCGATGACCAACAATGCGACTCCGCTCGCCAATCCGCCAATTGTTGCTTTGTCCATGAGCCTGTTTTCATCCCTGAACGCTGAGTCGACACATTTGGCTTGACGGCACTATGACCGGGTTGCCTGTCCGCTCAAAAATTACCAACAAGATCCGTCACCCGGTCTTCGAAACCATTTCTATCCGACAGTGTGTTAGACGATGCCGCCGCGAATCTGACGCGAGTACTGGATCGAGCGCTGTACAACCTCATCCATACTTTCACGTACGACAAAGCGATCGTCTGTGGTGAGCGTGATGTACGTATCAGGGCGACTTTCCACAAAGCGGATCAATTCCGCATTGAGCACGAACTGGTCGCCGTTGAGCCGCGTGAGTTGAATCATGGCCGCCTACCTTCAGAAAGTTTTGCCGCAATCACCGATTGAGTCGTTGATTATCGGCCCAACAGCAACAGCTCATCCACGAGCCGATTCGTGGAATCGATGACACGGGCATTGCCGCGATAGTTGGTTGAGGCCACGATTAAATCGACGAGACTTCGTCCGATGTCGGTATTGGACAATTCGATAGCACCGGCACGAATGGTTCCGGCACCGAATGTCCCGGGTGTGCTCACCAACGGTTCACCGGAACTGACCCCTTCCCGGAACGTATCGCCGCCATCTTGCAACAGGCCGCCCGGATTGGTGAAACGGGCCAATACGACTTGCCCTAAAGTTCGGATGACCCCGTTGTCAAAAACGCCGTTGATCACCCCTTGTTCATCAATCACAAAACTCGTCAATACACCGGGACTGGAACCGTCTTGCGATTTCAAGTTGAGGTTACTACCCGACGATGAAATTCCTGAGATCGCCGACATATCGACCTCAAAAACCATCGGACTGACGGCGGCACTCCCGTTCCGATCGACCGAGAACGAGTTGTTGGGTTGGTCGGCGACATTACCGACGCTATCGAATACCACCGTACTGCTTCCCAAGGCGATATCGACATCGCCGGGGACTCCCGAACTGTTGTTATCGCTTTCCAAAATATAGCGAAACGTCGTGCTACTGGTCGTTTCAGCTTCTTTGTAGGCGCTCATCCGCACGGTCAGTGCTTCGCCCAACGAGTCGAAAACGACGAACGTGGTGAATGTGCTTTCTCCGTCAGCAGCTTCGCCATTTCGAGGAATATCCAAGCCAACGACACCACCGTTCATGACCATCGAACCCACAGGAACGGAAATGTCGTTGACGGACCCACGATTTCCTTTGGCACGAATCATGCCACCACTGAGGTCGACACCCACGGCAATGCCATCGGCATCGGTGGGTACGCTGTTCGACTGCAAGCCCAGGGTTTCATCGAGAAAGTCCATATAGTCCTGGACGGTCGTCGTCGCGGTGACCGCCAAAGTCTTTGTATCAAGTGTTCGTCCCCCCTTGACTCCGGTCAGTTCCAAATCGGCAGGGATGCCAGTAAACAATGGCGTGGCGGGATCGGAAGCTAATCGGACGGCCGAAAGCAAAGTCGCCGTAGAGCTAAGTGCTGTGCCGGCGCCATCAATGACCAACGGTGCTGTTTCCAACAACGTCCCATGCGTACCAATTTCGCCCTGCGGGGAGAGAGCTCCACTCATCACCACATTTTCGGTGGCTTCAGCGATACTCAATTCACCGAGCGGAATTTGCACGCCCTTCAATTCAGTATTGATGATGTTGAAATCGTCATCCACACCATAAGCTTGCACCCGCAGACCTTGGCTATTGGTGAGTACGTTCTCGCTGTTGAGACGGAACGTACCATTCCGCGTATAGACGTTGCCTTCCTGGCTTTCGACGATGAAAAAACCATCGCCTTGAATCGCCAAGTCCGACGGTGTCGTTGTATTAGTGATACTGCCCTGGCTGAAGTCGGGTATAATCGCCGCGACCGTGGCCCCCAGGCCGATTTGTTTGGCGTTGGTCCCGCCGTTTGTCGCGGTGGGACGCGAACCAAAACTGAGCGTACGAGCCAACTGCGTCGAGAACTGAACCTGAGACGACTTAAACGCGTTGGTCCCCGCGTTGGCGATATTGTTACTTAAAACATCAATCGCAGTTTCGTTCAAAGACAAGCCGTTCAAAGACGTATTCAACGCGGACGTAAGACCCATAATGACCCCCCACGGTCTAGCATGACAATTCGGCTCGACCAATCCAATCATTCGGTCGAGACAGGTGACAGTCGTTTTCAGCGCGAAATGTGACTCCCCAGGGCGGAACAATTTCGCACAGTCGTTTTATCGACCGGATATTTTGCAGCCGGTACAATTGTCTGGGCAATGACGGTCCGGGGAACTTGGTAATCTGGGAAGTTCGCTTGATCCACTTCGTCACAGCGCAGCAAGAACCACCGCGCGCCAAAGGGGATTTCGGCCGACGGTGGAGTTCTATTCTATTCAGTCCGGAAACGTTATTGGGCGAACAGCGCGTTCACCTGTGTGACATTTCGGACCGGGATTTCTTGCTCGCCGATTCCGAGATAGGCAGATCCTTCCCGCATGACGACGCGGTCCACAACCCCATCCACGGCGACATTTTGGTCGTTGTCACCCGTGACATACGATCCCAAAAACGCAGCACCGTCGGTCAATTGCTGGTTGGAGACGATATCCTTGAGCGTGTCGCCCAATTCAATACTCGATGCCAAACTCTGCATGGACGAGAGCTGGTTGAGCAGCTCTTCGTTGCTCGTAGGCTCCGAGGGATCCTGATTCTGAAGTTGCGTTAATAACAACTTCATGAAATCGTCGGCATTCAATGCTGCAAAACCCGTTTTGCCGGACTCTACAGTCGTGGCCGTCGACGAAGCGCCGGTACTCGTGGTTGTATTGACATCCATGATCGGTTCCTTCCGAGAGCCGGCCTTCTATGTCGCCGGCTGACATTCAACAAACAAATTGATCAACAATTTGTGGAACAGCCAATGTGAAACGTTGTGTCGTCGGTTGCCAATTTTTGCGAGTTTGCGTGCCGGATTCCGACCGGCGTCTAGATGGTTATATCGAGTTCAAGCATGCCGCGATTTCGGGTGATTCCTGGGGCCGCTGGCGCTGCGGTTTCCAATGTCTCTTCGGCTTCGGCCAAACCGCGACCGTCGTCTCCATAAGTCGATTGGTCCCGCGGCGCGTTGCCCGGTTCGCCTTGTTCCGTAAATCCCTGTCCCAGAGCGCCACCTTGGTCATTCGGCGAGTTGTCGGCCAGCATCACTTCAATGCGTTCCACACTCGCTCCGTTTTGGACCAGTGCTTCTTTCAATTGCGGCAGGCTGTCGAGGAGAATTTTCTGGGCTGCCGACGATTGTGCGTCAATCCGCGCCGAGACCTTTCCCTGTTCGACAGCGACTTGAATACGCAACGCCCCCAATTCCGGTGGCGTGAGGCGCATGGTGACCTCTTGGCGGTTATCGGCTGAGGTGCGGACTGCGTTGGCGACGCGCATCGCAAAATCAGGACGCTGAACATCCACAGCTGTTTCCACTGTGGTGGTCGCGGTTGTCCCGACAGTTCGTGAGACATCCGACTGCTGCGAAATGGGTGCGGGCCCGCCCAAAACCGGCTCGGTCGATTCCTGACCGGTCGCCGAATCATCAGCCGGGACAAGAGGACTTTGTAGGCTTGCTGCTTCGCTCGTCTTCGTCAACGAATCGGCAAATGGCGCCGAGTTCGACGATTGCTGCTGTGATTGATCGTCGGACGAACCGCTTTGCGACTGCTGACCGTCCAGTGTGGTATCCAGCGGTTGTTGCGGTCCGGCTTTGTCAGAGGAAACCGTATCGGTGGTCTCAGAGTTTTTTGCGGAACTGCCTGCTGTTGTTGTTGGCGGTGGGGTAGGCTGCGGATCAGTCCCCTCGTCCGCAGTTGCCAATCCATTTGTATATTCAACGACCGATTGTTGCTGCGCGGTCTTCGATGTCTCGGTTGGCTGTTGTGGCGAATTTTTCGGCGCGACTGGTGGTTCATTGGTCTCCGGCACGACGTTTTCCGCATTCTGACCGGTCGAGACCTGAGGCTCCGTTGTTGGCGGCGATACGGGCGTTGGACGACCTTCTGTTGGCGTCGAGGAAACCGTATAGCTGGCAGGTGTTGTCGTAGCCACTCCGGAGGCTGCTGGATTCTCGATCGCCGGTTGAACCGCCTCAACCGGTTGCCCGTCCACCGCTGCCGCGTTTGCCGGCTGATCGACCGTTATCGTTTCATTCGCAGCGGATTCCAACCCAGGAACCCCATCGGCCTGTTGATTATTGATCAACTGCGAGTTGGCGGATCCGTTGCCTGTGGCGGCTAAGGCTGTCACAAGTCCTTGTGGGGGCGATTGAACCGTAATCGTGGTTGTTTCAAAAGAGGAAGCTGCCGATTCGGAATCCACAGCAGCGGTTGTGGTTTGCGTCGCCATCAGCGCTGCCACAAATTCCGCCGGCGGCGCCCCTTCAGCCGCTTGCGGCAGAGCAGTAGGCTTTTGACCGGTGTCCGTCTCAGCTTCGGTCGGATCGGCCGGTTCGGTTGAAATCTGTTCGTCGGCGCTGGCGTTTTGTGCCTCGGCGCGTTTTGTGTCCGCATTGATCTCCGCGCGTTGCCGCGCTGGATCGTTAGAACGGTCATCTGTCGACGGCTTCTGTGCTGCGGCTTCGCGCGTCGACGACGGCGCCTCATCACGGCGGTCGGTTCGCCGGGCTTGGCGGGTCTCGTCCATTGAACCGGAAAGCACATCGCGAAACCCACTCTGCGCGGAATCGCTGTGGTTTGCCGACGTATCAAGCGACGAAGGCTTTGCCGGTGCCGAGACCGGAAGTGCATCGATCGAAAAATTAAAATTATCCGAGGACATAACTCATGTTCCTGTGAGCGGGTCGGTTTCCGATCAACGATTACGAACGACGCGATCGGTATGCCCGCTCTATCGTCTGTAGAGGATTACGCCATGTGCGAAGTCTGTTGGTTAGCCGGCCGGGGTGGTTACCTGTGGTTGTCCGTCTTCGGAGTGTTTGTTGATCACTGAACTGGTTGGTTCGCCGCGATAAATCGATTCGTAGATAAGCCGTGCGCGTTGCGCTCGTTCCTGCGCCAGTCCTGTTTTAAATTCCTTGAGTATCTTCGCGATGTTTTCGTCAGGCATTCCTCGTAACAAGATGACGTCTTCCTCAACGGTCAATTCCATCAAACGATCGACGGCAACCTTGGGCGAAGAGGCCAAGAGGATGCCTCGCGCCAGTTCTGTCGCTTCGGCCGTGTTTCGTTCGTTGACTTGCTGCAATTCAGCGTTGAATAGTTCACGGTCTTTGATCAACGCTTTTTGCTCGGCAGTTACGTCATCCCGAAATTTCATTACGTCGTTTAACAGTTGCTTGGCAAGGTTTTCGCGTTTTTCGATGCCCAAAATCGCGGTGACCCGCTTATCGCTGATCTCATCCAGCGAGAGTTGCCGCGTCTCTTGTTCGTTTTCTTGGACGTCGACACCCAGCAAATCCGAACCGGTCAGAATGACTTCAATTTCTCGAAAGGTCCGCTGATTGAGTTGTCCCCGCGACCAGAGCACGCCCAATCCGACCGCTTCGGTGATGACGGTTGCAATGCAGAAACAGGCGAAGATTACGATGCCGGTTTTTAACATAGTGGCACCTCATCTCGATTCGTGGCGGACCAACTGTCCTCGAGTTCGCGTTGGGCGCGTCGTTCTTGGAGTTGCGAATACTCCGCCAGTTGCTTTTCCTTTAGATTCTCCAGAGCTTTGACATCCTGGTCAGCTTTGACCAATGTTTGACGGCAGATTTCGATCTGCGCAGCAACGAGGCTTTGTTGATGTTCGATGCCGGCGATTTCCGAGGTCAGTTGTCCGGCAAAATACCGCCGCGCCGCTGTGGCGTCGATGTTCATGTCGCGTGACGAATTCAGATCGCGCAGCTCCTGCAATTGCCCGAGACGTTGCTGCACAACGCGCTGCATTTCAGCTGCTAACTCCGCATCGTGGCTGAGGATTGACGCCAACGCTTGGCGGCATTGGTCCCGTCGGCCTAGACGCATGTTGAGCAACGTTTCAAGTTTGAACTGAAATTTCGGCACGGTCGTGACTTATCTCAAATTGTGTAGGGAGAACAATGCCCGGTTGTTAAATTTGCGATGTTGGTTAAATACTGAATTTCGTGTCGTCACGCCGAAGCCGCGTGTGTTTCGTCTCCGGCAGGACTGTTTTGCAGCAATGATTCACGGACTTGGGACAACTGCAACAACTGCTCGATCGTGCTGTCCAAGGCCGCAGATTCGGACATTCCTTGTTGCAAAAACTGTTGAATCGCCTCACGCATTCTCAAACTCACGTCGACCTGTTGGTTCGAGCCGGATTGATAAGCTCCAATCGAGATGAGGTCCTCAGATTCCCGGTAGGCGGCTAGCAGTTGTTTCAAGCCATCAGAGGCAGCGCGATGCTGGTCGGTCGTTACGTCGGGCATCGACCGGCTGATACTGGCCAAAACATCGATCGCCGGCCAATGCGCCTGATGCGCCAGCTTTCGAGATAGCATGATGTGTCCGTCAAGGATGCCGCGTACTGTATCTGAGATCGGCTCATTGGCATCGTCAGCTTCAACCAAGACAGTGTAAAAACCGGTAATGCTCCCCCGATCGTTACGTCCGCTACGCTCCAACAGTCGCGGCAACAGGGCAAAAACACTCGGCGGATAACCCCGCGTCGCTGGAGGTTCGCCAGCGGCTAGTCCAATTTCTCGTTGGGCTAGCGCGAAACGGGTCACGCTGTCCATCATCAACAGGACGTCTTTTCCTTGATCTCGAAAGTGTTCCGCTACCGCCGTTCCAACAAACGCCGCCCGCAAGCGTTGTAGCGCCGGCGCATCGCTGGTTGCGACGATCACCACACTACGGGCGAGTCCTTCGGGTCCCAGATCCTTTTCAATAAATTCCCGGACTTCTCGTCCCCGCTCACCCACCAAGACGACCACGTTCACGTCCGCTGTACTGTTGCGGGCCATTTGTCCCATCAACACACTTTTGCCTACGCCACTGCCGGCAAAGATCCCCAACCGTTGCCCTTTGCCGGCGGTTAATAATCCATCGATCACCCGCACACCGGTTCCCAAAGGCGTATCGATGCGCGGACGCTTTAAGGGAGAAGTCGCCTCAGCGTGGATCGGCGCACGATGCGGTAAGGCGGCCGGGACGCCGGAGTCAATGAACCGTCCCCGACCATCGAGCACGCGTCCAAGTAATTGGTCACCGACGCGAATGCCGGGAACGCTCTGTACCATGGTGACGCGATTGCCGCGGCGGATGCCGGTCAGTTCGTCGTACGGTAACAACAAGGTATGCTCGCCTTGAAAACCGATGACCTCGACCTCAACGCTGCGGCCACTTTCGGTGGCAATTTTACAGACCGATCCCAACGGAGCCGGAAAGTCGCTGACGGCAACCGTCAACCCGACGATCTTCGTCACACTGCCGGACAACCCGACCGGCAAGATGCGTTGAATTTGTTCTTCCAGTGCAAGCATGATGGTGACTTCTTCGGTGGGGAGTGGCTGGGGGCCGGAAAAATATTCCCCGCTGCTGCCGGGGAAGGCGCGTTCAATGCTGTTTGTTTAGACGCTGTCGTCTAACAATTCCTGAGCAATGCGGGCGAGTTTAGTTTCGAGGCGCGCGTCGACTTGGCCATGCTTGGTATCCACCACACAGCCTCCCGTGGTGACGTGTGGATCAGCGACAATTTCGGCCGTTCCTGCGGTGGAAACGGTCGCCACTAGTTCGTCGCACCAGTCGCCCAGGTGGTCCGCGTCATCGGGATTCAAGCGAAGTTTGATTTGTGGATTACCAGCCGCTAGTTCCAGCGCCTCGCGGATGGTCTCTTGCACGAGTTCTGGACGCTGCTGCAATTCCGCATGCAGTAGTTTTTCGGCGATTGCCACACTGAGTTGAATGGCCGTGTTCTGCCAAGTGGTCAACCAACGATTGCGTTCGGTGTTGAGCGCATCTACGGCGGCTTGTATTACGGGTAAGGCTGCATCTAATCGTTGGGTCGACAGTTCGTCCGCTTTATCGGCGATCGCCTTTTGCTGGTCTTTGAGCCCTTCTTCGTGCCCGGCGGACAGTCCCTGTGCGTGCCCTTGCTCCTGGGCTTCGGCACGCAATTGTTCGGCTTCACCGCGCGCGTCGAGCAAAATCTGCTTTGCCTGTGCGCTAATCTGTTCGATGTACTGATCGCAGCGTTGGCGCAAGTCTTCGTAATTGAACGCGACCTTTGAGCCGATGTTGCGCGCGTCGTGGGCTTTAAGTAGCCGAGAGGGTTGTGTGGCCGGCATAGGGTCGAGGTGTCTTTGCTAATATGTTTGAAGTGGAAAACAGAAAGTTTGCCACGTGCAGTCGGTGATTGGAGAGGCCTTACGTAATGAGTTGTTCCGCTTCGTTTCCGGAGGCGACGGTAATTTCGCCGCTGTCTTCCAAACGGCGCACTGTGTCGACAATTTGTTGTTGCATGGCTTCGACGTCGCTGAGTTTGACGGGACCTAAATAGTCCATTTCTTCTTGCAGCATGGCAGCAGCCCGTTGCGACAGGTTGCCCATGATTTTTCCTTTGAGGTCCTCCGAAGCGCCTTTGAGTGCCAATGCCCATTGGCTGTTGTCCACTTCCTTGAGCAGCGATTGCACGGATTTGTCGTCGAGTTTGAGAATGTCATCAAACACGAACATCAGTCGTTTGATCTCGTCGACCAAATCGGGATTGTCCTGTTCGAGATTTTCGAGGATGCCTTTGTTGGTCATGCGATCCGTAACGTTAAGAATTTGTGCAACCGATCCGACTCCGCCCGCTTTTTCCATCGATTGGCTAAACATCGTTCGCATCCGGGCGTGCAAGCTGCTTTCCACGTCACGAATCACTTCTGGGCTGGTTTGTTCCATCGTGGCAACGCGGCGAACAACATCCAACTGCTTATCCGAGGGCAGTCGCCCCAGCACTTCGGCAGCCAAGCCCGATGGCAAGTGCGACATGATGAGGGCAATCGTCTGGGGATGTTCTTCGATAATGAAGGTGATCACATTCTCCGCCGAGACCTTATGCATAAAGCCAAACGGCACCGAACTCATGGATTGCCGCAAGGAATCAATGATTTCAGACGCCTCGTCTTTTCCCATCGACTGTTCGAGTAAAGCATAAGCGTGTTCAATGCCGCCGGATTCAATATGCCGCCGCGCTCGTCCTTGCAGATAGAACTCCTCCAGGACGGCTTCTTGTTCCTCTTGGGTGACGTCGTCCAGTCGCGCGATTTCCAACGCAACCTGTTCGATTCCGTCCTTGGTGAGTTGGCTCATAATCTCAGCCGACATCGCCCGATCCAGGCTCAGTAGGAGCACGGCCGCCTTGCGGATTTTTTTATTGTGTGATTCGCTAGTGGGATGCATATTGGTGAAACGCCGAATTGGAAATGGAGAGGCGAGAATGACCAGTTCAGTTTACGGATTAGCTGGAGAGCCATTTGTTCAGGACTGCCGCAGCCATCTCGGGATTGTCTTTGACAAGAAGTTGCACATCATCTCGACGCGAGGGGGGCAGGACTTCCACCTCGCGAACCGGTTCTTCTGGTTCATCCGGTTTGGGAGGATTCAAAATGGCCTCAATATCCGGTTCCGGCGCGGGTGGTACGGCTTTCATGCTGCGATTGAGCATAAACAACGCCGCCAATGCGAATAGGCCCAAGCCAACACTACGGCCGTAGGAATTCACCATCCCGCCTGCGGTATCCATGATTCCCGGTCCTTCCACCACTTCAGGAGACGACCACGGCGCACGGATCACGGTCACCAACGATGTCGGGTCTTCACTGGGAGGAGCGGTCACCAGCTTAGAGACCAATTCCGTCACGCGCGGTTTAATTTTTGTTTCTTCAGCCGTGACCTTGGCTTGATACGCCGCCTTATCTTCCTCCGAAGCCTCAGATCCCGGGGCAAGGATACCGTCATCTGCCAAGCGCTCTCGATAATAGCTTTCGGGAATGGTAATCGTGGCGGTCGAGGAGACTGGTCGCAGACCTTGAATCACACCGTACGATTCCTTGCCACCAGTGATGCTGTTCTTCTGGGATTCATCGAGTTGAAATTCCCGCTCCTGCGCCGGTTTCGCGGTGGCACGAACTTCGAGAGGTGTATTGCCCACGACGCCCGGTTGGTCACTCCGTTTGTTCTCGCGAGAATTCTCCGTTTTGGACAACGTCGTTTGTTCGATCACGATCGGCTTGGCGTCATAAGAAACGGTGCGTTCCGTCGTGGCTTCTTCTTTTTCCAGTTTGACGGCAACGGTCACCACCACACCGCGAATGAAGCTCAGCGCGCTTTGAATTTTTTCCTGCAGCAACGATTCTTCTTCGTTGCGGCGTTGGAAATACATATCGTTGGAGTCAATGTCCTGAGGATTGTATGCGCGATTTGTGCCCAAGTTGATCACGGAAACGCTGTCGGGACTAATACCGACCGTACCGGCAACCAAGACTTGCATTGACTTGCGTTCGTGAGGCATCAACTCGCGGTCCCCCGCCATCCGCACCGAGACGATTCCGGTACGGGATTTACTCGGACCGAAATGTCGTTGGCGTTCCTTTGGCGGCCAGTTTACCGTGGCCTCGTGGACACCATCCATGTTGAGAATTTGTTGGCGGACCTGTTTTTTGCGGCCCTCTTCGGTTTTTTCTTTGCGTGCATCCCCCGACGACCAGGGGCTTTCATCCTGCAACACGTTGATGACAATATCCGAGATTTCCGGCGGAAGCCCGCCCTGCCCTGCGAGTGCTTTGGAAAATTCCGCTTCGCGCCCCTTGGGGACGACGATATCGATGCCTTCCAGATCCCAGCCCGACAAACCGGTGGAAACCATCGCTCTGTGCACCGATTGCAGCTCGTGCGGTTTCAGAGCGATCCCGGGGAATAACGGCACGTGATCCGACCCCGAGCCTTTGTAGGAATAGATCAGCGGCGCCGCGATCAGCAGCGCCACGATCATCGTGTACGTTCCTTTTTGGCTGGGGCTAAAGGACTGCCACAGATCGCCGATCTGTTTGAATATGTTTTGAATGCCGTCCATGGCGTTTATTGAAGTTTTCTAGGTGAAGAGAAGAGCGAGTGAGAACAACTGCGGTTTTTTATCAGCGGTTAAAACCGCATGTCCTTGATTTCGTTGTAGGCGTCGACCATCTTGTTGCGAATTTGGATCATCGTACGGAACGCCAATTCCGCTTTTTTCATAGCCATCATGGCGTGGACCTGAGTGTCCTCATCACTGACGAGCGACGACTCAATGGCCGCATAGGCTTGCTTTTCCTGCATGCCGACCTGGTTGATGGAATTCAATAAAGCTTCTTGAAAATTAACCTGCGGCGCATCGGCACCGGCTGCGCCGCCGACAGCGCCCCCAATGGGCGCGTGCGGCATTTTCGGCATGGCCGGAAACAAGTTCGATTGAAATCCACCAATGGAACCGGGCATCGTCTGTTTCAATTAAAAGGGGTGGTTGGATGAAGCGTTAGAAATGAATCAAGGCCTTGCAACTAAGCCAGGATCTCCAGCGATTTGTTGAACATGGTTTTGGACATTTCCACAGCCGAGATATTCGCTTCGTACGCACGACTGGCGGCGATGGCGTTGACGAATTCGGTCACGATATCAAACGCGGGATACGCCACCATACCGGTTTCCTTGTTCGCGTCGGGATGGCCGGGATCGTAGACCATTCGTGGCGGCGATTCATCCAGTTTGACTTCGTAGGACACCGGCACACCGCGGGTCATCCCGTCACTTTGTGATGTGTCGGCACTGAAGTTGACGTACCGCCGCTGATACGAGCCGCCATCAGGTTCGCGAGTTGTGTTCACGTTGGCGATATTGCCGGCAATGGTATTCATCCATTGCCGCTGGGCGGTCAAGCCGCTGGTGCTGATGTCGAGTGTTTTGAACATGGTTTTGCCGTTAAGAAAAAAAGTGTTAGACCCGTTCGGAAATCACTTGCTGTAACAAGGCCATTTGAGCATTAATGAATTCGATCGCGTAACTTTGCAGCATCCCGTTTTTAGTCATCTCCATCGCTTCTTCTTCGATGCTGCGATTGTTGCCGTCTTGAAAGGTCAAGTTATAGGGTGAGGCTTGGACCGCCTCGAAGATTTCCGGTGTGAACAACTCAGCCATGTCGGGTTGTGTGGTTTGGCCGCCGCCCGCAAGCCCCGGAGAGGGAAAAGGAGGCATCGGGTATTGGCTTTGGGATTGTTTGGGTTGGCTTCGCTGCTTAATGGCTTCCCGCAGCAGAGACTGGAACTTCTTAACGTCCAAATCCCGCATGCGGTAATCGTCGGTGTTGATGTTGGCCATATTGCCAGCCAAGATTTCCTGGCGGCGTTCGGTGAACGAGGCCACTTGTTCCAGCAACGGAACCGTGGTCGACTGCAATATTGAATTGATCATGACATGAACCTTTCGTTACGCAGCTCGTTTGAACGGTTGATTGGATCCGGGGCCGCCTCGTGGCGGATAGCCGTAATCTCGCAGTTTTCCGGAGAGCGTTCGCAGGCCGATCTGCAACGCTTGTGCCGTTTTTTCGCGGTTGCCGGCAAAACGCGCGAAGGTCGATTCGATGAGTTTGCGTTCCATCTCCTTCAATGACATGCCGGATTCGGACGAGTTGTGGTCTTGCGTCGGAGCGGCCAACCAGGGACGAATCAGTTCCGGAGTCAATTTAGGACCGCAGTCGATGGCACAACCCCGCTCGATGAGGTTTTCCAATTCCTGAACATTTCCCGGCCATGCGTAGTTGGCCAGAATATCCATGGTGGCCGCCGGAATCCGTTTGGCCGGCTTCCCCTGTTTGAGAGCGATGTTGCGGAGAAAATGTTCCGTGAGCGCTGCGATGTCGTCCCGATGATTCTTCAGCGCGGGCGTGGGGAGGATCCGTGATGCGATTTGCTTGAGTAGGTCCTCACGGAATAATCCCTGCCGCGCTTGATGGTCCAGATCGTAGCGGGTTGTGGTGATGATGTGCGTGTCCAGCGGACGGTATTCGGTTGCCCCCAAACGGCGAAACCGCCGCTCGCGCAACACCTGTGCAAAATCGGCTTGAATCATGAACGCCATTTCGTCAACGTTCTGCACGACCAACGTACCGCCGGCTGCTAAGTCCAGCCGTCCCGGTCGTGGTTCACCACCTCGAAACGAATCGACAGCCGTGTCGCCGAACAGTTCCCGCTCCAAGTGTGCGGCGGTCAAAATCGAACAATCCAGCGTGATGAAGGGACGATGGGCTCGCGATCCCAAATCATGTAAAACGCGAGCCACCAATTGCTTACCGGTGCCCGGTTCCCCTTGAACCAACACGGGCGCGTCCCCTTCGGCACAGCGCAAAGTTCTTAGACGCAATTCGCTAATCGCCGCACTATTTCCGACGATGTCATGTGTTCCCCGTTGTGCAAGTTGTCGCGTCAGGCGGGTGTTCTCCGCAATCATTTCCGCATGTGTCAATACTTGCTGCACGATGCTGTAGAGCATTTCCGGATTCACGGGAGGGGCGATCACCACACAGGGCTGCGACTGCATTTTGTCAATGATTCCAAACGGAGCCGCTGTATGCGCGATGACAATGTGCGGAGTCGATTGCGAACTTGTCACCAGTGCGGTGATTGCCGCAACCGCCGATTCGCTCTCTTCGTGCACGTCGTGAATCACTAAATCGAATTGTTGGCTGCGCAACAATAATTCGGCATCGGCGGGCGAATGGACGGCTGTTGCCCGTGCGCCGAATTCGACAAGCCCATCCACCACGGCAGTTCGGCTGTCAAGCTGATCGCCCACCACCAGCACGTGTGCGGAGAGTGTCCGTTCCTGACGTACGTCAGCCCCGTAGATTTTTAACGGAGAGGCATTCAGATTGTGGTCGTTTCGATGGTCCATGGATTGATTCAATGCAGGTGATTTGAAACGGCGACTAGTATCGTGCGTGGAAATAATGTTGGTCATTGTCCGATGTCCAAACGGCGGTGTGTCGCGGGTGCCAGGCTGTCACGATAAGCTTCGCTCACGCGTCCTCCCTGGTCGAGGTTTTGCAAATCCTGTTGTGTGGCTGCGCGACGTTCTTCAATGCGGTCAGTACTGGCTTGTTCTTGACGGACGAGTTCCGCTAAGTCGGATTCCGTACCGTTGAGCAAGTCCTCACATTGTCGGCGTGTTTCCGTGTCGAGTTCATCGCGTTGCAACTTCCACAAGGCTTGAATGCGCGGCCGATGCTTTGCGTACTCTTCCATTTGATTCAAAACTTTTTGTTTCTTACCCAAGACGACCAACAATTGTGTGTAGTCATCCTCGATGATTAACCGATCCTGATTGTGGGACAATTCCAACAACCGGCTGCAACATTCGCGGTGTGCCGCGAAGATTCGCACAAAGTTGAACGTGGGAGATCCGGTCATAGGATGGTTTCGAAGTAAAGAAAAAAAGGTGGCCGAGACAGAACGTCAGTCGTTAAGCAGAGGGTCGATTGTGCAATTCAATGGCCCATTGCAACCAATCTCTCCATTGGTCCTTATTCAACGCTTCGCTGTGTTCCAGAAAATCCTGGTCGGGGATTTGCTCCAAAATAAATTTCGCCTGCGCCAGCGCCCCGCGGGCGTCCAGGGGACGATTGAGCCGGTCATAACAGTTCGCTTCCTGGACCATGGCCCGCAGCGCATCGGGATGGTTTTGATACCGTCCGGCCGCTTCGCGATAACGAATCACCGCTCCGTGGTAGTCCTGGAAATTGAAGAAGTTATTGGGGATTTCAAAGTAACAGTTCCGCAAAAACTCACGCCCCAATGCGTCGATGCGGCCTGCATCCGATGCCAATAACAATTCTGTCTTCAACCGCTCATAGTTACTGTTGGATTGATCGAGCAGTTGTTTCATCTGGTTGAAAAACTGGTTGCGGGCGTTTTCGGTTTCAGCGGCCTTCATTTTCGTTTGCTGATATTCGGCGCTGCGCTGGCACGCCTTGGCAAGGTAGTAGCGAGCCTCCATCAACATTTTGGTGCGTTCGCGATGGCGCGGGTCGATGGTTGCCTTTGTCGGCAGGTCAAATCGTTTGACATATTCATCCAACCGGATGATGGCTTCATCCCAGCGCCGATACGCGGTGAATTTCAGTTTTTCCGCAGCTTCCTGATCCGTCGCTTCCACCGTCGCCGCTTGCATCGCTATTTCTTCGCAAGTGAGATGCAGCAGTTTTCCCAATCCAAACAGCGCGTCTTGCCATTCCTCCGCTGCAGGTGTCAGTTGGTCGGAAATCAACATTTCGCGCCAAGTTTGTTCCGCCAATTCATGACGATCGGTTTCAAAATAGCACGTTCCGATCAACAGCCGCGCTTGGAAGGCCATGACATGCGTGGGATGGCTGGTAATGACTCTTTGAAAGTGATTCAGTGCATCCTCAAACAAATGAAGTTGCATCAAGACCCGACCCTTGAGCACCAAGGCGGCGGGCAACTGCTTTGTGGGATTCGTATTCAGAAACAACGTGAGATAATTCACAGCGCTTTGATAGTCATGCCCTTTCAAGAAGTGCTCTGCCGCCATCCACAAATCGGTGGGATATTCGGCAGACGTCTTGCGTTCGGCTGCGAGGAGTGCGAATGCTTGCCCGCTACGTACCCAGCGGTTTTCGAGTTCGCTTTGTCGTTGCTGACGTTTCTGGTTGTTGGCAACCGCAAGTTGATCCTCAAGATGCTGTGCGGCCTTTTGATTCGCCAAAGCCCCGTACTCCCGGGCCAAAGCCGAGGGAAACAGTGGAGCCATGTGCTCAGAAAGTGCGATCGAGTGTTGATACAACTCCATCTCGTTCCAGGAATTCCAGGCGTCCAAAATCACACCGCGAAACACCTTGACGTCGATCCATTTGTTACTGAAGTCGCTCGGGTTGTGAACCTGCCGTAAGACATCGTGATAGGTCTCCAACGCCTTTTCATGAAAATTCTGCCGTCTCAAAATGTCCGCCGCCCACAACTGCGCCGCAACAGCTTCGTGTGATCCGCGAAATTGTTTGTAGGTCCGTTCGTAATAATTGCGAGCCGCGTCGTAATGGACGGTTTGATTCGTACGATCTCGTTGGGCCAACCGCTGTTCGCACAATCCCATTAAGTATCGTGCCTGACGTGGAAACTTTTGTCGCAAGCCCTCGCCCGCTTCCACGGGACGCAATTTTTCCAAGGCCTCAGCGTACTTGCCGGCTTTCATCAGCACCTCAGCCCGCAGAATCGTAATTCCGTCGGTTTCCGCGTGGACATCGGCCAAAGCCGCTTCGGCTTCACTCGGTTTGTCCATTGCATACAAAATCTGTGCACGTTGCAAAAAGACACGGTCGCGCTGTTGATCGTTCAGTTCGGGGAGGGCGGCGATAGCGATATTCAGAGCCTGCGCTTTGGCTAGGTCTTCGGTGGTTTTGGAATAAACATAAGTGTCCGCCAGCAATAATCCCGATTCGATCTTGCCGGGGACATAGGATTCAACCGCTTTTTCCAATAGGGGTTGCGCCGCTTTCGCCCGGCCAATGCGATACATGCTCAAGCCGAGTGCGTAGGCCCATTGCGCCTCGTATTCTTCGGTCAAGGCCCGTTCCTGCGCCTCTTCCAAGAAACTCTTGGCCACCAGATATTTTTGTTCCCGGCCTTCGTCTTCGGTCAATTTCTCGGCTTGCCGAAACGCCACGATGCCCAGAATGAATTGGTCGCCGCCTGGAAAATCTGGATCCTGGAAACCTTCTTGCTGGATTTCCTGAGCGATGCGCGCCGCGGGTCCGTCATCTCCGGTTTTTAAAAATTCGAGAGCCGCTATCAATTTCTCGGAGTTCGTTGGCCCTTCCTCGCGTGTGGCGATGTAGATCCCGGCGAACAACAACAAGAAACCGACCGTCGTAAAACCGGCCAATTTCAAATTCGCCGGCGTTACCCAATCCTGCACGCCGCTGGCCACGCCCCGAAACTTGTCCATCAATCTGGCCACAAGCCCCAACGGAGGTTCGAAATCACCGACGTTTTCCAAACCCTCTACGCTCGGCGCATCGGCCAGAGCCGTATCTGATTCCGGTAGTCCGGATTCGGATTGTTGGGGTTCGGTCGCCATGGAGGGACGTCCGCTAAGTTAGGAATGAAACGCGTGACTCATCTTGAATGAATATCCAAGAAGAACGAGTCGCAAATGTTGGTGAAGTGTGGTCGGAATGGAGAGGTGTCTAAATGCCGTCGGAATGCGTGATTGCAGACCTGCCCGCATTCGCGGTGTAGGAAACAGCCTCGCGCAACGGATAGGCAGCGGTCAGACGCGATGCGCCATGGCTGCAGGTTCGTCAATGCGTATATATGTGAGAGAGTGTCTGTGAAGAGGGAGCGTGTAATACCCGCAACCGTTCGATTCTGTCAAGATGGCTTGCGCTGTGAATCGTTATTATACAGCTGCGTCCGACCCCTGTCTCAGAACAGATTTTTCTCTCACAACGGACGGATCAATTGCCCTTGATGGGCTACTTGGAATTGCGTAGTATTCCGCCCCCTCTCTCACTCACATTTTCGACAACTCATCATTTCTGGAACACCGACAAATTCGCGTGGCGCACGTTGCTCGCCCACCGAATTTTATGCGAGGATTTTCTCGTGATCGTACTTCAACAACGAGAAGCTTTGTGGAAACTGCTACCTATGAAATGCGCGTTCACTGTCGTTCTGTTGACACTTTACCTCTCGGGTATCGCCGCGGCCCAGTCGAGTTCGGCCGCTGAATATCAGGTCTATCCGCTACGGCATAAATCGGCGACTGAAGTCGAGAAAATGCTGGAGGAGCTACTGGATAATCTCGACGACACCACGCATTTGGTCGCTGATCGTCAAAACAATCAAATCTTGCTCCGCGGGCCGAAAAACGCTCAACAGATTGCGCAGCAGTTGATCAAATCGGTAGATCGCAATTCGAAGGCAACTACGGCGCCGGTTGAGACGAAGCCGGTTGTCCAATCCTATGCCATCGAGCCTGCCGGACTGCAAGAAGCGGCCGACAGCCTCCGCAAACGATTCCAAGAGAACCGTAAGGTCCGTGTCGCAATTGATGTCGATGCTTCGCGGTTACTCGTTGTGGCACCGCAGCAAATTCATGACTGGATCTCGTCGCGATTGGACGAACCGACACCGCCGCTAGAAATCCAAGAGGTGGAACGGACCATCACGCTCAATGGAGGTCCACAACCACGTCAGCCCGTAGAGCAACCGTCGACCGACCAGCCGCGTGAATTGTTTGTCTCGTTGATCAATTCTCAAGCAGCCGACATCCTGCCAATGTTGCGACAGTTGTTCGGCAAGCGCATGCAACCGATCCGCGTCAACGAAAGTCCCAAACAGAGTTATGTTCTCTCGAAAATTGCCGGACACGATGTCGAAATCACCATCGACCGCCGTCGCAATCAGTTTTTGGTGTATGGACAGGACCAAGCCGTTGCTCAAGTCGCGAGACTCGTACGGGCACTCGATAGTCGCGAGACAACCGAAGGCCGCCGGATTCGTATCCTCGCACTTCGACGCAGTAGTCCTGACAAGGTCGAGGAAGCCGTTCGCGCCTACCGCGGTGAAAAAACCAAACTAAAATCACCAAAAGCTGTCCGTGAAATATCCGGGGATAAAGGGACGCACCTCATCACTGATTCGCAAGTCCGCCCGGCCAATTTTGCCTTCCAAGAAACAGACACCAACAACGATTCCGCCCCGGTACTGGATCCGGACGGACCCATGGACGCCCAGGACGCCGAGCTAGACCGCCAACGCGAACGGTTGCGGGAGTTGGGGACCGATGTCGAAGTCGAAACATTGCCTGATTTGGACGTGATCATTCTGCGGGGACGCGATCGTGACGTCGAAGAAATGACCCGCATCATCAATGAAATTGAACGACTCAGCGCCGAAGCGGAACCGGAAATCGATGTCGTGCTGCTCAAGCATGTCGATAGCCAACAATTATCAACGTTAATCACCGGTGTGCTTCCCGATTTAATCGGTGGCCGACAAGGTCGCGTAGAGCAAACACCGCTGATCACGCCCAATGCACTGCTCTTGATTGGCTGGGGCGAAGCGCTGGAGGTGCTGAAGGAATTGATCGCCTCGCTGGACAGTCCCGTAGACCCCAACTCGCAATTGCGCGTCTTTCGGCTGAAACACGCTCCGGCAGCACAGGCGCAGCAAACCGTACAACAATATTTCACCAATCGTCCGGGATTGGCCGCGTCGGTGCGTGTCACAGCTGACCCGCGCACCAATGCGTTGCTCATCCAAGCAGCACCGCGAGACATGCGGGATGTGGCGCTGTTAATCAGCCGGATTGATGTCGCCGAAAGTTCATCGGTTCACCAGGCTCGAATCTTCTCGTTGAAGAACTCCTTGGCAGCCGACGTCGCCCAAGTTTTGACACAAGCAATTACAGGTGCCGCCGGTGGTGGCGGACAGGCCTCTTCGGTGTTGGAACTGCTGGCGATCGATACGGCTGGCAAAAAAGTCCTCAAATCGGGGCTGTTGAACAATGTTCAAATCACACCCGACCCGCGTAAAAATACGCTCGTCGTTTCCGCACCGCCCGAAAGCATGGAGCTGTTGGGCGAGCTGATTCGCCAACTCGATGAAACACCGGTGGACACCGCACAAATTAAAGTGTTTCGGATCATCAACAGCGACGCGGCCGACTTGGTGCAGATGCTGCGGTCGTTGCTGCCGACACAAACCGGCGCCGGTGCCGGCCCCCAACTCCCCGGTGCCGAAGGGGAAACCTCACTCGCGCCATTGCGATTCGCCATCGACACGCGCACCAACAGTATTATCGCCACCGGTTCGGCGGGTCATTTGCGAATCATCGAAGCATTGTTGCTACGTTTGGATGAACGCGAAGTCAAACTGCGGCAGAATATCGTGTATCGTTTGAAAAACGTTTCGGCGACAGATGTCGCCCGCGCAATTGGCGATTTCTTACGCAGTGAACGACAAATTCAATTGGCGTCCCCGGGCGGTTTGAGTGCTTTTCAACAGATCGAACGCGAAGTGGTTGTTGTGCCCGAACCGGTTGGGAACAACTTGATCGTCAGTGCCACACCACGGTTTTTTGAAGAGATCAAAACCATTGTCGAAAAACTCGACGAACAACCCCCCAAGGTCATGATCCAAGTATTGATCGCCGAAGTCGGCTTAAACGATACTGACGAATTTGGTGTGGAGTTGGGACTGCAAGATTCATTGCTTTTCGATCGCAGCCTGTTGAGCAATCTTACCGATTCACAAACCTTGACACGGACCGCCCAACAATCAACCGACCAAGGAATTATCACCGCGACCGAACAAGAAGTGATTGGAGCTACGTTCGAGCCGGGCTTTGACTTTAATCAGGCGGAACTCGGGAACAGCGGCAGCGCCCGATCGTTAGCGACTGCAGCTTCAGTGGCTGGCCAAGCATTGTCAAATTTTGCCGTGGGGCGCACAAACTCACAACTTGGCTACGGAGGTCTCGTCCTTTCGGCCGGTAGCGACAGCGTAAATATCCTGTTGCGGGCCTTGCACGAGAACAGACGTTTGGAAGTCCTTAGCCGTCCGCAAGTGACGACGCTGGATAATCAGCCAGCCTATATTCAAGTTGGTCAACGCGTGCCCCGCATCACCGGTTCTACAGTCGGGTTGACCGGTACGGTGAATAGTGTTGCATTAGAAAATGTCGGCTTGATTCTCGGCGTCACCCCGCGTATCAGCCCCGAAGGGATGGTGGTGATGGAAATCGACTCCGAAAAATCCGACGTGGGCAGCGATGCAGATGGAATACCCGTCTTGGTCTCCACCGATGGAACGATCGTCAAATCGCCCCGCATCAACGTCATCACGGCTCAGACAACCGTTAGCGCCGCTGATGGCGAAACAATCATTCTCGGCGGATTGATCACCAAACGCACGGAGGAAATTCGTCGCCGCGTTCCTTATCTTTCTGAGCTGCCTCTGCTTGGACAACTCTTCAGCTACGATTTTAATGCCGATCGGCGGACGGAATTATTGATCATTCTCACCCCGCACGTGATCCGTGACCAGCAAGATATGGAACGGGTCAAGATGGAAGAATACGCCCGCATGAGTTGGTGCGCTACCGACGTGTGCGAATTGCAAAATCACGATCCTCTGCTGTGTGGCGAATCGGGCTGCCCGATGTACAACGACGCCATTCCCGTGATATATCCCGACACCGATCCCCGCGGCGAAGGCATAACTCCCGCCCAGCCGGCTTTGATTCCCCAACCGCAAGAAGATGTGATCTATCCTAATTCTAACCCTCAAAGCCGCATCGATCGCCGTTCGGCAGTCCAGTCCTCCTGGGACGATGTCGAAACCTTGTTTCCTGACGACAATCCACAAGGGACGCCGAACCCGAATTTGAATGTCCGGTTACGGCGGATACGAAAAGCACAACCGTCCGATTCTCGTACGGGAATCCCTAAGGTCCTCTACAGCCCCGAAGGTTCCAACGGGCCGATTGTGCCCGATCAAATGACGCGGTAATTGCCTCAATCCTGATTGAATTTGTTCCGTCGACTTCCTATTCGATATGAGTGAAGGTTTCGTCCACGATGTTTATCAAAATCGTTGACAATCGTTTGTCCCATTGGGTTCTCTTAACCTGCGTGCTGGGGTTCAGCGGCTGCGTCGAATTCAAGATGCCCGCCACCATGCCTTGGTCAAAGGTTCCGCCGGAGGCAAAGCCCGCCGACGCAAAGTTTGCCGAGGACCAGGTGACGGATGCTGCTGACGAAGAACCGCTACCCCCGGTCGCGGTGCCGAATCGCCTTTCAGTGGTTTGGACCGACACGATCCTCAATCAACGGAATAAACCCTCCATACGCGGATTTGGCGGACGGATCATGTTCTACGTTGACAAAAGCAACATGGACGACAAACCCGCCGAGCCGTTGATTGTCGATGGAACGTTAACCGTCTATGCCTTTGGTGATGACAACGGGAAAGGCAAGGCGACCAAACCGGAGAAACGCTTTGTCTTTTTGCCCGAACAGCTGGCCAAACACCGCAGCAAGTCGGACATCGGACATTCCTATAGTGTCTGGTTGCCATGGGACGAGGTGGGCGGACCGCAACGACGTATTTCGCTCTTCGTTCGATTCGAACCGACTCAAGGTGGCGCGGTGATGTCCGATGCCGCTCCGAAAATTCTGCCCGGCGCGCTGCCCGAAGAAACTGTAGCGACAACAACCGCTGAAAAACCCACTTCTCATGGATCGCCGATCGAACAAGCCGCCGCACAGCGCGATGCGTCACTCGGCGTTGTTCAAGCGGGTGGCCCGATCGAATCGTCCGGAGCGCGGCTTCAGAAGTTTATTGACCACCAACGAGATCACTTATACAGCATTGAACCGGTCGGCTATGAATCACAAGCTGCCGTGAAAGAATCGAACAAAGAAGCGATGTCGACCGTGACAATCGATGTTCCAGCGGCGTTTGTCGACCACTCGGGGTCGCCAGTGAACGCACAGGATACAGAACAAACGAGCCCCCATCAGGCCGAGTCAAAGGGCGCAACTAATTCGCAGCCGGCGGCGCCAGCGGAGGTGCATCCGCCTCAGTCCCTGGCTCAGGAGGCAGCGGCGGCAACTTCAACTCGGTATTCACGGTCAGGTCGTTTTGTACGTGATCGATTCCGGGTTCGAAAGTGGCAAGCAGAGCAGCTAGCCGACGATCCGATTCGGAGGCAACCTCACCCCGCAACGTGGCCGTCGGACCTGAGACCACCACCTCAATCTCCCCCAGTTGCCGAAATGAATCTGATTCCTCAAGTCGATACGCAATAACGGTCGGTTCGGCCCTTTGCCGATGAGGGACATCAAAGCGAATCACCAGCCTGGGATAATACAGCGATGTCGCACTGCGCGGCGGAAGCGGCTTGTTGATTCGCGCACTTTCATCGGGTGGCGGACGCAAGCCGGTAGTCGTCGAGGTCACGTTGCCCGTCGTGGTGGCTTGCTCCGAACCGACAAAACTAGTGACGTCCTGCGAGTCCGAACCGACAAACGCGCGACGGCTGCGATTGCCGCGAATGAATCGCTCATTCCCGGTCACCGAACCGGTATCGGCGGCGGCAGCGCCGGGGCTCGCTCGCCTCGACAACGAACTGCCGCCCAATGTCCGTTTACCAAACAATTGGGCTTCGGCAGCGCGCGGTGCAACCGCCAAAATCGTTACGACCAACAGGGGCAGCATCCAGCGCGTCATCATAGCATTCACCGTCGAGAATTAGAGACCTATGCTTGTCTTCGGTCGCAAGCGGGCCGACGTCTGAATAGTCTACCACAACGGTGCATAGTCGTTACAGTTTGCGTTGTTTTTGGGGGTGCGTCTCCACGAGATGTCGAGCACACGTCGAAATGGCTCCACTCGTTCTTTCAACGCACGTTTCAATCGCCTCAACCTCAAGAGGCGCTTGAGGATTTGAAATTTTTCCGTAGTGAAGACAGCAAAAAGCCTTGTGCTGCAGAAGCTGGGGTTGAGACACGAGTCCAGGAAGAAAAACGATCTACTGCTTAAATGAGCGAAGTCGGCGGTGTTTCTATCTCCTGAACAATGAATATGTAGTCGTCAATCGACTCCTCTCGTGACCAGTCGGGTTGGGACAAGTAACGCTGATCAATGTCATTGCGAATTGCGCGGGCGCTATAACGGTTCAACCACAATCGCGGTTCCATAGAGACGCGTGGTTGTGCGCGATCGTGGTATTGGGTGGGTGAACCCGTTAATCTGAAGACAATAAACGGCAAACCACAGACCACGAACTCCCGTTGCCAGGAAACCCGTGACAGAATCGGCAGTGCGACTCCCTCGACTGAAGATGAGTCTGGAAAGGCCCATTCCATGAAATACTTTCTGACGGTGATTTGCGCTTTGACACTCCTGCCCCTCACGGCCGGCGCCGCCGAGCGCCCCAACGTGCTGGTGATCCTTGCCGACGACCTGGGCTACTCCGATATCGGTTGTTACGGTGGCGAGATTGAAACGCCGAATCTAGACGCCCTTGCCAAAGACGGTTTGCGGTTTACGCAGTTCTATAACACCGCCCGCTGTTGGCCGACGCGAGGGGCGCTGCTGACCGGTTATTATGCGCAGCAGATTCGCCGCGATAGCCTACCGGGAATTCCCAGCGGTGGGCGGGGGAAACGGCCGCAGTGGGCGCGGCTGTTGCCCGACATGCTCAAGCCGCTCGGCTATCGCAGCTACCACTCCGGCAAATGGCACGTCGACGGCCTGCCGCTGCAGTGTGGATTCGACCGCTCGTATTACGTGCAAGACCAAGGCCGGTTCTTTAATCCGAAAGTGCATTACGAAGACGACCAGAAACTCCCACCCGTCGAACCGGGCGGTGACTATTACGCCACCAATGCCATCGCCGACCATGCAGTCCGCACCTTGAAAGAGCATGCGGAGAAACATGGCGAAACGCCCTTTTTTCATTACCTAGCCTTCACCGCCCCGCACTTTCCGTTGCATGGATTGCCCGAAGACATCGCCAAATATCGCGAACAATATCGCGCTGGCTGGGAAAAGGTGCGCGACGCGCGATGGCAAGGCATTCAAGAAATCGGTTTAGTCGACGGCGAATTGTCTGACGTCGAACCCGATATCGGCCCGCCCTACCACTTCCCCAAGGCGCTAGAAATCCTCGGCCCGGGGGAAGTCAATCGCCCCCTGCCCTGGGAGACAATGACAGCTACGCAACAGGAATTTCAAGCCACCAAGATGGCAATTCACGCGGCAATGATTGACCGTGTCGACCGCGACATCGGCCGCGTGCTCGCGCAGTTGCGTGCCATGGGCGCGCTGGACAACACGTTGATCTTGTTTCTCTCAGACAATGGCGGCAGCGCTGAGATTATGGTTCGCGACGATGGTCACGACCCGGCCGCCGCTCCCGGCTCCGCCGCGACATATCTCTGCTTGGGACCGGGTTGGTCGACGACCTCCAACACCCCCTTCCGCCGTCACAAAACTTGGGTGCACGAAGGAGGCATCTCCACGCCTTTGATCGCGCATTGGCCGGCGGGAATTTCAGCCAAGGGAGAATTGCGACAGAATGTTGGACACGTCATCGACATCGTCCCCACGATTCTCGATATCGCCGGCGGCGCGCCGCTGAAAACTTGGAACGACCAACCGGTCCCCCCCGCACCGGGCAAAAGCCTCGTCCCAGCGTTCGCGAAGGACGACACGGTCAAGCGGGATTCACTGTGGTGGTCGCACGAAGGCAATCGCGCGCTGCGCGTCGGCAATTGGAAATTGGTTGCCGCGCGCGACGACGACTGGGAACTCTATGACCTTCACGGGGATCGCACTGAACAACACAACCTGGCCGCCAAACATCCTGACAAAGTCGACGACATGCGGCGCAAATGGGAACAGCTTGAGTATGAATTCCGCCAATTTGCAACGCGCGATTTGCCGCAATCGTCGTTGTTGCCCCGCAAAGAGCTGATCCTGCCGGGCAAATCGTTTTTTGTCGCCGATCGACCAGCTTTTATCTTCTATCCCCCGCGAGAAAAACGCTGCAAGCCGCAACCTTGGATTCTCTACGCACCCACATTACCGGGTCTGCCCGACCGCCACGAAAAATGGATGCACGAACAATTCCTCGCAGCTGGGGTCGCCGTGGCGGGGATCGATATCGGCGAGTCCTTCGGCAGTCCGCGCGGACAAAAATTGTACAACGCCTTGCATCGTGAACTGACCACCAAACGGGGCTTTGCGCAAAAACCGTGCTTGTTGGGCCGCAGTCGAGGAGGCTTGATGATCACCAGTTGGGCGGCGGCTCACCCCGAGAAAGTCGCCGGCATCGCCGGGATCTATCCCGTTTTGGACCTGACCGCCTATCCCGGTGTGGACAAGGCGGCTGGTGCATACGGTTTGACTGCCGAGCAACTACAAAACCGGCTCGCAAAGCACAATCCCATCGAAAATGTAGAAGCACTCGCCCGCGCCGGTGTCCCAGCCTTTTTCATTCATGGCGACAGCGACAAGGTCGTCCCCTTGGAGACAAACTCCGCCGAATTCGTGCGTCGCTACAAAGCCGCCGGCGCCGAATCGCTCGTGCAACTTGTCATTGCCGACGGGCAAGGCCACAATTACTGGGACGGGTTTTTTCACTGCCAAGAATTGATCGACTTCGCCGTTAAACAAGCAACCGCCACTACGGAAAAGTAGGTCATGCTGTGCATGATGAAGCTCCAACATAATTCACCAGATACAGAACCGTCATGCACCGCATGACTTATAAAATATAGAAAGCCGAGTCGATATGCCCCGGGTTTACATGGTTTTAGCTGTGACGTTGTTGTTCGTGGTCGAGTCGACCGGATGCGCGGAGCAGGAATCGGGCACGGCTGTCGCCACTCCAGCCGCGATTTCAGTTTCCGAAGCGGATTGGCCTTGGTGGCGAGGATATCAGCGCAACGGCATCGCTCCAGCCGGCCAATCGCCGCCGACCACCTGGAGCAAAGACGAAAACGTGATCTGGAAAGCGCCGATTCCAGGCCGCGGACACAGTTCGCCAACCGTGGTGGGCGAGCGCATCTTTATCACCACCGCTGATGAAGAACAACAAACCCAGTCGGTGATCTGTTTCGATCGCGAGACGGGAAATCAGCTTTGGAAAACCGACGTCCACACCGGCGGCCTGACCGATAAAGGCAACAAAAAATCGACACAGGCTTCGTCGTCCGTCGCTTGCGACGGCGAGCGGTTATTCATCAATTTTCTCAACAACGACGCCGTCTATACCACCGCGCTGACCATCGACGGGAAAAAGTTGTGGCAAAAAAAGGTCACTGATTATGTCGTGCATCAGGGCTATGGATCGTCACCGGCCATTTACGGTTCGGTAGTAATCGTCTCGGCCGACAACAAAGGAGGCGGCGCGATTGCCGCTTTCGATCGCGAGACCGGCGAGCTAGTCTGGAAACACAATCGGCCGAGTGAGCCGAATTACGCGTCGCCGATCATTCTCAACGTCGCCGGCAAGGACCAAGTGATCTTCACCGGTTGCGATCTTGTCTCGAGTTATGACCCGCTGACCGGCAAGCAGAATTGGGAAGTCGAGGGAGCGACGACTGAATGTGTGACGTCGACTCCCACCGACGGAAACCTCGTCTTTTCCAGCGGCGGCTACCCCAAGAACCATGTTTCTGCCATCCGCGGCGACGGTTCGGGCGAGATCGCCTGGGAAAACAAGACCCGCGTCTATGTCCCTTCGATGCTAGTCATCGATGGCCATCTGTACGCAGTGTCCGATAAGGGAATTGTCTATTGCTGGAAGAGCGACAGTGGCGAAGAACTCTGGAAAAAACGCATCGGCGGTCCGTTCACTTCGACCCCCGTGTTAGCGGGCGGCCGATTGTATGCCACGACCGAAGACGCAACGACCTACGTCGTCACGGTCAGCCCCGAGGGACTGGAAAACGTCTCCAAAAACCAACTCGGCGATGAAACCTATGCGACACCGGCCATCTGTGGCAGCCGTATTTACATGCGGGTCGTGGAGACCGTGGATGGCAAACGACAAGAAATGTTGTATTGTCTCGGCGAATAGCGCAGGCCTCTCGGTGATTGCTTGAACCATGTCCAGTCTTATTCAATCCCCTGAATCACCGGCAACGTTTACGTCGCTCCCCGAAGACGTAGCGGCAAAGCTGCGCGGATTAGCCCGACGGTTGCGGCGGTTGGCACTCCTGCGCGGGATTGGTCTGTTGCTGGCTGTCAGCGGCGCTATGATCGCTGCCGGACTGGCTGCCGATTTTTTCTTAGAAGTCCCCACAGCCCTACGTGTCATCTGGCTGGGCGCCACCGGAATTGTGGCTCTAGTCATAACCAGTTGGTCTATCATTCGCCCATTGCTCAACCGTTATGCTGGTGTGAATTTGGCGGCAGTCGTCGAAGTGGCGCATCCCGCGCTGGGTGAACGGCTTTCCTCGCTGGTGGAACTTACGCATGCGGAAACCCCCACGAGTTGGCGCGGTTCCGCGTTGATGCTCAATCACCTTACCCGCGAGACGTTGCAGGCCACCGCCCCGATCGATTTCAATTCCGCCGCCCCCGCAAAACAGAGCGTACGCATAGGACTACTCGGCTTGGCCGCAGTATTGCTTTTAGCCGCACCGGCGCTGTTCGCTCCGGACGGTTATCGGCTCATGCTCACGCGGTTTCTGATTCCATGGGGCAATTATGAGCGTGCGAGCGATATCTATTTCGATGTCCCCGGCGGAGACCGTGTCGCCGCACGCGGACAGGACATGACACTGCGGGCCGTTCCTCATTCTCGACAGGGAAGGGATTCCTTGCCGCGCGAGGCGAAATTGGAATTCACCGCGGGACCGCAAGCCGGCGTCGTGCGCCCCGTCGAGTGGAGTCCCACCGCCGAGGCGTTCCTAGTGACGATTCCCCACGTACAAGACGACTTTCAATTCGCATTTGCCGCTGGTAAAGCACGCTCACGAAGCTACACCGTCCGCGTGGTCGATCCTCCGCAAATGGGCACCTGCGTATTGTATGTCCAACCGCCTGAATACACAAAACTGCCGGCAGAGTCGCACGACGGCGCGGTCGGCGAGATCACGGTCTTTGAGCACAGCCGCTTGCGCGGGGAATTGACCTTCCCCAACAAAGTGGTCGCCGCGGAATGGTTACAAGGCAATCGTCGGGATTTGAAGAAAGTCTTTGCCGCCAACGACATCGAGAAGATACCCCCAGACATTGTCCGCCACGCATTCACAATTGCCGTTAACAGCCGGTCGGCGCGTTTGGAGTTCACCGCAGACCAGGGAGGGCCGTTTGAATTTTTCCTCGTCGATCCTCATGGATTCCATAACGTGCCGACCGTCGCCCGCAGCTTGCGCATCCGCCGCGACCACCCTCCTGAGTTCATCGGGTTGCACGATGATCTGCCGATGTCGATCGCGCCCGGTGCTCCACTGGGAGTCACGGCAACTGTGCGCGACGATTTCGCGGTCAGTCAGCTGCAACTGGAAATTGAATTCCCGCAAGGAGGATCGCAAATTATCGATGCCCCCGCCGCGAAGCTGGGGGCTGCAGAAGTATCCTCTACCTTTGAGGTCGATCTCCCCTCAAAGCTACAAATGCCCGGCACACTCTTCACCTACCGATTTCGCGCTGCCGATAACCGGCCAAGCCCCGGACCGCAGTGGGTGACCTCCGAGCCGCACACCGTGTTGATCCAACCCGACGCCCCTTCGGCCAAAGAGCAATCACTCGCTCGCGAACACCAACGGTTGGCGGAGGAACTGGCTGAGATCCACAACGAAACGCGACAACAACAATCGCGCGTCGCCGCTTTAAAAGATACGGACACCCCAAAGTTCCTGCGAACGCTCGCCACACAACAACGGCAACTGGCCCAACGCTTGGAGCACGTGGCCGACACCTTCGACAAACGGCCGGTTCTGTCGAGCCTGGCGCCGACCGCACGCAAGATCGCGAAAGAATACCTGCAAACCTCGGCCCACGATATCACACAGGCGATCTCCGAAACCGGCGAGCAACGCACAGCAGCACTGCAAGCATCGGTCACCCAACTGGATGACGCGGACGAAGCGTTGGCGGAATTGCGGCGGCGGTTCGAACGATTGGCAGCGCTTGAGCGTGATCTGTTGGATCTGGACCGCATGGCAGCGCAGGCACAAGAATTATCACAACAACTCGCCGCACTACAGCGTCGGCAAGCGGAACTAGCCGCCCAACCCGAATCGGCCCAGCAACAGCAGGACCTGCAAACATTGGTCGAGCAACAACGACAAGCGGAAAAACAAGCCGCCGAGTTGGCCGAACAATTGAAGGACCTTGTTGAACAACATCCCGAAATCCTCGAAGCAGCCCGGCAAGCGCGGTTGCAGGAACTCGGCCGCTTGGGCCGCGCAGCCCAGGGTATTGCCGATGCGCAAGAAGAATTAGCAACCACGATCGAACAAGACCCCATTGCAGAGACCGATGCGACCAACGAAGCCACGCAGCAGAACCTCAAGCTGATCACCGCGCAGCGTGATTTGGCCCGTGAAGCGGTCGATTTCGCGCGGCAAGCGGCTGGCCAACTCGGACCCCAATCGAAATTGGCTCAACAGGCGCTCAACATGGCTCAACAAGCGCATCGCGCCGCTACAGCAGCGGCAAACGGCCAAGCACCACAAGCCGCAAAAGCCGCCCAACAAGCGGCTGACATGGCCCAAGAAATGACGACCGACCAGGAGTCATTGAATGCCCAGGCCCAGGCTTTGCGGCAAAGGCAACAAGAATTGTCGCAGCAATTCGCCGAGATGGCCGCCGACCCTCAGCGACGACAGGCGGCCCAGCAGTTTGGACAGAAGAACTTGGCCGCACAGACAGAAGAATTGCAACGTCAATTGCAGGAGTCCGCCCAAGATTTAGAAGCAAAGCCGCTCAATCTCAAACCGCAAGGCGAACAGACTCGCCAAGCGGAGCAGGAGACCGCCCAAGCCCGCAAACAGATGCAGCAGGCGACGGAATCGCTTAAGCAAAATCAATCCCAAGCAGCCGGCCAACAAGGGCATCAAGCTGCCAGCCTGTTGAACGATGTCGCGCAAGCAATCCAACAACTCGCCGGCGAACAACAAGCCGGCCAAGGCGAAATGCCCGCGCAGCCCGCCGACGACATCACGCAAGCCATGCAGCAAATGCAACAGGCACAACAACAGATGCAGCAAGACCAGAAACAACAGTCCTCTCCAGACCAACCAGCCAATGCAGAGTCGCCACAGCAAGGTGCTTCGGAAAAGATGCAACAGGCGGCCGACTCGCTGTCACAGGCGACCGAAAGTCTGCAACCGGGACAAGGCCAAAAACAATCGCGCCGCAGCCAAGGCCAACGCTCGCAACAGACCGGCCAAGCCGGTTCTCCAGGAAACACGGCAGGTGGCAGCGGCAGCAATGCTCCAGCCGACGAGTTGGCGGAACTTCGTGAGGATTTCGAAAAACTCTCCGGTCGGCATTGGGGAGAACTCCCCGGAAAATTGCGTACCGAAATCCTCGAGTCGGCGCTGAATCGACCGGGCGGCGATTACGCCAATATCATTCGCCGCTATTTCCGCGAACTCGCCAAAACCAAACGCCAGCGCACGCCAGCATCGCATAAATAGTCCGATGAGAACGTAGGGCAGGCTCCCGCCTGCCGGATGATAAGTTGGACGTGCATTGGTAAATGCGACAGGCGGGAGCCTGCCCTACATTGGGTGGAAGCCACAATGCATTCGGTTTGCGAATTTTACTTCGCCAAACGGATGCCTGAAAACTGCCAGCGTGCGGAGGGGGGGAAGAAGTTGCGGTAGGTGGAGCGGATGTGGGATGCGGGTGTCACGCATGAACCACCGCGCAAGACAAACTGATTGCACATGAATTTGCCGTTGTATTCGCCCAACGCACCGTCGGCTGCTGCGTAGCCCGGATAAGCCGTGTACTGGCTCGCCGTCCATTCCCAAACGTCGCCGAAGGTTTGTCGGGAATTGCTGTCCTGAGCGACAGGCAGTGGGTGGAGTGCTCCGCTTTCAATAAAATTCCCGGTGAGCGACTGGTCTGCAGCGGCGATTTCCCATTCCGCTTCGGTCGGCAAACGGGCCCCGGCCCAACGGGCGTAAGCGTCCGCTTCGAAATAACTGACATGGCACATCGGTTCGGCCGGATCGATCGGCCGCATGCCGTTGAGCGTGAAATGGTACCAATCCTCATCGCGTTGTTGCCAATACATCGCATACGGCCACGCATCGGGCCCGGGACCGAGCGCTTGGTTCTCCTGAACCGTAGCCCACCCGGCGGAAAGCCAGAACTCCGACCGTTGGTATCCGTCATCTTCGATGAACTTACGGAACTCACCGCAAGTCACCAGTCGATCCGCCAATTCAAATGACTCGACAAACACACGATGTCGCGGTGATTCGTTATCGAAGGCGAATCCGTCTCCCGCCTTTCCGATTTCGTATAGCCCTTCATCAAACCGCTGCCAGCCGAGTTGCCGCGTGGTCGATGACTCGCTGGCAGCGCGATTTTGAAAAGCGGGGTAGAGCGGATTGCAGGAAAAGACATGCTTGATATCAGTCAGCATCAATTCCTGATGTTGTTGTTCGTGGTTCAGCCCAATTTCGATAACACGCGCCGGTTCAGCGAAATCGTGCGGCGGATCCTCCAGCAGTCGCTGCATGTGCTGATCCACGTGCCGGCGATAATCGAGCACGTCCGCAACTGTGGGGCGCGACAGCAATCCACGCTGTGCGCGGGGGAATTGTCGACCCACCGTGTTGTAGTACGAATTGAACAGATACTCGAACGCCGGATGGGTCGATTCGTAGCTGGGCAAAAACGGTTTGAGGACAAATGTTTCAAAAAACCAAGTGACGTGTGCCAAATGCCAACGTGTCGGGCTGACATCGGGCATGGATTGCACCACGCAATCTTCCGGCTCGAGTTGCGCGACGATCGCCTCGCTTTGGCGGCGAACGGCCAGGTAGGCGTCCCTTAAGTTTGCGTAGTCCATCTTGTTCGCCTCTCCCTCATTTTTGCTAACCTGAGCAGGTTCAAAGCGAGTCGGTGAAAAATCGCTCATCCTGACGACCCACGGGGTGTTTGTCGAGAAAAAATGTCTATAATTCCGTGCCGGTTTTCATTTCCCGCAAAATCCGGTAGGGTGATAATCACTACAGCGGGCCGAACAACCCACATCTATATGAACTTTCTACGGAAAGCGACCCCTCAATGAGTCAAATCGCCCTGATGGATTGCGCGCCGCGCAGTAGCGACTTTCGACACGATCTTTTAACGGGTCTTTCCCAATCTCCTAAGACATTGCCGTGCAAATACCTCTACGACGAGCGCGGCTCGCAATTGTTCGAGCTGATTTGTGAGTTAGAGGACTACTACCCCACCCGCGCGGAAATCAGCATCCTGCAAAATTACGGCTCTGAAATCGCCGACGCACTCGGTTCGGATTGCGCCGTGATTGAGTATGGCAGCGGGAGTGGACTGAAGACCGAAATTTTGCTCGAGCATCTCCACGAGCCGAACGTCTACTTCCCCGTCGATATTTCACGTGAACACCTTTGCTCGTCGGCAGCAGCTTTGGAGGAAAAGTGTCCCGATATCGATATCGTTCCGGTCTGTGCCGATTTTACGCGGGACTTTGAACTGCCAGACTCGCTAGTGAATGGTTCACGCCGAGCGGCGTATTTCTCCGGTTCAACGATCGGAAATTTTGAGGTCGATGAATCAATCGAAATTTTGAAAGGCATGGCCCGCTTGTGCGGCCGCGATGGATGTCTGTTGATCGGTGTCGACTTACAAAAAGATCCAGCGGTTTTAGAAGCAGCCTACGACGATGCCGAAGGGGTCACTGGGCAGTTCAATCAAAATCTATTGCACCGCGCCAATGCGGAGTTGAATGCCGATTTCGACGTCGAGCAATTTCAACACCGGGCGATCTACAATCCCCAACACGCACGGATCGAAATGCACCTAGAAAGCAGCTGTGACCAACAAGTAACAATCGCCGGCCAAAAAATCAATTTTGCCGCCGGCGAAACCATACACACCGAAAACTCTCACAAGCACACATTGGAGAGCTTCGCCAAAATCGCCGCCCGCGCCGGCTGGCAAGTAAAAACCGTCTGGACCGACGACCGCCAATACTTCAGCGTCCAATACCTAACCGTCACCAACTAGCGGGCGGCTCAGCCGCTAGGTGCGATGCTCCGTCCGAGCCGCGCTATCGGAACATCTCCTTTTTCCGGCGATTTTGCAAACCACGCCTGGTCTACCAATGGTCCAGTCTACCGATGCGGCTCAGCAGGAGCTTCGCCCTCCAGGACCGCTACATGAACAAAGCGCGGCGACCAACGGGAGCGACATAACCCCCTCCGAGCGGAAGCTCGCTCAAAGCGGCTGTGCCGCTAGAGGTCGGTTTTTATGTTTAGGTCGCGGAGTTGGTGGTCGTCGACGGTGGAGGGGGCGCCGCTGAGCAAGTCCGAGGCTTTTTGTGTTTTGGGGAAGGCGATCACGTCGCGGATGTTGTCGTAACCCAACAACAACATCACCCATCGATCCAACCCCAACGCCAACCCCGCATGCGGGGGAGCACCGTAGCGCAGCGATTCCAACAAGAACCCAAACCGCGCCTCTGCTTCTTCGGCATTGATCCCCAGCAGATCGAAGATCTGTTGTTGGACAGCCGGATCGTGAATACGAACGCTGCCGCTGGCCGACTCGTAACCATTGATCACCAAATCATACGACTCGGCGCGAATCTTACTGGGGTCGGTTTTGAAGTATTCCAGATCTTCGGCGACCGGGTTGCAAAACGGATGATGCTCCGCATCCCATCGGCCCTCGTCCGGATTGTGTGTGACCAAGGGGAAATCGAGTACCCAACTGAAGTGCATGTCGCTCGGATCATACAATTCCAGTTCCTTACCCAAACGGTTTCGCAACGCGGCTAGTGCGGCGGAGGTCACTTCGGCCTTGTCAGCGACAAAAAACAATAGGTCGCCCGGCTGGGCGTTCATCTTTTCGATGATCGCTTTTTGTTCGTCGTCGGAGAAAAACTTGGCGATTGGTGAATCGAGCTGTCCCTCTTGGACGCGGAAAAAGGCTAGTCCCTTCGCGCGGTAGTCTCCTACGTATGCCGTTAATTCGTCGATCTTCTTACGGCTATACTTTTCAGCGGCGCCTGGTGCGGTCAGTCCTCGCACGCGGCCGCCTGACTCGATCGTCTTTTGAAACACACCAAATCCGCAACCGCCGGCGATATCGCCGATGTCGACCAATTCCATGCCGAACCGCAGGTCCGGTTTGTCGTTCCCGTAACGTTCCATCACGTCGGCGTGATCCAGCCGGGGAATTTCCGGGACCTCCACGTCGCGGAGGTTTTTCATCATGTAGCGAATCAACCCGTCGACCAGTTCCAGAATGTCGTCGCGGGTCACGAAGGCCATTTCGATGTCGATTTGCGTGAACTCCGGTTGGCGATCGGCGCGGAGGTCTTCATCGCGAAAACAGCGCGCGATTTGCATATACCGGTCGAACCCGGCGACCATCAGGATTTGCTTGTAGATTTGCGGTGATTGCGGCAGGGCATAAAAACAGCCTGGATGCACGCGACTGGGGACTAGGTAATCCCGCGCCCCTTCGGGCGAACTGCGGCCCAAAATGGGGGTCTCGATGTCCAGAAAGCCATGCTCGTCGAAGTAGTCGCGAACCAATTTCGTGAACCGGTGGCGCATGATCATCGCATCCTGCAATTGCTTGCGGCGGAGGTCGATGAAGCGATACGTGAGCCGATGTTCTTCGCCCGGCGGATCGGTGGTTCCCGGTTCAAACGGCGGGGTTTTGCTGCGGTTGAGCAGCGTCAACTCACGGGCTTTGAGGTCAATTTCGCCTGTGACCAGTTTGGGATTCACCATGTCATCGGGGCGGATCGCGACAATGCCGGTCACCTGAATGACATCTTCGTTCCGCAAAGTGCGGGCGAGTTTGTGCATTTCGGCGTCATGTTCCGGGTTGACGGTGATTTGCGTAATGCCATAGCGGTCGCGGAGATCCAAGAAGACCAAGCCCCCGAAATCGCGCCAAGTATCGACCCAACCACAGAGTGTGACAGTCTTTTCAGCATCCGCAGCGCGCAGGTCGCCGCACGTATGAGTCCGTAACAAGGGAACGTGTCCTTTGACAAAACGCCCAAAAACCGACCGGACGCCGCCGATCGAAGCAAAATTTCACCGAAACCCCAAGATAGAGGATAACCAAACCAGTCGCAAGGTTCGGGAAATTGCCATATGAAAGGCCTGAGGCTTGAGGGGACAGTCTTGAGGAAGGATTTGGCCTTCCAAATGCTCTGGCTGCTGTCATTCCATGATCGTTTCGTCTTCCCAACCTGTCTTTCCGGTGTCGGCGTTGCCACCGGGGAGCATGCCGGCATCGACTGAGGCGGCCCATTTTGCGATCGCTTTGAGATCAGGTCGCCGCTTCTGAGGATCGCGAATCAGGCACTCAGCCAGCAGTTGGCGACTCCATTCATTTTTTGTCGGCCGCAGCACGTCGTAATCGGGGAAATTCCAGAGAGCATGCCGCTTGCGTAAACGGGACAGTTTTCGCTCTGCAAAAAGCGGCTTGCCGGTGAGCAGTTCATAGACGACGGCACCGAACGAAAAATAATCCGCTGGAAAACCGGCCGGTTTGCCGGCGAGTTGTTCCGGCGCCATATAGCGGGGTGTGCCCACAACGTGCTTGGCGTACTCCGACAAAGATTCATCGATCACCGGAGCGGCCAATCCAAAATCCATCAATTTGACCGTCCCCTCCGGGACGAGCATGATGTTGGCCGGCTTGATGTCGCGATGTACCAGTCCGGAATCATGGGCGGCGAGAACGGCGGCTGCCAATTGGCCGACGATTTTCTGAATTTCCTCTTCGGGCAGCGGACCGTTGTATTTAATGACTTCGGAGAGATTGGCCCCTCGGCAATGTTCCATGATCATGAAGAACGAATGAAATGCGGCGAACCGCCCGAACACGCGGACGATGTTTTCGTGATTGAGCGATTCGATCGCCCGGACTTCTCGTTCGAATTGCTCGCGGCCGAAATCATCGTACACCAAACTGTGGCTCATCATTTTGAGCGCAACGTGTTGCCCGTTGGGATCGATCGCCTCATACACGATCGACATCCCCCCTCGCCCCAGGCGACGCACGATTCGGTAGTCGTGGAACGTTTTGCCATGCAACACATCCGGACCGCTGCCGGCCAACCGGTCGGCGACCAGTTTGGTGAGGACCACGCTCAACGCGGGATGATCGTGGGCTAGTTCATGAAACCGCTCTGCAGGTAGCACGAGCGCTTTGACGTCGCTTAGAGCCAACACACTGGCGGAGCGGGGCTCGCCTGAGAGCAGCGCCATTTCGCCCAACACGTCGCCGCGACTGCCTTTGTTGATATGCTGCCGCGTCCCCGATTCGTCCGTGGTAAAAATCTCCACGACACCCTCATCGAGGACCATGATCGACTTGGCGGTGTCCCCTTGCTGCATCAGGAATTGCCCAGCAGCAAACCTCCGTCGATGCATAAACGGTTCGATCAGAGCGGTGACTTCTGCCGGGATGGCGCGCATCGGCAGTTTGCCCGCAAGAAACGTCGATTCCCCACTTTCAAACATGGCCTAGGCTCCCCGTACCCGCCGTGTAACTGCGCTATCATCTTTACTCGGACACCCCGATTTTCGAACCGTAAAGCCGAATATTCTCCGAACAGGATCCGCAATTACTCCTACCATTATCTCTCAAGGAAGACTTCACTCAATGCAATTCTTCGATCTTGCCACAGGCTTTTACTATAACACAACCGGTCGAAAATGGGTTATGAATAAAGGGCGGGCTATAAAGATGGATCGGTCTCTACAAACACCCTCCCGTCTGCGTTGATGGGAGACTGCGGAAATTTTGCTCGAATTTTCAAAAAGACTTTGCCTATGTCCGCCGATGAGCGTCTCCACCGCGTACTGCGTTTGGTGCAACTTTTGCAATCCGGAAGAAATCACAATGCGAACCAATTGGCCGAAATGTGCGGCGTCAGCCGGCGGACAATCTTTCGCTATATCAATACGCTCCAAGAAGGGGGTATTCACATACAATACGACGAGCAGCAGCAAGGATACTCGCTGCCGTCCAACACCTATCTGCCTCCCACGGAATTCACCCTGGACGAGGCACTCGCGCTGCTGACGTTATGCTACGAACTGGCCGATGGAGACGGTGGCGTGCCGTTTCAAAACGGCGCACGCAACGCCGCCTTAAAACTCGCCAGCAATCTGCCACAACACCTCCGCGACCAACTCAACGGCGTTTCGCAAACATTGGCGGTCCGACTCGATTCACACAACCCCCTCTCCGCCGACCGGTCGTATTACGATCTGTTCGTGAAGGCCGTTTCGCGGCGGCGCTGTGTCCGGATTCAGTATCAAAGCTTGACCGAATGGGAGAACATCTCCACGGTCGTGCATCCCTATCGCCTGCTATTCATTCGCCGTAGTTGGTACGTGATCGGCCGATCAACAATGCACCGGGAAGTCCGTACGTTCAACTTGGGCCGAGTCTTGGCCGCCGATTTACTCAATCGTACCTACACGATCCCTCCTAGGTTTTCCTTAGAGCGTTATTTAGGGAATGCTTGGCATTTGATTCGCGAGCCGGGAAAAAGCCAACAAGTCGTGGTTCGATTTCAGAAAATGGTGGCGCAAAATGTGGCCGAAGTCCGCTGGCATAAAACACAACAAGTGACTTGGAACGACGATGAAACCATGGATTTTTCGGTTACCGTCGATGGACTGAATGAGATATCTTGGTGGATTCTGGGATACGGCGATCAAGCTGAGGTACTGCGACCGGAAAAACTCCGAATGTTGATTGCCGAGCGGCTGCGCGGTATGACGGAAATTTACGCAGAAGAGCTAGCGAAGAAAAAATAACCAAAACGGCAGGTTTGGCAAACACAGGCACTCCAAGGAGAGTTATACGGTGAGTCACAGGCGGATTTATGCCGTGCTTCCAGCGGCGGGGCAGAGTCGGAGAATGGGCCGGCCCAAGCTTTTGTTGCCGCTTGGCGGTTCAACAGTGATTGCACGATTGGTCGGCGCCCTGCGCGAAGGGGGCGTGGACGACGTAATCGTTGTGGTCCGCCCGGACGACACCACCCTGCAGGAAGCGGCCGAGGCGGCGGGTGCACTGGTTGTCTGCCCAGAAAATGACCCCGCCGATATGCGGCAGAGCGTGCAATATGCGTTGGACTATCTCGCCACGGAACGGCATCCCAACGCCGACGATGGCTGGATGTTGATACCCGCCGATCATCCGCTGGTTGATGCGAAAATCGTTGAGTCCCTTTTAGCAAGCTGGCGAGCCGGTGCGGCTCCAATTTTGATTCCCACACACAAAGGCCATCGCGGCCACCCGACTGTGTTTCGCTGGGAATTGGCCGATGAAGTCCCACGCATTCCACCGCACCAAGGGCTGAATCGGCTGGTCCACGACCACGAATCCCACGTCCAAGAATTCCCCGTCCCCTCCGACCACATTCTGCTCGACCTAGACACGCTGGAAGACTACGAGCGACTCCAAGTTGAATGGCGACGCGAAAACGAATAAGCTCCATGCGGCACTGCCGCTTCGTGCGAGCTACCGCTCGACTTATATAGGTCGCTCCCGTTGGTCGCTGCGATTTCTATCAACTGATATGTAACAATGGTTGTACAAACCCAGCTTGTTACGCTGAAGGCGTTTTTCACCAAAGCCTGGGGTCGCGAACGGAGTCAGCGGACTCCAGGTTCGCGCCGTGACCATCAAGATCAGACCCTGAAGGAGTATCTCAATCGGCTCACTACGGAAAATGCTCCCAGATTTACCCAGGGTGGACTCCCTCTTTCGGCTCCTCACATCACCGCGGTTGCGTCACGACATTCAGTGCATTGACTTGCAGATCGTCAACGACCTGTTCGCTGCCGCCCGGCCAATGCACGGTGACTTTATCGACGGTGGCCCGCCCGCCGAGTCCGAACGTGACGGGCAATTCCATCTGCGATAGATAACTCCGCGTCGGCATCACCTGCTTGGTAAAGGTCGTCTCCCCCACATGCACATCCACCCGAGCGCCGATCGCATCACGATTGGCCGTCGTGCCGATCAGCTTCAGCCGCAGCCAATGATGACCGGTCTGTTGATCGTTACGCAATAAACGCGGGCGGTCACCGGCAGTGGTCATGAGCACATCTTGATCGCCGTCGCCATCGACATCGGCATAAGCGGCGCCCCGGCCGACGATCGGTTTGACAAAATCTTCGCTGCACTGCTTGGCAGTGAGCGGCACGAACTCCAGCGGCGCGCCTGGACCGGCGTTCCAAAACAACTGCGGAGCTTGGGCGTGTGTTTGGCTGGTTTGCACGCGTTCGATTTGCGAACTGATATGCCCGTTGGCAGCCAGAATATCAAGCCGTCCGTCGAGATCGGCATCAAAATAAAACGTGCCGAATGTCAAATCCAGCAGGGTTGCCGCACCGAGTCCGCTAATCGTGGCTTCGTCCGCAAACAACAGCGGCCGCCGCGCCACAAACAGCGCCGACGCCTCATTGGCAAAGTCTCCAATCGTCACTGCCAGCGACGTGTCATTTCGCAAGAAACCGGCATCGATCCCCATACCGCCTCGCGCATTGCCGGAATTGTCAAAGGCAATCCCCGCCCGCACCCCGATCTCCAAAAACGTACCGTCTTGTTGATTGTGAAACAAAAAGTTGCGCACCGTATCGTTGGCCACAATCAGATCCAACCAACCATCCCCGTCCACGTCTACGGGAATCAGTCCCAGTGACTTGCCCAACGGACGGCCCGTGGAAGATCGGACTTCGATTCCGGCGGCAGCGGTGACGTCGGAAAACTGCCCTGCACCGTCGTTCCGAAATAACTTCGAAAAGGTCCCTCCAAAATCGAGCGGCGGACCATAGTCCCGCATGCCGCCGGTCCGCGAGAAATTCTGCGCCAAATCCGACGACCGCGACCAATCGATGTAATGGCAGACAAACAAATCGAGGTCGCCGTCATTGTCGTAGTCCCACCAACCGCAACTGCTGCTGTAGGCGGTTTCGTCGCCGGCGACTCCTGCTTTGGTCGTGATTTCCTCAAACTGTCCCGCGTTGTTGCGAAACAGATGATCGCGCCCGACAGCAGCAATAAACAGGTCCCGCCAACCATCGTTATCGAAATCCCCCACGGCGACGCCCGTTCCATAACAGCTCAGGTTCAATCCGACAGCAGCGGACACATCTTCAAACTGCCCGTTGCCGTCGTTTTGATAGAGAACGGAAGTCGCCGTGGAGGACTGCGAGGTCGCGTGCGGCCAAGTCGTGGCGTTCACCAGCAACAAGTCTTGATCGCCGTCGTTGTCATAGTCGAAAAACGCCGCGCCGCTGCCCATGGTTTCGGGCAACAACATCTCACTAGCGGCGCCGTTCTTGTGCACAAAGGTAATGCCCGCTTCATCCGAAATGTCGGTGAAAGGAATCTCCGGCAGGACTGGCGCAGCAGGAGGCGGCGCGCGGGTTTGGTCCGACGTTGCTGCTGGTTCCGCGGGAACCACAGGCGGGGGCGGCGGTGGGGCTTCGTCGACGTCATTGGAATTCGGTACCGGCGCTAGGCAGAAAAACATCACCAGCCCGATCACGACCGCCAGTAGCATGATCAGCCAGTGTTGAAGTTTTACATTTTTCATTGTATTGAGGGTCTCCGTGAATTGAGAGTCCTTACTCCGTATCGCGCCCCGGTCCGCCGGGACGCTGTAAATCATAAATCACCACATCCCCGGCGGCATGGTTGGCAGCGGGGTATTTTTCGCGCGCAGCTCGAATCGCCTCGCCGCGGGCGCTGTCGTCCGGTTTGTACCTTAAATGATTGTGCCAATAGGCCAGTGCCGATTCGTCGTCCCCCAACTCCTTGTGTAACTGGGACAGGTTGTGGTGTGCGACGACGTTTTCGGAATCGAGATGCAATGTGTGCTGGAACATGTCCGCTGCCGCGCGGAGCAAACGCTCGCGCTCTTTGGTCTCTGAGGGGGCTCGGCAAAGCCGGGCGCGATCAAAGAGGACTTCGCCCAACTGGTTCAGCACGACATAATCGCGACTGAAATCGAATCCACGCTCCGCCAATTCGGGATCTTTGGTTTCGAGTATTCGCCGCAAATGTGTCTCTGCTGCTACTAGATTTCCCAGACGATGTTGCAGCACGCCATTCAGCCACGCGAGTGTCCACCAATTCACAGGCGCATCGTCGCGCGAATCCAGCCCCGCCAGCAATTCCGCCGCCTCAGCCAAACGTCCTTCTTTGAGCAACACGCGGACCAGATTGACCGATCCCTGCCCAAAATCGAGTGGCTGAACCGCGCGAAATGCCGATTCGGCCTGCCGTAATTCCGCTTGTCCGTTGAGCAACAGTCCAATGCCGAAGTCGTTCCAACGCTGCCAAACGGGAATATTAACGTCCTCGTTGTGGTTCGTCGCCGTTGAATTCTCCACGGCAAATCCGACCCGGTCTTCAGCAATGTCGACAATTGGCAATTCTATCTGCGCCAATTCGGGCCGCTGCAAATCGTGACTGACGAATTCCAGCAATTCGCGGTCAAATTTCCGATACCGCAACCGCACATCCACCGTCACCGGTCCTGTGACGTCCTCAGGCAGCATGAAACTGTAGTGCACCGTTTGGGCGGCCCCCGGTGGGATTTCGTGGTTGTAGAGCGGCACAAAGATGTCTTGAGCATTACGGCGGCTTATGCGATTTCCTTGTCGGTCGACGACAAAGGCATTGATAAAATGCGCCCAAGGATCGACACGTCGGTCGTTGTCGAGAGCGCCGCTCCGGCCGATCACGTTTCCCGCACCATCGGTGACACGAATGTCCAACCAGATTTGATTCGAGTCGGCGGTCCCTTGCGTGAAGTGATGTCCCACCAGCAAATTTCGAATCACCGCTTCCAACAAATACGTCGCGCCCGGTTTCAACTCAGGAAGTTCTGGTCGCAGCGGCGCATGCAACGGCCCGTCGATGCGGCCAGCTTCGCGAATTCCAAACAGATCAACGCGCAACGCCCCTTCGAGAACGTTGCGATGCAGTTCGACGACATCCTCCGCGCCGCGCAGCGCCGGCAAGCCGGTATTGGCGGCGGGGAACAGGTGATTGCGGATGCGGGAATCGGTGGCCCCCAGGTCGTGTGATTCCCGTGGCGGCATATGGCAGGTGGCACAATTCTCGGCGGCGTGCGGCGGATAATAAAAACTCCGCGCTCCGTACCCCGAAACGCCGCTTTGCACAAACGAGTCGTAATGGTTTTGCCCCCTCACGAATTTGTAGTCGTTGAGCTGCTCAGGCAAATGTACCTTGTGGCAGGTCCCGCAGAACTCCGGTGTCTTATGTACCGGCTTGAGGAATGTCTGTTTGTGCATTGCCGGTTTGGTCAGCAACAATTGCCGATGCAACCAACTCAGCACTCCGTTGTCGCTGCCGGCGAGTGGATATTGACGTGGCTGGGCGATTGTGTAATCGGCGTTTCCCCGCGTGGTGGTCGTTGCTCCGTGTGCGACTTCCGTGATCGCATGGCACGCCGTGCAGGTCAGCCCCGCCTGAGCGACTGTGCTTTGTGGATCGTCAAAGGCGGCATCGAGCGAATTGCTGAACATTGGGACTGGATCGTGGCAGCCGGCACAAAATTTGAACGCTTGATCGTTGCCATGTTTTTTAATCGCATCGGCCCGAGTTTCTCGTGCCGACGCCAAGTAGACGGGATTGTTGAACGAGCTGAAGCGATGCGCGCTCTGCTGCCAATCGGCATGCACGTCGGCATGGCAGGCTTTGCATTCCGCATCGCGCATCAACGCAGGCGCCGGGATCGGATCGCCTGAGGCCGTACGGGCGAGTGCGGGGTAGTAGGGTAGCTTATCGCTTTCGGGTGACACGGAGACCTCCATCGTGGGCGCCTGTCCGTGTAGAAACGCCAATCCCACCACGCCGAGCGTCGTCGCCCCCACGAATGGAATCACCCCCCAACGCCGCTGGCCAAAAATCGAACGGTGAAATCCCAGCACAAGTCCCAATAACAGCACCGGTACGACAACGTGCGCCCCATACAAAATGGGACGCCAAACCGATTTCGTGATTTGCAATTCTCGACCGTCGCGAAATAATGCGGCGCCGGAAACAAATACAACCAGAATCAGCACACCCACCACCGCCCAGACAGACTGCATCCGCCAATTGCGCTCACGGTACCCGCGCAGACAGCGCCGCGCCGCAATCACCAACAACCCTGCGGTAAAGACCGCGCCGACAAGGATATGCGCTAGAAACGTCCAGAGCCAAAAAAAATTGTCCGTCGTAATCCCCGTGATGGCGCTCATCGCAGCGACGCCGGCGAGGTAAATACCCAGCGCCGCCACGACCACAGCTACGGCGCACCAGAGCACCGTCAAACGGGGTCTTTTTGCAACAAGTGCGCCGTCATCGGATTGTGAGCGATTGCTTGTCATGCTTCTAGCATTTTATACTCAGCCAACCGCTTTGGCCCAGCCGTAGATAATTTTTTCGTCCCGATTCAAGAGAATCCTCGATGCAACTGAATATTAAAGATCATGTCGCCGTCGTGACCGGCGGCGCGAGCGGCATCGGTTTGGCCGTCGCCCGCGGATTCGCCGCCGAAGGAGCCCGCGTCGCTATTTGGGATCTGGCGAAAAACGTCACCACCGCTGCTGCGGATCTGGCAAGCGAATTCGGCGTCGCCACCTGCGGCATCGCGACCGACATCTGCGAAGAGGCCCAAGTCCTGGACGCGGCGGCCGCCACCGCCCGGGAATTGGGGCCAATCGATCACGTGGTCCATTGCGCCGCGATTGGTTCTGGAAAGTTCGGATTCCCGTTTACGAACTTACAGCCGTCTGATTGGCGGGCGACGCTCGAGGTGAACATCATGGGCACCGTCCACGTCGCCCACGCCGTCGCCGAGCCGATGAAGCAACGCAAATCAGGCACGATTGTTTTTATCTCATCGGTCGCCGGGCAAATTGGCTCGCAAACCGATCCGCCCTACAGTGCCTCCAAGGCAGCTGTGATCAACTTTGCCCAATGCACCGCCAAAGATTTAGCGCCGCACTGCATCCGCGTGAATAGCGTCTGCCCCGGCATGGTGCAAACCCCGCTTAACCGCGGCGTCTGGCAAGCCTGGAACGATCAACAACCACCCGATCAACAGCGCACCTACGAAGACTGGGCCGAAGAAAAAATCAAAGCCGTGGTCCCCCTCGGCCAATGGCAAACGCCCGAGGACATCGCCGACATGGTCGTTTTCCTCTCCTCCAACCGCGCCGCCCATGTGACCGGTCAAACGATCAACGTCGACGGCGGGTTTGTGATGCACTGGTGATGGGGGATTCGAGACAGCGAACTAATAATTTCGCAATGCACCTAACGCAGTCTTGGGCTAAAACCGCATAAATGTAGGGCCGGTTTGACCGGCCGCTGTTAGCTAGCGGATACTCTCCGAGCATAGTCGAGGTTTCGTTCAAATCGCTCCCGCAATCGTCCGGCACAGCCGGACCTACCGCAACGTCGACCTTGAATCATCCTATTGAATGACGTTCTGCCAAACAAAAAGTGAGTTCACCGCGACGACTCATTCTGGCTGATCGCATCACAGATTCCATCCCACAGTTCTTGCCGCGCCACTAAACAATCAACCGCTGCTTGTTCAGCCTCTTCCCAAAGTGAAACGTCGGCACCGCAAAGAGACTGAAGCAGACGGGTCGCCATCGGACCGTGCTCGTCTCCATCCAGGCTGATGTGGCGATCTAGATAATACTTGAAATCTTCCAAGGTGCCGCCGCCCTGTGTATTCAACTCATCCACGATGCGCTGAAAGACTTCCGGCAGCAAATCTTCTCGACCAAACGTGAACGCCGAAGCAACGGCACATAGGTTGCCCGTCTCGATGAGTTTGAAGGTCTGTTGCACAAACCGCCGAGCCGCTGGGGGAACTTCCGGAGATTCCATGGCAGCCAGACTCCCGGGGCTTTGACGCAATTCACTCAGAAAGCCGTCAATCCCAGCGGTATTAGCCCCGCACTGTTTCATCGAGTGATGATAAAGCTCGAAATGGCTGGCAATTCCGCCTCGACCATCCTCGTCGGATTCTTCGGCAAGCACAATCTCGTTCACGAGTCGACAGCTCTGTGGGTCGGCGGCGGGAATCCACGGGACTTCGACGCAGCAAAGTTGCCGCTGCAACACCTTGAGCAAAGACATGAAGTCCCATACGGCAAAGACGTGATGTTCCATAAACACCCGCAACGCATCCATGCGATCAATTTCGGCGTAGATGCGATGATTGAGCAATGCGTCCTTCAGCGGAGCGATTCGTTTTTCGATTGTGTAAAGTGGATTCAATGATCTTTTTTCTGCTGTGAGGGAGTCTGGCAGGTTTAGCGAGAGTGATCCTCTAAGGGATCAACACGACACCCCCATGAATCGAACGCCTAAGGCCCGGTCATTTCAGGCCATTATGACGACTCTGTCTATCCCGACAAGTCGCCGCAAACTTCGCCCCGCTCAGACTGTCCGCCTCAACGCAAACGCCGGTTCTCCTTTGACGTACCCAGCGACATAAGTGTAGGGCCGGTTATACCGGCCGCTGCTGGCTGGCGGATACGTTCGAAATATGGTCGAGGTTTCGTTCAAATCGCTCCCGCAGTAGGTGACTGTCATTTGCGTGTCGCTCGCAATATTTCAATTCATCGCCTCCACGAACAATTTGACAATCTGCTTTTCCTCCGGCGTGAATTCTTTTTTCATGCGGCGATTGGAGTTCTCGATTTTTTCGTCGGTGCGAGGTTCCATCGCAAACTCTATGGCAATCTTGCGAATTGTAAAATTTTGAGTCGTTTCATTTTTGATGGCCTGGGATACTTCCAAGGCCTGCTTCAGCGTTACGATTGCTTCCACAGTGCCTCGCATCTGTTTTTGCGACGCGGCAATTTCCCCCAACGCAAACGCCTTACTCCTTGAATTTTCAATCATCTGAGCAAGTTCCAAGGCTTGATTCAGGACGGCCAATGCCTGTTCCTTATCTCCAGCATGAAATAAGATTCTGGAAACACTATTCAATAGCGAGGCTTTCCTGTGCGGGGTTTGGATTGTCTCAGCGACTTCGGTGGCTTGCTTCAAAGTCTCCAAAGCCTGTTTTTGGTCACCCTTCTTAACTTGGGCCGCTGCAATCTCGATCAGTAAGAATGCCTGAGTGCTATCGCTCTCCATTGTTCGGACCGTTTCCACCGCCCTTTCAAAATCTCCAGTCGCTATGTGATAGTGGACAAGATTTCGTTGGACGGTTCTCCTTTCGCGATGGTCGCGAATCGCCTGCACGACTTCTCGTACCCTCTCGTCTTTTCTCGCTTTGACTAGGATCAACACAATGCTATTGAGGGCCGACGCTTTTTGACGCACATTTCTTGACTTTTGTGCGGCTCTGACGGCGTGCCCCAGTGTTTCCAGGGCCTGCTGCTTTTCACCCGCCTCGAATTGAGCTGCTCCAATCTCGGTTAGCGCTCGTGCTCTTTTTCCGTCATCCTCGATTGTCATTGCCATGAATTGAGCCAAGCCGGAAGGTGTTTCCCAGGTATCCGCACCCGCCTTACCCTGATCTGCCAGAGGAAGTGGCTCGAGTGCCGTTGCATTCTTCATCGCCGTAAAAACAATGACAACCATTAACGGCATAATCAAAAAACGACATTGTTTCATGACGCGCATGGCGGCAACCTCCAAATTGATGACCTTGGAAACTCATCGATGGTATTTACGTTGCATTAGCAGTCCTGATGATAAATGGCTATACGTAAATCTGAGTCGTGAATTCACCTAAATATGCTGGCCGGGCACAGTGTCGGGAGACCCGCGCACAAAATTCCCACGCTTTTTCCGTCTGTATCGCGATTTTGCAGCCATACCTTTCGCCCCACCGACAACTCCCGGTATGCTGTCGGTTCGGATCCACAACGAAATTCTACGATCAACGTCATCAATATATGGGACCCACAACCATGACCACGCACCCCGTACTTATCAACGGCGAATGGACGGCTTCGTCCGGCACCGAGACCTTTCAAGCGACCAACCCGACGGTCGCTGAGGCGCTGCCGGATCAATTCCCGGTTAGTCCTTGGGGGGAGATCGAGCAAGCAATTCATGCCGCCGCAGAGGCTGCCAAGCAGATGCGAGGTTGGCCGGGGGCACGGTTTGCCGCATTCCTGGAGAAATACGCCGACCGCATCGATGCACGGGCTGATGAGTTGGCGACGACGGCTCACCAGGAAACCGCCCTTCCCAAAGATGGCCGGTTGGCTGGTATCGAATTGCCCCGCACATCCAATCAACTCCGCCTTGCCGCCGCCGCCGCCCGCGAAGGGACCTGGGCGACCGCTACGATCGACACGGCAACCAACATCCGCGCGATGTACGGACCGATCGGGCCGGTGGTGGTTTTCGGGCCGAATAACTTTCCCTTCGCTTTTAACGGGATCTCGGGTGGCGACTTCGCAGCGGCGATTGCGGCCGGGAATCCGGTGATCGCCAAAGGGCATTCGTCGCACCCCAATACAACGCGCATCTTTGCCGAAGAAGCGTTGCAAGCGGCGCTGGAAACCGACATGCCACCGGCGCTGGTGCAATTGATCTATCGCTGCGATCACGCCGACGGCGCAAAACTCGTCTCGCACCCGATGATGGGAGCGACCGGTTATACCGGCGCACGTTCGGCCGGTTTGTACCTCAAGGAAGCCGCCGACAAAGTCGGCAAGCCGATTTATCTGGAGTTATCCAGCATCAACCCCATCTTCGTCCTACCGGGCGCTTTGGAAGAACGCTGCCAAGACTTGGCTGAAGAGTTCGCCGGCAGTTGCCTGATGGGAACCGGTCAGTTCTGTACTAATCCGGGAGTTGTGGTGTTACCCGCCGGTGAAGCTGCGGAGGAATTCATCGCCGCGGTCACCGAAAAATTCAACTCCGCTCCGGTGGGGACGTTGCTTGGCGAGGGAGTGCAGCACAGCATGGCATCGGGCATCTTCGCTCTGCAATCCGCAGGGGCGCACGTGATTGCCGGCGGTGAATCGGGAGGGGGCAGCGGTTACTCGCATCAGAATACGCTGCTGAAAGTCGACGGTGCCAAATTCCTGGCCGATCCGGAAGGCTTGCAAACCGAGGCGTTCGGCAATTGTTCGCTGTTAGTCATTGCCGAAGACATCGACGAAATGACCGCCATCGCTGACAGTCTGGAAGGTAACCTGACCGGCGCGATTTATAGCGACACCGGCGGGTGTGACGACGATGTCTACGACCAACTGGCGGCTACCGTTCGTCCGCACGTCGGGCGCCTGCTCAACGACAAAATGCCAACCGGCGTGGCGGTCTCTTCGGCGATGAATCACGGCGGTCCCTTCCCAGCGACGGGACACCCGGTCTTCACAGCTGTGGGAATTCCGGCGAGCATCCATCGGTTTTCGATGCTGCAATGCTACGACAACATCCGCCCGCATCGTCTACCGCCCGCATTACAGGATCAACACCCCGGCGGGGGAATGTGGCGGTTGGTCGATGCAACTTGGACCCAGGCGGACGTCTAATTCCCGGCAGGCAATCAAACAGCGTTAATCTATTTACACATAACAAGTTACGTCGACTTGCACCCGTATTTTGATTTCCCGATCGGCTGTGGCCGGTAGGAGGATCCCTGGGAAACTGGTCGCAGAAGGCGCTGGGCGACGAATGTCGCTTGTCGTCGGGCGTCGGCATGCGTACACTACGGCTTGCCTGGGTGGATGCTGCGCCCGGATATCCCGCAAATTTTTTGAAGTCGGCGGCTATTTGGTTAGCCGATCCGCTTCAATGGCGATTTAGACACCGGTCGAAACACCCATGCGGCGGTTTCCCGGTACTTGAACAACAGATGGTGGCACTACGATGAAAGCAGACGTTCATCCCGATTATCACGAAGTCGTCTTTTTGGACGCTTCGTGCGGCGAAAAATTCCTCACGCGGTCGACACTCAAGTCAGACAAAACGATTGAATGGGAAGACGGCAAGACCTACCCGTTGATCACCGTTCCGGTCAGTGCGGCATCGCATCCCTTCTACACGGGCAAAGCCAAGTACGTCGACAGCGCGGGTCGCGTCGAGAAGTTCCAACAAAAATACGGTTGGGACGAACGCCGCAAAGGGTCCAAAGCAAAAGACGATGCAGCGGCGGAGAACAAGACCGAAGAAGCGGCGGCTGAAGGTTAACGCCCACGGCCATAACGGGCTCCGCGCCGTTGTGTGCGAATTGCCCGAAAACGCCTGCGCCGTTTCCTTCAGGTCCAGAGACTTGGTGGCAACGAAGAGACTCGCCATGTGCGGTTATCTTCCGCCAGTCTCTCTTGGTCGCGATAAGTGAAAATCATGTATCCCAGCTTGGAGCAAAAACTGGAACGATTCGAGGAGTTGGAAAAACTTCTCATCGATCCGGAAATCCTCTCCGATACGGCTCAACTGCTCAAGATCCAGCGCGAACATGGCGGCTTAGCCAAAACTGCGCTGATGGTCCGCGAGTATAAGGAACTCGAAGAAAACGTTGTCGCAGTCCGCGAAATGGTCGACGAGGAAAAAGACCCCGAATCCCGGGAATACGCGGAAGCCGAACTTGAGGAACTACTCGCTCGTCAAGCGGTGATTCAGGTGGACCTGGAAGACTTGGTGACGGCCGGCGACGCCGCCACACGGGGCAGTTTGATCATGGAAATCCGTGCTGGTACCGGCGGGGACGAAGCCTCGCTGTTTGCGCGTGACCTGTTCGTGATGTACCTGCGTTTGGCTGAAAACCGCCGGTGGAAGGTTGAAGAACTTGACCGCAGTGAATCCGATGTGGGCGGCATCAAGGCCATCACGTTTTCGGTGAAGGGCGACGGGGCCTTCATGCAGTTGCAATTCGAAAGCGGCGGTCATCGCGTGCAACGCGTTCCCGACACAGAAACGCAAGGCCGCATTCATACCAGCGCCGCCACCGTCGCCGTTCTGCCTGAAGCCGATGAAGTTGAGCTTGAGATCAGTAACGATGAACTGCGAGTTGATACCTATTTTGCCAGCGGTCCCGGCGGGCAAAAAGTCAATAAGACCGCCAGCGCCGTACGGATCACACACTTGCCCACCAATACGGTCGTCAGTTGCCAGGATGAAAAAAGCCAACACAAAAATCGCTCCAAAGCGATGCGCGTCTTGCGAAGCCGGTTGTTGGAAATGAAACAACAACAGGCGCAATCGGAACGGGCCGAACAACGCCGCACGCTGATCGGTTCAGGTGATCGCAGCCAGCGGATTCGGACGTACAACTTTCCGCAAAACCGCCTCTCTGATCACCGCATCAATCTGACGTTGTACAAGCTTGACCAGATCATGCTCGGTAACCTCGACGAACTGATTGAGAATTTGATGGCCTTCGACCGCCAAGAACGTTTGCAAAGCCTCGGCAGCGAAGAGAGCGGTAAGTAGTCGCCTGAATGCGACCCGCTCATTCATTTCGGCTTCGCTTCCCGGCCGTGATAATCGGATTTAAAACCTGTGAGTTCAGACGCACGAACGACGACCGAGACCGACCAGCCGTGGACCGTCGGTCGCGTCATCGACTGGACCACCGGACATCTGAAGAAACATGGCAGCGACACGCCGCGTCTGGACGCCGAAATCCTCTTGGCCCACGCCCGCGCCTGCCCGCGGATTCAACTCTATACGCATTACGACGATGTTCTTGACGACGAGGTTCGCGCCAGCATGCGGGCGCTCGTCACGCGCCGCGCTCAGGCGGAACCGGTCGCCTATTTGGTTGGGCACCGCGAATTCTATGGACTCGATTTGCATGTCTCGTCCGATGTGTTGATTCCGCGGCCCGACACCGAAACATTAGTGCTGGAATTACTCACATTAGCGGCTGGCCGGCCACAACCGCAGATCCTCGAACTGGGAACCGGCTCGGGTTGTATCGCCGTCGCGACCGCGGCGAATTTGCCCGCCGCCAAGATTGTGGCCGTCGATATCAGCCCCGCCGCCTTGAACATCGCCGTCAAGAACGCAACCGCACACAACGTTGCTGAACGCATCGATTTTCTCGAAGGCGATCTCTTCGCTCCGCTGGATTCCGAGGCACAATTCGATTTTGTCATCAGCAATCCGCCCTATATTGCGGATGCCGAATTGGCCCAGCTCGATGCCGATGTCCGCGATCACGAACCCCACTTGGCGCTAGCTGGCGGAGCGGACGGACTGGATGTGATCCGCCGGATTCTTGCAGAAGTTGGCCAACATCTTAAATCGGGCGGGTTTTTGCTGTTGGAAATCGGGTCCGAACAAGGTAACGTTCTGCCTGAATTGATTGCCGCAAGCGGCGATTATTGTGCGGCACGGATCGTCAACGATTTAGCCCATCGCCCGCGCGTCGCGGTTGCAGAGCGGCTTTGAAGATACAAATACAAGTCTTGACCGTATGGGTCGAGGAGGTCCAGGGATGGACATGTTTGTGATACGCGGTGGAACGCCGCTTGCGGGAACCGTCACGATCAATGGCGCTAAGAATGCAGCCTTGCCGATCATGGCGGCTGCATTGGCCTCAAGCGGGCCGTCGGTGCTCCAAGATGTCCCCGATCTGGTCGACGTTCGCACGCTGTGCAAATTGCTCAGCGAGCTGGGCATGAACGTCAATCGCGATGCAAGTGGGGATTTGCGACTCGAAGTCGTCGACGACCGGCCCCATGCCGCCGATTATGAACTCGTCCGCACCATGCGGGCCAGTGTCTGTGTTTTGGGACCATTGCTGGCACGCCGCGGCCGCGCATGCATCTCCCTGCCCGGGGGGTGCAATATCGGTGACCGTCCCATCGACCTGCATCTCAAAGGCCTCGCCGCTTTAGGCGCTGATATTCGAGTTGAGCGGGGTTACGTTATCGCTGAAGCCGGTCGACTGCGCGGCGCACGGATCTATCTGGGTGGACCGTTTGGGAGCACCGTCACCGGCACCTGCAACATCATGGTCGCCGCCGCCTTGGCCCGCGGAAAAACAACGATCGAATCGGCCGCGTGTGAACCGGAAGTCGTCGACTTAGGGAATTATCTCAACAATATGGGCGCCCGCATCTCGGGGTTGGGTACACCGTTTTTAGAAATCGATGGCGTCGAGGAACTGACCGGTACGACTCACCGCATCGTCCCGGACCGGATCGAAGCAGCCACGCTGATGATCGCTGCCGCCGTAACTAACGGTGACGTCGAACTGAAAAACGTACGCTCTCAACATTTAACGGCGGTGCTCGAAAAGCTTTCAGAAATTGGTGTGAAGATTGCCAACGTGGGCGAGAACCGTCTCCGCATCACAACCAGCGGAGAGCTGCGCGCTGCGGATTGCATCGCCCTGCCCTACCCCGGCATCCCGACCGATGTGCAAGCGCAACTGATGTCGCTGCTCGCCTGCACACCGGGAATCAGCGTAATCACGGACAAAGTCTTTCCCGATCGTTTCATGCATGCCGCCGAATTGGCCCGGATGGGCGCGATGATTCGCCGCGAAGGTCCGTCGGCGATCATCAATGGCGCCGGTCAACTCAGCGGGGCCGCCGTAATGGCCTCCGATCTACGCGCCAGCGCAGCGCTCGTTATCGCCGGCTTGTCCGCCCAAGGGGATTCAGCGATCCGCCGCATCTACCATTTGGACCGTGGATACGAGCGGCTGGAACGCAAATTGCGACAACTCGGTGCCCACATCGAACGGGTCGAAGACCGCGCCGACACCTTCCCACACAGCCTGCGCCTGGACCAGCCGCAAACCGCCGCCGAACTCACCGGCCCGCATTGGTCGCATCCGATCGCCAACACGACGTCCCAAAAACGTTCAGCGTAGCCGGACCGTGGGCACCGCTCTCAACCACACCGCCCGCGTTCTGGCGTTTCGTCCTCTTCAGCGTTACATTGGGGGTTCATGAGACGTTGTGCCGTAATTACTGTTTGCGAAAGGTTGATTGACTGTGGATGCGAATATTGTGTTGTTGCCGGGCGATGGAATTGGGCCGGAGATCATTGAGCAAGGACAACTCGTTTTAGAAGCCGTCGCCAAACGGTTTGGGCATTCGTTTCAATTCACCAGTTGCCCCATGGGCGGCAATGCCATCGACAGCCACGGCACGCCGCTGCCCGACGAGACACTCGCCGCTTGCCGCAAAGCCGATGCGATTCTTTTGGGTGCGGTCGGCGGTCCAAAGTGGGACGACCCCAATGCCAAGACGCGTCCCGAAGCGGGACTGTTGTCGCTCCGCAAAGAACTCCAACTGTTCGCCAACCTGCGGCCGATCAAACCATACAAACAACTCATCGATGCTTCGCCGCTGAAGCGCGAGATCATTGAAGGGACCGACATTCTCTTCCTGCGCGAATTGACCGGCGGCATTTATTTCGGCGACTCGGGGGTCAAGCCGCATGCCAGTGGCGAAGAAGCCTATAGCATGATGGTCTACAACACCGAAGAGGTGGCCCGCATCGTGCGACTCGCCGCCAAAGCGGCGCAACTGCGCAGCGGTCGCGTGACGTCGGTCGACAAAGCCAACGTGTTGGAGGTTTCGCGACTCTGGCGGCGCGTGGCGGCGCAGGTCATGGCTGACGAATTTCCGGACATCCAATACGACGTCGTGTTGGTCGATGCGATGGCCATGCACCTCATTTCGCGACCGCGTGATTTTGATGTGGTCGTCACCGGCAATATGTTTGGCGATATTCTCACCGACGAAGGGAGCATGCTGCCCGGTTCGTTGGGCATGTTGCCGTCGGCATCGTTGGGCGAAGCGGGACCGGGGTTGTATGAACCGATTCACGGTTCCGCACCGGACATCGCCAGCCAGGGCATTGCCAATCCACTAGCCACAATTTTGGCCGCCGCGATGGCGCTACACCATTCGCTGGGTTTGACGGAAGAAGCCGCCGCGATCGATGCAGCCGTCGAAGCAGTCCTAGACGCCGGCCACCGCACCGCAGACATCGCAGCCGGCGGCAAATGCCTATCGACCGAACAAATGGGCGCAGCGGTGCTGGCAGTGTTGGGTTGATTGCGACATGCGGTTGTAGATGTTCAGATCATCGAACATCTAGTGTCGCAACAATGGGAAATCAAATGAAACGGATGGGCGCGACGAAACGCGCCCATCCGTTTTTTTCTGATCACTTCGAGAGCGCAGCGGCATGGTCTGCAAGTTTTTTCTTGATTGCGTCGAGATTGAAACTCGCACCTTCTTGCATCGGTGGGAATTCGATAGCTGTTTTTGCCAATTTAGCAACCTCTTCTTGCACAAAAACAAACCGCCAGAATTCATACGCCCACCAGTTGTAGGCAGCCATCGACTGACCGATCGTTGTCCGCTCGAACGGATCGAGACGTAGATTGACGATTCCCGGCCAACCGGCTGACACTTTCGGACCAAACCAACCGTCCGGCTGATTCAGAAATGTATACTTGAAGTTGCCAACACGAGCCGCTCCCAAACTACTTTCCGCAAAATACCAGAGTTCGTTGCGGGCAGATTTGGCGCCTGTGCTCAGCATGTCCGTCTGGTCATAGCCATCCAAATGCACTTTATACTCTTTGCCATTGAGTTTTTTGCCCTGCTTGAGCTCCTCATTGATGTCTGGATTTCCTGCTGCCGCTACGAAAGTTGGCAACCAATCCATACCTGACATCACACCGTTGATGACTTGGTTTGGTTTCACTGTGCCGGGCCAGCGCAGGACCATGGGCACACGAAAGCCCCCTTCTTGGACCATGCCCTTAGCGCCCGCAAATGGCGTTTGACCGCCGTCAGGCCACGTGAAGTTTTCCGTTCCGTTGTCGGTAGTGACACCCACAATCGTGTTGTCGGCCACTCCGATTTTTTTCAGGTGTGCCATCACGGCGCCGACGACATCATCAAACTGCGCCATGCCGGCCTCTTCAATCGTCCATTCGTTTTCAGCGGTACGCATGCCTTCGTACTTTTCGTTGAGGTGTGTCACAACGTGCATGCGTGTTGGATTCAGCCAGACGAAAAATGGCTTGCCCTCCGCGTGGGCTTTGTCGATAAAGGCAAGGGTCAGTTTGAGGATTTCGTCATCGACATCCTCCATGTTGTGTTTTATGCCTTTGATCGGGTGGGGCGGAAGTGGACCTTCGTCGACAATTTTTTGCTTGCCTACCTTGCCCCAACGCGGATCGACGGTCGTGTCGTCTTTGTCCGTCGCCCAGGTATGCAAGAGATTGCGCGGCCCGTATTTCTCCTTAAGTTCTTGCGGGTAGCCCGGGTGAAACGGGTCTTCCATGGCATCCAGGTGGTACAGGTATCCGAAAAACTCGTCGAAGCCGTGCAGTGTCGGCAGAAACTCATTCCGGTCCCCTAAGTGGTTTTTGCCAAACTGGCCAGTGGCATATCCCATATCCTTTAGCACGGTGGCGATTGTGGGCGCGGCTGCGGGCATGCCAATCTTTGCACCTGCTTGACCGACTGTCGTCAAACCTGTGCGGATGGGAAGTTGGCCGGTGATAAAGTTCGCTCGACCCGCCGTGCAACTTGCTTCTGCATAGTAGTCTGTAAAAATCGCGCCTTCGCGCGCAAGCTGATCGATGTTCGGCGTTCGGCCAGCCATCATACCGCGATGATAGGCCCCGATGTTCCACATGCCGATGTCGTCACCCATGATCATGATGATGTTCGGCTGTTTTTTCGCCTGCCCAGCCGCAGACGTTGCCACGGCTTGTGCTGCGGGTAACACCACATTGCTGTGTGCGAACTGATTGCTTAGGTCCCCTTGAACAGCGACCGGACTTGCCGTTTCACCAACTGTGACCTCAGGCGTCGCGGCATTGGCGTTCACGTCGACCTCTGTGTTGGAATCAGCGGCGACATAGCCGAACAATACTCCCAGGGCGAGTGTGCAGTAAATTCGAAACCGTTGCGTCTTCATAGCTACCCTTCGGAAATGAATGGACGTAGAGTTGAGTCATCGATGTAGTGAAAACTATTTGAACACGACTTTGGTGAAATTCATATTAAAAAATTCGTGCAAATCCCGTAAATAATGAATCAGCCAATACAATCTCCCTGCCGGTTCATATGTTTATATGACGATCCGGTCGTCGCGTTTACGGCCGCTCAGCTGCAAGCAACTGGTTATCGTTTAACGAATTTCTGTCCGGTCATTGAGGCCAAGGCGCAAAGGCGCTTACTCCCGATTGGAAAGAAATCTCAAGCGTTGGATTCATCGATGTAGAATCGCAATGTTCTCACCGTAACAATATGCAGGCCGTGATCGGAAATTGCCTGTGTTCTGATCAGTCCAAATAAGCCGCCACAACATGCGAATGACATACAGCGGGGAGAGCTGCTCGAACGAGACTGATAGAGAAAAAATCCAAGAACGACACATCTGACTATAGTGAGCACAATCCCATGATGAAATCGGCTGCCCGCGTGCTCGGTTGGAGCATAATGACTCTTCTGGCTTTGTTAGTGGCGATCACGTCGTTCCGGTACTTTTCATTGAATCCCGACACCTATTTCGAACAAAACCGCGCGGTCTACGTCGACCACCCAATCTCGTTGCTGAGCCACATCGGAGGTGGAGTTGTAGCAATCGTGATTGGGCCGTTTCAATTCTGGAAGCGGTTTAGGAATCGTCACCTGCAGTTGCACCGATTCTTGGGTGGCGTTTACCTTGCCGCCACTGTCGGATTTGGGGCGATCGGCGGCCTATTCCTTGCTCCCCATTCTTACGGGGGGCTCTCGACCCATTTCGGCTTTGGGATGCTGGCAGCGCTGTGGTTGCTGACCGGTACGTTGGCCTTCTGGTCAATCCTTCATGGCCGTGTGTCTCAGCATCGGGAATGGATGATTCGTAGCTACGCGCTAACCTTCGCTGCCGTGACTCTCCGGTTGTGGATTCCCGTCCTCGTCATACTTGGGTTCGAGTTTGAGGAAGTCTATCAGACAGTGGCCTGGATCGCCTGGGTACCGAATTTGATTGCCACGGAATGCTTTCTCGGTATGACAAAGCGATCTGCATCGCATGTATCGACGTCGGCGGTCGACAAATGAGTGCCCGACAGGTTGAGTGCGACCTTCAATCAAACCAACCGTTGCGCTTCAGATACAGTCCCATTCCAAATAGAGTGGCCAGCATGATGCCGATGACAATGAGATATCCGGTCGGGATGCCCATGCCGGGCAAGTCGGTGAAATTCATGCCGTAAATGCCCGAAATGAGCGTCAACGGCAGGAAGATCGCCGGCAGCAGTGTCAGCATGCGCAAGCGGTTTTCTACCTTTTGCTGAACGGTCGCGTCGTAGGTGCCCTGCAGGTCGGCGACGCGGGATTGAGCGCCTGCGATCATTTGGCCGGCGACCTCTGCCAGTCGCAATTGTTCGCCGAAAAGTCTCGACGTCCCGGTGAATTGCAACGATTTCGACTCGACAGTTCGCAAGACGCCGGCGCAGTAGGTATGGTCGTCGTGCACCGTCGCATGGTGGCTAATCCTTCGTCGCATCTCGGCGATCTGCTGAGGATCAATCTGCTCAGGATCGCGGTCGAGCGCCATGGCAAGTTCTTCGGCCTCGGTACGCACATCCAGAGCGGCGTCCAGGTTTTTCTTACCGATGGAGGTCAACAAGTGATACAGCAAGGCCGATGCACTTCGTTCGAACAGCTGCACCTCCTCATTTAAGTCATCGATCACGTCCTTAATGGAATGCACGAAGTCGCGATGGATACTGATCACGGTTGTCGGCAAGTACAGGACGGATACGTACGGTTTGGAGTACACGTCCCAGCCCAGATGCGTGGGCAGCTCAAGACAAAAACGCATCGCTCCGCGAAATAAACCGCGCCGTCCGTTCCGTAGCAAGGCAAGCTGCGAGAATGGAAGCGGGTAGGTTGTAAGGCGCGAACACATCTTTCAATTCGTCGATTGTGGTATCTTTGATATCGATCCAACGATGTGTCTCATCGTCGACCCATTCAGCTGACAGTTTGGTTTTTGGCAGCGACTCCACCACGATCGCTCGGTGAAGCGCCGAAAATCAGCTCGCCTCAGGCAAAATGGCTGTCCCATGCGTTTGATAACCGGCCGTTAGCGTTGGTCCATCGGCACGTAGGTGCGCTCGTTGGGTCCCGTGTAAACTTGGCGGGGCCGATTGATGCGGCTGCCGGGATCTTGCCGCAGTTCTTTCCAATGGGCAATCCAACCCGGCAAACGTCCCAGGGCGAACATGACTGTGAACATCGCTGAGGGAATTCCCATGGCGCGGTACAGGATGCCGCTGTAGAAATCGACGTTGGGATACAACTTGCGCTCAATGAAATATTCGTCACTCAGAGCGACCTCTTCCAGGCCTTTGGCAATATTCAGCAGCGGATCGTCGATACCCATCGTTTTGATCACGTTGTCGGCCGCCTTGCGAAGGAACGTCGCGCGGGGATCAAAGTTCTTATAAACACGATGGCCAAAGCCCATCAGACGAAACTCATCGTCCTTGTCCTTGGCGAGATTGACATATTTCATATAGTCGCCGCCATCTTGCTGAATCATCTCCAACATTTCCAACACCTTTTGATTCGCTCCGCCATGTAGCGGTCCCGATAAGGCGCCGATGCCGGCGGAGATCGAGGCAAAAAAGTTGGCTTGGCTGCTGGCGACCATTCGCACCGTCGAGGTGCTGCAATTCTGTTCGTGATCCGCATGCAGAATCAACAGCATGTTCAGGGCGTTGGCCAATTCCGGCGGGACATCGTAGGTTGTCGTTGGCATGGCAAACATCATGTGCAGAAAGTTGGCGCAGTAAGACAAATCATCCCGGGGATAGATAAACGGTTGGCCGATCGATTTTTTGTAGGCGTAAGCTGCAATGGTTTTGGCTTTGGCGAGCAGACGAATGACATTCATGTCGTCGTCTTCAGCAAGTTCCGGGTAGTAGGTCGACATCGAGGCGACCATGGCCGAGAGAATCGCCATCGGGTGGGCAGACGGCCGAAAACCCTCGAAGAACTTTTTCATGTCTTCGTGGATCATGCTGTGAAAGGTCAATTGTTGACGGAAATTCGACAATTGCTCTAGGTTGGGAAGCTCGCCGTAAATGAGCAGGTAGCTGATTTCCGGGAAGGTGGCGGATTCGGCAAGCTGCTCGATGGGATATCCGCGATACCGTAAAATTCCCTCTTCGCCGTTGATGAACGTGATTGCGCTTTCGCAGGAACCGGTGTTGCCGTAACCGGAATCCAGCGTGATGATATCGGCGTCGGACCTGAGACTGGTGATGTCGACTGCGCGCTCCCCCTCGGACCCCGTAATCACCGGAAGCTCGTATTCCTGACCGTCCAGAACCAACTTAGCCGTCCCCATCGTCATTCCCCTTGCCTACTGGCCATCAAGGTCTGTTGAGTATCCCGTGAACGTGTTTCGCTCTTTTTGAATCGGCAATCATCGCTGCTGCCGGTTGCGGGAGCAGGCTGTCATCCCGGTAGGACCCGAAATTGCTGGGCAGACCCCGACTACCCTTCGGAACCAAAGCCACACTCCAATAATACGAACCTGCCGGGAAATGATCGAGCCAAAAAGGCATTTCCGTTCAGTTCTTCTGACTCAAATTCCCCGATTTTGCTGGAAAATTCAATAGCTTCCGCCACGCCGACCTGGTCGTAGTAGACGGTTAAGCCGATCTGCACAACATTGTCGCGAATCACGGTCCGATTGCCCTGGACGTCGTACTCACACTCATAACGCGGCCGCACCGGTTGTAGTGTCAATCGATTAGGTAAATCTGGTGCAGGAATTCATCAAACGCATACGCTACTACAGACGCACCTTCGGAAATCGCGATAAGTTCACCATCGACCTCCTCTCTATCAACGTCTTCAGTATGCCACCCAAGCACTTGCCCTCGGTCATCACCGCTCAAAGAAATACAGTACAGCCCTCCGTCGCACTGGGCAATTGGCAATAGGCGTGGCGGCAGATCGAACTCAGCAACATTGGTTTCATATACAGGCCGTAATGGATAACAGCTATTCTCACGAATTCCAAAAAAATAAGACACGTTCAAGGTGATGTCCGGCTCATCAATGAGCCGGCAGTCCCATTGCCGCGATCGCCAACAGGCATCGCCATAAAATTGCAGAAAATGCCGATAACCGTCTGGAATTGGATCAGGAAGAATCGCTTCCAGTTGCGACAAGTCGTGTTCTGTTAACGGAAGAGCACTATCGTATCTTTGACAAGTGCCGCGTTTTTTGCTTCGCCCTGGCGATTGCAAAAGAAAACCCGCCTCTAGCCGTTTCATGTCATCGTCGTATTTGTTGCTCATGCCAATTACACCTTGCCTACGGGCGCTCACCCGGAAAAGTCACACGGCTACTGACGACGGCACCGCGCTCATCCTGCACTGTGAAAAACCAAGCCGTCGCGTTTTCTGGAGGAGCTGCGGCCACGACCTGTTGCCCTTCAATCGTTGCCGGAATCGATTTCCACTTCCGCTTGTTGATTTCCACTGTGTCGGTCGTGTAATGCAGCTCTGCCTTGGTGATCTTCGCAGGGCCTTGCCAGCGGAGCGATGCTTGGCCGTCTTTGACCATCAGCATGTCGAGCTTGGGTAGTGGATCGGCGCCGCGCAGGTGTTGGTCCACAAACAGACCGATTTCTTGCGGAGCCCAACCGGGGGGATGACCGTGAGGCATGTTCACGGTGACGCGTAATTGCTTGGGGCTGGGGACGGCATCGAAACTTTTCATGTAGCTGTCCAGCGGATAGGCGAAGTCATTGGTGCCGTTGACGAACAGGATCGGCATCGAAACGGCAGGCAAGTATTGCGATGGATCCCAAAGCTGCACCCAGCGGTCGCGTTGCGCCGGTTCCATCTTCGCCATACGCGGAACCCAGGCACTGTTCTCCTGCAGAAATCCACAACCATAGACGGGGACGGCGACTTTGAAGCGGTTATCGACGCCCGACACGATGCAGGTCAGGTAGCCGCCCCAACTGATTCCCGTAACAGCCGTGCGCTGCGGATCAACGCCGGGAAAGCTGCGAATCAGTGAATGCGCGCGGATCGCGTTGGCGACCGCATGATAGGGCCATTGCTCCTTGGCCGGCTTGTCGATGCTGCCGAACTTTTCTTCGTCCCCTTGATTCGGTCCGCCATCATCCAGGCGTGTGCGATTGCGACCATCGTGTGGATTTTTCCCCTCAACCGGTCGGTGCCCGGCTAAGTCCATAGCGATCGCGGCATAACCCCGCTTGGCCCACAGCTCCGCCCATTCTTTGAACGCCGTTCCGCCCCCACCATGCAGCAGCACCACAGCAGGCAAGTTTTTATCGAGCGACGAATCGCCCGCCAGCGTGCCGGGTGTGGCGTAGTAAGCGAAGACCCGCGTCGGTTGGCCGCCATACGGTTCACCGGCATAAAACAACGACCGCACGGGACTTTGCTCATCGACCCATTCAAAGCTAGGCTGCTGGCTGAGTGTCTCCAAGTCCCACGGCATCGTCTCGGGCAATTGGGGAGACGGTTTGATGGCCGAGTCCGCCAGCGCGACGGTGGGAATCCATAAAAGTGCAGCGACGGTAAAAATTGTTGGGAGGTTCTGCATAGCGTTGAGTCATTCCTAGTCAGCACGGTAGAAAAATCAGAGCGGGTCGAGGTGGGGAATGTCAGGACGGATCGTGCAGGGGGCATCGATCACAAGAAACAGGAATGACCGCAGCTTGGTCGCCCGGCCAATCATGAACCTGTTACTAATTGGTTTTCAATTTGTCATGAAACTCTTTTTTGAGTTTTTCAATCTTCGGTCGGATCACAAATTGGCAATACGGTTGTTGCTCGTTGAGATCATAGTAGTTTTGATGATAATCCTCGGCCGGGAAAAACTCCTGAGCAGCTACGATTTCAGTCACGATCGGGTTTGCGAATGACCCCGATTCGTCGAGCTGTTTTTTGTACGCTTCCGCCTGTTGTTGTTGCTCGGGGCTGTGATAGAAAATTGCCGAACGGTATTGCGTGCCGGTATCGTTGCCTTGACGGTTCAGTGTTGTCGGGTCGTGCGTTTGCCAAAAGACTTTGAGCAAATCGGCAAACGTCACCACCGAGGGGTCAAAGGTAATCTGCACCACCTCCGCATGTCCGGTTCTGCCGGTGCAGATTTGCTCGTAGGTCGGATTGGGCACTTGACCGCCGGTGTAGCCGGAGACCACCGACTGGACCCCCTTCAATTGCAGAAACACCCCTTCGGTACACCAAAAACAGCCGGCGCCGAAAGTCGCAACTTCCGTCGCAGCAGGACCGGCCGGTTCGACGGCATCGGTTTGAGGGGTCGGTTCTGGTTTGTTTGATTCAGGCATCGGTTGTTGTCTCGCGTAAATCGTGGCAAAGAGTAATCCGCCGCCAATAAAAATCGCGGCGAGAATTCGATGGCTGGTGCGCATGTTGTTCTCGTCTGTTTTGATGGAAATCGGACGTTCGGCTCGCATTCCGTCGGCAGCTCCGGCAAGCCCGGCCACCGACAGTATCTTAACCACCCGCCTCAAAGCCTGGAAAGAGCGTCATAGGTCTCTCGACGATTTTTCCGCAGGCATAGTGAGCTTTCTACGAACCGACTAAGATTGCAATACGGCGGATCCGCAACCCAGGATGGCCATTATTCTTAGCCACAGATGAACACGGATCAAACACAGATTTTACGGAATGGCTAACAAAACCCCCAAACCGACCGCTTGCGGTCGCAGTGTGCGATCCCTACCGAACAACGCGCCCAGGTAATTTCTGAAACCAGACGATTGCCCACAAGATTGATGCAAAAAGCGAGAGAGAAGTAAGTATGCGGCGAGAATTCAAAGGGTGTCGACAGAGCGCGATTGTACTCGCAGTCTGCGTGGTCGGTACGGTCATGAACCAAGTCACCTGCCGGGCCGACGCAGCCGACACCAAACTGCAACAGGCTCTTCAGGGGAACTACGAGCCAATCGATTTGTCCCTGTTCAGAGACAGCATTCACCACTGGCAAATGAAGGACGGTCGTGGCCGGAATGACCTACGGTATCGCCCCGAGCAAATCGTGCATATCGCGGAAAACCTGTTGCGATATCAAAACGCCGATGGCGGATGGCCCACCAACTTGGATTGGCTGGCCGAGATCGATGTGGAGGAAATCCGCAAAATTCGCAAAGGCTCCCTCGGCCGCAGTACCTTTGACAACCGCAACACGTACCCGCAAATCGAGTATCTCGCCCGGGTCTTTCAAGTCACCGGGTTGCCGCGCTATCGCAAGGCAGCGGTGAAGGGTTTGGATTATCTCCTCCGAGAACAACGACCGACCGGCGGGTGGCGGGGCAAGGATGTCGATGCCATCACCTTCAACGACGACGTGATGGTGGGAGTGATGAGGTTGCTCCTAAAAATCCGCAACGGTAGCCCGGACTTCGCATGGTTAGACCCCCAATTGCGCGCCCGGTTGGACCGCTCCCTGGAACAGGCCATCGACGCCACGTTGAAATGCCAGATTGAAGTGAATGGCCGTAAAACTGCCTGGTGTCAACAGCACGACCATGTCACATTCGCGCCCGTCCGCGCAAGAACCTACGAACTCCCATCGATCACACCCCAAGAAAGCACAGGCGTGGTCCGGTTCTTGATGGAACTGCCCCACCCGTCCCCGGAAGTGATCGAAGCTGTCGAGAGTGCGATGGCTTGGTTTGAAGCATCCAAAATCGAAGGGCTACGAATCAAGACCATTCCGATCACGCCGGTCCGATTCGAAAACTTTACCGCCAAGATCGATCGGATCGAAGTCCAGGACCCACAAGCGCCGCCGATTTGGACCCGCTACTATGAAATCGAAACCAACCGGCCCTTTTTCTGTAATCGCGACGGCATCAAAGTCTATCGCCTGGCCGACGTCAAACTCGAACGCCGCGTCGGCTATGGCTGGTACGGCAATTGGCCGGTGCATTTGAAAACGGATCTTTACCCCGCCTGGAAAGCACGAATCTCCACACCAAAAAGCCCATAAGGGCGCAAAATCTCGCCGATGTCGCCTCATTCTGGTCCGCAGGTCACAATCACGCGTCGATGCTTCTTCAAGGGTGGACTGCCGTTGTCGCTCACCGTGCAAACCAGGTGCATGGTTTGCCCCGCTTGGGCATCGTCGGGTACACGAAACGTTGCTCGTTGCGCCTCGGCATTTTCAATCGTCAGCGCCGCCGGATACGTGCCCGCTTCCTGATACGGCCACCACTGGTACTGCAGCGTGTCCCCGTCGGGGTCGCTAGCTTCCGCCTCGAGCATGATGTTCGCTCCCGGTGAAGCTGTGATATCCTGCTCGTGTCGGAGTGTGACGACCGGATGATGATTCGCTTGTTCGTAGTCTTTCACACACCAATCGGCCCGTGCAGCCCAGTCGTTTTGAAATTCGATGGCCCAACGACTGATCGAATGCGGTCCCGGTTGCTTGCCATCCACCGACCTCCACAGATGCGGCTTGGCTTGATAGAAGCGGCCGCCCCAACCGCCATACGTGGGATGCTCATCACTACGCAGACCGGTGTTGATCACATGCAAAAATGCAGGGGAATCTCCTTCGGAGCGAAAGCGGAGTTCCTTGTGTTCGTACAGATCTAACAACGGGCCATGTTTTTTTAAAAGGTTTTCCCGCATCCAAACGCGGCCGAAATATTTTTTCTCGTCCGGCGGCAGAAGTTTGCCCCAGCCATAGGCGATGGCGCCGAAGGAAGGATAATTGCTGAGCAAGACTTCCACGTTCGGCCATGCTTTGCGGATGTACGTGTCATACGTGTTGTCCTGATGCGTGATCAAGTAGATTTTGGCCTTGGCTGAAACCTCTTCGACGCGGTTGGGATATTTTTCTTCAATGGTCTTCAGCGCACGGGCAATTGTATTAACGCCTCCCCAGGCCTGCAGCCATACGGGCGAGGGGTCCTTTTCCAACAGCACTTCGACAATACGATTCGATCCCGGGGTGGCTTCGCGCATATCCCCTTCGAGTTCGATATTGCCCACAAACACTTGGCTCCGTAGCTCGTCAGCCGTGGGATACCCCGGAGCGTGTTGTTTGAGCAGTGGGTAAACCGCTTCATAAGCGGCGAGTTGCTCGTCCAACCAGGAGATTTCATTCCACTTGTGGCCGGGTTGCTGTGTATTGCCTTTCCAGTGGTGTTTCGAACTGGAATGAATGAGTCCGCGGATATCCCAATCATTGGCGTACAACAAGAAGCGGTTCATCGAACAGCGATCGTCCACTTCGCCATCGGTCGTCACAATCACCCGCGGACGCTCGATGGCCTCCGCTGCTGAGGCAGCCGCCGTGACCGCCAGGAAAACTAGGGTGGCCGCAAGACCCATCGCTCCACATTTGTTCATCTCTGTAACCTTTAAGAGTAACTGAGCAGGAAAGTCCAAAATAACCACAGCAGTTGCTGCTTGTGATCCATCGGTGTTTGATCAATAATTTAGATGGTATTATCGAGGATTGCGACCTGAGCCGCTAGATCCGTAGATCACATTTCTGAGCGAGATTTGTTTCCCTCGATGGCAACGTCCCCTCATCGTCGCCCCAGTGGCAAAAACACATCGTGCCAATCACTCACACAGATCGGGACTTCAAGTTCCAAATAAGGGAAGATCATGCAAGACAATCCCGTGAAACGAAAATTAGCTTCCGGCGACTTTTCACTCGGCACGTTTGTTTTTGAATTCAATACGACCGGAGTCGCCCGCATCGCTGCTGAAGCCGGGGCGGAATTTATTGTCTTCGATATGGAGCATACCGGCTGGAGTGTCGAGTCGATCCGTATGTTGATGGCGACCACGCCCGACGGAACAGTCCCGATCGTCCGCGTACCAGTCACGGAATATCACTTCATCGCGCGGATCTTTGATATGGGCGCGATGGGGGTCATGGTGCCGATGGTGGAAACGGCCGAACAGGCGGAATTGATTGTCCGCAGCGCGAAGTATCCCCCCGCCGGCCGCCGCGGAGCTGCGTTTGGCGTTGCCCACGACGACTACCAAGGCGGTGATATCGTTGAAAAAATGAACAGCGCCAATTCTCAACAGCATCTGATTGCCCAAATCGAAACAGCAACGGGCGTTGAGAACGTCGATGCGATCGCAGCTGTGCCGGGCATCGACGTATTGTGGATTGGTCATTTCGACCTCTCGAATTCACTGGGAATTCCCGCGCAATTCGATCATCCCCAATTCAAATCCGCTGTGAGTCGCGTACTCGAAGCCGCCCACAAACATGGCAAGATCGGCGGCTTCATGGCGGATGGCGTGGATAATGCCAATGCGCTGATCAAACAAGGCTTTCAAATGATCGCGTTTGGCGGCGACCTCTGGATCTACCAGCAAGCGTTGGCCGACGGATTGAGTGCGGTTCGCGAACAAGCTCAATAGCTGCATGCGACTCCAAGGGAGCCTCAGTGATTCGCGACGACAGAACAACGACAATTCAGACCAGAATGAGACATCTTCGAGGTGAACGTATGCTTGCAGTGAGGTTGATACTGCTGTTTTTAGTCGCGCTCACTCAACTGGCAGTTCCCCTTGTGGCTGCGCCGCCGATCATTCCGCGTCGCCAGGACAAACCCCCCGGGCCACCGCTCTCGCCGCAAGATGCAATCGCCAAGATGATGGTTCCAGACGGCTTCACGGTCGAGTTGGTGGCATCCGAGCCGGATATCGTCAATCCCGTGGCGATGACGTTCGATGAACGCGGCCGGATTTGGATCACCGAGAGCGTGGAATACCCCCGGTCCTCCCCCGGCAAGGGCCGCGACCGCATCAAAGTCTTAGAGGATACCAACGGTGACGGCCGCGTCGACAAAACGACGGTCTTTGCCGACGGGCTGAACATTCCCTCGGGCATTGCTGTAGGATACGGCGGTGTCTGGGTGGCAAATGCGCCCGATATTCTGTTTCTCCGCGATACCGACGGCGACTTAAAAGCCGATACGACAGAGGTCGTCGTCACCGGCTTCGGTCGCGACGATACGCACGAATTGCCCAACTCTCTCACCTGGGGACCCGACGGTTATTTGTACGGCCTCAATGGCGTCTTCAATCACAGTCATGTGCGGCAAAACGGTAAGGAATTCGACTTCACCTGTGCGCTGTTCCGCATCAATCCACGGACGCGCGAATTCGAACTGTTCTGCGAAGGGACCAGCAACCCCTGGGGCGTCACCTGGGATGAGGAAGGCAGCGCGTTCATCAGCGCGTGTGTGATCGACCACCTGTGGCATCTGACCGAGACCGGTTACTACCATCGCCAAGGTGGCCCCTATCCGCCCTTCACTTGGAAACTGCAATCGATTGTCGAACACAAGCATCAAAAAGCGGCCTACTGCGGCATTCACTATTTCGACAGCGACGCCTATCCCCCGGAGTACCGCAACCGTTTGTACATGGGCAATATCCATGGCGGCTGTCTCAATGTGGATGTGTTGGAGCGGAAGGGTTCGACCTATTTCGCGTCGCCGCGCCCCGATTTCCTCACAGCTAACGATGTCTGGTTCATGCCGGTGGCACAAAAAACCGGGCCCGACGGCTGCCTGTACGTTCTCGACTGGTACGATCGCTACCATTGCTATCAGGACGCGCGCCGCGACGCGCCGGGCGTCGATCGCCTGAAAGGCAGGCTGTATCGCATTCGTTACAACAACACCCCGCGTGCCGAGTCGTTTGACATGGCAAGCGAATCGGGGGATGAGTTGATCGAGCGGTTAAGCGGACCGAACGATTATTTTCGCGGCGTGGCGCAACGACTACTCGCTGAACGAAACGATGCCACCACCAACCGCAAGCTGCAGGAGCTTTGCCGCAACAACGACGCACCACGAAAAACCCGTTTGCACGCGTTGTGGGCATTGATTGGCACCGGGGCGTTGGAGGAACCATTCCACCGCCGGTTGTTGGATCACGACGATGCCATCTTCCGCGCATGGGGCGTGCGCGCCGCTGGAAACTTTGGCGAAGTGTCCGACGATATCGACCAACGGATCGCAGTGCTGGCCAGCGACGACTCACCCGATGTTCAACTGCAAGTGGCCATCGCCGCCCCGAAGATCGACGACCTCGACACGATGCCGGTACTGTTGGACGTGCTATCGCATTGCGACAACGATCAACTGATTCCACACATCGTCTGGCAGAATCTACACCCCCGATTGGATGAGCAGCCGCAGCGGTTCATTGAGTTGCTGACGCAGCGAGATTTCCAGCAAGATCGAAACATCATGGCCTTGTTGCCGCGGCTGTTGGATCGCCTGCTGGCCGTCGAACAAGGGGGCCCGGAATCAGCGGCGCAGATCTATAGCACCCTGATCGCTCCCGACGACCAGCAAGCCGAACCTAACGATTCTCTGATTGTGCTGGCCAAGCGGATTCAAACCGGGGAATTGGCCGGCGACCGCTTATCGCGACTCCGCACAATTTTGGAACCTCGGGTGCAACCGTTACTCACGGATGACGCCATGCCGCCGCATGCTGATATCGTCGTTTTGGCTGCGTCCTGGGGTGACAAGGCATCGCTGGATATTTGCCGCCAACTTTTTGAATCAGGCGAACACCCCACGCCGGATCGAATCCGCGCGTTGGAGGTGCTTGCCTCGCAAAATGACAAGACAATCCTGCCGACCGTGCAAGGAATATTGACCGATCCGGAACGGCATGCGCAACAATTTCGCGCAGCGATCATCACCACATTGGGACAAATGCAAGATCCCGGCGTGGCGGACGTGATTCTGGCAGCATATTCCGGCTTGGAACCAGATCTGCAACCCGATGCGATTGAACGACTCACCGATCGTGGTCACTGGAGCAAAAAACTACTGACCGCCATCGACGAAAAGAAAATTCCCGCCAGTGCGATCAACGTCAACCAAGTCCGCAAGCTGCTCACCAGCCACGATAAGGAATTGGTCAAATCTGTGCGATCCGTTTGGGGCACAGTACGGACGAAACGCGATCCCAACCGTGAAAAGGTACTGGCTCAAATGCGCACCTTTCTTCGCAAAACCCCCGGCGATGCAACCGCCGGGCAGCAAGTGTTTCACAAATTGTGCGGCCAATGTCACACAATTCACGGCAAAGGGGCCGACCTTGGCCCCGATATCACCGTCAACGGTCGGGCCTCGTACGAGCAATTGCTCTCCAATGTGTTTGATCCCAGTTTGGTGATCGGCGCCGCCTACCAGGCTACGATCATCGCGACGACCAAAGGGCGTGTCGTGACGGGTCTCGTGGTGGAGGACAATGCGCAGCGAATCGTGCTCAAAGTGCAAGGCGGCAAACTGGAGACCATTCCCCGCGACCAGATCGACGAACGCATCGTGAGCAAACTCTCGATGATGCCCGAAAATTTGGAGTCTCAACTCAAGCCGCAGGAAATGGCCGACCTGTTTGAATTCCTAACACGCGCCACCCCGCCCGGCGATCCCCAGCCCCGCCATATCCCGGGGACGCCGTCGCAGAAGTGAACGCCCTCGGCACCGCGCCGGAGGGCGTGGACACCGACGCCGTTAGGGGACAAAGACAATGTTGCCGATGTCGGTGACATTGCCGGTCGGTATGCCATTGGACGCAGCGAAACTGGCCTTGTCGGCAAAACCATCCACGATGATCGATCCCCCCAGCGCTTGGAATAGCGATACCGTACCACTTCCCCCAGCAAGCACGTTGTTGGTGGCCTGCAAAGTCAGGCTGCCGCCCCCGAGCACAATGCGTTCCGCGAAGATCTCGCTGGACAGTAACGATGAAATCGTCGATCCGTCCACTGTCGCCGTCGTGGAGTCCTTTGCATAAATTCCAATCGAAGAAATCCCGATGGTCGTGATGGTGCTTGCGTTGCCGACGTTCAATACGGAGGAATCTACAATCTCGATGCCTGTTGCTGACAAACCAATGGTCGATATTAAACTTCCGTTGTCAACGAAAGGCGTCGAATCATCCTTGCTATAAATACCGTGGGCGCGGAGTCCGCTGGTGGTGACACGACTGCCATTGTCCACCATCACCCAGGCGCTGTCCTGGGTAAAGATGCCCACTGCGTCGGTGGCGGTGGTCGTAATGATACTGCCATTGTCAATCGTCAACGTCGACAAGCCACCCGCCCCGATGCCGTTGGCGAACGCACCGTGCGTTGTCACGCTGCTCAATGCGTCGATCGTCCCCGCAGCTGTCCCGTTCAAATAGACACCCAATGCCAAGTCGGCATGTGTCGTAATACTGCTCAGATTGTCGACGAGCAGCGTCGAGCCATCCGCTGCCGAAATACCATGTGCGGAGATTCCGTTGGTGGTAATGCTACTGCTGTTGTCGACCGTCACCCAGGCGGTGTTGTAGGCGAAGATGCCATGTGAATCCAAGCCGTTGGTGGTAATGCTGCTGCCGTTGTCGACCGTCAGCGTCGACCCGCCTCCTATGATGGCGCCATAGGCACCTACGCCGGCGGTATTGATTGAACTAGCATGGTCAACCGTGATCGTGGAGGCATCGAACGCATTGATGCCGAAGGCACCAACCCCCAGGGTATTGACGGCCCCCCCGTTGTCGACGAGTACCACCGAAGTATCAGTGGCAACGATACCGTGCGAACCCAACCCGTTTGTGGTGACTCGACTTCCATTGTCGATTGTGACTTCGGACGTATCATCAGCCGTAACGCCAAAGGCAATCGCCCCGGTAGTGGTGATCCAACTGCCATTGTCAACTGTAGCGGCCGAGGCGTCCTCTAAAAAGACGCCAAAGGCACCGCCGCCAGAGGTATTCACGCGGCTTTCGTTGTCGACGATCAACGTCGAAACTTCAATCGCCTGGAGACCATGGGCGTCGATTCCCAAGGTCGTGATGATACTGTTGTTATCCACCGTGACCCACGAGGAATCCTCCGCAAAAATACCGACCGCTTCTAATCCCAATGTGTTAATTTCACTGGTATGGTCAACAGTGACCGTTGTGTTGTCGATCGCACTGATACCAAATGCACCAATCCCGATCGTGTTGATGCGACTTCCGTTATCCACCGTCACCACCGAAGTGTCGACGGCAATAATGCCGTGCGAACCCAACCCAGCCGTGTTCACACGACTGCTGCGGTCTACTGTCAATTCCGAAGAGTTCTCAGCAACGACGCCGTAAGCGGCGGCTCCCAACGTGTTGATTTGGCTCGAGCGGTCGATGGTCGCGGTTGAGGAATCGTGCAAATAGACGCCGAACGCTCCCCCGCCGCCGGTCTCCACCCGACTGCTATTGTCGACTGTCAACGCCGAGGTGTCTGTCATGACAACACCATGAGCATCAATCCCGACGGTGGTGACCAAACTGCCGTTGTCAATTCTCGCCCAGGATGTGTCATCCCCAAAAATGCCGAGTCCCCGCAGTCCCACGGTCGTCACTTCACTACCGTTGTCAATCACCGCACTGGACGAATCATCCAGGAAGATACCGAGCGAATCGACTCCCTTGGACTTGATACGACTATTATTGTCCACAAGGAGTGTGGAGGAACTCACCGCATGGATACCGTCAGCCAATCCAGCATTGGTGGTCACACGACTCCCGTTATCGATCTTGATCTCCGATGAATTGTCCGCATAGATACCGTGCGCGCTCAGTCCGCGGGTAATGACACGGCTGTCATTGTCGACCGTCACCGAGGACGTATCTTCCGCGATAACGCCGTAGGCACTAACGCCTGTAGTGGTGACAATACTCATGTGATCAATTTTGGCCGACGAGCCATCTTCCAAAAAGACCCCGTACGCTCCGAGACCGGCTGTGTTGATTTTGCTGTCATTATCAACGATCAACTCCGACGAGTCCGTCGCATAAACACCGTAGGCATCGAGACCCAATGTGTTGATTTCGCTACCGTTATCAACAGTTGCCTTTGAGGAATCCTCCAACCAGATGCCCAAAGCATCGGCTCCCACTGTGTTGATGCGACTTCCGTTGTCGACGGTCAGTCGCGAGGAACCTACCGCCTGGAGACCATCCGACAAGATTCCAGCGGTCGTAACGCGACTGCCGTTGTCGATGCGGACCGTTGAGAAGTTGTCCGCAAAAACCCCCTGTGAATCGACACCCGCGGTTTCGATTGTACTCCCATGGTTGACCACCACTTTGGAGGAATCCTCGGCCAGAATACCGTAGGCTTCGCCGCCCTTCGTAATGATTTCGCTACCGTTGTCGATGGTCACCTTGGAGGAGTCCGCTGCACGGACACCGTGCGTAAAGCCACCGAAGGTGGTGATCCGACTGGCGTTGTCGACTGTTGCCGTCGAAGATCCCACCGTTTCGATGCCGTGCGCAAACACTCCGAGAGTCGAGATCCGACTTGCTCCATCGACGGACACCCGGGAGGAGTCTTCGGCATAGATACCGTGGGCATCAAGTCCCGCGGTGGACACCGTGCTGCCACCGTCGAGGGTCACCCAGGAGTTGTCATCCGCAAAAATACCGTGAACTTCGATGCCCAAGGTTTCAATGTTACTTTTGTTACCAATCGTGACCGATGAGGAATCCACCGCAAAAACACCATAGGCCTCGAGTCCAGTCGTCTTGATATTATTGCTGCTATTGAAGATCAACGAAGAGGAATCTTGCACATAGGCACCATAGGCTCTGGCTCCCAAGGCGGTGATGTTCGTGTTCTCACCCGCAGTCACCGATGAGTTGCCAGTCAGATAAATCCCTTCGACGCTGTCCCCTGTTGTGTGGATCGTTACGTTATCGACCAACGCGTTTGCGGCATGGTTTCCAATGATGGCCGCTCCGGACTGCGGATCGTTGATCGTGAAATTCGTCGCCCACGTGTTGCTGGCCAACGCGACCGAGGGTCCCATCGAATTCTGAAAAATCGGAATCGCTCCGCCCGAACCATTGCCCGCCGGCAGCGTTACAAAGCCCAATTGCAACGTATCGATTTCATAAACCGCACCCCCACCTTCGCCCAACAAACGTTGGCGGTCCCGCAGTCGCAACGTCCCTTGGCCGTCAAAAGTGCTATCGGAGTACAGGTAAACAATGTCGTTGACTTTCGAAACCGGTAACACGCCACTCACATCATTGAGCGGATCCTCATACGTACCATCCCCCCCATTCGCCGCGGCACTGTTGACGTGCACGATCCGCAGGTCGGTTCCATCGGGGTTTTTCAGACGCTCTTCTAAATCGATGGGACCGGCGTCGATCGTCCCCCGCGCGACAGTAATCACCGATTTTCGGTAGACCGGATCATCCATACGATCGCGAACCACATCGCGATACATGGGCCGATCTCGTTTGAACAAATCGGAATAGATCGTCATGCCAAACACGACCTGCGTTTTGAAAAAGCGGTCGTGTTGAATTCCCAGGTTCACATCGATGCTGTTGGAGAAATTGGCGTTCAACCGCCCCGTGATGCCGGGCGCGTCTTGCAGGCTCGGATTATCGTAATAGTAACCGCCGACATACCCGCTGAGCACACCCCAATTGATCTGGTCGTCCGTCAATGGGCCCCCGACCTCGAAGTCGACGCCACGTAACGACTGCTCGATTTCAGACTCTTGCCCGTACGTGCCGCCGTACAGCAAAAAGTAATCCTGGAACCGCAACATCGGCGACCCACCGCCGACGATCCCGGTCGAATACGTCGAGAGGACTGTCCGATCGTGACTGATGGGCATGTAAAAGTTGTTGCGAAATTGCAACTCATCAAAAAACAACTCCCAGCCAAAGCCCATCTGGCGGTAAGTCGCATAGGGAGTCTGACGCTGGTCGGTGAAGACGTTGAGTCCCCAGACAACATCGGCACCTTCGAGGTAGCCGCGCAGACCACCACCGAGATTGTAGCCGAGATCGGAGTTTTCGTCGGCTAAGAGTCGCGTGTCAAAGAAGAACAACCGTTCTTCGTCGCCAAAAGGAATGAAGGCGCGCAGGTCGGAATAATTGTCATCGACACCATTCTGCCGCGTCTGCCCATGAAGACCGATGCGCGGCCCAAAGCTTTGCGCTGACGCATCCTGTGTCGCAGTGAGCACGATCAGCAGGAACAGGCCACAACCAACGGCAACTGTGGAACGATATGGTCGCACGACTCGCAACATTTTGTCGTCCTTGACAAAGAATTCGCAAATAAACAGTCCACGCATCTGCAGGGTAGCGTTTACTTAGTCGGTGGATCATGGTTCGTTCCGACGGCCAATAGAAACATTCCCGTAGGTTTCCGAGACATATCCTGCCGAAAGTTCAGCCTGTACCAGTTATTTCAATTACACCTCTCCCAACACATAAACTCTTTGTAGCGCGGTGCGGGGTGCCATCTCAAAACAGGGAGGGCAGTAATAGGCAATTGCATAGACGGATTTTGAAGATACGCTCTCAATTCGCGCCTGTTACGGCAGCGTCACGTCCCAGATTTTTGCGCGACGCGCCTTGCCTTTCGGCCCCTCAACATGCAGCGTCACGATGAATTCGCCCGGCTTTTTATAATGGTGTGTCGGGTGACGCTCGGTCGAGGACGTCCCGTCGCCAAAATCCCACCGCCAAGATGTGATGTCACCAAACGAACGATCGCGGAATGCCACATCTCGATTCGCGCGGTTAATGACCTGAAATGACCAATCCGCTTCGACCGGCTTGCGAAACTGCTTTTCCAAGGGCATCAACCGAAACGCAACCAAGTCCGAAGCATCCCCATACATGGTCGTCTTGTGCGACAGATTCCAAAACCCGGAGTAGCGTTCGGCCTGTTCGTCGTCGTAGTCCAGCACCGCCCAAGACAGGCCGATTTTTTTATCTTCTACTAGTTTCGTCGGCACTGCCCGCGCGGGGTCCGGGGGAGCGTAGTCGAAGGGCGTCACGAAAAATTCCAGCACGAGTTTCCCACTCTCGCCATGCTTGAAGTTGTACTTACAAGCTGCGTTGGCGTAGGGCAAATCTTTGATCCAAGGCTGCGCGCCCCACACCATCGCCCAGTCTTTCCCCTCGGCGGGCGTGAAGATGTGATAGTTTTGCGCATGCGCGCCGTGAAACAAAAAATGCGTGTCCAGTTTGTCGCGGAGCTTGGGATTGGGATGCATCTGACGAATCAACGGTCCGCCCGACAAATCACCGTCGACGACGATCTCGAAGATATCGTTGTGCAAATCCCCCCGGGCAAAGTCCCAATAATTGTCCTGGGCTTCATACAGAAAATAGAGCCGATTCAGCCCTTTCACCCAGCCGACTTTGACCTGCACATCAAGATTGTCCTGATCGTGCTTATCACCCAGGCCAACCACCGTCTCCCGGAGTTCCTTCGTGCCAATCGTGTACGACTCAGGAACAATGGACCAATCGTCGGCGTCGCCATCAATCCGCGGAATTTGATTCGCCGGAAACTGAAACACCTGATATTCAACTTCGGGCCGCTCCAAGCCGATGCTCAAAGCGGCAATCAACAGGCAAACAGAATGCATGGTTGTTCTCCTTCGAGTTCACACAGGGACTCGCTGAGAATAACCACACCCGACCTGCGCGTCCAATTGGTTGTGTTAGCCCCGCACAGGCAACCACAAAAAAACCATCGCTTCCCATGATCATCAAGAAAACCGAGAACCATCGTTTTTTCACAGCCGACACTTAGGCCAGCAGTTCTTTGACGATGCGCGTCGGTTCGACGCCGACCAAGCGTTGATCGAGTCCCTGATAGGAAAACGTGAGCTGATTCCCATCGAAGCCCAGCAGATGCAGGATCGTGCGGTGTAAATCGTGAACATGGACGCGGTCTTCAATCACATTGAATCCGAAATCGTCGCTAGCCCCTAACGTCACGCCCCCTTTCACGCCGCCGCCCGCAAGCCACATCGAAAAGGCATTGGGATGGTGGTCCCGGCCGTCGGTACTGCCTTGAACCATCGGCGTGCGTCCGAATTCGCCTCCCCAAATCACCAACGTCTCATCCAACAATCCGCGTTGTTTGAGATCTTTGACCAAGGCCGCGGACGCTTGTTCTGTGTCGATGCAGTTTTGCTTGAGACCTTTGACCAATCCACCATGTTGGTCCCAGGATTCGTGAAACAGTTCCACAAACCGCACGCCGCGCTCAATCATCCGCCGCGCCAGCAAACAGTTCATCGCAAATGACGGCACGCCCGGCTCCGCACCGTACATGTCCAGAATGTGCTGCGGCTCGCTGCTCATGTCCATCAGCTCCGGAGCACTGGACTGCATGCGATAAGCCATCTCGAAGGAATTGATCCGTGTGGCGATTTCCGGATCGCCGACTTGTTGTTGCCGCTTCTCGTTGAGCTGGGTAATGACATCCAACGAGTCCCGTTGCAGTTGCTGATCGACACCGGCGGGGTTGGACAGATACAAAACCGGATCACCCGTGCTGCGAAACGATACGCCTTGATAAACCGTCGGCAGAAACCCGCTGCCCCAATTGGCGTTCCCGCCGCTGGGACCTTTATTTCCCGAGCTGAGCACCACAAACGCCGGCAAGTCGCGTGATTCACTTCCCAACCCATACGTCGTCCAGGCACCAAGACTCGGCTTGCCGAATTGTTGCGAGCCGGTGCTCATAATAATCTGCGCCGGCGCATGATTGAACGCGTCGGTCACCATAGATTTGACAATGGCAATCTCATCCACAACCTCTGCCATATTCGGTAACAGTTCAGAGAGTTCCGCACCACATTCCCCATGCTTAGAAAACTGGAACTTGGGGCCTAACAGTTTGGAATTGGGGCTAATAAATGCCGCTCGGTAATCTTTAATCAGATCGGCCGGTGGAAGTTGCCCATCGAATTTGGCGAGCGCCGGTTTATAATCAAACAGCTCCAAATGACTGGGGCCACCCCCCATGAACAATTGAATGACGTTCTTCGCCCGCCCTGGAAAATGCGGCTGCTTGGGCGCGAGCGCGTCCGCTGCAAGGGCTTTTTGTTCCAGCAATTGCCCCAGCGCAATCGCACCCACCCCGATCCCGCACTCCTGCAGAAACCAGCGGCGGGAGGTCAGGCGTTGGTTCAGATTGTCAGAATTTATTGAAGACGGCATCGGATCATTTATTCTTTCGTGATGGTTTCGTCTAGGTTGAGCAGCACGCGACTCACGACTGTCCAGGCAGCCAACTGAATCTGTTCGACAATTTCCGGCAGCTCAGAAGTGTCCCCCTGCTGATTCCCCAGAATCTGTTTCGGATCGAGCGACCCGTCCTGGAGTCGCTGAGTTTGCTCATCGAGAAATTCGAGCAGCGTGGCGGATTCCTCCGGTGTCGGTTTGCGAGAAACGCAACTGCGAAACGCGAATTCCAATCGGTCCTGGTCGGATTCGCCACCCTGTGCGATCGTTTGTTGTGCCAATCCTTCCGCACATTCGAAAAACAGCGGTTCGTTGAGCGTTGTGAGTGCCTGGAGTGGCGAATTGGATCGCGGTCGTTGCACGGTCGCAATTTCGCCGCTGGGTGCGTCGAAGGCTTGCAAAGCTGGGTAGGGAATTGAACGAAAGCGAAAGGTGTAAAGCGCACGGCGATAACGTTGCGGACCGGTTTCCACATTCCAAGTCTTGTCGCCGTAGCTAGCCGGACGACGAAAGAGAAATTCCGGCGCCGGCGGAAAGACGCTCGGGCCACCCACTTTCTTTTCTAGCAGTCTACTTGCTGCAAGAAAAATATCGCGGACAACTTCAGCATCGACACGAAAACGAGGGCCACGAGCCAACAGTCGATTCACCGGATCGCGGGCCAGTAAATCCGCCGTGACCGAAGAGTCTTGTCGATAAGTGTTGGAAAGCACAATCTGGCGGTGGAGATGTTTGAGGCTCCACCCCTGCTCCACTAATTCCACGGATAGCCAATCCAACAACTCAGGATGCGATGGCAGACTCCCGGTCGATCCTAAGTCTTCGGGGGTATCCACAAGACCGGTCCCGAAATACGCTTGCCAGACCCGATTCACAATCGAGCGCGCTGTCGTGGGAGACTGTGGATCCACCAGCCATTTTGCAAAGGCCAGACGATTGACCGGTTTGCCTTGGGAGAGTGGATTGAGAAATTCCGGCACGGCTGGATCGGCGATATCTTTCGGTTTGAGAAAATCGCCGCGGTCCAACAAATGTGTGGGACGTTCGGCGTCACGTTCCCGCAGCACAAATTGTGTTGTCCCTTCGGGATGCTCGCTCCAGAGAGTTTCGATCTGCTCGTTCTCTGCGCTCCAGTCAGGGACCGTAGTCCGCCAATAACGAAACACCGTGCTCAACTGCGATTCGGTGCGGTCTTCCATCGGCACCTCAAGAATTTCTCGCACTGCAACCGAGAGCGGATCGGCGACCGCTTCCACCCCGGTTGCTGAAATACGAAACCGGCCCAAATTCAAGGTTTGATTGTCGTTGCTATTCGAACCGCCGTGACTTTGCGCCAAGCTAAAGACCAGCTTGGTTCCCCCCGGAAAAGCAACGTCTTTATCGGCAACGAAGACCGCTTTGCGCGGCTGATTTCTGCGCCCCGGCCCGGCATCGATCCCCCAGGCGGTTTTCTGGTCCCCATCGATCGCGTATTCCACAGAACCGGTGAGACCCGCCTTGGGATCTTTCCCATCGGTATACGGCGGACCCAGCTGCCGGTGATCATTGCTGAAATCCGCAGTCGCTCGCGCAAATTTGATATCGATTTTCTGCTGAGGGTCATCAACACTGACCGCTTGAGCTTTGAATTCCGACAGCGCCAGCAACCCGTTCAGCGCACGACCGGGACCACCGGCCGGCAGGTTCGGATCGTTGAGCACTTCCAATCGAAAGGAGCGGATGCTCGGGAGATCGGTGGTCACCGAAAACTGACCCGTCGAGCGCGTCGGGGCATAACCTTGCGCCAACAACGAGCCATCCTGCTGCTGTAAGTATCGCTGCGAATTGTTGCCGGCGTTCTCGATCGGCAGCATGGTCCACTGCGGTTGATCACCCCGAACCTGCTCTTCCCAGGCAGCCATCCGCTCTCGCCAATCCGATGTTGCCGCGCGGAGTTGCTCTTCGATCTCGTTGATCCGGCGAAAGATGTCGTCCCGTTTCTGTTGTTGAGCAACTGTATAGACCGTCGGTTGGGCTTCATGACAATTGTTCAAAAACGCGAACATGTTGTAGTAATCGTGATGGGTAAACGGATCGTACTTGTGGCTGTGACATTGCGCGCACTGCACGGTCAGGCCCAACACAGATTTGCCAACTGTATCCATGCGGTCGAACATCGCTTGCATGCGAAATTCTTCGGGGTCAATCCCCCCTTCTTCATTCAGCATCGAATTGCGCAGAAAACCGGTCGCCACAATCTGGTCTTGCGTGGCGTTCGGCAGCAGGTCGCCCGCGATTTGCTCGATGATGAATTGGTTGTAAGGCAAATCACGGTTCAATGCGTTGATCACCCAATCGCGATAGAACCACACCTCGCGCGGTTTGTCCTTTTCGAATCCATCCGAATCGGCGTAACGCGCCGCATCCAACCAGATTCGCCCCCAACGCTCTCCATAGTGCGGCGAGGCCAACAACCGTTCGACTTGCCGCTCATACGCAGCCGGCGATTCGTCCGCCAAGAACGCGTCGATCTCATCGACAGTCGGCGGCAGCCCGATCAAATCGAGACTCAACCGCCGCAACAATGTCACCCGTTTGGCTTCGGCAGTTGGAGCAAGGTCTTCTTGTTCCAACCGCTGCAGTATGAACGCATCGATGGCGTTGCGCACCCAAGCGGTATTTTTCACCGTGGGAACATCCGGCCGTTCCGGCGGAACAAAGGCCCAATGCCGCGACCACTGGGCCCCTTCGGCAATCCAACGGCGGATATTTTCGATTTGCGCTTTCGACAACGGCTCATGCCCCGAATCGGACGGAGGCATGATCAAGGCTTCATCGTCGGCCGTCAGACGGGCTAGGATTTCGCTGGCAGCGGGGTCTCCCGGTTTGATCACAAAAGTCCCATCGCGATCACGCGTCGCTTCTTCCGCAAGATCCAGCCGCAACTCCGCCTCGCGCGTCCCTTCATCCGGGCCATGACAAAGAAAACACCGCTCGAAAAGCAAAGGCAATATCTCTCGGCGAAACGAGACCTTCTCCGTGGAATCCTGTTTAGCGCTGGTCGGTTTGCTCGGCTCATCGGCATGCAGTTCTATTCCATAGAAAACCGCAGCGCCCACGAACAGGATCAGACATCCGCAAAATCGGATTGCACGCACCATCAAATCAGTCACCTTGGAGTGTTCGTAAAAGTCATTGCCCTCTCCCGTCATTCTACCCGACAAGAGAAGCACCGACCAGCGAATTCAACGGGGTGGCCACTCGCCCTACCCAAAGGCCATCACGGTTTCGACGGCAGCGGGACCTGGGATCGACTGGTGAGGTAAGCAAATAAATCGCGGATCTCTTCGGCCTTAAGTTGCTTCAGCAAACCGTCCGGCATGAGCGACATCTTTTGATTCACAACCTCTTCCACATCCGACCGATCGATCACTAAACGTTCCTTTTCCGTTTGCACCTCTAAAGTGCGGTCCGATTGCGCTACGACGACACCGGTCACAACGCGGCCGTCATTCAGCACAATCGCCGACGCTTGAAATTCCTGCCCCACCGAAGCACTGGGATCGACAATGTTTTCCAACAAGTAATTCAGATTCTGCCGGTTGGAACCGGTCAGATCCGGACCGACGCGTCCTCCCGCACCATAGAGCACGTGACAGTTGCTACACGTTTTCTCAAACAGCACACGCCCCTTGCCCGCATGGCCGGCTTGCAGCTTTTCAGGAGCCAGCGCCGCAGTCAATTCCGCGATACGTTTGACCTTCTCTTCCGAACTATCACGCAGTGCGCCCCACTGTTTGGTGAGCTCTTCATTCAGCGCCGGATCCTTAAAGCTGCGAATCTGTCGCGCATGAAATGCGGAAATGGCAGAGGGTTGAATCTTTCCCTCGGCAATTGACTTCAGTAATGCTCGGGCGGAAGCGGGACGCGAAGCAAGTGTCGCGATGGCCACTTCCCGCGCACTGGGTTCGAGTCGGGCATATCGTTCTAAAATTAGTCGCGGGATTTGAGGATCGTCAAACGCCGCAAAGCCGCGGAGGACTTCATTCATCAACACCAAATCGCCCAACACATGTTTGAGCAACGCCAATGCCTCGGGGGAACGGTCATCGACCAAAAACCGCAAAGCGTTCCGCCGCGTCTCCGCATCGGCATCCGTATCCGTCACAATCTCGCGCAACTCCGAAATCGCTTGGCCATCCCCAAACACCACCCCCAATTGCCGGGCTTGTTCTTGTACCTTTTCCGGGGCGGATGAAAACACAATCTCCGCCGCACGGGGCCACGTTTTCGGTTGCGGCGCTTTTCGCCAACCGCGCAAGGCGCCATTCATGCCCTGCAAAATATCCAACTGAAACTCGGCATCATTTCCTGTCCCGATGAGTTGCAGCAATTGGTCGACCGCTGCGGGCTGCGATTCCAAATCGCTGGTCAGACGACGAGCAATCAACCGTCGCAACAACCCAATCTTACTCCGTTCCGCCAAGGCGATTGATCGACCCGGATCGGTAGGAATCGCCGGTTCGATTCCATACCAAATCATCAACGGCAAGGCCCGGTCTTGGGCATCCGCCGCATGTTGTGCCAATGCGTCGGCGATGTCCCAACGACTCTCCAACGGAAGCCTCTGCAATGTGGAGGCCAAATGCAACCGCACCAAGCCCGACGGATCGGCCTGAGCCAGTTCGCGCATTTTCGCAATCGTCGGTGCGCTAAACGTACCATCATCCGCCAGCAAACGTAAAGCCCACACGCGGACATGCTCGTTGTCATCATCGAGTTGCCCGCGGAGCCACTCCTCATCGGTCGCACCAATCGCATACAGGCACCACATTGCTCGCAATTGGTGCGTCACGTCGGAATCTTCAGCAAACATTTTCAACAACGCCTTACGAGCCTGCGGCATCTCCTGCCCCAAAGCAGCGCGCTCCTGCAACAGACGTCGAGATTGGCGGGCGCTCCAGGCATTTTCGTGCGACTGTAATTTGACGAGTTTTAAGTCGCTCTGTTGCGCAAGGTCGAAATCACCGAGCGGTCGCGGCTGCCCATAGGTCATCTTGTAGATCCGACCTGATGTGCGGTGAATTCCGTCGTTGTCGTGGCATTCTCCACTATCAGACCAGTCGGCGATAAAGACACCCCCATCCGGCCCCGTGATCAAATCGAGTCCACGAAACCAAGGGTTGTCGACAATGAACAAATCGTCCGCATGTTTTCCCACATAGCCGGCCTGGTCACGCTCCAAACGATCGTTGTTCATCCGCCGACCGTGAAAGTTAAGCGTCAACATCGTCCCGCGATAACGCTCGGGCCAATTGTCTCCCTGATAAATCAGCAGCCCGCTATGCGCATGTCCGCCGCCGGCGGCCAACGTGGTATCGCTGACCCCTTTGCGGATCTGATGCCACACTTCTCCCGTGTCCCAGTGGAAATGATCCGCGCATTGCTCGATGAGTTCGTAAACGTACGGATTAAAATCGGCTCCATACATGCGGCGGTAATGCGCGCCGGGCACAAGATGCCACAAATGGCCGATCACCGTATTGATGAAAAACATCTCGCCATGTTCGTCGAAATCAAATCCCCAAGAATTCGTCGTGCCGTCGGCCACCACCTCAAACACCTTGCGCGTGGGATGATACCGCCAGATGCAGCAATTCAATTTGCGACGTTGAGACGCCGAAGCGCCAGGTGGACCGACAAACGATGTCGCTAGAATGCCATGCCGCCCATACAACCAACCATCCGGCCCCCAACGCAATCCGTTGACGATGTTGTGCCGGACCGATCCTTCATCCCAGCCATCCAGCACAACTTCCGGCGGTCCGTCGGGAACGTCGTCGTGATTTCGGTCGGGAATAAACAGCAATTGCGGCGCGCACAACACCCAGACGCCCCCCATGCCGACTTCCACACTGGTCAGTTTTTGGAGGTCATCGATAAACACCTTACGAACATCAAATTGACCGTCATCGTCGGTATCTTCTAGAATGACAATGCGATCATGCTGCGTCTTGTCGAATCCCAGCGGGTGCTCCGCATAGGTATAGTTTTCAGCAACCCACAACCGGCCCCGTTCATCGGTCGTCATGCCGATCGGCTGTTGGACGTCCGGTTCACCCGCAAACAGCGTGACCTGAAACCCGTCAGGAACCTGAATCCGCTCAACCGTCTCCGCTGCCGATGGCGGCGAACCTGCTTCGGTATTCCGCAAACGCGGTGCTTCTTCTGCTGCAAACAAAGTGCCACTAAAAACGGTCGCTACGAGCGCGGCCAGAATGCCCCGCAATTGATATTTCCAAAACGGCATGATGTCGCTGATTTACCTCAGTGAATTCAGTTCGGGGAATCGTCAAAGGTTGCTTAAAAAAGTGTAAGCCATTGATCGTCCGTTTCACAGCAAGTCGAGCACTCTGGTCCGCAAGGCCAAAGGCGTTGTCATCCGCCGAACCGTCGCGTACATTGACGAACGTACCCAAAAACCCATTCGAAGTCCTCTTCAATAAGACGCACATCATGCTCCCCCAACGCTTTCTCCCGACGTCGACAGACCTGCGCCGTATTCGCCCAGTCATCATGCTGCTCCTGGCCATGCAAGCCGTCGTCAGTGCCGAAGAACCTCAACCAGGTTCCTGGAAATACGCGCCCGAACTCCTGCGGCCCTTCTGGCAGGGAGACCGCGTCGAAGGGGAATCGGTCTTATTCATCAAAGATCCACAAACCGGCGGAGCCAAAGCCAGTCTGCTGTTCCCCGTGACCAAAATCGTAACCGTCCGGAACTCCGCCGGCGACGTGACCTACGAAGAAGGACGCGACTACACCTGGAAACCTGGTTCGCGCGAGATCGTTCTCCCAGCTGGTTCAAGAATCGCCTCGCAAACTCCGCAAGACCTGCGCCGCCCGGCCGGCTCGCAAAAATACCGCTTAACGCATCGCGACGGCAACGGCGAAATCTTCTTCGGCGCCGTCCTGGAATATGCCGATATGCAAACCTGCATCACCTACGAACACGCACCGGATCCATGGAAGTCCACGCTCCCCAAATTCGACGCGCAGGCGCTGCCGCGAACCGTCGACAAATTGACCAACAAGCAACCCCTCTCCATCGTGCTCATCGGCGACAGCATCTCCGCCGGGGCGAATTCCTCAGCACTGGGCAAGGCCCCTCCCTTTCAACCCGCCTATCCCGAACTCTTGCAGATCCACCTAGAATCGCGTTTCGGTGCACCCGTCGAACTCACCAACCTAGCTGTGGGTGGCACGACCACGACTTGGGGGCTAACGCAAATCGACAAGGTCATCGAATCCAAACCGGACCTGGTGATCCTCGCATTCGGCATGAACGACTCCTCCGGCCGCTCCGCCCAGGAGTATCAAGCCAACACACAAAAAATGATCGACCTGATTCGTGAACAACTGCCCGAAACCGAATTCATCCTGGTTGCCTCGATGCTGGGCAATCGCGATTGGACCGCTCTGAAACAAGAACTATTCCCCGCTTACCGCGACGCCCTGTCCCAACTCTGCAAACCGGGCATCGCCCTGGCCGATGTCACATCGATCTGGACCGAGATTTTAAACCACAAACAAGACTGGGACCAAACCGGCAACGGCGTCAACCACCCCAACGACTTCGGCCACCGCATCTACACCCAAACAATCGCCACCCTGCTCGAACCCGATACCAAACAAAAACCAAAAACCCCGTAGGTCAGGCTCCCACCTGACACATGGGCCGGTGGATGTCCTACATAGGGTCGTCAGGCGGGAGCCTGACCTACGGCACTTGATCAATCGTAAGCCGCCGGCGCGTTAATGCGACCTTTTCCACAATCGGCGCGCTATCCACCAGACCCCAAAGCAGACAATCGCCAAAGCACCCCACAACACGAAACTTGGCAGCTCAATGAACAGTATGGTTGGCCCCGACGTATTACCGCCGTGAAAATCGAAATGAAGCATCCTGCCGGAAAATCCAACTCCGGCAAATCCAGAAACATACAACATCAGCCCGACACCAATCGCGACAATCATAGCCACGATGAACACCAGGACGTTCCAGATTTTTTCCACGCGTGATTCTCCCTTAACCCGTAGGTCAGGCTCCCGCCTGACGAATTCACGTGGGACGTCCACCGGCCGATGAGTCAGGCGGCCAGAGTTGCCGCCCTAATGAATCATTTTCATATTCATGGATTGACTTCACCTCAACCTCATTGCAGTAGAACGAGAAATTGCCCCCCTCATCTGCAAAGTGATACTTGACTCCCTCCATCTGCCTACCCGACACATCGTCAATAAACAGGTCGTCAAAGTATAGAGCCCCGTAACTAAGCATTGCTATCTCTATATTGCTGGCGCGTGTGATATACATCCTGACAAGATAGAATTTTTCCCATGCACCGATATAGCGTACTTGCAAATCGAAGTCATTACACATCGTCCTGGAGTCAGGCATGTATGATTTGTATGTGGCGAACACCACGCGCTCCAGGCAGTTTGCGGAAAACCCACCTAGAGTCGATTGGATTGGTTCAGCCCATCGCATGAGACAATGCCCTCTCGTATTCGAGGTTCGTTCGCTAAAGCCCCGTATGTCAGGCTCCCGCCTGACGTACGAAATCAAACCGCATACCGCTCCACTGCCGCCTCATCCACCTCAATCCCCAACCCCGCCCCGGTCGGAACCGCGACAAAGCCCTCTCGCTGCTCCAACGGCTGCGCGACGATTTCCGTTCGCCAGGGATTCTCCGATTGGTCCAACTCCAGCATCGGTGTGTCGGTCGGGAAGCCCCAATGTGGGTCGGGCATGAGGCTCAGCAGGTGGACCGTGGCAGCGATCAGAATCGCGCCGCCCCAACAGTGTGGAATCGTGCGGATTCCCGAGAGCGCTGCCAGTTCGGAAATGAACAATGCTTCGCCAATTCCCCCGCACAGGCTGACATCGGGTTGAATGATGTCCATCACGCGGCGGTCGATCAATTGCTTAGCGCTGCCACGCGAGTCGACCGCTTCACCGGCCGCCAATGCGAGCGGAAGTTTCTGCCGCAGTTCTTCATACCCGGCATACTTGGGGGATTGCGGCAACGGTTCTTCGAAGTATTCAAATCCCAGATCGTTGAGTTTCTCACCCATCCGCAGTGCCGACGTCAACGTATAAGCCGCATTGCCGTCGGCCATCAGTTTCACATCAGCGCCGACCGCTTGCCGAACCGCTGCGGCCACCTGGGCTTCGCGGGCGACCGAATACCGCCCCAGCCGCATCTTCAGCGCGCGAAAACCTTGTTTCACCAGCGCCTCAGCTTCCCGCGGATATTGAGTCTCCGGCTCCTGCCCAGCGACATAATTCATCGCCGAGGCATACACCGGAACACGGTCCCGCAATCGCCCGCCAAACAGCGCCGAGACCGGCAGATTCAACGCTTTACCGCGCAGGTCATTCAGCGCGATGTCCAACGCTCCCACAGCCAGCGCATCGCCAAAATTCGCACCCCACAACGCGCGCCACAATTGCCGGTGCATCAAAGGATTTTTGCCGATCAGCCGCGGACCGAGTTGATCATCAATCGCCCCCTGCGTCCCATTCACCGGAGCGGTCTCGCCCCACCCAACGAGTCCCGTATCGGTTTCGATTTTCACAAGCAGCGCCGAACGCGTTTTATCCAACGGAACCGACACCGAAACCCCAAACGCCCGCTGCAAAGTGTGCCGTAACAAATAGGTCTTCACCGCGGTGATTTTCAAAGGCGGAACATCCAACCCCGGCACCGCCTCCGCCGCACGAAGCTGCTGCGCCCCTCCCAACAATCCCCCCGCCGCCAACAGCGCCCCCGACTGCAACAATTCACGACGGTTAGATTTCTGGTTCGTCATGGCGTCTGTTCGTTTCCAAAAAGAAAAGAAAAATACCTCACGCAAAGACGCGAAGCCGCAAAGAGAGTTTATTCTCCACCCTCTTTTTTCTTTGCGGCTTCGCGTCTTTGCGCGCGGCCTCTTTAAGAATTCCAGTAACCGTCCCGCTACACCAAAATATCCTGAACAACATGCCCATGCACATCGGTCAAGCGGAAGTCGCGACCTTGAAAGCGGTACGTCAGCTTCTCATGATCGATTCCGAATTGCGCCAGCATCGTGGCGTGTAGGTCGTTGACGTGCGTGATCTTATCGACAGCCGCGTAACCCAATTCATCGCTAGCACCGTAGGTGATACCCCCTTGAATGCCGCCGCCGGCTAACCACGTGGAGAACGCTTTAATATGGTGATCACGCCCCGTGCCTTGCGCCATTGGGGTGCGACCGAATTCTCCGCCCCAGATGATCAGCGTATCATCCAGCATGCCCCGCTGCTTGAGGTCTTTGACCAGCGCCGCTGAGCCTTGGTCGACCAGTTTGGCCGTGACCGCTGCTCCATTTTTGATATCACCGTGATGGTCCCAGCCACGATGGTACAGTTGAATGAACCGCACCCCCCGTTCGGCCAAACGACGGGCCAAGAGGCAATTCGACGCAAACGAACCGTCCCCCCCTTCGGTGCCGTACATCTCCAAAATGTGCTTCGGCTCACCAGCAATGTTCATCAGGTCGGGAACCGAGGTTTGCATTTTGAATGCCAACTCATATTGGCTGATCCGCGTGGCGATTTCCGGATCGTGAAACTTTTCGTTGCCCAAACGATTGAGCTGTTGCACCGCATCGATGACTTCGCGCTGCTGCTTTAAAGCGACGCCTCCGGGACTGTTTACGTACAGCACCGGATCTCCTTTAGAGCGGAACTCGACTCCTTGAAATTGGCTGGGCAAAAATCCGCTATGCCATTGCCGCGAAGCGATCGGTTGCGACTGTCCCCCGCCGACGGAAGTCATCACCACGTAGCCCGGTAAATCCTGACTGTCACTACCCAGCCCGTACAGCAGCCAGGACCCCATCGACGGCCGTCCAGGAATGCTGGTGCCGGTATTCATCAACGTGTGCGCGGGATCGTGATTGATCTGATCGGTCTGCATCGAATTGATGATGCAAATGTCATCGGCAATCGACCCAATGTGCGGCAGGATGCTGCTGATCTGCTGGCCCGATTCGCCGAATTTTTGAAAAGCATGCGTCGGGCCCAGGCATTTGAGTTTGTCGCGCTGCCCTTGCAGTTGCGCGATCTGTTGGCCGTCGGTGAATGACTTGGGCATCGGCTGCCCGTCTAACTCCGCCAGCTTGGGTTTGTAGTCCAACGTCTCCAAATGCGAAGCGCCACCCGCCATGCAAAGATGAATCACCCGTTTGCATTTGGGCGGAAAATGTAGCGGCTGCACCACACCGTTCCATTGGGGGACCGAATCGGCATCGCTCGCACCGGCAGCGAACAACGACGGTTGCAGTAGCGCGCCGAGTGCTAACGTCCCCATTCCGGCCGAAGTCCGACCGAGAAACGTTCGCCGCGAATGTTGCATTTGATAGCTTTCCCAAGGCGACATGGTTGAGTCCTCAATCGATGATCGACAAAAATTCGAGGCGATGTCCGTGCCAACGCGGTTGATCAATAAACCGGCGGGCTTATCGCGGAGGTTTATTCCTCAGAGGGTGGCGGAATCGGTGCCGGCAAGGGGGCAGGCAGCGGAGCTGGCTGGGGCACATCCAGTTCAGGAGCATGCTCGCCGGCAGCTAAGCGTTGGAGCACCTGCGCTAGCACGTTGGTGGTGAAATAATACCCCAAAGCTTCGATGCGATCGGTGGCGCTGCGACCTTCGTAGATTCGTGCGATGGAGAAAATCTGCAGGCAAGTCGTTTGGTCGATGCCGGCATCTCCCAGCCCGGTAATCGCGCGTTGTGCCTGGTCCTTCGAGTCGTCCAACCAATCTTCCAATGCCCGCTCACGTTTGAGCCGCACGAAATTGTAGTTATCGTCTAATTCCACCCCCAGCGAATAATATTTAGCAATCAACATCGCTGCCCGCGTATGCAGTCCAATCGCCGCAGCCAATCGCGCGTATTCGAGTTGTTTTCCCTCGCCAAAATACTTGGGAAGGCTGGGAATGATCTGCTTCATACCCAACTGGGCCATAGCATACGCCGGGTCGCTCAGTGACAAGGCGGCGATGGCTGCGTCGTTGTTGAGCTTGTATTTTTTGGCAACCTTTTTCACCTCAAGCTCGTTGACCATCGACAACCCAGCTTCGGTACTTCGCAAAAAGAATTTCGAGAGCTCATTCACCGGCGCGCCTTCGGGAATCGGCGTTCCTTCGTAACTATCCGCGAGTTCAAGATAATCGCGAGCCAGCTTCATGTTGAGCCAACAGACAACATGCTGTTCAGCAACAGCCACGATCCAAACACCCGCAACATCCGGATCGTCCGGCAGATTTTCACGGATGACATTTGCCAGACTGCGATAACACAACCCCGTGAAAAACGCGTTACAGGCTTCCATATAAATCGAGAGCTGATCAAACGTCTGCGGCCGATAAAAACGGATGGCCGCTGCCGTCGTTTCGACTTCCTTTTCCAACCACTGGTCTTGGAACATCAATTTGACGGCGGCATCGCGGCCATAGGCATTGTTGGAGTAATGGTAGCGGCCAACTTCATGCGCCACCCAAGCCAAGGCAGCCGACCAGGCGGCGTCCCAGTAGGCGGGGGCGAACTGACCTTCGACCAACAGCGAATTGATTTGCTTGTTAATCTTGTCCGCCGAGGCCAGCTGTTGGTTGGCGTATTCGGGATGCCCGAAATCAGGCCAAGAGACGTATTTCTCACGGGCCGATTTGTACAACTTGTTCCACCGGGGAATATGTTTGAGCACATGCTTGCTCATCTTAGGCGAGACAGTCGGCAACTCCTTGGCTTCCGGACGAGGAAGCGGTTTGCCTGTGAAAATCTTGTAAGCCGTCCAGATGTCATTGACGGGAATGACCTTGACCCCATGTTTTTCTCCGTGCCCGATCAGATCGATGATTTCTTTGGTCCGAGGGTCGAGTTCCAGCCGGCTGTGGGCGGGAATCAACACGGTTGTTTTTCCCGCTCGGGCAGCCCCTTCGATCTTAAAGGGAATCCCTCCCACCGGACCGATCATGCCATCGGGATTGATCGTACCGGTCATTGTCACATCGTCGCGCAGCGGATCGCCCAGGACGGCCGAAAGCACACCGATCGTCAACAAAGCACCGGCGCTGGGACCGTCAATCTTGCCTTCCACAGTAAACGTGGCCTGCATTGCCTGCGGATTAAAATCGAGAAGCTGCGCCGCTGTGAGAGAAGCTTGCCAAGCCGCCGCGCGCCACATAGGACTGGCGCCGGACAATTTGTCTTCAAAGATGCCGATGCGAATTTCGCCCTGGGGAGCTCCCCCGACAGTAATCGGTATGGCATGACAAACGCCAAACGGAGTGTCATCACCCGCCCGAGTCCCGTAGGCCAGCGGATAGACTGTGACTTTGGAGATGGGGGTGACAGCTGCCTCTTCCCCGGCGGAAAACCCGGTACCAGGGAGCACTGCCGTCAACAGCAAGACAATCAGGCCCATGGTTGAGAGTCGCATCATTGCAAGCAGCCTTTCACGCGGATTGACGATGACCGAAGCGTTCGATGCCCATGCAACAACCACCCCGACTGTTGCCCCACTGCACAGACCCCCCAGCTTAAACGACGCCGGAATCGAAAGCAATATTTGCGCAAGGCGAGCCTATTCGCTAATCCTGCACAGAGAGTACTGAGCTTACGCCTCATACCCCAGATTCGGCGACAACCAGCGCTCAACCTCAGCCAACGGCATCCCCTTGCGAGCAGCGTAGGCTTCGGCTTGATCTTTGGTAATCCGGTCGACGGAGAAATACCGTGCCTGCGGATGCGCGAAGTACAGACCCGACACCGCTGCTGCGGGAAGCATGGCGAAGTTTTCGGTCAGTTCGATACCTGTCTGTACTTCAGCATCGAGCAGATCAAACAGGATCCGCTTTTCCGTGTGGTCGGGACAAGCGGGGTAACCCGGCGCGGGTCGGATGCCGCGGTATTTCTCGGCAATCAAATCGTCGCTCGATAACTCTTCGACAGCTCCAAATCCCCAATCCCGCCGCGCTTGTTGGTGCAGCAACTCAGCAAACGCCTCCGCCAGACGATCGGCCAACGCCTTGGTCATGATCGACTGATAGTCGTCGTGCTCTGCTTCACATTTCGCCACGATCGGACCGATTCCCAAACCAGCCGTCACGGCAAAGGCCCCCAGGTAATCGCTGCGGCCGCTCTCCAGCGGAGCGATGAAATCAGACAGCGCCAAGTAATGGTCCTGCCCCTTCCGCTCCCATTGCTGCCGCAGCGTATGGAACCGCGTGACCTCCTCGCTGCGGGATTCATCGGTGTAAAGCACGATGTCATCGCCGACGGAATTGGCCGGCCAAAATCCATACACACCCGCCGCATGCAGTTGTTTCTCGGCAATCAATTGCGCCAAGGATTCCTGGGCCGAGTCGAACAACTTACGCGCTTCGACGCCCATGTTCGGGTCATCGAGAATTTTGGGATACTTGCCGCGCAGTTCCCAGGTCTGGAAAAACGGCGACCAATCGATAAACGGAACGATCTTCTCCAACGGAAAATCGGACAGCACCTTGGTGCCGGTAAAACTCGGTTGCTGGATATCGACACTCGACCAATCCGTGGTGAATCGCGCCGTGACCGCTTCGTCATACGAAATCAGTTTCTTTTGTTGCCGGGCAGCAAACATTTCACGGTCGCGCTGTTGTGCAGCGCGGTTCTTCGCGTCGAACTCCGCCTTCTTATCCGCATCGAGAATGCTTTCCATCACCGGCACCGACAGCGACGCATCGCCCACATGCGCGACAATCGGGTCGTACTGCGGCGCGATTTTAACAGCCGTATGTTTCGCGCTCGTCGTCGCTCCACCGACAATCAAAGGGATCGTCAATCCGCGGCGCTGCATCTCCTTGGCAACATGCGCCATCTCGTCGAGCGATGGCGTAATCAGTCCGCTCAAGCCAATCAGATCGGCGCCAACTTCGATCGCCTTGTCGATGATTTTGTCAGCTGCGACCATCACGCCTAGGTCGACGATATCAAAGTTGTTACAGCGCAGCACGACCGCCACGATGTTCTTGCCGATGTCGTGCACGTCTCCTTTCACGGTGGCAATCACCATCGTGCCGCGGGCCTTTTCGTCCGCGATGCCCATATCGATTTTTTCTTGCTCCATGTACGGCGTCAGGTAGGCCACCGAGCGTTTCATCACGCGAGCACTTTTGACGACCTGCGGCAAGAACATTTTTCCGGTACCGAATAGCTCACCCACGACCGCCATACCATCCATCAACGGTCCTTGAATCACGTGCAGCGGGCGGTCATATTTTTGCCGGGCTTCTTCTGTATCTTCGTCAATAAAATCGGTAATGCCTTTGAGCAATGCATGCTTGAGCCGTTCCTCAACCGATTCCTCGCGCCAAGCGGCCGTTTTCACTTCGGCCTGACCTGTCGCTTGATCCTTGATCTGCTCGGCATAATCAATCAACCGCTCCGTCGCATCCTCACGACGATTGAGCAGCACATCTTCGACGTACTCCAGCAACGTCGGCTCAATTTCTTCGTAGACCTCTAACTGGCCAGCATTGACGATGCCCATATCCAACCCGGCCGAGATCGCGTGATACAAAAACGCCGCGTTGATTGCTTCGCGAACGACGTTATTGCCACGAAACGAGAACGAAACATTGCTCACGCCGCCGGAAGTCTTCGCACCGGGACATTGTTGTTTGATCTGCCGGACTGCTTCGATAAATTCGACAGCATAGTTGGCATGCTCTTCCATCCCCGTTCCCACGGTCAGAATGTTGGCATCGAAGATGATGTCCTCAGCCGGGAAACCGATTTTTTGTGTCAGCAGGTCGTAGGCACGTTTGCAGATTTCGACTTTCCGCTGCGCATCGGCCGCTTGGCCTTCTTCATCAAACGCCATCACGACCGCGGCGGCACCGTAGGCGTGGATTCTCCGCGCTTGCGCCAAAAAGACCTCTTCCCCCTCCTTGAGGCTGATCGAGTTCACAACCGCTTTGCCTTGCACACATTTCAAACCCGCTTCGATCACCGACCATTTGGAGCTGTCGATCATGATCGGCACGCGCGAGATATCGGGCTCAGCGGCGACAAGATTTAAGAACTTGGCCATCACAGCTGCGCTGTCGATCAGACCTTCATCCATATTGATGTCGATCATGTTCGCGCCCCCCTCGACCTGATCGCGGGCGACACTCAGCGCTTCGTCGTATTTTTCCTCTTTGATCAACCGCGCGAACTTGCGCGAACCGGTGACGTTGGTCCGCTCGCCGATCATGATGAAATTCGACTCAGGACGGATCTCCAGCAGTTCCAAGCCGCTGTAGGTCGAACACTTCGAGACAGTCGGAACCGGCCGGGGCTGAAGATCGGCGACCGCCTCGGCGATTTTGCGAATGTGCGCCGGCGTGCTACCACAACAGCCACCCACGATGTTCAACCAACCATTGTCAGCAAATTCGCGCAACGTCTTGGCCATCTCCGCAGGCGTCATGTCGAACTCGCCCATTTCATTGGGCAGACCCGCATTGGGATAACAACTGACGTAGAACGGAGCGATCTGCGAAATCGACTCCAAATAGGGCCGCATCTTCTCCGGGCCGAGCGCGCAGTTCAAACCAATGCTGAGCATGTCAAAATGCGAAATGCTGGTCCAAAACGCCTCGATGGTTTGGCCGGTCATCGTGCGGCCGCTATCGTCAGTGATCGTCCCGGAAATCATCACCGGCAAGCTGATGTCGTGTTCACGAAAATACTTGTCGATCGCGAACAGACAAGCCTTCATGTTCAACGTATCAAACGCCGTTTCGGGCAACAAAATATCCGCGCCACCATCGATTAAACCCCGCAGTTGCTCGGTGTACCCCTCGACCACTTCGTCGAAAGTCACTAATCGTTTGCCGGGATCGTTCACGTCCGGAGAGACCGACAACGACCGGTTCATGGGACCGATGCTGCCGGCGACGAAACGAGGTTTGTCAGGCGTCAACGCCGTGAACTCATCGGTCGCCCGCCGCGCGATTTCTACCGCCGTCTTGTTGAGTTCGTAGGTGTATTGCTCTAGGTCGTACTCTTTCAGCGAGACCCCATTGGCGTTGAAGGTATCCGTCAGAATAATATCCGCGCCCGCTTCGAGATATTGGCGATGAATCCCCTCGATCATCGCCGGCTGCGTGAGCACCAGAATATCGTTGCAGTTCTTTAGATCACTATGGTGATCGGCAAACCGCGCACCGCGATAATCCTCTTCACTGGGACGTTCGGCGAGAATCAAAGACCCCATCGCACCGTCAAGCACGAGAATCCGCTGCTCAAGGAGGTGGATCAATTGATCGGTCGTATCGGAAACTGAAGCTGTTGTCGCCATGGGTAGACTTTTTCGTTCAACTAAAAAATGATCCGTGGGTATCGGACCTGACAGTTTTGACTATTTTTTCACACATCTAAGTATATTGGCATATCCAAAACTTGCGGAGGCAATGAAGACACTTGAACAGCGATATGCGATCTTCCCCGTCTATCAATTGCTCGATCCCATATTCCCTTGCCATATCGTCCTGATGCCCCCACCATTCGAATTCATTGTAGAGTCCGGTGAACGTCGTGCCTGCGTCACCGATGAACTCGGTGAAATCGCCACAGCAATGAGGCCAATCGTCGTTCTGAATAAAATTCGGCAGACAAGGCGTCCGACGATAGTCGTCACATAATTCAACAGTGAAAGCAAACCGCTGACTTTGCGATTTGGTACCTTTGGGGAACCGTTGATCAATTAATTGGGCGATTATACGTTCGTTATCCTTGGGGTAAATCCATCGCAGTGGAAGAGTTTTAATGCAATTGATGCATGCTGAGTCAGAAAAACCCTGGCTATTTTCGATATTGATCCTGTAGAGACTCGACTCCGTCTGGCACCAATCGCACCTTCGCATTTCCGCATACTGCGGAAGAATGTCATCGGCGATGTAGGTGAAGACTTGCCCCATCGTTCATGCGGATTCTTCTATGTAACCGCCTGATAATCCAGCGCATTGAGGATCGCTTCGCAGGCTTTCGATTTGTTCAAGGCATAAAAATGAATGCCGGGAACGCCGTTGTCCATCAGCTCGCGACATTGCCCAACGGCATACTCCACACCGATGTGAAATTGTGCCTGTTCGTCGTCCTGGGCTGCTTCCAATTTGGTTGCCAATGTCTCTGGAAACGCCGCGCCGCACATTTTCGTAATCCGTTTGATCCGCTCGAAATTCGTAATCGGCATGATGCCTGGAATCAGCGGAATCTTTATCCCGGCCTGTTCGTACCTGCGGCGGAATTCGAAGAAATGCTCGTTGGCAAAAAACAACTGTGTAAATACCGCATCGGCTCCAGCGTCGACCTTGCGGCGGAGGTTCGACAGATCCTCGTCGGCGTTGGGGGCCTCAGGATGGATTTCCGGATACCCGGCGACACCGATTCCCTGATCGGGAAGTTCACCGCGAATCAGTTCGACCAACTCGTTGGCATACCGCAACCCACCGTCGACATGTGGAAAGGTCTCCGCACCAGCCGGTGCGTCGCCGCGGAGTGCCATGATGTTTTTCACGCCCCGTTGCCGCGCCTCGCTGAGCCACTGATGCAATTCCTCACGTGTTGCGCCCACACAAGTCAGATGCGCGGTGGCGGGCAAAGCAAACCGCATTTGAATTTCGGCGCACAGATCAATGGTCCGCGAGCGGGTGCTGCCCCCAGCCCCATAAGTACAAGACACGAAGGCGGGACGATAATCGACCAACCGTTGCAGGTTTTCAAAAAGCGCAGCATCGCCTGCTTCGGTTTTTGGGGGAAAAATCTCGATCGATAACCGAAATTCCCCGTTACTATAAATATCCCGCATCCGCATGTGTCACGTTCCTGTCGTTCAATTCCCGTCCGCACTGCCCTCTGAAAGTTTCAATCTCATGAAACTGGGGCATTTCCCCAATTGGCGGGTAAACACTAGTTTACGCCAATTGCCGCACTGCTGTAAACGAAATGCTGCCCCTTCTCACCGGACGCTGCGGAGAGTCGCCGGCGGTGCGCCGGAGAGCGGCTCGATCGGAATCTTATGTTGGACAGCAGGTTAGGACAAGATCCGTGGCGCCGGACTGGGATGGTGACTCGCTCAATCGAACCGTGGTTGGCTAGAAATTCTCACAAAATTTCCAAAGATCTTATCGCGCAAACGCTTACAGCCAGTCGTACTTATACAACAGACTGTCCATAACAGGGAAATTGCATTCTCCCCCCAACATTCTGACTTCCAGTGGCATAAAGTATTGTTGTCACGTAGAATAGAGCAAACGCACGACTTATTCCGATTGGTGCGATTCCCCCCTATTTCCCGAATTGGGCAATGTCCCGACCTTCGGGTTCACCAATCGTCGCGTCTCACGAATATTTGGAGAGTGAAGACTATGTTAAAACCATGCGCTTGGTCGCTTGTTATCGCCATCTTGGCTGCTTCGAGCCCGTTGTATGCCGCAGATGCCGCGGCGGCAAAGAAAGAGTCGAAATTCGACAAACAGATCAAGGATAAAACCAAGGTCGAAGGCATGTGGACCATGTACCACAAAGACCAGAAACTTTTGGTCGATCTCAAAGCCAGCGACCTGAGCAAGGAATATCTGATCTCGACCTCGATCGCGAAAGGCATCGGCGTCGGTTCCGTACTCGGAGGCATGAGCTGGGGATTCGGCGACGACGCACTCTGGACATTTAAAAAAGTAGGCGACAAAATCCACGTGATTCGCCGCAACGTCCGCTACAAAGCCAGCAAAAAGGGGCCGACCGCCGACGCGCTCAAACTGGCGTTCAGCGATAGCGTTCTCTACGCATTGCCGATTCTGGATACCGACCGTTCCAGCCACTTGGTCGATGTGTCCAAAATTTTCATGAGCGACGATGCCGGCATCGGCCGTTCGATTGGCTATGCCTTTGCTTCGGACCGGTCGACCTGGGAGAAGGTCAAGGCGTTTGAGAAAAACGTCGAACTGCGCGTTGCCGCCGTTTATCAAGGCCGTGGCACCTCCGATGCGATCGTCGATCCCCGCGGCGTGACCGTGCAAGTCCATCACAGCATCAGCGAACTGGGAAAATCGGATTATAAGCCGCGCCTCGCGGATGACCGCGTGGGCTATTTCACCACGGTGATCAAGGACTTCTCCAGCGACGAGGATGAGCACTTTATTCGCTACATCAATCGCTGGAATCTGCAAAAAGAAGACGACAAAGGGCCGACCTCCGTCCCCAAGAAACAAATTACCTTCTTCATCGAAGAAACCGTTCCGCACCGCTGGCTCCCCTATGTCCTAGAGGGATTCAAGGAATGGAACAAAGCCTTCGAGAAGCTGGGCTATTATGAAGCGATCAACGTCCGACGGCAGGGAGAGGCGGGCTTCGACTTCGATCCCGAAGACATCCGCTACAACACCTTCCGCTGGATCACGGCCGAGGCCGGTTTCGCGATGGGACCTTCACGGGTGAATCCCAAAACGGGCGAAATCCTCGACGCCGATATCATTTTTGATGCCGACTTCCTGAAATATTGGTCGACCAAATATGAAACGTTCTCCTCCAATGACGTTGCCATGATGATGGGGGGCGACCCGCTGACCAATGATGAATTGCCCATCGGCCAGTTCCTCAACCAACGGCACAAGAGTGCGGCGCAACCGAAAGAACTCACGCAACACCGTCATCTACCCGGCCAAGGCTGTTCGCTTTGCAATGGCCTGCAACACCAAATGGGCTTTTCGGCCGCTGTGTTGATGTCACGGACCGGAGCTGTGAAAAAAGGCGAACTCCCCGAGGAGTTCATCGGACAAGCACTCAAAGAAGTCGTCATGCACGAAGTCGGGCACACGCTCGGGTTACGGCACAACTTCAAAGCGAGCGCTTGGAAGACATTGGAAGAAATCAACGATCCCGAAAAAGGGGCCGCTGAAGGAACCGTGTCGAGCGTGATGGATTACACACCGGCCAATATCGTCCCCAAAGGACAAAAGCAAGGATTGTACTTCCCGCAGACCATCGGACCTTATGACTACTGGGCCATCGAATATGGCTACTCCGACAAGAAGGGCGATGAACTCAAGGCTGTTGCCGCGCGTTCCACCGAACCGGCGTTGGATTTTGCCACCGACGAAGACACCCGTAGCTACGATTCCGATCCCCTGTCGAATCGCTTCGACTTGGGCAAAGACCCGTTGGAGTTTGCGAAACGACAAATGGCAACCGCCGCCAGTCTCTGGCCGGAAGTTGTGGAGACGACCGTTGAAGATGGAGACGGCTACCAACGTGCCCGCCAAGCATTCGGTATGTTGTTCAGCGAATACTGGCGGACCGCCTACTTCGCCGCACGCTTCCCCGGTGGCGTGTACGTCAATCGCGACCACAAAGGTTCTAAAGACGCACGAGCTCCTTATGAACTGGTCGAACCGGAACGGCAACGGGCCGCGATGAAACTGTTGGCCGAATCGGCCTTCAGCACTCAAAACTTCCCGCCTGAGATCTTGAACTACCTGGCAGCCACGCGCTGGAATCACTGGGGCGTTCGGAATTACATCCGCTTGGATTATCCGATTCACGAATTCGTGGCGATGATGCAATCGCGGATCTTGTACCGGCTGTTGCACCAAATCACCTTGGCCCGGCTGCTCGACAGCGAGTTGAAAGTCCCCGAAGGGACCGATACCTACACATTGGCCGAACACCTGCGCACGTTGGTCCAAGCCTGTTTCAGCGAGTGGCAACCCCAAGAAGCCGGGGGCGAATTTACAAATCGTAAACCGTATATCTCCAGCTTCCGCCGCAACCTGCAACGCTTAGCAGTCAAGCAATTCGCCGATGTCGTCAACATGCCGGGAACGTCCATGTGGACGCTGACCAGCCCGTTTCGACTGAGCGGGGTGGATATGCCCGAGGATGCACGGACGTTGGCCCGCTTGCATCTGGCCGATTTGGATCGTCAAATCACAGCCGTGTTGGGCAAGGAAAACCTGAAATTGGACGACTATTCCCGCGCCCACTTGCAGGATTGCCAAGAGCGGATTCGCAAAACGCTCAATTCCCAAGTTCAAATCCGCTCCGTCGACTGACGGTTGCGGCTGTTGAAGAAACGCACGAACCCCGCCAGAACCTGGCGGGGTTTTTTTAGTAGGCAACAGGAGTCCATGATTTCGCGATTACGGTAGGGAGCAGATGTGGTTTGATCTCCTGGCTGCGTCGTCCATAATGTGAAAATGAAATCCTTTCGCTTCATCTTCTTACTGACCCTGTTGTCGTTCCTGGTCACGGGCGCAATCTGGTACACCGAAATTCCCCTGGGCATTCCCGGCGAATGGGTGTGGGATCGCATCGGTCCCCCGCTCGATTGGGGCTTGACCCTCATCATGGCCAGCGTCTGCGGGGCGATTTATTTTACCTATGTCTGGGCCGGCGAAGCCCGCATCGCCAAATGTCGGAGTTTCGAAACCGGACTGTGGTTGTGCGGAATGGTCCTGCTCGGATTTGGCTGGCTGTGGGTGGCGCAAGACGCGGCACCGGCGGACCGGCGATTTTCTAAGACCGCCTGGGTCCTGTACTATCCGGGCGCATCGGGTTACTTCACCATGGCCCGTGATCATGAACAAGACTTCGACGAATTCCTCGGCGGATACGAAACATTGATGGCCGAGGGAGATGTGCTCCACGTGGGAACGCATCCACCGGGACTGTTCATCGCCTATCATTGGCTGATCGAAACTTGCCGCTCGTCCCCCAACCTGACTGCTTGGCTTCGCTATACCGAACCCGCGTCGTTCTCTGACGCGATGGACCTCATCGCCCAAAACCACGCAAGCACCCCGCAGGCAGTGCGGCCCGAACATCGAGCCGCCATCTGGTTAGCCGCACTGCTCACACAATTCACGGCGGCGGCAACCGTCATCCCGTTGTTCCTACTCATCCTCCGCGACTTCACCCGGCAGACCGCATGGCTAGCGGTATCGTTGTGGCCGACCATTCCGGCGCTGGCGCTGTTTTTACCCAAATCAGACGCGCTGTATCCGTTGCTGGGGGTTTTGATTTGGTACTTCTGGCTCACCGGCTGGGAACAACGTTCCGCCTGGAGAAGTCTACTCGCCGGCGGCATTTTGTTGATCGGATTGAGTTGTAGCTTGGCCATCCTTCCCGTGTGGGTCGGATTGGGAATCATCACGCTCTGGCGCGGTTGGCTGTGCGAACCGGAGCAGCGCGTGCCGGGCGCCCTGGCCAAGCTTTGGTTTAGCAAGACGTGGGCAGCCATCGGATTTCTCTTGCCGGGGGTGGCACTGTGGTGGGTCACCGGCATCAACTTACTCACAGTTTGGATTTGGAATTATCGCAACCACGCCGGCTTTTATGCCGAATACCCTCGCACCTATTGGAAATGGTTGGCCGTCAATCCGTTGGAGTTTTGTATCGCCGCCGGCATCCCTTTAGCCTGCTGTGCGATCCTCGGCGGGCTGCGCATGCTCCGCCCCGATTATCGCTCTCGCCTCGCCGGACTCGTCTGGACCTGTTTGAGCGTCGGGGGCCTATTGTGGATCAGCGGCAAAAATATGGGCGAGCTAGCCCGGCTGTGGATCCTGCTGATGCCCTGGCTGGTGTGGCTGGCCGCAGGAAGCCTCGCCGTCGACAGTGAACCAAGTTCCCTGCCAAAACGAAGTCGCTGGGCTGCCGTGTTCGTTCTGCAATTGGCGGTGGGAATCGCCATGCTAATGCGCGTGCACGGTTTTCAAATGCCATAGGTCCAGCAGGCCGAACAGGCCGCAGGACCGCCCCATCTGTGAGAAGCGGGATATTCACTGCAGACGAATTGCGCCGCTCGACATTCCGCACAGTCTCGCTGGTGGGTGCAGAATGTCCCCTGCGATGGCGATCAGACGCGCCGAATTCCGATATCGACTAACAATGGCAACGCTGATTTCCACAGCGGACGCCATCGACCGGAAAATCCCGGCAGTATCTCCCTGTGAATTCTGGGACGTTTCAAGGAACGAGATTGTGAATCGTGTCTCTCGATCGACCGTGCTTGTTGCTCTTTTTACCGCGCTAGCCAGCGGCTGTGGTGGCGAAGAGATTGTGCACACCACCAAGGGAATCGACGAAAAGGTTTCGCCAGCAGAGTTTGAATCGTTCCAATCGATCATCAACAGCCTGCCGGACAAAAAGCTCCCAGAGATTCCCTCGACATTGCTTCCACGGCCCCACTGGACGCAGGAACGGACGCTGCCGATTCAAGACCTGATTCGTCAGGAGAACGACGCCTTTGAAGACCGCTGGTCGGTGGAACTCATCGCCCGGCAACTCCCGATCAACAAACAGTTAATGCGTGCCTTGCGGCGCGAGCAGATGACCCCCGAGCAGTTTGTGGGGTTAACACTGACTCTCGGTGCGGCACTCACAGCCGACGCTACGGACGAGCGGAATGATTTAGCGGCAATTGTTGCGGCAGGAGAACAACACGTCACCATTCTGACCGCCGATAAAACGGCGTTCTCCTCCCTAAGCGACGTCCGCGCACACGAAATCCTGACCCAAGCCGCTTGGTTAACCGTCGTGAACCGGGCCAAGGTGCTGCTGCAGGTGCCGCCGGAAAACCTGCAATTGGTCCGCAAACACCGCGAATGGCTCGATGCCGCTTTTCCCACCGATCTCACGCAAGATCCGCTGGCCGATCTGACCAACGTCATGCATGAACGCGGAATCCCCTTCGAGGAGATGCCCGAGAGCGGTTCCGACGAGCAAATCGAGTGGAGCACCAAGACAGCCATCATCGGCGAGATATCCGTCGACGCAGCGTTTTAGCCAGTGGGCAATCGCGAATTTCGAGCCCCGCCCGTTCGCACACACCAGTCCTACTGAGCGCTGCTCATATCCGGGCGAAGTTTCTGGGCCTCGCGCAGGTAGACGTGCGTGATTTCTTGCTGCGAGCGGTCGGTGTTGATGTGCATGAGAACGCGGATGCAGCGGGGCATTGCTCCCGGGACGGCGATTTCCGTAGCGCACAGCAACGGGACAAGGTCCATGCCCAATTCACGAGCGGCAGCGGCGGGAAACGCCGATGTCAAATCGTGTGAAGTCGTCAAAAACACCGATGCCAACTCGTCGAACTCCTCAACCTGGTTGGCTTTGAGCACCGCGATCAGCAATTCGCGCGTGGCGGCGCGGATTTCTTCGGGGGTATCGATGTCGACGGTCGTGGCGCCGCGAATTCCTCTGACGGGCATGACGATATTCATTTCCACTAGAAACGGCCGCTCCCAGTCGGGATGCGGACAACTTTTGAGATAATCACCCAGTATCGCAAATCCGCGGCGGCCGGGCAATCGCCGTTGGCCGTTTCTAGGTGGGAATCACGGAAACTACGGCTGATCCCAAAACAGGTCTTGCGTTACTTTTGAGATTTCGCATACAAACCCCATGAGTGGAGTCCTGCGCGGTCCTTTTGCCTGTGACGGCTCCCCTGAAATTGTCTCTCATCAACATTGGAGAAATTGGAAAGCAACGAGCCCACACGGACGAGGCTTGCCAAATTTTCTCAACCGGATAATTGAGTCACTCAAATACTTCACGGACGGTGGCGACAAAACTGATGTCGCTCGTTTGAAATGGAAAGGAATCCATCGATGTCCGCGACAATCGCTGAATTGGCTGCGTTGGTCGGTGGCGAGGTCCAAGGCGATGCCGGCCAAGAAATCACCGGCGCCCAATCGACAGTCGACGCCTGTGCCCAAGACATTACCTTTGCGGTCGACGAAGCCAACTTGCGGCTCCTCCCGCAAAGCGCCGCCGGCGCCGCTTTGATCTCCAAGTCATTGTCCGATGCCGCCACGACGGCAACCCTGTCGATCCCGCTGATTTTTGTCGATGATCCGCTGACCGCCTTTTGCGGCGTGCTGGAACATTTCCGACCACGGCGGCCGCGACTCGAAATCGGCGTCTCCCCACAAGCCTATGTCGACACCACCGCCATCATCGGTCCCGGGACGAACATTCATCCCGGCGCATCGATCGGGGCCGAGACGATCATCGGCAGTGATTGCGACATTCATCCCGGCGTGTCGATCGGAGCGGGTTGCCAGATCGGCGACGGGTGTACGCTGTATCCCAATGTCGTGCTTTACGATCAGGTCACACTGGGCGATCGCGTGATCCTGCATGCGACCGCTGTCTTGGGAGCGGACGGATTCGGTTATCAACTTAAAAACGGCGCGTTTGAAAAAATTCCCCAACTGGGAACAGTGATCATCGAAGACGACGTTGAAATCGGCGCTGGAACCACTATCGACCGGGCCATGATCGGTGCCACAAAAATCGGCCGCGGCACCAAACTCGACAATCAAATCATGATCGGCCACAACTGCGTGCTGGGCGCGCACAACGTGTTTGCCTCGCAGGTCGGTTTCGCCGGATCAGTGACGACGGGCGACTATGTGATGTGCGCCGGCCAAGTCGGTGTCGCCGACCACGTGCATATCGGCGACGGCGCCAAGTTGGCGTCCAAGTCGGGCGTACACAAGGATCTGCCGGGTGGACAAGCCTATGTCGGACAGCCGGTGCAGCCTGAACGGGACGGCATGCGGTCGCTCATGGCCATGCAAAAGCTGCCCGAAATGGCGCGGCGCGTGCGAAAAATGGAATCACGAATTGAAGACGTGGCGGAATTGTTATCGCAGTTGGGCGACGACAACCCACCGTTAGCGAAGGCGGGATAACCGGTCATTCACGCTTCGTTCACAAAATCCCAAAAAACACTTGTTAGTTCATAACAGCAACATGGAAAGTTTCGACAACAACACGCAATCCGCGCAGCCGCAAAGCATCGGCTTGTTGGCCGGCGCGGGTCGGTTCCCCTTCGTATTCGCACAAGCGGCGCGGCGGCAAGGCATTTCCGTACACGCTGTCGGCGTGCTCGGCATGGCCTCCGAGGAGTTGGCCGACGTTTGCGAGACGTATGTAGGCGTGGCCATCTCTAAAGTCGGCAAAGCCATTCGCCGTTTCAAAAAAGTCGGCGTCCAACGTGCGGTCATGGCCGGCAAGATTGAAAAAGTCGTGCTCTTTCATCCCTACCGTTGGTTACGGATGATTCCCGACTGGCGGGCCGCACACATGTTGATGACGTACGCCGCACGCGATAAAAAAGACGACACTTTATTGTTGGCCGTGATCCAAGAGTTCGCGCGCGACAATATCATTTTTGAATCCGCCCTGAATTACTGTCCGGAGATCGTCGTGAAACATGGATTCCTCACGAAAAAACGACCCAGCCCTTCGCAATGGAAAGATATCAACTTTGGCTGGGAGTTGGCCAAAGAAATGGGCCGGTTGGATGTCGGCCAAAGTATCGCCGTCCGCGAAACGGCCGTGTTAGCCGTCGAAGCCATCGAAGGCACCGACGCCGCAATCCGTCGTGCTGGAGAATTGTGCAAAAAAGGCGGGTTCACGGTGGTCAAAGTCGCCAAACCACAACAGGACATGCGGTTTGACGTTCCCACCATCGGCATCCAAACAATTCAAACCATGCATGAGACCGGGGCCAAAGTATTGGCCATCGAAAGTGACAAAACCATCCTACTCGACGAACAAGAAGTCCTGCGACTAGCCAATAAATTTGGGATTACCATCGTCTCGCTCAACGCCGAAGAAGTCCGGCTCAAACAGTGCGCGTGAGAGGCTAGCGGATTCCATAGTAAAAACTACCCTGCTCCCCCGGCAGTCGTGGCGGACGATTTTCAAAGACACTTTTCCTACACGCAGAGTATTCAAAGACCCATTGGTGACGGTTTCGGTGGAAGGCCGCTTTTTGCGGGCTCCTCTAATGTAGAAGTGGTCGGGTCACCCCGCTGATCCGACAAAAACATGGTGAGACCTGAGAGACCTCACTGTGCCTTAAGTTGAGAGATTTTTAACCCACCCCACGAATTCACTTCCCCAATCCCCTCAAGTAGACTCGCGAAATTCACCGACCCTGAAACCGTCACCTTTTTCTTCTCTCGCCTCGCATAGCACACCGGTCATAGACCGCGTCGCAACAGCAATACCAAATGGGCGCGCCCCCCAGGGTGCCGCCCATTTTTTTTAGTTGACATATGTGCAACGGCAGCTGTGCTGTGAGGCTCACCCAGCGACATCAACGGCGACCCGAGCTGAACACGGGCAATCCCTCTGGCAAACTGTGTGCGCATCGGCTACGCTACTACTTGGCGGATAACGAGTTGGGAGATTTCTCCACCGGAAACCCATCCGGCACCGTTTCCCGTGGAGAAATGTTCTCGAGTTTGCCTAGAACCAGTTTCAATACCCGGGTGCACTGATCGTCGCGACTGTCGAGCAAACTTCCGCGCGACGCATCCATCGGATTTGAAACGACCTGTAGATATGCGGAGTGCGCTTCTCATGAAGTGTCCTTTTTGCCACCACGACGAAACCAAAGTCACCGATTCACGAGCCAGTCAGGATCACGCGATTCGCCGGAGACGCGAATGCCTGGACTGCGGCCGCCGTTTTACGACCTATGAAAAAGTCGAAGAAGCGCCGCTGAAGGTGATCAAAAAGGATGGCAGCCGCGTTCCCTTTGATCGGCACAACATTCGCGCCGGACTAGAAAAGGCTTGCTTCAAACGTCCCGTCAGCGACGAACAGATCGAGGAAATCGTCAATAAGGTCGAAACGGACGTCTATCAGAATTTCGAACGCGAGGTCCCTTCACCCTACATCGGCGAGCGTGTGTTCAACATCCTCCGCGGCGTCGACCAAGTGGCCTTTGTGCGCTTTGCCTCGGTCTACCGTGAATTCAAGGACGTCAACGACTTCGTCGAAGAACTGGAACCGATGCTCCGCGACCCGGACCGGCGGTGATGTAGGACTCGTAATATGCCCAGCTCTGTCGTCGCCCCTGCCCCGCGGCGCGCTCATTACGCCGCATTGGCTTTGTTTTTCATAACGATCGCGGTGTACGGTTCCTGGGTGCCGTTTGAAACCATCACGCGCTCCGCCGATGAGGCCTGGGAGATCATCCGGGTCGAGCCGCTGATTGCCTTTGGACGAATCGACCGTTCCGACTGGGCCACCAATGTGCTGTTGTTCGTGCCCATCAGTTTTTGTCTGTTGGGCGCCTCTTCTGTTGATCGCCGCCGTCCGTTACTTTGGTGGCTGTCGATCCCCACGATTCTTGTTGGATGTTTGGCGCTGAGCATTTGTCTCGAAGTCGGACAGCTCTGGCTGCCCCAACGTTACTTCTCAATCGCCGACATCATTGCGCAATGTCTCGGCGCCATGATCGGGATCGGTTTGTGGTGGTATGCCGGCGAAACCATTACGAACTGGTTACGGACCTATTCGGGACAGACCGGGACCCGTCGACAGATCAGTTGGCTATTGCAGGCCTATCTAGCGGGACTGGTGATTTATGCCGTCCTGCCACTGAATCTGACAATCCATCCGGAAGAACTTTACGAAAAACTTGTCAGTCACCGACTCGTGTTGATCCCCTTTTCAAAAACGCAATGGAATTGGCCGACGCTCGGCGAATTGTCCACCGATATTCTGGTATTCGTGCCGGTCGGCGCCTTGGCGACCATTGGTTGGTTGCCGCCTGGACGAACGCTGCGGTCGTTACCCGAGAGTATTTTCGTCGGTGCGGGAATCGTACTCGCGGTCGAACTCTGCCAACTGCCGGTGATGTCCCGTTTTACCGATGCCACCGATTTGATAACCGGCACGATCGGCGTCGCCATCGGGGCGGCAGTCACGCATGCGCTCATACCGCGGCACCCATCATCCACACCAGCTTACTCGGGTTTGCGAACTTGGCATTGGCTGTTGATCACGGGGATTTATTCGCTGATCATCGTCATTTATTTTTCACTCCCCTTTGAATTGATCGAAGACCGCACGCTGGTGCGAGATCGATTTCAACAGATGCTGCGCGTTCCAGGCGCCAGTTTATTGGCAGTTTCACAATTTCGCGCGCTGACGGAAATACTGCGAAAAACCTTGCTCTTTCTGCCGTTGGGCGCAATCTTGGCGCGGACGGTCTACTATCCGACAGCCACCCTCAAAACCCGCTGGATGCTCTGGGCAGCGTGCCTGATCTATGCCATGGCGCTGGGCATGTTGATCGAGGTCGCACAGGTGCTCAACAGCCACCACACCCCCGACGCGTCCGATGCCCTGCTCTGCACGATCGGCGCAGCAATCGGCTTAGTCGTGACCGCGCGATTGTTGCGGCACCACCATAAGTCCACGTAAACGATCGTCCCCAGGATAGGACTTCGCCGCGACAGTGCTTACAATGGCTAGAACTAGTTTCAAAACCCGATTGCGCTTGTTTTAGACACTTAGATCCAAGAGTCCACGTAACGCGTCAGAGGGTTTTGAAACCAATTGTAGTGAGAATGGGCACTCCAATCGGGTACCAACGGAAAGGCAAGGTGAGTCGCTATGAAAGCCGTGTTGTGCAAGTCCTATGGACCGCCGGAAAACTTAACCCTCGAAGAGATCCCCGATCCACAACCCGCAGCCGGGCAAGTGCTGATCGACATCCATGCCGCAGGTTTGAACTTTCCCGACACGTTGCAAATTGCCGGAAAGTATCAATTCCAACCCCCCTTCCCGTTCATCCCGGGAGCCGAAGTCGCTGGGACCATTACGCAGGTCGGTGAAGGCGTGACCGACTTTGAAGTCGGGCATCGCGTTATGGCACTGCCGGGAATCGGCGGCATGGCGCAGCGCGTCGTGGCCGATGCGGCAGCGGTCGACCCAATTCCCGATGCCATGGACTTCGAAACGGCCGCCGGGTTTGGGTTGATCTATCACACCTCGTATCACGCCCTAAAACAACGCGCTGATTTACAACCCGGAGAAACGCTGTTGGTTCTGGGCGCCAGCGGCGGGGTCGGATTGGCTGCGGTAGAAATCGGCAAAGCATTCGGCGCACACGTCATCGCCGCTGCCAGTACCGATGAAAAATTGGCGATCGCCCAACAACATGGAGCGGACGAGTTGATCAACTACGGCGATGGAGCGCTCAAGGATAAGGTCAAGAAACTGACCGGCGGCAAAGGAGCCGATGTCATTTATGACCCAGTCGGAGGAGACCTGTTTGATCAAGCAACCCGCTGCGTGAATTGGAAGGGGCGAATTCTCGTCGTCGGCTTCACCAGCGGGACGATCCCCAAATACCCCACCAATCTAGCGCTGCTCAAAGGCTGCCAACTGGTCGGCGTCTTCTGGGGCGACTTCCGCCGCCGTGAACCGGAACTGTGCCGGAAAAATTGCGCTGAGCTATTCGACCTGTACGAACAGGGCCGCCTCAAGCCATTGATTTCACAGGTTTTTCCGCTTGAGCAGTATGTCGAGGCGCTGAACGTCTTTATCAACCGCCAAGCCGTCGGCAAGATTGTGCTAGGATTCGACCGCTGAGCAGGCAGGTACTCGCGATAAATTGATAGACGCGCGTCCCTAGCGGTAATACCGATTCTACCCGTCTTGACCACGACACGGACATTTGACACATCCCCTTTACGCCAAAGGCGTTAGACATCATAGCCTAGGGTCGCGAACGGAGTGAGCGCACCCTAGGTTTGGTCTGCCACCACGCCACAATTTTCTCGGAAAATCGCTAAATCTTCCCCGTTTTTCTGCCGGTTGAGCCTCCCTCCGTCGCGTGATGGGTAAGGACGTGCGGGCACCGCTATCCAAGTGAGACCATCTCGCGGGTACGTCGTGCCCGCGAGTGGTCCGGTGGACTTTCTAATAGCCCCTTATTCGTTTCATTGCGCGGAGGAACCATATAATGTCTCGAGGATTATCTTACCAGCAGATATTTACGCTGCGTTATATCGCAGCCTGCAACGACCGTTGTGATTGTTTGATTCACTTGTACGAAGCCTGGGGACAACATCTTCACACGAGTGACGATCCGGAGAACGATATTAAGGCCGGTGACTTGAACAAAAACTTCGCCAGCGCCTCGTTCGCTCTCTCGATTCGCGGTTTAGAACGCCGTGGTTTGATCACCCGCGAAACGTTAGCCCGCGACCGTCGCCGGACGTGCTTGGTATTGACCGAACAAGGCAAAGAAAAGGCAACCGCCTACCACAATGTTCGGTTCGGTGACGAAATTGACCAACGGTTGAAGCGGGCCGCGCATGGTCCACCGCGTGACACTTCATGGCATTCCAGTGGACACAAGGTAGACGGTCCCCACATCGGGGTCGAAAACGGTTCACGCGTTTAAGCGGCGACTCCACCATAGCGGTTGCTAAAAGCAAAACCGTCGACGAGATTTCGTCGACGGTTTTTTTATTTGCTTACAGGTTGGAGTTATTGATATTCTGAATAGACATCTTTGTAGGATGTATCCGGTCGCCTCTGAATTCGCGCGGAAGTTCGCGAAACTTGGGGCCACAGCATTAGACGGATCAGCGACACATATGCTGTGCGATTTCGATTTCCGTGAACATTTCTAAAGGATCTCACGATGTACAGACCCCGCGCTCTTGTAGCTGCATGCATTCTTCTGGCATTGGGGGCAACCACGCTGAATGCGGAAACTGAAAGCAACTCGATTCGAAGCGCGGTCGTCAAGGTTTACGCGACGAAACGAAGTCCCAGCTTGTCGACACCTTGGAAACGAGGCGACGGTAAAAACGTAACCGGATCGGGAGTCATGCTGTCGCCCGACACACTGCTGACGAATTATCACGTCATTGCCTATAGCACGGATACGTCGATCAGTGTGAACGGCCAATCAGATCGCCTCTCGGCGACTGTTCAAGCTGTGTCACCGGGGATGGATCTGGCCCTTGTAAAATTGGACAAACCGTTACCGGCAGACTCCGTCGTGGCCAGCATCGCCGAGACTGTCCCCTCGCCTGGGACAAAAATTCAAGTCTTGGGATATCCAAAGGGTGGGGAATCGCTTTCAGTGACAGAGGGTGTCGTATCCCGCATCGATTATGTGGAATATCGCCAAGAGGAAATGGGTTTGCGAATTCAAATCGATGCCCCCGTGAATAGCGGAAACAGCGGCGGTCCAGTGATCGAAGGCAACAAAATCGTGGGGCTCACGTTTGGTCTGCTTTCAGGTGCCAATGACATTGGATATGCCATCCCCTGCGTCGAGATCCAGCGATTTTTGGAGGACATCGAAGATGGGAAGTATGACGGAAAACCACAATTGTGGTTCGAATCGCTGTTGTGTAACGATAAGGAACTGCGAGAGTGGTTGAAATTGCCTGAGGGAGAAACGGGGATTCGCTTCGTACGGCAGCCGATCCCCATTGCGGATTATCCTCTACAACTCAACGATGTCATCACACACATCGGTGAGTTTGACGTGAGCAATCTCGCCAAGGTCGATTATGACTCCAATACTCAGGTCTCCTGTGAGTATGCATTGGACCGCAGCGCGCAGGATGGGCAAGTCCAACTGCGAATCATACGTGCCGGAAAGGAAATGCACGTTCAGGTCCCAGTGTTCAGCGACGGCCACTACCTATTAAAGTTCTTGAACGATCAACAGCCGAGTTACTTCGTATATGGCCCCATTGTATTTGGAGTCGCCAACGCTGAGTTTCCCGATCTCGTCAACTCGATGATGTTGCAAGGTGGCAGGAATGCAGCAATGGCGCTTGGTTTGTTTAAAGAGATGCAGAAGTCAGACAACCCCTATTTAATGCGGCGATTCGCCCGAACCGAGTCGACTGACGAACATCTCGTGGTGATTCCAAAATTGATTTCCACCGGTCTGACGCGCGATACAAAATTGCTCACGCCGGCGGTGGTCCGCGCAATCAACGGTAAGAAAGTCACGAGCATTCAATCGGCCGCGCTGATCCTCGCAGCGATCGAAGATGAGCAGATCGTGATCGAAATCGACGACAATCGAAATACCACAATCGTATTCAATCGGGCCGAACTTGACTCCAAACATGATCAGATCATGGTGGACAATGGCATCGTTAAGTCTGCATCAAGCGATCTGAAGGAAGTCTGGTCGCGGTAATTTAGTTCTACCAGAACAGCGAATCGTTTCGCTTAAGGCTGCTCCAACTCATACGAATCTTCCGGAGTCATCAGCGGAAGATCATGCATTTGTTCTAACTGCCGTGGCGCCTGGGGCCAGTCGTCCCTGAAAAAAGGGATTTCCTGCGACCAATCGCACCCATAAAGTTCCGTCCCCAGTTGTTTGAATCGCTCACGGGAAACTTCTTGCCATTCGTGAATGCAGCTTTCTTTGCCGGCGCCGGCAAATTCCTTGATCGGACCCTTGGTGAAAATGCCACCCTGTAGACTTCCGCACTTTTCGCAATAGAAGTAGCAATCTCCGCTCGCTTTTTCCCAAACGGGCGAGCAGTCGAATTGTGATGCGCACGAACACAACAATGCGACGATTGCCAGCATGAATAGATGATTGCGACGCATTTCACCTCCATGTCGTTCGGGGCGCCAGTTTTACGGGCTCTGGCCACCAGTCACCCCGCCAGCGCTTCCAGCGCCTCTTCGCGGTCCTCGTAGATCGCCCACAGCGTGTCCAGAGCCGTCACCGACAGCAACTCCTTGGCCATTTCGCTCGCGCCGCACAGGACCAATTCTCCGCCTGCGCTTTTGACGAATTTGTGGCACCGCAGTAACAGCGACAAGAAGACCGAGCCGAAGTAGCTCACTTCGCTCAGGTCGAAGACGACCATCGGGACTTCCAGGTCCCGCAACGGCGTCATCACAATGTCGGCCGCCTGTTCAATCAAATCCCATTGCATGGACTCCACGTCCGTCGCCGGGATGATCAACACGCAGCCGCCATGGTACTCGATTTGAAAGCTTTCGCTTTGCGGATTGTCGGAAGCGTCGCTCATGAGATTCATCCTTTCGTTCTGCCAGCGGCAAAACAGGGTTGCGTCCATTTCAAAAAGGTCATGATCAAATCTAATCCTGCGGACAGGGATCAACGGGGCGTAGGGCCGGTCATTGCCGCCTGCTGGGCCCGTTGCGGCCGATTATATCCGTTTCCGGCCGATTGTGGGGAATTTGTCGGAAATTTTCGCCGACGCTGCTCCCACCAGCCGTGCCAAGTCGCTGCCTGTTGTTGAGGAGTCGCCAAACGATTCAACTCCTCCGGGTGTTCTTCCACGGGAATCAAAGCTTCAATCGCCCGCAGTGCTGCTTGATGAACTTCAGGTCGTGCCTCTCGGTCCAGCCACAGCACATCGATCAATCGGTCCACAAAACGGGTCTGGCCGGTGGCCGCCATCACATCGATGGCCAAAACACGCGTCCGCCAATCGCCGGAATAACTGATTCGATTCAATTCGTCCAGTCCGCCGGGATCCAACAGCCGCGCCATGCTGCCGACAACCGCCATATGTTTTTCGCCCGTGAAGGACGTCATCAACCGCCTGAGGCCAATCAGCGTTACATTGCCTTTGTCATCCACCTGGTCTTCCAAAACCCGTTGATTGCGACATTGTCCGGCGGCACGAATTGCCGTCAGTTGCACCATCGGGTTGGAGTCCTGAAACAACGCCTGCATCCATAGGGCGAATTCAGGGCGTCCATGTTTCAACACATAGTCGCAACCGTGCTGCCGCACATCGGGCCAACGATGATTGACTGCCAGTTGCACAATCCGCGTGACCGGTTCGCTGGTATCCTGCTCGATAGCGGCGATCACATCGCGCCAAACCACGGTGTCCTCTTCGCGAACCAACAGTTCAGACAACTGTTCCAAAACGATATCCGACAAGGTGCGCGCATTTCCGATTTTTCGTAAGTCCGCTGCAGCGGCGCGACGACGTTTGACGTCCGCATCGTCCATCCGCAACAGAGCATCGTATTCGGGCGCCAAGTGCGGAAGAATTTCGCGCAACAGAAAAGACCGCGCCGCCGGTTCGCTGCGGTGATACACCTTCTCCACCGACGGCATGTCTTCTGGTTTCAGACGTCGGAACCACTCAATTTCAAAGCCTCCAGCCGCTGCACCCCCCAGACTGACAGCGGTTTTTAGACGTTGGGCGATCTCCTCCACGCGCTCAGTATCGACGCGTGTCAGCGATTCCACCCTCGCTTGCGAAGCCTCATGCAACGGTGGATAGGCGATCCCCGCCGTCGCTGCAATTTGAGTCGCGCGGTCGTACCGTAACGAGTACTCATCATCCGGGCGGAAAGGTGGGACCACTCTACCTGTGCGACGAGCAAAGGCCGCCAAACTGTTATCCCGCGTTTGATAATTTCCGTCCACTCCCGCTTGCAATAGCAACGGCAGCAGCAACGCATCGGGCCAGTGCTTCACCCCTTCCACCGCCGCCACTTGCACGGAGAATACGTCGTCGGTTAACAGGTCCGCCATTGCTGCAGCCGATGCGGAGCTGGGAAACATGGCAAGTTGCCGCGCCAGTTCTTCCCGCACGCGTGCATCTTCATCGCCGACGTAACCGACAAGTTCCGTATCCCCAAAGGCGGCCAATCCTTGAATGGCCGTTTTGCGCAACAAAGACTCGCGCGTCATGTACTCTCGTAATTCGCCGCGAGCTTCTTCGTTCTGAAGGACGCCCAAATTTTGCAGCGCACGGTGTTGAACGTCGCTATTGGAATCGGCAATCTGTTTCGACAAGACCTCCAAAGCGCGCGAATCTTTCGTGATCACCAACAACAACCCGAATCCATTCCGGACCCAGGGATCGTTGTCGTCATCACAATTCCACAGCGTGCGCGGCCAGACCGTATCGTCATGCAGGTTCACAGGCTCCTCCGTGGCGGCTTGTTGGGTCATTGCATAATGCACGCACGCGTCGATGGCGGCGCGATGCAATTCCTGTCGCCGCAAGTCACCGCCGGAAGCTTGCGGACCGGTCTGCGGCGGACGATTCAACAGTGCTGCCAATTCGCGAATCCGCACCGGAGCAACCCGGCGACCAATACCACGAATCAATTCGCCTTCCACCGACATCGGCAAATCGTCTTTCAAAATCTGCCGCGCTTCTCGACCACGTCGCATGTCGTCCAGCAAATGCCCCGGCAGCGCCATGGCCGTTTCGCCATTGGTTTCAGCGGTCGCCAAAACCAGACACCACGCCTCGGCTGCAGCGGCCCGCATATCGGGAGAGATCGGCCGCGGTGCATTTCCGATTACGGTTGTGGATTTCTTGTTCTCCTCGTTCGGGTCGTCGCCAATCATCGGTGGATCACCAACCAGTTGCGCCAAGACCGTTACAAACGGCCGCGCGGATCGGGCGTCGCGGTGTGCTAACAGGATCGCCGCATTCCATCCCACCAAATCGTCGCGATGGGCAATGATCGACAGTTGCGTGATCGCTTCCCGTTCGATTGCCGAGCGCGGATCCGTCGATGCCGCCACCGAATCCTGATTGCCCTCGGTGTAATAAGCAGCAATCACATCTTCCACCATGAACAAGGGCTTGCCGGTGGAGACTGCTGGACGAAACAACCACCTAGGCAGCTCCGGCGCAGCTCGTAGACCATGCAGCGGCGATCCCGGTTCGGTCACCGGCGACCATTCATGATTCGCCATCCAGGCATCGGCATTGAGCGTATCGGCAATCGCATCGGTCAGTCGCGACGTCGCCGGGGTTTGATCCGACAACACTGCAAACCGGTTCCGCAACGTCTCCACGTCGAACATCTGGCAACCCGCGACCGACAGACAGACGGCGCAGACCGCGACCACCAACGTCCCATGGACGCCCGGTAGCGTTCGGTTGACCAACGACCGCTTCATAGCCCAACTGCCGAAAGTGTTGACCGATCATGACGCAGACCACCGATGTTGTCGGTTGCCGCCAACGGAAATGACGTGCGAGAGCCTGCAAATAGACCGATTTTTGACGGGGGAGAGACGGGCGGAGCGTACCACGAAGCCGCCCACGCTCAAAGTGCAGTCTGGATGCACAAAGCGGTGCAAACAACGAACAAAAACAGGATGGCCGTCCGCTAAAACTGAACTATCACCACTTGCTACAAGTCGTTGGTATGATTTATCTTGCAGTAGTAACTGTCGCCGGAAACTTGAAAATGGATCTATCTCATTTTTCTACCAGCACTTAAGATCCCCGGTGTCAGCAACGAATTAACAAGGTACAATGAGGTGCGACCATTGACTGATCGCGATTTGCCTCCCCGAAAGTTGCCCAAGAGGACGGATTCACCCGATGACCGCTCCGGAACTTGCCCAACTCGAAATGCTCGCGCAGGTCGATGAACTTGTCGCCAAACTCAACGAGTGGGTCGAGCCGGAAATCGGTTGGGAACCGCTGCGACAGTCGCAGGCGCTGGTCCGCCGATTGTTGCGGCGGATTGAAGGACTACGCGTCCGCTTGGAATCGCCATTGGTCGTCGCCACGTTCGGCGGCACGGGAACCGGTAAAAGCGCATTGGTCAATGCGCTCGTCGGCCGCGAAATCTCACCCAGTGCCCGCCAACGGCCAACCACCATTCGCCCAATGTTGCTCGTGCATTCCCAGACCGATGTCGAGATGCTCGGCCTGCCGTTGGATAAACTCGATGTTGTCAAATGCGATACCCCTGTGCTCCGCGATATCGCCGTCATCGATTGCCCCGACCCCGATACCAGCGAAGCGGCCAATGCCGGCAGCAACCTGGAACAACTGCATCAGCTACTGCCGCACTGCGACGTGTTGATCTACACGTCGACGCAACAAAAATACCGCTCCGCCCGCGTCGTCGACGAGCTCGGCCAAGCCGCCACCGGTTGCCGATTGTTGTTTGTGCAGACGCATGCGGACGTCGACGAAGACATTCGCAACGATTGGATTTCGCAACTCGACGGCCGCTACGAAGTCCCCGATGTCTTCTTTGTCGATTCGTTACGGGCCTTACGAGAACAACAAGCGGGGCAACGTCCTTCGGGTGATTTCGGCCGGTTGCAGGATCTGCTCACCACACAGCTCGCAGCCTCGCAACGGACGTTGATTCGCCGCGCCAATCTAGTGGATCTGGTGCAATCAGCGCTCGATCATTGCCAGACCAACATTGTCGCCCATCAACCCCAACTTCAGGAACTGGAAGAGATCCTTCAAGAACAACGGCACAAATTGGTCGGCAAGATGTCGGACCAACTGTGCGACGAATTGCTCTCCAGCCGCAATCTGTGGGAGCGGCGGTTGATTTCTTCGGTGACGCAAAACTGGGGCATGAGCCCATTTTCATCGGTGCTGCGGCTGTACAACGGCCTCGGCAATTTCATCGCCAGTTTTACATTATTTCGCGCACGGTCGTCGGCACAGGTGGCATTGATTGGTGCGGCGCAAGGCGTCCGTTGGTTGGCGGAAAAACGGAGCGAACAGCGCGCCGAAAGCCGCTTAGAACGGTTGTCAACATTCGGTCTCGACGATGCCGCTCTGCGCGAGTCGCAGGTTGTGATCAACGGGTACGTCCAATCCGCGAAACTGGATCTCGATCTCGCACAACCCGGCAATTTGGATTCACTCCGTAACGAAGCAGCGCGACTCGAGGATCAATTCCTCGGGGACGCCACAACGCGGGTCGATCAACTCATCGACCGGTTAGCAGACAAGCATTCCGGGTTTTTCGTACGTTGGTGGTACGAATTGTTGTTGATGTCGATGGTCGGATACATTCTCTTTTGGCCGGCCCGCAACTTCTTTTACGACATGCCGGTCAACGATGCTCCACCCAAGTCGATGGACTATTACGTCACAGCGGGGATTTTTTTGGTGCTCTGGTCCGGCACATTGGTGATGCTCTTCACCCGTCGCTTACGCAAGGGGCTCAACCGCGAAATCGCCGGGTTAGCCCAATCGCTGGCACAAAGCAAAATCGCCACCGGATTGTTCCCCGATCTGGAATCGACATGCGCAGCAATCGAAACGCACACCGAACGACTTGAAGTCCTCTCGTCCACTACAAAGTCGTTAAGACGGCACATTGCGACACCAGCGGGACTGGGAGCAGCGGTACCGGTGGAGACGTAACGGCCTCCGCATGTTTGAAATGCCTGCCGACCCGCTGTACGCTGGAGGGCGACATTCCAATCCCTGCACCACCAGAGAGTCCCGCGATGAGAATCCCCACGTTGATTGTCGCCCTCGGCCTTGTCCTGCTCGGCGGGATTTTTTCCAATGACGTCGCAGCCGCCGATTTGGACCTTTCGCGGGCGGTCATCCTAGCCCCGCAGGAGGCCACCAAACTGCAGAAAAAAGCGGCGCAGGTGTTGGTCGAGGAGGTTGAGAAGCGGACGCAGATTCGTTGGCCGATCATGCAGCAAGCGAAAGACAACACCGCGCCGGTGATTGTGCTCAACACAATGGAAGGATTGGCGAAAACTGAGTTCGGTCAACCACTCAACAAGATCAAGGATTGGCCGGCAGAAGGGTACAGCCTCTCGGTTGGGGCCGACGATCAACCACCGATGGTGGTCTGCATGGGCAATGATGAGCGAGGTTTGTTGTTCGCTGTGGGCCGCTTATTGCGTGCACTGCGGATGTCACCTGGTCAAGCACTGCTACCAGATGACCTCATGATATCCTCCGCCCCCCAAGTCCCGCTACGGGGACATCAACTCGGCTATCGTCCCAAAACCAATTCCTACGATGCCTGGACTGTGCCGATGTGGGATCAGTACATCCGCGACCTGGTCGTCTTCGGTAACAACGCGATCGAGTTGATTCCGCCCCGCTCAGACGACGACGATCTTAGCCCGCATTTTCCGTTACCTAAAATGGAAATGATGATCGAGATGTCGCGGATCTGCGACGAATACGATCAAGACGTTTGGATCTGGTATCCAGCGATGGATGAAGACTATGCCGATCCCAAAACCGTCGAGTTCGCCCTGAAGGAATGGGAAGAGGTCTTCAAAAAACTGCCGCGGATTGATGCGGTGTTTGTTCCCGGCGGCGACCCGGGACATACGCATCCGCGTCCGCTCATGGCGCTGTTGGAAAAACAGGCAGCCAGTCTCCGCAAGTATCATCCCCACGCCGAGATGTGGGTCTCGCCGCAAAGTTTCAGTGACGAGTGGACCGACATCTTTTTGGATTTCCTCAAAACCGAGCAACCCGATTGGCTGGCGGGCGTCGTGTTTGGGCCGCAGGTGTGGACCCCGCTAGAAAAACTGCGGGCAGCCATTCCCAAGAAATATCCAATCCGCCGCTATCCCGACATCACCCACAGTCGGCATTGCCAATACCCCGTTCCCGATTGGGACTTGGCCTATGCGATGACCATCGCCCGCGAAGGAATCAACCCCCGACCGGTCGACGAAGCCAACATCTTTCGCCTGTTGTACAAACATTCGCAGGGATTCCTCACCTACTCCGAAGGCTGCAACGATGACGTGAACAAAATTGTCTGGAGCATGCTCGGCTGGAATCCCAACACGCCGGTGATCGAAATCCTGCGGCAATACAGCCGGTATTTTATCGGCCCGCAATACGAAGAGGAATTTGCCCAGGGACTGCTGGCATTAGAACAGAATTGGCGCGGTGCACTGCTGACCAACCAAGGCGTGTCTACGACGCTGGCCCAATTCCAAAACATGGAAGCAGACGCGTCGCCGCAGTTGTTATTGAATTGGCGATTCCAACAAGCGTTATACCGCGCCTATTACGACGCCTACGTCCGTAGCCGCTTGATCTATGAAACCGCGTTGGAAGAACAGGCTCTACAACAATTGCGGACCGCCGAGCCAACCGGGGCGCTAACAGCGATCGATGCGGCTGAGAAGACGTTGATGCAAGCGGTGGATAATCCGCCATCGCCGGAATGGCGGGCAAAGGTGTTTGAACTGGGGGACGCGCTCAACAAAAGCATTCGCATGCAACTCAGCGTGCCGCGACACGGCGCAATCGCCATCGAGCGAGGCGCCAACTTGGATACGATCGACATGCCGCTCAACAATCGCCCCTGGCTACAAAAACGTTTCGCCGCCATTCGCAAACTCAAGGATGAACCACAGCGGCTGGCAGAGATCGACAAAATCGTCAATTGGACTAACCCCGGTCCAGGCGGATTCCACGACGACTTGGGCGACCCCGCGCGGCAACCACACTTGGTCCGCGGCCCGGGAGCGAAAACGGATCCGCAGTATTTTGAGTCCTCGCTCTTGGGGACAAGCATCCGTCGCGGGGTGATTTCTACGAACCCCATCTCCTGGTGGCGGCATGCCGGAGCAATGCACAACGCGCCGCTCACCATGCAGTACAACGATCTCGACAAACAGGCGAAATACCGACTCCGCGTCTGTTACGCTGGCGACACCGATTGGATTAAAATCCGTCTCGTGGCGGACGACGAGCATGAAATTCATCCGCTGATCGATAAAAGCATGCCCGAACCGCTCTTCGAATACGACATCCCGCAAGCCACAACCGCCGACGGAGAATTGACGCTCACCTGGACCCGCGAACAAGGCGTCGGCCGTAACGGCCGTGGTTGCCAGGTGGCGGAGGTTTGGTTGATACGGGAGGCGGAGTAGTGGCCGGTGGTGAGGTGGCCGGTGGCCAGAAAAGAGTAGGCAGATGATGTTGTGGTTGCTGGTTTTGGCACCCCAAACCGACGGCTTTGCCGTGGTTTTCGATGATCCATGTTATTACAGGAAGAATTGCAGATGGAACCTCGTGTGAGTCTCATTACGCTGGGCGTCAATGACCTCGATGCTTCGTTGCGGTTTTATCGCGATGGGCTGGGGTTTCCCACCAGCTACACGGCCGAGCAGGGGGTGATCTTTTTTCAAACCGGCGGCACCTGCTTGGGACTTTATCCTTTAGACAAATTAGCCGAGGATGTTTCACCCGATCTTGTGCCGGAGCGGGGTCAGTTCTCCGGGATCACGTTGGCGCACAACGTGCGTGAAAAAGCGGAGGTCAATCAGGTGCTCGACCAAGCAGTGGCGGCGGGCGCTACGCTTGAAAAGCCGGCGGCGGATACCTTTTGGGGTGGGTATTCAGGCTATTTTAGTGACCTCGACGGTCATCTTTGGGAAGTCGCCTGGGGAGCATTTGAATTCCGCGAAGATGGAAGTTTGATCATTCCCTAAACGCATTGCCGGCGACATTCGAAAAAAAGTGCTTGATTCCAGCGGCAATCCATTGTCCACTGGACAGAGTGGTTCGTCGCGTCGGCTTCCATCAAATTGCTCCGGCAGTTCTCAATCGACAACGAACTCATGTGATTTCGATCGTTACGACGACGCAGGCAGCGTTCGTTACGGTCCTCACGCTGAACTTGTATCGTGAGGTCGTGCCCCGATGTCTGATAAACCGTCGACGTCTTTGGTCGTCCCCAGCACGATTGCCATCGTGATGGTTATCTATGGCTACGTGACGTTCACACCCGAGCTCAAGACCGCCCGCCCCCCCGCCTCCGAAACGGCCGGGTTTCCCGCACCCCCCTCATTAGAGGGCATTGATGCTGTCGACGCGCGACTTTGGGAAGATCCGCTATCGGTGATTTATGAAACTCAGCAGAAGCCCGATCCGTGTGCACAAGCCGATCCGTCATGTGAAAATTCTGTTGAGTTATTGCGCAAATACTTGCGCGACGCGATCGAAGAGGAATTTTCTTCAAAGATATGGGATGCCTTGGCTAAGCAGAATTGCGAAGGCCCCGCCAAGTCGGTCGCCAACCTCGTGGTTTTGCCCGTGTTATTACCGGGCGACCGTTATGGCGATGACCGAGAACGTCGAATGCGGATTCGGTATTCCGTTGTGTCGGGTTTGTCGTTGAGTGACTATCGCCCGAAGTTACACAAACGGATTAGTTATGTCTGTCTGCCGATTCAAGTTGACAGTCTCGGTGCAGCGAAGACGAAGAAAGTCGAAATTAAGATTCCGATTGAGTTATACGTCGGCAACCTCGCCAACGGGGTCTTTGAGGACAACAAGCCGACCGAAACCACCTGCCCGGACGTGGTCGAAGCATCGGGCGGCTGCACTTGCAGTTCGGGACGCAATCTTTGCGATCGCGAATCAATGACCATTCCCAAAACGCCGGTGTTGGTCTGTTGGATCGACGAACGACAACTGGGCATCCGGCCGTTGGCCACAATTGCCCAAATCCTGGACCAATCACTTTCGTCGGAACCGAAAGAGAAGATTGACAATCCAATTCACGCGCACGTGCGGATCTTGGGTCCGTCTACATCCGACGTCTTGCTCGATATGGCGTATGAAAACGACAACCCGCACTGCTTCAACAAAAATCCAACGGCTCAAAACACAACCGAATTGGATGAGTCTGGCAAAGCCAAGTCACTGCCCTGCGGCTATTTGGGAAAACAGGAATATCTTGTCGACAATGTTCGCATCTATTCGCCCATGGCTACGATCGCGCACCAATATTTGCGAAACACCGATCCCCCCAATACTGAGGGTGCGCTCACTACCTTTACCAACGGAACCGAGACCGCCTCAGGGGTGATCGTGTTCCGCACGATCGGCACCGATGTGCAGCTGGCCAAAGCAGTCAAACACGAACTGCAACTCCGTGACGCCTGGCCGCCAGACGGGGCGAAAGTCAATGACTGCCACGTTGTGCTGATTGCTGAACGGGACACACAATATGGCCGCGCGATTATTGATAATTACAACTCGATTTTAGGATTCAACCAAGGCGGCAGCATGAGTCTCACAACAGTGGCCTATCTCCGCGGATTGGACGGCGAAACACACAACCAGAAAGCGAACTCCGAAGCATTAAAAGAGAAGAATCGACACGAACTGGATCACGGTGGCCGACCGGTCTATGACATGATCGAACCAGAAGGAAAATCGCAATACGACTACCTGGATCGCTTGAAACGGCACCTCACCGAAGTCGACCAACAATTGCGGGACAACGGCAAGCGGGGCATTACTGCTATCGGTGTCGTGGGCAGCGACATGTTTGACAAGCTATTGATCCTGCGTGCGATACGTAAGAATTTTCCAAATTCCCAGTTTTTCACCACCGATCTCGACGCCAACTTTTGGAGAAAAACGGAGTATCCAACCACCCGCAATATCATCGTCGCGTCGCACTTCGGATTGATGTTGCACTCCGACCTACAGCGAGACGTACCGCCGTTTCGCAACAGCTACCAAACCTCTTTTTTCCTAGCCACATTGCTGGCAACCGATGACCGGCGGGCTGTTGGTCTCTTAACGGCCCCAAATTTTCCGGCCGCTCGTTTCGTCGGTGCTCCGCGTCATCTTTGGGAACCCGGTGGCACATTTGAGCCGTTGCAACCGTTGCTGTTTGAAATCGGTCGCCACGGTCCCTATCAATTGACGACCACCGGAGGCGACATTTCACCCGCTGCCAAAAATAAAGAACAATGGAACAAGATCTTTTCCCGCTGGAAAGAAAATCCTGAGGGTAGCCTCTCAGCAAAATTCCATCCCCCCAGCCCCCGCGAGTCGCTCACGCTGGGCCAACTGTTTAACAAATCAGCAAAACTTGTCGCCTCAGCCGCGTTGCTTACCATTCTGGTCGCGATCGTGGTGCCTCCCAAACTCAACGTCCGTAAGGACATCGCTCAGGCTGCGCGTCATTTGCTCAATGGCTTCAACCGCCTTTGGGCGAGCGGAGTAATCGGAGTCCTAATTCACTTCGGCATTCACCTCCCGCTTCGTCCCACCCCAGAGACCGCTAGTGCGGCCGACGAAAAGGCATCCCGATCGATCTGGACCTACATGGGCATCGCCATTTTGATTCTCATTGCGGTCATTGGTGTGGTGCTGCTCATAACGCACCAGCATCGCGATGCCGACGGCGAACCGTTCGCCCTCTTCGAGGGGATCAGCATCTGGCCGTCGACAATTTTGCTCGCCCTCTCTGCATCGACCAGCGGGTATCTGCTCCGTTGTTCTTATCAAGATCTCAAACAAAATGAAGCCAGCCTGAGGACGAACCTCGAAGCGGACCTGACCAAGTCGTTTCAAGAGTTTCAGTTCGATTCGATGCCCACTTTTCATGCGTTGCGGAGCAGCCTCGTCATTTCCGCGATCCTGTCTGTTTTGTTTTTTGGGGCCATACTACTGTTGCTCGGATCGAAATCATGGCCCTTTCTTCCCTTTCGCGGCCCAGTTTCCGGATGGGTTGCGTGGTTGTGTCTACTGGCTGCCTACGCAATGTTAATCTGGTTGACGCAGTTCGTTTTGATCCACGTGCGAAGTTGCCGGAAAACTATCAAAGAGATTGATAAGCTGCAGAGAACCGGCGATAACGCCGCCGGGTTTCGCAAGTTGATTGAGCTAGTCGCACGCAGAACCGACGAAGTCGGTAAAACACTGCAGTACCCGTTTTTCATCTTGTTGGTGATGTATATTGCACAACTCGGGACATTCGATAATTGGCGGATAAATGTGCCGATCATCATTCTGTGGGCCGTACTGTTAGTGACGTTGTTTTGGGCAGCGCTGTACATGCGACGCGACGCTCAAACCGTACGAAGAAAGTTCGTTCGCATCCTCACCGACTATCAAGCCGATCCCCCAACAGGCGTTTCGAATTCCAAAACCAATTACAAAGATATCATTGCGGCGCTCAATAACGAGGACCGCGGTGCGTACCGTTCATGGACAGAGGACTATCTCCTCCGAGCACTGGCAATTCCACTCAGCGGCAGCGGCGGATTGCTCCTGTTGCAACAGTGGATTTTAAATTAGCCACCCTACTCGCTATCCAGTTACTTGAAATCGTACGCGCGCTCATATCTTCGCCCAAACCGACCCCTCTCTCCCATTGGGAGAGGGCCGGGGTGAGGGTTTTCGCACAACGGTTGTCGACCATCACCACATTGTGGTGGGACAATCTGTCGTCCTACGTGCGAAAGGTGCGTCGCGACGCATCCTACAAACTGAGAGAGGGGCCTGGTAAAAGTATCTACACAAAAAAAACCGCGCGTCCTCTTGGGAGAACGCGCGGCGATTTTATATTCGATCTGGAGACGGCAGCAATGCGGAGGATTATTCCGGTGCTGGAGCCGGTTTGTCGTCGTGATCATCATGGTCATGATCGTCGTGCCCCTCTTCGCCATGACCATGTTCGTCATGGTCGTGTCCGTGATCGTGATCATGATGGCCTAGCTCAATGGGGGCAGTGAACTGCTGTTCGCCGACAGTGAATCGCAGCTGCGGCTTAGAACCTTCTTCTTCGATCTCATGCAGCAGTTCTTCACTCTCCAACGTGAACCGTGAGGAGGCTCCCTCTTCGCCATCCAGCGGCTTGGCTGCCAGCTCGAATTGCTTCGGCTCGCCGTCGGCGACCAGATTGATCGTCAACGATTCGGCTTCGATCGGCGACGCCTTTGTTGCGCTGCCATCCAAGATATAGACGGTCACGCTGTGGGTCGCTTCATCGTGCGTCAACTCAGCATGATATTGTTCGTCGCCCAATTCAATGATATGCCCGCCATGCGGACCTTCGTGGCCATGATCATGCTGGCCTTCGGTATTGGTCGGAACGTCCGGGTGATCGATTTCCTTTTCCCCGGAACAGCCGGCCAAGGTAAACATGCCAATGGCGACTGCGGAAAACAGTACAGAAAGGCGTTGTAACTTCATCATCAATTCACTCCATTTATTTAATAGACGGGGACGCTCGGTCACTCCGCTGCACGATCGCGCAGCTGCGTCGGAAATTATAACGCTCCGCGGACCGAATCATAGACTACCGCTGCAGAAACCGCCTCGATGAGGGACATTTCTGCGATTCGGCAGAGCGGGATTATTTCTTGCCCAGCGCCCGCTGTTCAGCGAAAAACTGTCTCAACAGGTCCCGGCATTCCTCCAGCAGAATGCCCCCCACGATTGTCGACTGGTGATTCAACCGCGGGTCACTGGTGATCGTATACAGCGACTGGCAGGCCCCCGCTTTGGGATCGGTCGTCCCGTACGTCACGGCCGGAATCCGTGCCTGCACAATCGCTCCGGCGCACATCGGACAGGGTTCGAGCGTGACATAGAGCACGCAATCCAGCAGTCGCCACGATTCCAACGCCTCAGCCGCCTGCGTGATGGCGATCATCTCGGCGTGCGCAGTCGGATCGTTGAGTGCTTCGCGTTGATTGTGTGCTTCGGCAATAATCCGCCCGCCATGCACAATCACCGCTCCGACCGGCACTTCCCCCTCCTCATAGGCCGCACGCGCCTGATCCAATGCCTTGGCCATGTAGATCTTATGATCATCAAGCGGATTGTCGGGAGGGCGAATCAACAGCCGGTCTCAGCAAATCGTATGGAATGGGGTTCAGGCGATCAACGACTCAATTCGGTTGTACCACACCGGCGAGATCGAGAACACACAGCCGCCTCTTTTTTAACCCTGGCGACTCTTTATGCCCGTCTATACGTCCAAACGAATGATCTCCGCCTTCAGCCCGTCGGTGTCGAGCGTAGCGACCGTCGATTCCCCATGGACCCAACCACAGTTTTCGCCCGGATTGAGATACAACGTTCCGTTGCGGCGCTCGTTGACGACCTCATGCGTATGCCCGAACAGAATCACATCCACATCGTCGACCGGCGGATGCGCGTCGTCGGGGGGATAGTGGTCAACGCTGATCCGTTTCCCTTTGCATTCGACAAGCAGCGGACCATCGACGATTTGCGGCAGCACCGATTTCAGTCCGCACCGCTCGCCATCGTTATTTCCATAAACCACATGCAACGGACCTTGCCAACTGGCCAAAATCTTAGCGGCAAATGGCGCGATGATGTCTCCGGGATGAATCAACAACTCAGCCCCTTCTTTTCGCAACCGCTCCAGCCCAGCTTCCAGTCTCGGTAGGTGATCGTGCGAATCAGAAATGATGCCAATCAACATGCCCCGCATCTCCTTTGTCTATGACCTTTAATTTGCGAGTTTCCATTTTCGAAAAAGCGTTGATCACGTCAATGCAACGCGCATGACGCATAAACAATCGCCGTTGCGTTGCAAGTGAGGATGATTTCGCCGGCTATCAAACCGTATGGTGAAACTCCCGCTGAGCAGCATCGGTACATAAAGGATGCTTTGTAAAATCTCCAGAGACAATGACACATTCCGGTAGCGCGCGGCTCTGACGGAGCTTCGCCCCCCCGGATCTCTCTACTCAAATGCAAAGCGACCAACGGGAGCGGACCATACAAAACCGAGCGGAAGCTCGCACCAAGCGGCTAAGCCGCACGTCTAGGAATTGGTGGGCTGTGGTTGTAGTATTGAATCGGCGCGCGACTTCACCGGCGACAGATAGGCAGTGATCTATGTCTAATACCGAGACTTCCCCTTCCGACGATTCCTTAGATCCGGACGAAGAACTCCGCTTCGCCCGTCTGAATGCCTACAACGATGCACTCCATCGCGGCGACTACCAACAGCAGGCGCAATTGAAACGGGACCACCCCGACTTGGTCGAGTTGCTCAAATGCCTCGAGGGATTGGATTCGTTAGCACCGCCTGCCGACGATTCATTACAAACGCTGGTCTACTACGAACAGCAGCACACGCAAACCGACCCATCGGCTGACAATGCCGTCCACATAACCGAGAGCGTTCAATTCCAAACCGGGTTTCCTCGCCCCTTTGGAAAATATGAACTCCAAGCCGAACTCGGCCGCGGCGGGATGGGTGTCGTCTACAAAGCTTGGCAAGCGGATCTCGGCCGAGCAGTGGCGCTGAAAATGATCCTCTCCAGCCACCTCGCCTCGCACGACGACGTGCACCGATTTTATGAAGAAGCCAAAGCCGCCGGCGGACTGCGGCATTCGCACATCGTTGCCGTCCACGAAGTCGGACAGGTGCACGGACAACATTTCTTCGCCATGGATTTCGTCGAAGGTCCCAGTTTGGCCGAAGCTTTGACGAAGCGGATCTATGCTCCGGAAAAAGCAGCGGCATTCATTATCGCTGCAGCACGGGCTATCGACTATCTGCATCAACACGGCATCGTGCATCGCGACCTGAAACCGGCAAACATTCTGATCGATCCGGACGGCGAACCGATCGTCACTGACTTTGGATTAGCCAAAGTCTTCAACACCGAAGATAACCTCACCCGCACCGGCACCATTGTCGGCACGCCCAGTTATATGGCGCCCGAACAAGCCGCCGGTCAAGCCTCATCGGTGACCGCCGCCAGCGATGTCTATAGTTTGGGCGCAATTCTCTACGAAATGCTCACCGGTCGCCCGCCGTTTCAGGAACCCAACCCGCTCGATACGTTGGTGCAGGTCCTCGAAGGAGAACCGACCTTGCCCACCAAGCTCAACCGCCATATCCCCCGCGATTTGGAACTGATCTGTTTGCGCTGCTTAGAAAAACGTCCCGAAAAACGCTATGCCTCCGCGACTGCGCTGGCCGATGACTTGGTCCGCTTTCTCAAACGAGAACCGGTCGAAGCGCGGCCGGTGGGACTTGCTTACCAACTGCGCCGCTGGGCGCGCCGCGAACCGGCATTGGTCTCGCGGTTAGGGGCGCTGTTGTTAACCATCCTCGTCGTGCAGGCCAAGTATTCCTACGACGGATACGATTGGAGCTTTCACCGCGACGTGCTGGTGTTGCTCGGATTATGGGGCTTAACGGCGTTCATGTTTCAATGGATGCTCAATCAAGAACACCTCGCCAATTTCGCCCGCTTTGCGTGGTGCGCGACCGATGCCATTTTGCTGACCATTCTGCTGGCCATCGTCGACCCACCGGTCGGACCGTTGCTGATCGGCTATCCCATGATCATCGCTGCCGCCGGTTTGTTCTTCCGCGTGCGTTTGGTCGTGTTCACCACAATGGTGACGATCCTCGCCTTCGCCGTGTTCGCGTGGTTGCGCCCGGAAGAAATCGCACTATTCCATTACGGCATCATCTATGCCGCCGTCCAAGGGGTCATTGGTTTCGTCATCGCCCACCAAGTCTACCGCGTACGCGTCCTCAATCGGTACTACGATTCGCGACAATAGCGGAGGGAGAACGCGGCCTTGGGCTTTAGTCCGTAGACCGTAGGGAGAGCATCGGCAGGCTCGATCCCACTCGTTATTTCTTCGCCGCCGCCGTCTTCAGGCCCGCCACGTAGTTCGCATGGCTTTCCGAGAGTCGCTTCACCAACTGGTCGACGGTATAAATATGACCCGTCGGCTTGTTGAAATTGCGCCCTTGTTTGATGTTGGAAAGCTGCTGCCCCAATGCCTTGCCGCCGCGTGAGGTGACCATATACGAAAACATCTTGTAGCCATCGGGACCGTTGAGCAAACCGCGAAATTCCCGCTTGCTCAGCGGCAGCCGCAGAAACCGCTCCAACCGGTCATACGCCGCGGGTGTCTTCGACAGATCGGCCATAAAGACGCGGCCCTTTTTGGTGCGCAGTTGCCGGACCATGTAATCGTTATCCGGCAACACCTGAGCCAAAATCTCCTTCTGGTCGGTGACCACCCAGCCCATCGACTTCAACTTGCGAAACACTTCGCGAACCTCCGACTGCGAAATGATATCGCCGTCGCGAAATCCCCGCTTCCGACCGAAATATTTCTCCACGCCTTTGGAAAACACCGAATACTTCGGGAAATTTTTGACCGCATCCGCTTTCGGATCAGCCGCTGTTGTCGTGCTTGGGCCAAAGCAGAAAAACGCCAGGAATGTGACGACCAACGGCCGGAGAGCGACCCGACACAAATATTGTTTTCCGTTCAGCAAGCCCGCCATCACATTTCTCCCACAACGACACACACAATTTTCCAAGACGAGAATCACGCTCAAAACCAAGGCGCGCGGCGGTACCGCCCGCTGCATCTTCTATCGGCGTGATATCCGCGAAATTGGCCAGAAATTCAGGTCGAAACGCTGCTGATTCGGCATTCTTTCGCTGCGGCCACTCACAACTATAGCCCACGCATTCCTGCGGCACGCATCAAGCAATTTTGTCTGTTCGCGCGGATGATGCGGTCTGCGAGCAATGCAGCGGTCGCAACAATTCTGCGGCGGCGAAAAGCGCCGGTTACGATGTCGCTTCCAAGGCCGTGCAGAGCTGCGAAATATCATCCGCGTTGGTGTACGCATGCGGACTGACCCGCAGATGCCCGCCGCGCGTGTTGAGAATCACACCCTGCTCTCGGCAGCGGCGCTGGATTTCTGGGAGCGGCTCCGTTGTCGGCCAATCAAAAGCAACAATGCCCGAACGATGCTGCGGTTCGCGGCAACTGACAATCGTCGCCCCGCGCTGAGTGAGCGCATCGCAAAGCTGGTTGCCGACGTCATCAATTCGCGAAGCAATCGCTGAAACGCCATATTCGCTCAACAGCGCGAGCGATGCACCGAGCGCCGCGATGCCCGGCATGTTGTACGAACCCCCTTCATACCGCCCGGCCGTCTCGCGCAGATCAAAACGACTGTCGCTAAACTCCCCCGCTTGTTTGACGCTGTTCCAACCCACGCCCAACGGCCGCAATCGCTCAAGATGTTCATGCCGCATATAAAAGACGCCCGCCCCCTCGGGACCAAGCATCCACTTGTGCCCATCAGCAGCGAGAAAATCGACTTCAGTACGCGCGACATCCAAAGGTTGCACGCCCAGCGCTTGAATCGCATCGACGAACAACAAGGCCCCTCGACTGTGCGCCAACTCCACCAACACATCCAAATCATTTCGCCAACCGGTGGCATACCCCACCCAACTGACCGACACGATCCGCGTCCGCTCATCACAGGCAGCTGCGACCGCTGTTAGATCCAAACGCTCCCGCTCCGTCGCCACTTGCCGCACTTCGACACCGCGGTCCGCCAGGTTCAACCAGGGATACAAGTTCGTGGGAAACTCACCCGCAGGGAGCACAACGTTGTCCCCTGCCCTCCAAGGAAATCCTTCTGCAACAAGATTGACCCCTTCGGTCGTATTGTGAATCAGCGCAATCTCTGCCTGTTTGGCATTTAATAATTTGGCAGCAGTGCGGCGGACGCGTTCTACCTCTTTGCGCCACGCACCCCAATTCGCATCCCCATTCTCCGTCACATCCGCCGCCCACTCCTGAAGCACCGTCTGCGCAGGCAAACTTAGCGGCGCTACGGCTGCATGGTCAAAGTACGCCCACTTCTGTGTCACCGGCATTTGCGAGCGCAGTTGTTCGTACCATTGGGGCATGAGATGAAATGATGACTCCCATTACGGCGGCGAACACTTTAACGGGTGCTACTGCGGGCTTACCCAGCAGTGTGATACACGTCACCCATAAACCACGAACGGACAAGCTGCCAACGGCACACCATCACGCACCAACCGTCGGCAGCACATACGGACCTTGGGGAATCACCGCCACTTGAGCCTCAGGTCCATATTCCGTCAGCGACGAGGCGACCGCTTCTTCAACGGTGGCGGCCGACTCGACAAACAAACCGTTGATCGTCTCGGCCGGCAGGCCGTCGGTGACAAATTTGACTTTCGCTTTGCGGCGGACCTTGGCCAGTTCCTCGAGTTGCCATTGGTCCATCACGAAATACTCTTTGCCCAAAATCCGTTCCATGAAGATCTCCAACGACGCATTGTCGTCGAACAGACTTTGGAATTCCGGACTGCCAATCCCTTCGGTCAAACTAGCGGCAATCACAATCGTCCCTCCCTGCTTGACGATCGGCAACGCTCCGGTCAGCCCTTTGACCGCTTGATAAAACGTCGTATCCAGCGGATAACCCGCGCTGCAGGTCACGACCACATCCACCGCTTCGGGCAGCGGAGCTTTCACATGTTTTTCGATGAACGACACACCTGCCAGAAACGCCTCTTCCATGTCGCCGGCCACCACCGACGTTACGCGACGCTCCTTATCGAGCGTAACATTCACAATGAAATCGCAACCCGCTAATTTGGCGATCAATGTGTTCTCTTCGTGCACCGGATTGCCTTCCAAGAAACCCTGGTCTGCTTTGGGGTGCTCTAAAAAGTCCGGTCCGTGCCAAATCTTGACCGTTTCCAACGCAGCAATCCCGGGGCAAATCAATTTGCGGCCCCCCGAATACCCGGCCATCAGATGCGGTTCGATCAATCCCGTGGTGATCTTCAGTTCCGCTTCGATATACCGCGTATCAATCCAAGCCGGCACGCCCCGCTCGGTGGTTCCCAGATATGTATGTTCGTCGAGCACCTTGCCGTGATGATTCTCGCAGCAGTAATTCTCCGCGACGTCCGCTCCGACCAATTCGACCAACTCGTCCCCTTCGTTGGGACGATGCAGACCCGTTGCCACAAGAATCGTGATCCCCTCGCGCGGGACCCCCGCCTGTTCGATCGTCGAAAGCAATTCCGGCAAAATCTGTTTGTTCGGGACCGGCCGCGTAATATCACATACGACAATACAGGCCGTCTGTTTCCCACGGGCCAACTCTGAGAGCGGCTGAGTGCCGATCGGGTCCGCAATCGCCGCCCGAATCGCCGCTTGAGGATCTGTCAGCGGCTCCGCATCCTGGGTCTGCAACAGCCCCACCACCCGGTCATCCGGCAATTCCACATCCAGCCCGGTCTTCCCATAATCGAGTTGCACACGCATCAGCAAACATCCCGTTCATTTATTTGAAAAGGTTTTAAAACCTATGGAGACAATCAAAAACACTCACGTAATTATACGCGTACGCGGCCACGAACGACCAGCATGCGATCATTGAGCCGACTACACCCTCCCCGCCACCAATGCCGCAAACTCCAGCATCAACTCCGCTTTCAGTTCCATTCCAATCCCCGGCACGTCCGGCAATGTGACGTACCCGTTCTCGATCGGGCTGTCGTCGGCGAAACCGCCGAACGGTTGGAAGACTTCTGGATACGACTCGTTGCCCCCCAGTCCCATCCCCGCAGCGATGTGTAGTGCGAATTGGTGTCCCCCATGGGGAATGCAGCGACGACGGCTCCACCCCTGCTCGACCAACATCTCTAGTGTTCGCAAATATTCCACCAAGCCGTAACTCAGCACCGGATCGAATTGCAAAATATCGCGATCCGGCCGCAGTCCGCCGTGCCGTATCAGATTGCGGGCATCGGCCATCGAAAACAAATTCTCGCCCGTCGCCAACGGCCCCTCATACGCTTCCGCGACCTGAGCATGTCCCGCGTAGTTCAATGGTCCGACTGGTTCTTCGTACCACTTGAGCCCCAACGGCGCCAGTGCCGCAGCATAGTCCAAAGCAGTTTCGACATCAAAACGCGCATTCGCATCCACCGCCAAATGCTTGCCGTCCCCGACGACTTCCAAGGCGGCTTCGATGCGTCGCAGATCCTCGTCCAAAGTAGCGCCGCCGATTTTCATCTTGCAGGCGTCATACCCCATGTCGAAATAGCGCCGCAGTTCTTCTTGCAGTCCGCTTCGATCTTTGCCGGGATAATAATATCCCCCTGCGGCATAAACATAGACCCGCTCGTCCGCTTGTGAGTTGTTGTAGCGCTCCGACAACAGACGATACAACGGTTGGCCGGCGATCTTGGCGACTGCATCCCATAGCGCCATATCCACCGTGCCGACTGCTACGCATCGCTCGCCATGTCCGCCCGGCTTTTCATTCGCCAACATCACCTGCTGCGCTTTGAAGGGGCAAATGTTGGATTGATCGTCCGTCAGCAATGCCTCAGCATCGGCGGCCAACAAGCGCGGAATGATCCGCTCGCGCAAGATCCCTCCTTGTGCATAACGGCCGTTGGAATTGAAACCGTAACCGATCACCGGTTGACCGTCGCGCACGACATCAGTCACCACCGCTACGCAAGATGTCGTCATCTGCGAAAAATCGATCACGGAATTGCGAATCGACGACTTCATAGCCGCCGTCCGCTCCAATACTTGGATGATTCGCATCGTACGCATCCTGAAACGCAAAAACCCACGGCATAGCCGCGGGCGATTGTTATCTCTGCAAGTGAATTCACGCGTTCATGACATCACGATTTGTCATTCGGCGACGGATCATACACCTTGATGATTGCGCTATTGTCCTCATCACCGTATCCGTCAACTTGCGCCTTTTTCAAAATCCGTTTGTGCATTTGCGTTAACGGCAGCTTCGCCCCATTTTTAACGCCAATATGCAACATCAAACGGACATCCTTGAGATGCTGCGACAACTTAGCTTGCGGCGTGAAATCGCCCTCAAGCATTTTGTCCCCCTTGGTATCCATCACTGTCGAATAGGCGGGACTGGCGCGAAGGATCTTCAGCACTTCTTGGGGATCCAAACCTAACGACTCGGCGAACTTCAGCCCCTCGGCCAAAGCTGCGCGATTCAAACCCAAGACCATATTGACGGCCAGCTTGACTTCGGCACCCGTACCACAGGGACCGACGTAAAATTTTTCCCGAGCGAAGCAATCAAATATCTCGCCGCACTCGTCGAACGCTTTGCGCTCACCGCCGGCAATGACAATCGCGTCTCCCTCGCGAACCTGTGCGCTGGAACCCCCGATTGTGGCATCCAAATAGCCGATATTTTGGCTGGAAACCATCTTCGACAAGCCAACCATTTTTTCAGGCAAGCCGGTGGTCGTGTCGATCAAGATCGTCGAACTCCATGCCACCGGCAACATTTCCGATATGACGTGTTTGACGACATCGGAATTCGGTAGGCACAACACGATCCGTGAACATCCCATCGCTACGTCGCGTGAAGAGCGAACCGGTTGCCCTCCCATCGCTTTCAATCGGTCACGAGCAGCTGGATCCAGGTCGTATCCCAACAAAGAATAGCCAGCGGCTGCAAACCGCTCTGCGAGAGCAGTTCCCAACAATCCAAGTCCAACTATCCCAAGCCTTTTGACACTCATCTGATCGTAAACAATTGGAAATAAAGCGGTTAAGTAATCGCAGCCAAGTTCGTTTTAATAGCGCAACAGTCGCGATCGATGTGTGAACGCTGACTAGGAACAAATGGATCATCGCCAATTTGGCCAGTTTCATCAAGTATTCATCTTAATTGATGCAATGACCCTTAAGCAATAAAGTTCTCCGATGATCCCGGAAAGCCCAAGTAAAACCCTGGAACAGCCCGCTCCAAACTGCCCGAAAGTAGAAGTCCTGCCCAATAACAAGGCAAAAATCCGAGTTAGGAACTGGATTGAGGCCGGCCTGTGACCTGTATGTGATTGTGGAACGGGTTGGGGATGCAGATGAGCGCGTCAAATATCCAGGTCGCGCACATCCAAGGCATGTTTTTCGATGAAATCGCGGCGAGGCTCCACGTGGTCCCCCATTAACACGCGAAAAATCTCATCGGCAGCCGTGGCGTCCTCCATGGTGACCTGCAACAAGACACGCCTGCTGGAATCCATGGCAGTTTCCCACAATTCCTCGGGGTCCATTTCGCCCAGACCTTTAAACCGTGTGAGTTTGAGACCTTTGCTTTTTTCGCCAATATCCCGCAGTGACGGTAACAACTCCCGCAAGCTGGCCACGTCGGTCTGTTTGTCATCATGCTCGACGTGGAACGGAAAGACAACGACGCCGTCCTTGATCTCGGCCGGTACAAAGTCATCTAACTTCAGACCAAAACCGGACAAGCTCGTCAACACGCGATTGATCGTACGAACTTCGTGCAAGTCGACCACTTGCAACGTCGTTTCGGCCACAGGTTGTTTGTCGCCATTCTCCTCACCCGGTTCGGTCAGGGTTTCGTCGGCCACATCTAATTCGCCGCCGATCTCCGCTTTGCACTTCGCTAAGAAAGCATCCACTTCCTCTTGATCATTGAACCAATGTTGCTCGCGCCCCAAGAACAACCGGTACCGCGGTAACAATCCTTTTTCAGTTTTGTGCTCAGCTGCTAAGTGCCGCAATGAAATTCCGCGACGCTCCAACGTCTCCAGCGGTTCTTCTAGTTCAGCAATCATGCCCACGATCTCTGTCAAATGATCGCCGGCAAAGACCGTTCCATCTGCGGCATGCAGCGTACTGCAATCCAAACCAAACGTAACCAACTCTTGCATCATTTGTTCTTGCGTTTGCACATAACGCTTTTTCTTTTTCTGCTCCACGCGATACAATGGCGGTTGGGCGATATAGATACAGCCCGACTTTACCAACTCCCGCATGTGCCGAAAGATAAACGTCAGCAACAGCGTACGAATGTGGCTGCCATCGACGTCGGCGTCGGTCATGATGATGATCTTGCCATACCGCCGCTTTTCGACATCTTCAAGTTCCGCACCGGGCGGCACACCGACGGCTTTGAAAATGTTTGAAATCTCGGCGTTGTCGAGAACCTTGACCAGCCGCGCTTTCTCCACGTTGAGGATTTTTCCCCGCAGCGGCAAAATGGCTTGGGTGTTCGAGTCGCGGCCAGTGTCGGCCGATCCGCCGGCCGAGTCCCCTTCGACCAGGTACAATTCGCTGATCGCCAATTCCTTCGTCCGGCAATCCCGCAATTTTTCCGGCAGTCCCCCAGTCGTCAGCGCGCCTTTACGACGAACCATTTCGCGTTGCTTGCGTGCTGCTTCCCGTGCTTCGGCCGCGAGCATTCCTTTTTGGCAGACCCGTTTGGCCGTCGAGGGGTTCTCTTCAAAGAACTTCATCAACGCATCATTGGTCACGGTCGTGACGTAACCCTCGACTTCGCTGTTGCCCAGTTTTGTCTTCGTCTGACCTTCGAATTGCGGGTCGGGAACGCGCACGGAAATGACAGCGGTCAATCCCTCGCGAAAGTCGTCGCCGCTGGGAGTCGTGTCTTTAAACAGGTTCGCTTTTTTGCCGTAGGCGTTGAGCGTACGCGTGAGCGCGCTTTTGAATCCGCTCAGATGCGTCCCGCCTTCAATCGTATTGATGTTGTTGGTGTAGGTCCGCAGGTTTTCAGAAAACCCGTCGTTGTACTGCAACGCGACCTCAACCTCGACCCCTTCGATTTCGCCGTGTACTTCGATCACTTCGGGAAACAGCGGGTTCTCCGTGCGGTTGAGATGCTCGACAAATTGCACCAACCCCCCTTCATAAATGAATTCCTCCGACTGGTCGGTACGATCGTCGGAAATCCGAATCCGAATGCCTTTGTTCAAAAACGCCAACTCCTGCATCCGTTTGTGCAGGGTGTCATAGCTGAAGTTCGACTCCTCAAAGATTGTCGTGTCGGGCTTGAAGGTCAGCTTCGTGCCGGTCTTGTCGGTCGTCCCCAATTTTTTCAACGGCGTCGTGACTTCACCGCGGGCAAATTCCATCATCCACACAAAGCCTTCGCGGCGGACTTCCACTTCCAACCATTCACTCAACGCATTGACAGCCGTAATCCCCACGCCGTGCAATCCGCCGGTCCCGGTTTTGTAGCCGCTGTCGCGGTCAAATTTCCCACCGGCATGAATGTGCGTCAGTACCACCTCAACAGCCGGCCGATTGTCGACATCCGGCATCGGACCTACGGGGATCCCTCGGCCATCGTCGCGACACGTCACGCTGCCGTCGGCATTGATTTTGACGGAAATCTTCGAAGCGTGTTTATTGACCGCTTCGTCGACGCTGTTGTCCACCACTTCGTAAACCAAATGGTGAAAGCCCCGCGTACCGGTATCGCCGATATACATCGCCGGCCTGGTGCGAATCCCTTCGATTCCTTCCAGCGCACGAATCTGGGCTTCGCCGTATTCCGCTCCCCCTTGCGGGGCTGGTTTTTCTGATGCTTCACTCAATGTCTATTCTCCGTCCAAGTCAATGGACTCATTCTTGCCCGGACCGTCCGGCGGTCCCGAAAGGCATGCGAGGAATCGGTCATGTGACCGGCTGTCGTCCCGCCGTTCACTTGCCGATGCCGCCGTTGAGTCGAAACTTCAAGTCCTTGATGTTCAACTCCGGTTGTCGTTCGCGCAGCGCACTCAACAAACCAGGGCGACCAAATGAAACCAACTCGCTCAACAATGCGGAATTGGAAACTTCCACTTGCAAAGCGCCGCGATTAATTCCCGTGACCCGCGTCTGCTTGGCGACGTCCGCTCCTGCGACCTCCTCCCAAACAGTTCGCAATTGCGCTTGGCCCAATGTACGCGCATAGCCGCGACGCTGAATCAATTCACTCAAAGCCGCCGATACATGTACCGGCCCATTTTGCGCAGCCATGATTTTTAACGATCCCTCGACAACGGCATGATGACGTAGATGTATCCGTCGTCCGTCTTCAATGCAGCTGCGCTTTCGCCGTCGGTCAATTCCAGCGTGATCTGTTTTTCCGGTTCCAAGACCCGTAAAAATTCAGCCACAAATCGCGGATCGAAGGTGATGCTGATTTCCGGACCGTCGTAGCTGATCGGTACTTCCACGCGCGACTGACCCACGGTTGAAGCCCGGCTGTCCAACGACAACAAACCGGGTGCAAAATTGAAATTGACCCCGCGACTCTCCTGGTCCGTTACGATCTGCGCCTGTCGCACGGCCGAATAAAAAGGATCGACCACCAACTGCAACGAAACCTCCGATTGTTTCGGAATCACCGCATCGTACTTCGGAAAGCGACCTTCGACCAGGCGGCTATAAATCGTGGAATGTCCCGAACGAATTAAAATGTCGTTGTCGCGAATAGCAATGTGCACTTCCTTGTCGTCATCCGAAAGCGAACGTTCGATCATCGACATCGCCTTCGCGGGGATGACCGGCGGACTTTCCGGTGTGGGCGGCTCGCCCTTGTAACTGCAACTCGCCGACATCAACGCCAAGCGGCGACTGTCGGTGGCAACCAGTTTGATCGACTCGCCCTCGGTTTCCACCAGGATCCCACCCAAGGCATATCGCGTGCTCTCTGTATCGGTCGCAAAGATCGTTCGACGAATCATCTGCCGAATCGTTGCAGCCTCGACAATGATATAATTCTCTGCGTCGAATTCACTGATGGAAGGAAACTCTGCTGGATCTTCCAACGGCAATTCAAATTCGCTATGCCCCGATTTGATGCGTACGGTGTCGCCGGTCGACTCCAACATCACCGTCTCGTCGCGCAGCTCACGCAAGATGGCAATGATCCGACTGGCCGGCAACAACAACTCGCCCGCTTCGGCCGTGTCGACATCTTGGATCACATAACGAATGCCGACTTCCTGGTCCGTTCCGATCAAAGCGATCGAATTTTCAAAGACTTCCAGCTTCACGTTCTTCAAAATCTCTTTGGGAGTTCTTGAAGGAACGACGCCGCTGACGGTCTGAAAGGCGTTTGCGAGAATCGCGCAATTACAAGTGAGTTTCATGCCGACACGGTTACCTGATAAAAACGATAGGTATCGGAAATTGGGAAGCCCCAATCGGACGCAATGCCCGACTTCATCTTACCCACAATTTTTGCTTTGAATGGAGCCGTTTCTTTATAGATAATTTAAAATTATCAGTAGTAGTATCAAGGCACCTATTTTGCTGTGGATACTTTGGCAATCATTTTACGAAAGTGTATGATATGAAAACACTTAAAAAACGTCAACCAGCTGATGTGGCTGTTTAGAGATTGTTGAAAATTGGGTGAAAAAACGTCGAGAATTTGTCAACAACTGCCCAGTTATCGACGGTGACTCAGGCACTGGAGTCAACACGCATTTTCACCACAAATTCATCGCCAATCCATCAACAAGTTACTAACAATTTGGACTCGCAGAAGTGTTGAGCGTTTGGAGAATCTGGGTAATATGGCGACGTATTTCGGCGCTCTCCAACGCTCGCGATTTGATCCGACGACAGGCATAGACGACCGTCGCATGGTCCCGATTCCCAAAGTAGCGGCCAATCTCCTCCAACCGCTTTTCCGTCAACTCACGCGCTAAATACATCGCGCACTGCCGCGCCAATGCTGACTCCTGGTTGCGACTTCTAGAACGAAGCCGACTGACAGAAATATCAAACTGCCGCGCCACGGCTCGTGTGATGTCCGACAATCCGAGGTCGGGCCGCTTGGCTTCATGCTGTAGGTAGTTGCGGACAAACGGTGTGTCGATCCGGCAACCTCCTAAACGCGCTGCTGCTTCGACCTGAATGATCGCTGCCCGTAGTTCCCGCGGCGAAACTGACAATTCCACGGCCAGCAATTCCGCTGCTGCGTCGGGGAGCGGAATCATTTCTACGCTGGCGAAATGCGCCAATAACTGTTTGCGGCTCGAGAGACTGGGCAGTGGTATGGCTGCGCAGACACCGCCAATACAGCGGTTGACTAGTTTTTCGTTGCTGTTTTTGAGTTCTCCTGGGCTTTTTCGCGACGTGAACAGAATCTGCCCGCCACGCGCAATAATGCGGTCAACTTGCGCCAACAACTGTTGTTGGCTTTCCGGGGAGCCTTCAAACGCCTGAAAATCTTCAATCACCAAACAGTGGATCGCCGCAAAAGATTGCTGAAATTGCGGAATGTTGTTGGCTTGGGCCGCTTCGACGAATTCGTCGATAAACTCAGCCGCATGTTTGAACATCACTGTCGGACGCCGGTCGGCGGAGCGAACGCGCTGCAGAAAATGCTGCGCCAGTTGCGTTTTCCCCACACCCGAAGGCCCATAAATAAAGGCGATTTGGGCGTTTTTGCTGTGCGGCGTTTCTGAAAGCGTTTCGACAGCTGTAAATGCCAATGCGTTTTCAGGCAAAACCAGCAGGTGCGAATCGACGCGCGACGGCATCGAAACGATTCGACCAGATTCGGCTTTTGCAGGGCTGACGCTCATGGTCATTCCGGTTTTGTTTATGAGGAGCAATTGTCTCGCATGCGGTTCACGACGCCGGCGATTCGACCGACGGCATCATCCATTTCCGCCTCTGTATTCCCGACTCCCACACTGAAACGAATCGAACAATCCAGCACTTCGTCCGGACAATTCATCGCCACCAAAACGGGGGCCGGCTCCGACGAACCGCTGGCACAGGCGCTTCCCAACGAACAGGCGATTCCTTCCAAATCGAGAGCAATCAGCAGCGGATCCCCCCCCAAACCAGGAAAGGCGATGTTCAGCGTATTGGGCAAGCGATGTTGCTGCGAGCCATTGACGATAACCGGTGGACACCGCTCCCGCAATCCTGCTTGCAACCGGTCGCGGAGTTGCTGCAACAGTTCGAATCGTGACGTCGGATCCGCGTGAAATGCCTCCAAGGCAGCCGCCATGCCCGCAATCAAAGCCACCGGTTCGGTACCTGGTCGCCGCTCTGCTTCCTGATGCCCCCCAAAAATCAACGGATTCAGCCTCCGCTCCGCTTTGATCAACAATCCGCCAATCCCCCGCGGGCCATTGAATTTGTGCGCACCGATGCTCATGGCATCGACGCCCAGCGCATGAATATCGACCGGAATCTTGCCCGCTGCTTGAACGGCATCCACGTGCAACGGAACGCGATGCTGCTGGCACAACGCTGCCAACGGGCCCAGATCCTGGATCACGCCGGTTTCGTTATGTGCCAATATCACCGTAACCAGTTGCAAATCCTCCCACGGCAGTTGAGGAAACTGTTCATCAATCAACCGGCCTTCGCCGTCGATATCGAGAAAATGCAGTTTCCAGCCGCGCCGCTGCAGGGCGCGACATGCTTCGAGAGTCGCAGGATGTTCTCCGTGCGGTAGGGCGATTGTGCCGGGGGTCGTGCCAACCAAGCCGCGTATGGCGAGGTTGATCGATTCGGTGCCGCCGCTGGTAAAGATCAGTTCCTCCGGCGTGGCTCCCAGAATCTGAGCGATCGATTCGCGAGATGCCTCCAGCACCTTGCGAGCAGCGCGACCGGCTGCGTGTCGACTCCCGGGATTTGCAAAACTGTCGGCGAAATGTCGCTGCATCACGTCAAGCACTTCCGGCAACGGCCGTGTGGTGGCGTTGTTGTCGAGATAGATCCAGTGATCAGACGTGTCAGCGGCCATGATTGCACGACGTCGTGGAGAGAAAAAAAGAGGGGGAGTTCATGCTGTTTTACCTGGAAAGCTGTCGACATCACAAGCGGCGGGGCGGGTGGATTTGGCGGTCGAGGTCAACAACACAGTAGCGTTGCGGCGGGCGGCGGTTTACGATCTAGGTGTGGACTTCGTTTTCTGTTGGCGAAGTCTTCCTGGTTTCCAAGATCCTTCCACGGTTGGCGCTCGACTGAATGAGTTCCCTCGACCTGACATCCAGCGACGTTCCGGCGATTGTCGAATTGCACAGCGCTATCGAAACGCCCGAAAACGTGGTGTTGACCTATCGGCTAGCGGGGCCGGCGCTGCGGTTGTGGGCCTATGTAATCGACACGGTCATTCGCGGGATCGTATTGTTCGTGGCGGCCATCGTGGCGGAGATCTCGGAAATGGCCATCGAAGGGGTGCCGATGGGCCTGTGGCTGGTGCTGTTGTTCCTCATGGAGTGGGGCTACTTCGCCATCTTCGAGGGGTTCTTTCGCGGCAAGACGATCGGCAAACATGCGATGAGCATCCGCGTGATTCAAGAAGCGGGCTATCCGATCAGTTTTTGGTCGGCGTTGATGCGCAACTTTCTCCGCGCGGCTGACATGATTCCACTCTACGGCATCGGCTTCATTTCCGCATTCACTTCCGGCAAGTTTCGACGACTGGGCGACCTGGCTGCGGGAACGGTTGTGATTGAGGAACGCAAAGTGCAGCTTCCGCGCGAACCGATCATCCTAGAAAAAATTCAACCGCTGTCCCGCACGGACATCGGCACCTACGTTCCACCACACAAAACGTTGACATTGATCGAAGAATTCTTACAGCGGCGGTTCGTCGTTACGCATCAACGGGGCCACGAATTGGCGGCGCGTTTGGCAGCGGTCTTAGCGAAGAAACTCAACTTCCAAGGGGAAGCAAATTTTGTTGAGGAATACCCCATGGCTTTTTTAGCGCGCGTCTACGTGACATTCCATCGCACCATGAACAACGACGCCGACGAAATCCATGACCACCACCCAGACCAGCGACAACAGGCCGTCGCCGGCGAGGCCATGTTTACGTCACCGTAACGCGTTCCCAAACGGAGATTGGGAACGAGTAGTAAAGCATTTTGGAACGTTTTTAACTTGCCCATCGCGTCACACGAAGCGGATTTGCCTGCATGATTAGCAAACGGGAATATCGACGCAAGCGCCAAGCGGACTGGACCCGCTTTGAGGCGTTGATCCACAAGGTGGACAATAAAGGCTGGAAAAAGTTATCCGGAAACGATGCCTCACAGTTCTCGCAGCTATTCCGTGAAGTCTGCCACGACTTATCCATCGTCCGCACGCGCGATTGGGGAGCAGGCTTGACCTCCTACCTGAACGATTTGGTCACCAAGGGGCACAACATTTTCTATAAGGCCCCGCCGACGCGTAGCCACGATTTTTTCGCCTTCCTCTCCAGAGGTTTCCCCCGCATTTTTCGCCGGAACATCGGCTTTTTCATCACCGCAGCTGCAATGTTCTTTCTGCCGCTATTGATCACGTGGATCGTCGTGCAAAATCGGCCGGAGCTGGCCACCCGCATTCTGCCTGTGCAACAACTCGACCAGATGGAAGACATGTACGCCGAGGCTGAGTTTGAAGAGTTCGGGACCGACCGCGCGGCAATGGGGGGATTTTATGTCATGAACAATGTCGGCATCGCACTGCGGTGTTTCGCCATGGGAGTCTTATTGGGCACCGGCACGGTCTACCTGCTGTTGACCAACGGCATCGTCATCGGTGCGACGTTCGGTTATCTCATCGGCAAAGGGCACGGTGAAAACCTCTTGAGTTTCGTCGTCTCACACGGGTCGTTTGAATTGACCGCCATCGCTGTCGCCGGTGGCGCCGGACTGATGCTGGGCGAGGCCATCGTGCATCCCGGCCAGCGGACGCGGATTGATTCGCTCAGAACCCGCGGACTCGAAGCAGTGCAAATCGCCGGCGGCGCCGCTGTGATGTTGATGGTGGCCGCCATGATCGAAGCCTTCTGGTCGCCGGCGCCCATAGCGGATGAAATCAAATATACCGCCGGCGGCATGCTGTGGCTGTTAGTGATTTTGTATCTCACACTCGCGGGTCGCGGCGAGGAGGTGGCATGAGGTTCGATCACGTCCGTATCCGCCTAGAACCGCTGAGCGTTTCCAATTGCCTCGACATGGCTGTGCTATTCTACCGCCAATATTTTAAGCCAATCGCTCAGTTGCTGGCCCTGTTTGCTTTGCCTTGTTGCGTCGCAGTTTATGTGATGGTGTACTTCTACGAATACGATTTGCGCCTGCCGGCGCTGTTGTTTTTCGTCCTCAGTTCCCCCCTGGGCATTTTGCTCATCAGTGGCACGGCCGCAGCGTCGTTCGGCGAACCGTTCTCCTGGCGGCGCGTGTTGAAACAGAAACCGGGCCGATTGATCAGCCTGTTCTTTCGAGGACTGTTGTTGCGGGCGGCTGTGGGCTCGGTGATCCTGATGTTCTTTCTTGAAGATTGGGACCTCGCAATTCGAGTGCTACTGGGCTTTGTGTTGTGCCTGTTTCCCGGCGTGTGGTTGGCCATTCGTTCCGGATTTCTCGTGGAGCGGACCGTGTTGGCGGACTTGTCGCATCATGTGCACGAAACGCGGGGCAGCAAATTGATTCATAAGCAGTTTGGCGAACTGTTGATCGGCGGTGGCATGATTGTGGGATATTGTGCGTTGTTGTGGTTGGTGTTCTTTTTGGTCTTTGATTTGGCGATCAATTTTTTGTTTCACATTCCCATTTTCTTCCCACGACTTGGCCCCGACGGTGACATGGGCTTTTTGTTATGGGGTGACCCCAAGGTGCTCTGCTTGATCACGTTTTGCGCCTTTTTGGTCTATCCCTTGGGGCGTTTGGCGTGGTTCTTCACCTACATCGACCTCCGCGTCCGCCGCGATTGCTGGGATATGGAATTGGAATTGGCGCAGGAAGCCGATCGACTGGAGGCCACGTCATGATCACGCTGACAAACCGCGCGCTGGCCTGCGTTTGTTGGTTGGTCCTGATCGCGCTGGCGGCTGCTCCGCTCAACGCACAGGACGGACCGCAGCCGACCGCATTCGAAGATCCCAATGTCGTCCGCGACGAGATCGAGGATATTTTCTCCACACCGGAATTTCGCCGATTGAAGTACGATCGCAGCGACGCTGAAATCACGGATTCGGAATTCAAACCGGCCGAATTGCCCGATTGGGTCAAGAGAACCACCGAGGCAATCGGCAGTGTACTGGGACCGATGTTGTCCTATATGTTTTGGATCGTCGTCGCCGTGCTCTGCGGGTTGATTGTCTATGTGGTCTACGTGGGGATTACGTCGATAAAGCGCCGTTCCAAAAAGGAAGACTGGCTGCCTGATGATTTTGAGGAAGGGGATGCTGCCCTCTCCCCAGCGGAATTGTCGGCCGACGTTTACCTGAATCGCGCCGCTGAATTGGCCGCCGCCGGCAATACGCGCGAAGCCATTGCCCAACTATTATTAGGAGCGATGAGCTACATCGAACGGGAAGGCTTGATTCGATTTCGTCGCGGATTGACGTGTCGCGACTATCTCCGTGCGGTGCGTTCGCGAAATGAGTTGTATGCAGCGCTGGGCCAGATCGTAGGGATCTACGAGCCAATCTGTTTCGGCCGCCGCGATGTGCTTCCCGAACATTACGAAACGTCGCTGGACAATTATCTGGGGGCGTTTCATGCGACGTAACGCGTCCACATTCTGGTCCTGGTTGTGGCAGGCCGGATTGATAGCGGTGATCTCGCTGCATTTCTGGTTTCCGCGCTATTCGCAGCAACCGTTGAACGATACCTACAGCACCGAACGCGCGGGCAAAAAGGCGTTTTTCCTGCTGGAGCAACGAAGATTTGTCGAAGCCCGCCGCAATGATCTTTCGCCGGCCAGCGTTGTGGAAGAGATGTACGACGACGACGTTTTCTGCCTGCTCGGCCCGAGTCGGCAACCCGATCAACGCGAATGGAAGGTGTTGTTGGATTGGGTCGAGCAAGGTGGCTCGCTGATCATCGCACCCGCCTATGGTGCTCCGTCATTAAAGATTGACGAGCTAGGGCTGCAGGTCGAACCGCTGTTCGATTTTGATATTAATCTTGGAGAAATGCTGGAGCAGGTGCAGGAACAAAATCAGGAAGAGGAACCGCAGCCGGTACAGACCACGCTATTTGGCGGCGGCGAGCTGCGCTGGCGATCGACTGGGAAGGTCACCGGCGACGGGGGCGAGGTTATTGTTGAGTTTGACGACGCGGCGCAAGCCGTGTTGAAACCGTATGGCTCGGGCCGCGTCTTATTGCTTGCCTCAGATGAGATTTTTTCCAATGGATCGTTGGCGTATAAGGACAACGGCATCTTGGCGCAGCGGTTGGTGGAATCAGTCGCCTCGCCGGAGAGTCATGTCATTTTCGACGAATATTACAACTCGATCGGCGCGCCGAAGGTCGTGGGTTTGTTATTCGATCCCTTATTGCGTCCGTTGACAGTGCAGTTGTTGGCCTTGTTGCTGTTGTTTGTTTGGTACGGCTCACGGCGATTCGGTCGGCAACTTCCAGCGTTGTATAAACCGCGACACAATATCGTGGACCACACCGACGCACTGGGGAACATGTATTATCGTACGGGTGACGGCCGTATGGCTCTGCGCGACTATTACGAACAGTTGCGCAAGGATCTGCAGTTTCGTCATATGTCGCTCACTGACAACCAAGCTCTGGAAACACTGGCCCGCCGCGCGGATCAGGAACCGCAACAGGTGCGAGACCTACTCGCGCGCGCTAACAGTGCAATCAATGGATCCAAATTAAAACGCCGCGCCGCCGCGGAAATCATCCGCGATCTCGCCACATTGCGCGCTGGAATTCTCCGCAAACAAAGCGTACGAGCGAAAAGCTAAACTGTGGTGGTGAGGATTCTTAGCCACAGATTGAACACAGATAAAACGCAGATTAACGGGAGTCAAACCTAAGCCCCCAAACCGACGGCTTGCCGTCGTGCACGGCGCTCCTAATGAATTCAGCGCTTCATCACGATTGATTACTAGGATGGGGTGCCACTGGCTTTGCCAGTGCGATTTCCCGTGTGTGCGATATTTGCGAAACACTGGCATAGCCAGTGGCACCCTCGTTTTTTATGTTTGACGATTAAGGTGCGCATAAAAAAACCGACGAGAACTTGCTTTGGTTCTCGCCCGTTTTAGATTTCTCAATGTCAGTTCATCGAGGAACTACTTTTTCCCCAATTCCCAGCAGGTAAAGCCGACCGCTTTGAGGCCCGCTTCGTCCAATGCTTTTTCGACCGTTTTAGAATCATCCTTGGCGAAGGCTTGTGCGATCAGCACGCCTTGTTCGTCGAAGAACTTCTTCATTTGACCGTCAACGATTTTGTCGACAATGTTTTCCGGTTTGCCCGAGGCTTTGGCCTTTTCGGACAACTCTCCGCGTTGCGCTTCCACAGCAGCCGCGTCGAGTTCTTCGGGCAAGGCGACTTTGGGTTTCAGTGCGGCGATGTGCATCGCCATGTCCTTGAGGATATCCTCGGATTTGGAGTCTCCGGCCGCTTGGAACAACACGCCGGTTTTGCCGTCGTGATGCACGTAGGACCCCACCGGACCGTCGACTTTGATCACGCGACCGATCACCATTTTTTCACGGATCTTGTTGGTGATCTCTTCGTGCAGATCTTTGAGCGTTTTCGACGGATCATCCGGAACAGGCTGTGCCAACAATTCGTCAGCCGTCGCTGCGCCCGGGCCGGTCAATAGTTGTTTGGCACACTGGGCGGCGAGAAAATTGAAGTCGTCGCTTTTGGAGACCGGATCAGACTCGCACATCATTTCAATCATCACGCCGGCGCTGCCATCGTCGGCAATCGCCACGCAGAACTTGCCCTCGGCCGTGACGTTGTCTTTGCGCTTGTCCATCACTTTGCCGACTTGGTTCTTCAGGTACTCAACAGCGCCTTCTTCATCACCATTGGCGGCGACCAATGCTTTTTTGCATTCCATCATCGGGAGGTCGGTCCGCTCCCGCAGTGCCTTCACAGCGGCAGCTGTGATTTCTGCCATCGTGCCTACTTTCTTTTTTCTATTGGTAACGTTTAGCCGCAAACTGCCCAACGCATGGTTTTGCGGCGACTGTGTTGAAGCAAATACGAATCGGTTGGGGGCCCATCCCACTTAAGGGCGGGCCCCACCGGTTCATCATAAGGCTATTCGGTCTAGAGCGACGGAACGGGAGCAGGTTCGGGGGGAGCAGCCGGTGCGTCGTCTTTGGGGACGTCGACTTTGCCTCCGTTGATGGCCTGACTCAAGTGTTGCAGGATCAGATGGATCGAGCGGATGCTGTCATCATTGCCGGGAATGGGCAGATCGACAGAATCGGGGTCCGAGTCGGTGTCGATCAAAGCAACCACTTTGATTCCCAAAATTCGTGCCTCGTGGACGGCGTTTTTCTCTTTGCGGGGATCGATGACGACCAGCACTTCGGGAAGGCGGTTCATCGCGCGAATTCCGCTCAAGTTGCGGAAAATCTTCGTCCGCTCGCGGTTGAGCGACGATTGCATTTTCTTGGAAAACGTCGCCAGTTTGCCGCTTTCTTCCAGCGCTTCCAACTCTTCCAAACGCCGCAGTCGACTGCGAATCGTGCGGAAGTTCGTTAGCGTGCCACCTAACCAACGTTCGGTGACGTAGGGCATTCCGCAAGCCTTGGCCGCTTGTTCGACCGGATCGGCCGCTTGGCGCTTCGTGCCGCAAAACAGGATCAAACTGCCTTGCGAGGAGACTTGCGAGAGGTACTTTTTCGCCCGCAACAGCCCGCGGACGGTTTCCTTTAAGTCGATGATATGAATCAAGTTGCGGCGACCATAAATGTACGGCCGCATCTTGGGATTCCATTTGCTCACTCGGTGACCGAAGTGAACACCTGCTTCCAAAATTTCCTTGACGACAATATTCGGCATGCGACGAAAATCTCCTCAGATTTTGACCAGAAAAACGGCGTGACCGGCAGTCGCATTTCAGCGCGACTAGATGCGGCAAACTCGTGTACTGGAAAGGCTTTGTCTCCAGACGAGCTTTTGCGTTTGACTAGCGTGGCGGGTAGATAACTATTAGGAATTCCGTTGCACAGGGACCCGCCTTTTGACCCGGCGCGCATACGGATTTCTCACGTCGTGAGGGCTGGATCGTAACGCGTTGGTGCCCATTCGTCAATTAACTACGTTGTGAACAACGGCAGCACACCCTCCGGGCGAATCCATTCTCGCGCGACCTCCCCTCCCCCCCAACATCTCAAAAAAACCGAAGTTGCTGCAATTTTGAACATTCGTTAACATCCCGCCCGTTTCCCTCCGTCCGCCTAGGCCGGGACACGATTTACTATCCACCGGATGTTGCTCATTTTTTAAGCGAACACCCGATTCCGAATGAATGCTCCTTCGGTCAAGGATCGACCGGAGTTAATGAGATCGCACATGCAGGACCGACCGTGCGTCGCCGTCGCAGAGACGACAAGCGCAATCCAATTTTCTCCGCCCGGCAAAATTGGTTTGGTGCCCGCGCGCAACAATTGGGTCCCACAGAAGATTGAGTCTCTACTCAAATTGGGGGCGGGTCGGGCCGCCGAGGCGATACTCGTCAAAGCTCGCGACCAAACCGGCCACACCCGCTTGTGTGTCGAAAAAATCTTTCGACCAGGTTGGCTGACTCGTGCGGTCTATCGCTGCGCCTTTCAAGCGCCGTTTGCCTACCAAAATTCCGAAGATGCCATTCTTGCCTGCTTCTATCGCCGACGAGTCGCGGCAAGACTGGTCGAAGCGCTCGTCCCCGGTGTGCGCGTGGCTGAACCGTTGTACGTTCGCTGGGACCGTTCCAGCCGCGCGTTCGTACTGGGAAGCGAATTGATTCGCGGCCGGGGGATTCGTCCCGCTGCGGCTGATCTTCAAACATTGCGCCGCACGCTGCGAAACGGCTTTGGAAATCCGTACGGAAACAATCAGCAGCCCCCGGAAGAAATCGACGATCTGTTGCGGATCATGCGGCGGTTGGAAGCATTGATGCACGAATGCGGGTTGGTTGGCTCTGGTTGGCAGGTGAGTCAATCGGCTGTCGTCGCCACGGCGAATCTACTCCGGACCAAATCCGAGTACGTCGTCGTCGACCTCGAATCCGGCATTCCTGCATTACTCGTCCCCTTTTACCTCGCAGCAGGTTGGCGAATGCGGTCGATGCCGCTGTTCGATGATCTAGAGCCGCGCATGCTGCGAAATTTCGTTGAAGAGCATTGGCCGAAATTGCAATCCGAACTGGGCCGCACGGGGTTTCAACAGTTGGCCGACGATGTCGAGGCTTTGATCGAGCATACAGAGCGGTGGAAACAAGCCGAGATTGCCCTGGGCCGCCGCAGCACATCTTTGTTTTCACGTTCCTTTCGCAAAGCGCAGCGACTACGCTGTTTTGACATCTGGCAACGGCACGAAATCATCGACGAAAAGACGGCAAACCAATTCCGCTCATCGTCACGACTCTGGTCGCGACCGATCTTTTGGCTGGGCGTGATTCCCGGCAGCCCAGGGCGATTTCTGCAACAGATGTGCGGCAATCGGCTGGCCCGTCGCACAGCCCGGCAGGCGATCCTGCATCGCAGTTTTCGCCGCAAACAATTTGCCGAATATTGTGATCGCAAAACCAAACAATGGCGAAAGGCGGGACGCATTTCTCCGGAGCGGAGATTTGCACGGCTGTCTCCTCGATTCTTGACGAATGCCATCTTAGCCAAATTGACGCCGGCTGGCCTGCAGCGCTGGTTGTCCGATCCGCAACAGCGACGGACACAACTGGCACGATTTGTCTTGTTGATCGCCTCGGGACGTTATCAACGTGAATATGGCCGGCAGATGATTCGTCGGTCGTTGCGGGAATGGACGACTGCCGGTCGACTGCCTCCCCGTGAACAGGCCAGCTTAGAAAAACAATCGGATTCCCACGAACTCGACGAATACGCGCGGTGCTTTGGCATGCATCTCAGTTTGAAGCTGATCATGCCGGTGCTGATTCCTCTCAAAGTGGGCGGACTGGCGGCTTTTGCGGTCACAAAAGATCCGTGGTATCTGTTGCCCATGGCTGTTTCTCCCATCGCTCGAACGGCAATCACATTGTGGCGAATGGCACGCAATCGCTGGCGCGGCGTTCGCTATGGCGAAGCACTGGCGATCGGGATCTTACCGCTGGTCGGGAGTTTGGCCTTTCCCGTACAAATGTATGCAGCTCACAAACAACTGGCGACCTTTTTGATTCGGGACAATGCTGCGCGCTTGGGACGGTGGATCCCCATTTACGGCGGACGCAATTCCCGTTTGGAAATCGCTGCCATCAAAGCAGCCGACATACCGATTGAACTGCTCGACATCGGGCTGTCGGTCATCGCGTGGTTCCGAGGATTGTTTCCGCAATGGAAATCGGTCCAACCAGAAGAAGTTGCCCCGGCAACACTCTCCGCCTCGCGTTGGCAACGGTGGGTCGATCACCACATCAAAAAACTGATCGAATCCGAAGCAGCACAACAACTCATCAACGATCACATCGACAACCTATACAAACAACAAACCCATTACCGCCAACCAAACCACTACCGCAAAGCATCGTGACGTTTTGTTTGACAAGAATTCTTAGCCACGGATGAAACACAGATTAAACACGGATTCGATACCGTCGATCAGTGATTCCCAAGACGACCGCTGACTGTCACGCACGACCAGCCGTACCGAGAAATGTAACTCTCAGTGTCCAGCATACAGCAATAGGTGTTTCATTCGTTGTTTCGTTGCACAACGAAATGACTTGGAATTGTGAGTACGAGGACCAATAGCAACTTTTTTGATCTGTGTTCAATCTGTGTTTCATCTGTGGCTAATTTAAAGCCGTAAAAAACCGAACGACTCGGCGATCTCGATTCGTTCAAAAAGGGCAGTTTTCATGAACGGCCAAGGTCCCGAGGTTGAAGTCGGCATCATTTATACCGGTGAACGGCACTTTATGACGCCGCTGATCGCGTCGCTGGCAGCGTCGGATGGGACCGATAATGTGGGGCTGATTCTTGTCGACAATTGTTCCGCTGACGGGACCGGGGATTGGGAGCAAACCTTCCCTGCTACACAGGTGATTCACAACGAGCAGCGGCTGGGCTATGCCGAGAATCTCAACCGGATTCTCAAAGCGTCAACGGCGCGCTACATCTTGTTGATGAACACCGACATGCATTTCGATATCGATTCGCGCTGCGTTTCGCGGATGGTCGAATTCATGGATGCCTATCCCGATTGCGGCTTGGCCAGTTGCGGGATTTATCATCCCGACGGCAACTACGCGCACCCCGCTCGACGATTCCAAACCATCAAGACGATCGCAGCGCGGCGGTTGGGAATGGAGATGATTTTTCCCAAGGCGATCGCGGATTACCTCTGCATGGAGCAGGACCACAGCGGCACGGTCGACTGCGACTGGGTGTCGGGTTGTTTCATGCTGCTCCGTCGCGAAACGTACGAACAGGTCGGCGCGTTCGACAACCGGTTTGCCAAGTATTTTGAAGACGTCGACATGTGCCGCCGCGTGTCCCAGGCGGGTTGGCGCGTCATGATCAACGGGGCTGCTCGTTGCTATCATCACGAGCAACGCGGCAGCAAAAGCGTCCTCTCCCGCGATGCGCTGTTGCATCTGCAATCGTATCTGCGCTGGATCTCAAAATGGGGCTTCGACTCCGGCCAATCCAATCGCCGTGCGGCATAGCGGCTCAGCCGCTTGGTGCGAGCTGCCGCTCGAGGTGATTGGTCCGCTCCCGTTGGTCGCTATACGCTATTGCCACGTTGCGAATTCTCCCTACGGCCTACGGTCTAAAGCCGACAGCCTTTCTGACTCTGTGTCCTCCGTGCCTCCGTGGTGATCGGGTTCATAGACCGGCCTTGATCACCACCCCGCCAGTTGTCGTTCGTGCAAAGTGGGTGTGACGATTTTACAACCTCGCTGCCGGCTGCCGCTCACCGCGAAATTGGGATACGCGACCGCTGCGAAAAAAACATTTCCGCAACCCGCTACCGTGCCAAGTGGTTGGTGTCTCTCGAAAAGAATTCTTCCGCCGCCAGGCTGCGAAGTGGCAAGCGATTTGCATTGAGTCCCGGCACGTGAGCAGCAACAGCAACCTGCCATGTGACCCACCACTCTCTGAGAATAGGACTCTCAAAATGAATGTAACGCCTTTCAGTCTCGTACTCGGCGGAATCATCACGATCGCCTGTGCCGCCGATGCGGACGAAACCTGTTGCCCCTGCCCCAGGAGTCAACGCTCCGCGACCTGTACACGTTCCCCACGACATCCCGCAGCAACAGCCAAGGCGATGACGCCCGCGACAGAGATCCTCGCCTTCGAGGCTGATTGGTGTGGACCATGTCAAAAGATGGCACCGGTGCTGGCCCAATTGGAAAAGCAGGGCCTGAAGATTCGGCGAATCGATGTTGATAAAGACCGGGCGATGACCCGCAAGTTTCGGGTGACATCGCTGCCCACCATGGTGAAGTTAATCCGCGGACGCGAAGCGGGCCGGTTAGTGGGAATGACTTCTGCCGATCAAGTCACCATCTTGGCTGGCAAAGTCGCTCAGGCTTCCGGTTTGGGCGGGAAAGCGAAGTTCGCTGAATCTGCCACCGACTGTCCTGCCTGCTGCGAGTCTGAGCACTGTTGTGCGGACGCACTCTGTGAAATCCCGGCGGCGACCGAGGTCGAAACGTTGCTGCGGGCGACCTATGCGGTCCCACACGACAAAGCGGCCGCGCTGGTCGGTCTGCTGGAGAAAACCACCCAGGTTTCGATGGAAACCAAAATTGCCGATGGCAAATTGACCATCACAACCACGCCGGCAGCGCAGCGGACGATTGGCGCGTTTATCAATGCCTTCCTCCGCGATTCGTCTGTGTCCCCGCTGTCGGCGTGTTCCTCATAACAGACCGTTGAACGAGGGCACCGTCGGGAACTCACCGACCGAGGGATGTCCCGCTGTTCAACGGTCTTTTCCCCATGACTTTATCCCCGCAATGCCCCGTGGACGGGTGGTACGTCGCAGCCAAGTTTTGGTTTTGTCAATTGATCACGGCAGTTCGGTCCACCGAAATCGAGCGCGGGTGCCTTGTCCGCCCCTGCCCGACCGGCACAGCCGGCTGCCCGATCAATGTGCTTTTCAGCACCAGTCGAGCGTGACCCCATTTCTCGTGATGCCCCACGCTCGTCACCAAACCGCGGCGTACCACCCACCTTTTTTTGATGGGATCTTGATTGGGGTTCACCACGGAGGCACGGAGGGCACGGAGTAAGAAATAGGCTTTGGGCTTTAGACTTTAGACTGTAGTCCTTATGGAACCAGTCTATAGTGCCATGCGTTTTATGCCGTGCTTCATGAGGGGGACGTTGAAGTTCATTAACAGTCCCACACGCTTTTGGCTGAGTTTCAAATAGGTTAGTAGCTGGGCTTCGTGGATTTTGTCCAGTTGTTCGACGGCCTTGAGTTCTAAAACGATTTTTTCGTCAACAAGAATGTCGATCCGGTAGGCACAATCCAAACACATTCCCTTGTATTGAACCGGTAACTCGATTTCTTTCCGGAAGGGAATCTCTCGGAGATTCAATTCGTGGCATAAACACCTTTGATACGCCGATTCCAATAACCCCGGACCCAATTGCCGATGGACCTCAATGGCGGCACCAAAAATCTCGCTAGAAAGTTTCTCGTAGAGCAACATACGACCCCTCTCTCTATTTTTTGTCTAACTTCTCTCCGTGTCCTCTGTGCCTCCGTGGTGAACCCGATTACCCGCGCGAGAAGCGGAATGGCTCACTAGCGATGTGATAACCGGGGCGCAGAGCGACGTTCATCAGCAGACCCAGCGCCACGCAGGTGAACAACAGGCTTGAACCGCCATAACTGGCGAGCGGCAATGTCAAACCGGTGATCGGCATCAGTCCCACCACCATGCCGGTGTTGATCACCGTTTGAGCTGCCAGCAAAGCGACGATGCCTACGGCTATCAGTCGTCCGAACGGTTCGCGGGTCGAGGCGGCAACTGCTAATCCGCGGGCGAAGAGAAACAGGTACAAAACCAACATGACAGCACACCCCACCAGTCCCCAGCGTTCGCCGATCATGCAAAAGATAAAGTCCGTTCGGGCAGCGGGGAGGTGATAGGCGCGGGGGTCGTCGACCGCCATGCCAGTGGTTTCACTTCCCCAGACGCCTCCCAAGGCGATGACTTGTTTAGATTGATGCAGATGATAACCATCTCCCGCCGGGGCACGTCCCGAATCCTGTTGCACAAACAAAGTCACGATCCGCGACTTTTGTTCCGCACTCATTCCCATCCACAATAACGGCAGCACGGCGATGCCCAAACAGGCGATCGACACCAAATGCCGTGTCCGCGCGCCGGCGGCGAATAACATGGCGAACAGCACCGGCAGGAACAACATCGCCGTTCCCAGGTCAGGTTCGCGGAGAATCAGCGCCAACGGAACGAGCGACAACAAAAACGGCACAAGCAGTCCGGTCAGATTGCGGTAGTTGGCGCGGTACATCAAATAGCGAGCCAGCGCCAGAATGTAAGCCAGCTTGGCCAGTTCCGAGGGTTGGAAATTCATCACGCCCAGCGGAATCCAACGATGCGAGCCGTTGCGAATCGGGAAAAAATAGACCGCCAACAACAGCACCAAGCTGATGCCGAACAGCAAGTAGCTATTGCGTTTGAACAACTGATACGGCACCAGCGTCGCGGCCAACATCGCGGGGAGCGAGATGACCAGCCAGACGACTTGCCGTTCGAAGAAGGCACCTTCTCCGGCGAGCGCGTCGCCATGGGCAATTCCCGACAGTCCGCACAGCGCCAACGAGACCGTGCAAAACACGATCATCCACGGCAGCCGGCGAAACCACTCCCCACGATTCACAAATTCGCCTCCCTGCGAAAATCATGACAGATTAAATTGAATTATGTATGCAACGCTGTGAGCGACCGTAAGCAGTCGGTTTAATAATCTTTCCGGCCACTCACCACCGGCCACTTTTTAATTCACGCCAAAATATCATGCAACACATGCCCATGGACATCGGTCAGTCGCATGTCGCGGCCGGAAAAACGGAACGTCAACTTTTCGTGATTCATGCCCAACAGGTGCAACATCGTGGCGTGTAGATCATAGATTTCGACGCGATTTTCGACCGCATGATAGCCAAATTCGTCGGTGGCACCATAGCGGATTCCCCCTTGGATCCCCCCGCCGGCCATCCACAGCGAAAACCCCTGTGGATTGTGGTCCCGGCCGTTTTTCCCTTGTGCAAACGGGGTGCGGCCGAATTCGCCTGACCAGACCACCAGCGTCTCATCCAGCATGCCACGAGCCTTGAGATCGGACAACAAAGCCGCGATCGGTTGGTCGACGACGAGGGCGTTTTTTTCGTGGCCTTCTTTGAGGTTTCGGTGTTGATCCCAGCGGTCATTGCCCACGTTGGGGCAGGTCAACTCAATGAACCGCACCCCCCGTTCCACAAGCCGCCGCGCGATCAGGCATTGTGCAGCGAATATTTGTGTTTGTTTGAAGTCATGGTCCATGCCGTACAGTTGTTGCGTCGCCGGGGTTTCGCCGCTGAGGTCCATCAGTTCCGGCACCGCCATCTGCATCCGGTAGGCGAGTTCGTAGTTGGCGATTGCCGATTCCAAAGAGTCGACCCGTCCGACGCGGTCCAACGTCCCGGCATCCAAATTTCGCATCAGCGCCAACTTGTTGCGCTGCAATTGCGAGTTTTGTTCGCTGCGTTTGATATTGGCCACCGGCGGGTTCGAGGGTTTGAAGATCGAGCCCTGGTGCGTCGCCGGGAGAAATCCGCTGTTGAAGCAATCTAACCCTCCCGGCGGAATCAAGCCGCCATTGAGCACGACGAAACCGGGCAGGTCCTGGTTTTCACTCCCCAGCCCATAACTGGCCCAGGCCCCCATGCTGGGCCGCCCTTGGATGCCGTGTCCCGTGTGCAGAAAATAGTTGGCGTTGGTGTGTTCCGGGAATTGCGCGACCATGGAATTGATCACGCACAGGTCATCCATGTGTGTCGCGATGTGCGGAAACAACGAACTGACCGGCAGTCCGCTCTCGCCATGTTTTTTGAATTTCCAGGGCGACCGCATCACCTTGCCGACGGCATCGAATTGCGTCGGTTCGACCTTCAGAACCGAGTGCGGATCCTTTCCGTCATGTTTGTCGAGCGCCGGTTTGGGATCAAATGTATCGACTTGCGACGGCCCACCATCCATATACAGATAGATTACACTTTTCGCTTTGGGAGCAAAGTGCGGCTCTTTGGGGGCGAAAGGATTTTTGTCCGATGATGTCTTCCCAGCCGAAACCGTTTCACCAAACAAACCGGCCAAAGCCAACCCGCCAAAACCATTGGCGCAGCGCAACAACATCTCGCGACGACAGATGGGCTGTTCGATGAATTGTCGGCAATGGGACATGATTTGACTGCTATTTTTAAAGGGACGGTTTTTTGTTGGACCACGGAGGCACGGAGGCACGGAGTAAGAAATAGGCTTTAGGCTGTAGACTTTAGTCCTTAGGAATAAAAATACTTGTTCGCCCTGGTATGTCTTTCCTAAAGACTACGGCCTAAAGCCTGTCCCCCCAACTCCGTCTCCTTAGTGCCTCCGTGGTGAATCAATCCGCAACGGGCATCACTCCACAAACGTAAACTCTTTGAGCGTTATCAGTACATGGCATAAATCGGCCCACACGCGTGGATCGTTTGTGGCTTCCTCGCCAGCGATGTCGTAGGCTGTTGCTTGTGATATCAAAAACGCCTCCGCCGTTTCAGTCTCTTTCGTGCTCGGCGGACGGGCGTAGGCTTGTTGGTACATCGTTTGAATCCGCTGGGCACGATCGTTTTCAGCATCAATCAACCGCTGGGCCCACAACTCGGCCTGTTGTTTCACGAAGGGGTCGTTCATCAAGATCAAGGCTTGCGCGGGGACGTTCGATTCCGAGCGACCGCCGACGGTGCTGAAGGGGATGGGGGTGTCGAAGGCCAGCATCATTGGCGAGAGGAAATTGCGGTTCACGCGAATATAAATACTGCGCCGCCCGTCGCCGTCGAGCGGGCCGTCTTTTTTGGGACGTCCGCGGCCTTCCATGAATCGGGTCAGGTGGATGGGAATGCTGTTGCCGAAGTGTCGGCTGTCGAGCCGTCCGGAAATCAGCAAGATCGCATCACGAATCGCCTCTCCTTCGAGACGTTGCATCCGCATGCGGTGCAGCAGTAGATTCTCTGGATCGGTCTCTTCGGCCGCCGGATCGGTGACGTGGCTCGTCATTTGATACGTCCGCGATAAGACCAACCGGCGAATCAAACGTTTGATCGACCAACCATCGGCCATGAATTCCGCCGCGAGGTGGTCGAGCAGTTCCGGATGTGTCGGTGGCTGCCCCAGCACACCAAAGTTATCGACCGAAGCCACAATTCCCCGGCCAAACAGGTGATGCCACACGCGATTGACGATCACCCGAGCCGTGAGCGGATTTGTGGGATCGACGATCTGCTGTGCCAATTCTAAACGTCCGCACGCGTTGAGGATTGGTGGTTGATCAGGTCCGGCAAGAACCTCCAAAAATCGTCGTTGCGCAACTTTGCCCAGTTTTTTGTGGCTGCCGCGAATATGAATCCGTTCATCTTCCGGCGAACCAGCGGTGAGGGCCAAGGCTTTGATCGGAGTGGGGACCGCGTCGGCGCGTGCCTGCCATTGCTTGGTCGTGGCCGCCCAATCGCTTTCAGGCAGTTCAATCAATTGCCCAGCCATGACCCAGTGCAACAACTGCAGGTCATGCGCATCAGCCTCGCCCGCGTGCCACTTCGATAGCGCGGTTCGCCAGCGCTGCCCGGCAACGGTACTGAGTGCAGCGGCCGAATTGAGCGGTTCGCTTTTTAGCAATTCAAGAATCACCGGGTCAGGCGTGTCGTGCGGTTGGCTGTTGCCAATCCGAATTTCATCGACTGCCACAAATCCGTCGCCATCGTCGATCAGTTCGATGTAGGCCTGATGGCCCAGATACTTGCCGACGTTCTGCTTTCGCCAAACATAACGGCCATCGGTGTTGACGTCGAATTTCATATCCCCAAACAGCAGCCCGCTGAATTCGTTCATGTAGTAGCCATCGATGATCAACCGAATCCGCCCTCCGCGGCCCGCCATGCGATAGAACATTCGATTGCCGGTGATCGTAAACGTCGGCGACCGCAGCACGCCTTGCAGTTTGCCTGCCAATTGTCCGCTATGGGCCACGCCCGCCGGCGCGGGTGCTGCTACGGGAGACGTTGCATCGCTGTCATGTGCCTGGGTCGGACCCGCGCCAAACGCAGTTCCCGTGACAAACCAATCGCCGTAGTCACCCGCATTAAAATCGGCGAACAGCTCGGTGTTGGCAAACGTGTCCTCAGCCGTTTTTGCAGCTGTCGCCAACTCGGCAATGACGTCTTGTTTCCAAGCGGCAAAAGTTGATTGCGGTTTTTGTTGCAGACTTTTGACGAGTGACTTAAATAGGAAATCGGGCTGCGCGGGTTGATCCTTGTCCGTCGGTTTGACGGCTTCGATCCAACGATTTAGCCGCTCCGGATCGAGCCCCCGTTCTTGCGCGAATGCCCCGGCCGTTGATTCTGAGGTCGTTTGTGAAAAATCAAACGCCGCACCGAGATACGCGGCAAAATCCGCGGCGGATTCATCCGACGGTTGGGGAACAACTGTTGTGAATTCCGCGTTCGCCTTGTTGCGCAGCTGGCTCAACTGGGCAGCAGCGTTGGCGATTTTTCCGTGTGGGTCCAGTAATGCCACATCTTTGCGCGAGCTTTGCAGAAAACCGGCCAGCGCGTAGTAATCTGCGGTCGTAATCGGATCAAACTTGTGGTCGTGGCAGCGGGCACAGGCGACGGTGATTCCCAGAAACGTCTTGGCCATCACGTCAATCTGGTTATCGATGCGACCCGCTTCGTCGCCGCGCACATCAACCGGGGCGTGTGTCGCTTCACCCAAATACCAAAACCCGGTGCCGAGGATCGATTCGTTGTACTGTTCCTCCGGGTGCATCCGCGGATGCGGCAGGAGATCGCCGGCAATGTGTTCGCGGACAAAGTCGTCGTACGGCACATCGGCGTTCAATGCGCGGATGACATAATCGCGATACCGCCAGGCATGATGTATCGGAAAATCAAATTCGTGACCGTGCGACTCGGCGTAGCGGACCAGATCCAACCAATGTCGCCCCCAACGTTCTCCGAATTGCGGTGAGGCCAACAATCGATCGACCAGCCGCTCGCTGGCTTGTGGGGTATCGTCCTTGAGAAACGCATCGACTTCTGCCGGTGTGGGGGGCAGTCCGGTGATGGCGAACGATAAACGCCGAATCAGCACGCGACGCGAAGCCTCGCCCGCCGGTTGCAGGCCGCTCTGCTCCAATGCTGCCAGAATGTAACGGTCGGCGACCGTGCGCGGCCAAGTCGTATTTTGCACAGAGGGAGGATCGGTTTTTTGCAGCGGTTGAAACGACCAGTGTTTGGCGCGCTCAGCGAGATCAAATCCGTTGTTCGTGGTTGAGTCGGGGACCTCTTCAGCGGGCCACGGCGCGCCCATTTTGACCCACTTCGTCAAATCGTTGATGGCAGCGGCCGGCAGTTTTCCGGACGGAGGCATCTGGTAGCCGTCGTCGCCGTACCGGATCGATTCAATCAACAGACTCTCGTCCGGCTCGCCCGGCACGATCGCTTCGCCGGTATCGCCGCCTTGTATCAACCCCGCCCGCGAGTCGAGTCGCAAAGCCCCTTTTTGTTTATTGGCGCTGTGACATTTGTAGCAGTGCGTCGCCAACACCGGCCGCACTTTTTTCTCAAAAAACTCCAATTCCGCCGCCGTGGGATCTTTAGCGAAACACGCAGACGCGTCACCGCACAATGCAACAATGCAGGCCAACACAAATCGGGGGAATAGTTTCATGCTTCGGTCGGGTTTGAACAGGAGTGCAGCGGTTTTGGGGTGGGCGCGAGGATTGTCGAGGTGCAAAGAATGCTCAACTGTTGATTATCGACTCTCGCACCTACGTGCGTCAATGTTAGGTAGTTTTCTCTGCGACATGGCGCTTGTCAGCGAGCTGTCTTAAGAGGTTGGGGCGGGATTTTATTAGCAATCCGTCGCAAACCCGTGTTACGATACGCCTCATCCGCACGCGCTATTCTCCTATGAGTCGCCCCGTGACCGACATCCTCCAAGACGATGAACTGTTGCTCGACGCCCTGCGGCTTAGCCTCGTGACGGGGATCGGGCCGCGGCTGACTCAAGTGCTGCTTGAGCGGTTCGGCACACCCCGAGAGGTGTTGGCTGCGCCGCCCGACATGTTGCGTGCTGTGCCGGGCATCGGACCGAAAGTTGCTGCTGCGCTGTTTGAGGCGCGGAGTAGCGATGCGGCGCAATTGGTCCTCGCGCGTTGTCGGCAACGGGGAGTGAACTTGCTAGCGCCGCACCGCGCGGACTATCCAAATATGCTGCGAGAAATCCCCGACCCGCCGGCGGTACTCTATTGCCAGGGTCAGTTCGAACCGCGCGATTCTTTGGCCATTGCGATGGTCGGTTCACGAAGCTGTTCGCATTACGGGCGGCAAATTGCGGAAAAATTGGCCGGTGGGTTGGCCCGCGCCGGAATGACGGTCGTCAGCGGATTGGCGCGGGGCATTGATGGCTTCGCGCATCGCGGCGCTCTACAAGCCGGCGGTCGCACGATTGCCGTACTTGCGACCGGTGTGGACGAAATCTACCCGGCCGAGCATGTCGAGTTGGCTCGTGAAGTCGCAGCGCAGGGCGCGGTAGTTAGTGAATCGTCGTTGGGACAAAAACCGTTGGCGGGATTGTTCCCGCAACGCAATCGCATCATCAGCGGATTGTCATTGGGGGTGATCGTCGTCGAGGCCTCACGAAAAAGCGGCGCGCTGCATACCGCGCGGCATGCTATGGAACAGGGCCGCGAAGTCTTCGCCATCCCCGGCCGGATCGACTCCCCCGCTAGCGGCGGTTGTCATGACCTCATTCGTGACGGCGCACGCCTGGTGACGTCGGTCGATGATGTCCTCGAAGAACTCGGCCCGTTGACCGAACCGGTCGCGCTTCCCAAACAGTCGTCGCCACCGCCGGAACAAAGTGCTCCCCCGGCCACCGAGGAGGTCCACAGTCCGCGGGAATTATCGCTCAGCGATCAGGAACGGCAGATTCTGAGTTTGGTCCCCAAGGAGTCCGTGCACATCGACGAAATCCTCCGCCACGCTGACATCGAACATTCCCGTATCTTGTCGACATTGACGGTCTTGGAAATGAAACGCATGGTGCGGCGGTACCCCGGCGGGAACTATTGCCGCTGTTGAGGCAGCGGCTGAGCAAGCGTCGTGGTTGCTTGGCGCGACCATCGAAAATTCGCGGACCCACGCTGGAGTATGGGGTTGAATGCCTCAATGGGCCGTCCTGCAAGGTTTTTCTCATCGCAGAGAATCGGTAAATCTGTTGCAATCCCCTAGCCATGGGTGTTGAGCGGTCTGAGGCCGTATATTACGATGACTGCCCATTTAATTAGCACGACGGCAAATACATGACGGTCCTGAGCCCGTCCCCAATCAGTCGCAGTCACCCACACGGCGAGGTCCATGATGGCAAAAAAAGGGTACGACACGGTTTTATTATTTGGCGCACCCGGCGCGGGCAAAGGGACCCAAGGCGCGATTCTTGGGCAAATTCCCGGTTTTTTTCATCTGTCGTGTGGCGATGTCTTTCGCGGCCTGCACATGAATTCCCCTGAAGGGCGGGAGATCTATAAATACAGTTCCCAGGGGAAATTGGCACCCAACGATCTGACGGTGCGGATCTGGAAGCGGGGCATGGACGCATTCACGACCCGGTCGGACTACAAACCGGAGGAAGATTTGCTGGTGCTCGACGGCATTCCGCGGAATGTCGAACAGGCCGAGATGATCGTCGAGCACGTCAACGTTCTCAAGCTGATCCACCTGGTCTGTCCCAGCGAAGAGGCAATGATGCACCGCATGCGACGACGGGCGATTCGCGAAAACCGCGCCGACGACGCCAACGAAACTGTCATCCGCCATCGCTTCGAGGTTTACCGTCAAGAGACGTACCCGGTCTTGGATCACTACCCCAGCGAAATGATCTCCGAAATCAACGCCATGGGTTCCCCGGCAGAGGTACTACAACAAATCCTCAACGTCGTCGTCCCGGTCCAAAACGAACACTTCGCGAAAATCGGGCACGAGATGTTGTAGGCGGGGCGTGGTGGGGATGCGGTCCCGGAGAGTAAACGACTGGTAAGGCATCACTATTATTTTCTGCCGAATGGCTAATTCGCAGTACCCTATGGCAATGCTAGGGATCCCCTGCTTAGTAGATGTTCTTTGGATTTCTGGCGTAGACTTCGGCCGGTTCTTTTCCAACGAGCAGCACTAACCCAGCAATGGACATCGGATAGGAGAGCATCCACATCCAATAGCCAACGCCTACGCGGACGGTCAGCATCCATGCCGCAGTAGCCGCAAAACAAGCAACACTTAAGCAGGCCAAATAAATGATCACCACTTTGGGCCGACCATTCACGAAAAACGGCGTCAGCCAGAAAGCGACGTTCACTAAAGTGTAGAAAAACGCGATCGGATCGAACATCCAGAAAACGGGGTAACAAACATACAAAAGAATTTCGTAGCCCATTAGAAGGTTTGGAATAGCATTGCCATCATTGCCGAAAACTGCTGCCGGAAGGTAAAGTGCCGCGTCGTAACTGCACCAAGCCAGGCCCAACAGAACTGATCCCCAAGTCGTGCGGTGATTCATAACAGCCGACCTTCATATTGTTGCGTAATCCGGGCCGTTCGAAACAAATTCCACATTTTCACTTCACTGCCGCAATTCATCCTTCATCTGCTGCAACTTCTCCAGCGCCGCCAACGGTGTCATCGTGTTGATGTCCATGTCGCGGATTGAATCCAGCATGGGATGCGGCTCGACGCCGAAGAGTGAAAGTTGGCGGTTGTTGCGGTCGGTGTGGCGGCGGGGGATTTTGGTGCGGCCGTGTTCATCGACGTGGTCCGCTTCGAGCGTTGATAAAATGACGTCGGCCCGTTCCAGCACGCCGGTCGGCACACCCGCTAAGCGAGCGACGTGGATGCCGTAACTTTTATCCGCCGAGCCTTCGACGATTTTGTGCAAAAACACAATCCCATCGTCATCTTCGTGCACCGAAACGTTCCAGTTGCTGGTGGCTGAAAGCGTTTTGCTCAGTTCGGTCAGCTCGTGGTAATGCGTGGCGAACAATGTGCGGCAGGCGATGATGTCGTGCAAAAACTCGGTGATTGCCCAGGCGAGCGAAATACCGTCGTAGGTGCTCGTCCCACGGCCGATTTCATCTAGAATCACCACGCTCCGCTCGGTGGCGGCGTTGAGAATGCGGGCGGTCTCGGTCATTTCGACCATAAACGTACTTTGCCCGCGGCCCAATTCGTCGCTGGCCCCGACCCGCGCGAAGATGCGGTCGGCAATGCCGATCGTGGCTGCGTTGGCCGGGACGAATGAACCCATTTGCGCCATGATCGTCAGCAGCGCCGCTTGGCGGATATAGGTACTCTTTCCCGCCATGTTCGGGCCGGTGATCAATTGCACCATGCAGTTTTCCGGATCAAGCAACACATCGTTGGGAACGAATTGCCCGGTCGGCTGCAGTCGATCCAACACCGGATGCCGGCCGTCGCGAATATCGAGCAACGGATCGTCCGTCAGTTGTGGCCGGCAATAATCGTTGCCCACCGCCAACACGGACAACGCCGTCAGCACATCGATCTGAGCCAGAATCTCAGCCGTGGTTTGCAAGCGGGCGACGTGTCCGCGGACCGATTCCCGCAGGGCTGAGAACAACTCCTGTTCCAAGGCATTTGCTTGATGTTCCGCTGTGAGCACCTTCTCTTCGTGCTCTTTGAGTGCGGGGGTGATATAGCGTTCTTGGTTTTTGAGCGTCTGTTTGCGAATATACTCCGTCGGCACTTTGTCGGCGTTGGCGGCGGTGACTTCCAGGTAATACCCAAAAACCTTGTTGAAACCGACTTTCAGATTTGGAATGCCGATCCGTTCCGCTTCGGCCGCTTGGTAACGGGCGATCCATTCCTTGCCGCCGCGGGCGAGGTCGCGGAGTTCATCCAGTTTCTCATGAAAACCAACGCGAATCAGTCCCCCGTCGGTATAGTTGAGTGGCGGTTCATCAACGAGTGTGTTGTCGATATCGGCGCGGATGTCGGCGCACAGGTCGAGGTTGGCTTCCAGTTCGCGCAACAATTCACTGCTGCGGCCGGCAAGCTTGGCTTTGAATTTCGGTAACAGCGTCAAAGTCGCAGCGAGAAATCCGAGATCCCGCGGGCTGGCGCGGCCGGTGGCAATACGGGCGGTCAGTCGCTGCAGGTCGTAGGTCTGTTTCAAACAATCGCGGACGTCACGGCAAAGTACCGCATCGGGCAGCAACTCCTCGATCGCATCGAGCCGCCGATTAATAGGCACCGGGTCGGTGAGCGGGTTGGACAGCCAGTCAGAGAGCAACCGCGCCCCCATGGGCGAAACGGTTTCGTCGATCACCGAGAGCAAGCTGCCGTCACGCGCGCCGTCGCGGAGTGTTTGCGTCAATTCCAAGCTGCGGCGGGTTGCTTCATCAATGATCAAATTCGTGCCGCGACGATACGGTTCCAGCCGCGTAATATGATCCAGCGAACTTTTTTGCGTCTCCTGCACATACTCCAACAGCGCTCCAGCGGCAGCCACGCCGGGGGAGGTGATATCGACATCGAACCCCTCCAGCGTCGTTGTACCAAAGTGTTTGAGTAATGTTTGCCCGGCATTGTCGGCCGCGAAACTCCACGGCGGACGTTCGCCGATCAGCATCCCGTCGGCAAAGCTGAGAGTCTCTTCCAGCCAGTCGGGACGTTGGCCGCTGGGGACGAGACACTCCGAAGGTTGCAGCCGCGCCAGTTCGTCGCCCAGATGCGCCGGTGCTAAATCGGCCGTGACAAAGCGTCCAGTGGAGAGTTCCAGCCACGCGATACCGACGGCTGTTTTGGTGGGAAAGATCGTGGCCAAAAAGTTGTGTTGCCGCGGATCGAGCAGAGCGTCTTCGGTCAGTGTGCCGGGGGTGACAACGCGTGTCACCTCGCGGCGGACCAACCCTTTGGCCTGTTTGGGGTCTTCGACCTGTTCGCAGACTGAGGCGCGAAAACCGGCCTGAATCAATTTATGCAGATAACCGTCCAGCGCATGGTAGGGAAACCCGGCCATTGGCACCGGATTGGCGGAGGATTTGTCTCGGCTGGTCAGCGTGAGATTCAAAACCCGCGCGGCTGACTCGGCATCCTCGTAAAACAGTTCATAAAAATCGCCCATTCGAAACAGCAGCAGCGAATCGGGATACTCCGCTTTGACCTCCAAGTACCGCTGCATCATCGGCGTCAGTTTTTTTGTGTCGCTTTTGGAAGCAGTCGTTTTGGATGCGGCCATCGGTGGTGTGGATTCAAAAAGTAATAGGGCGAAATCGCGAACGTCGCTGTGAGCGCTTAAAGGATACCTGCGACCGAAAGCTGGTACTCCTATTTTTCCGGAAACAGTTGGCTGACGCTGGTGCGGTCGTGGACCGAGCGGATCGCTTCGGCGAAGACCGGGGCGACGGGGATGATTTCGATGTTATCGGGAAATTCGTCAAGCCGATATTCGATGGTGTCGGTCATGAACAGTTTTTTAATCACGCTCTCCCCAATACGCGGCGCTGCTCCGCGGGAGAGCACGCCGTGGGTGACAGCAGCGTAGATGTCCTTGGCGCCGCGCAGTTTGAGAATGTCGGCCATGGCAATTAGCGTTCCGCCAGAGATGGTAAAGTCATCCACCAACAGCACGTTTTTATCTTCGACGTTGCCGATCACTTCCAATGCCTGGACGGTTTCGTCGTGGCTGGTGCGGAGTTTGTTGCCGATGACAACCGGCGTGCCAAGCAGGTCCGCATAGGCAGCCGCATCTTTGGCGAAACCAATGTCGGGGCTACAGACGACCAGATCTGGGATGTTCAGTTTTTGGATATGATCGCAGATGACGTGCCGGCCGTAGAGATGATCGACGGGGATGCCGAAGAATCCTTGGATTTGCGGACTGTGCAGGTCCATTGTCAGCACGCGGTCGCAGCCGGCGACTTCTAAGGCGTCGGCGCATACCCGCGCGCGGATGGAGACACGCGGTTCGTCTTTTTTATCCCCTTTGGAATAGCTGAAAAAGGGAATTACGGCGGTCACTTGCTGTGCGCTGGCTCGTTTGAGCGCGTCGATCCAAAACAGCAGTTCCATAAAGTTGTCATTGACCGGCAGGTGGACGCCTTGAATGACGTAGACGTCGCGGCCGCGGACGTTTTCCAGCACCCGGACAAAGACGTTCCCCTCGCTGAACCGCGGCGCTTCGGACGGAAGCAGTTGCACACCCAATTCCGCAGCGATTTTTGCTGCCAATTGTGGATTTCCGGTCCCCGCCAACAGCGTCAAGTCCCCTTGCGGGGCTTGAAACGATTGGGGCCGCGGCCCTGGTCGCGGGCCTGGTGCCGGTGTCAATTCCGTCATAAGTCGGGTTCCACGTTGTCGGTTGGGCAGAAGAGTGGTTGCGTTTCATTCGCGCAATGGTTTCGCCCCGCTGCGACGGGACGTCCGCCGATTCCCTCGGGAGCCACTGTTTCTCTCCGGAGAGCGCGCGCGAGGGCGATTTTTCCTATCTTTGCATCATATCGGGGGGCGACGACAACTCAAGCGCGGCGTCGTTTTGGACCGCACCTGTGGCAGGGGGAGGAAAAAATCCCCTGAAAAAATGCCGTTTCTATCGGTTTTCGGGGTTGCGACAGCTTCGTCGGCCGATCAGGATGATGGGGAACAGCGGCTTGCTGTTGGAATGACTCAGGGTTTTCCTCTATTCCCTGACTTTTCAAGACTACCAAGCGAAATTTCGTTGACACGGCCTTGATTGTCCGTGATAATTCCAGGAACATAATATAGGCTGTATGGGGCAAATCTTAAGCAATTTGGGCAGTCTTCGTCATGCATGGGGCCAATTTTGTGTGACGTGCCGGGTAAGAAGGTGACCAAACGATGATCAACAACAACGACGAAAATCACGAAATCGATATGACACCACAAGACGCTCATCGCGCGAAACGACGGCAGTTGCTCAAACGTGGAGCATTGCTGGTTCCAGCAATTGTCACGCTGCACGCACGTCCCGCGCATGCCCAAACCAACGGATCGTATGGCTACAATAGCTACACGATCGTGAATGGATCGCCGGAGTCGGTCAATGGCTGCTGGCACACGCAAGAAGAGGCTCGCGAACACGATGAGAGACGAAGAAGTCGTCGCTAATCCCTTATTTTTGCAGTCCCTAAATCTCCATGCGTTGGCCCTGCTGGCCGGTTCCTATGACACAGCCTCATCAACTGTGGACCGCTTCGCGCTTGGGAACATTTCAATGGCGCAATTGGGATGAAACCGAAACCATTCTGTTTCATACCGCCTCAGGCGATACGCACGTCTTGAGTCCCCCCGCCGCTGTAGTCCTCAAAGAATTGGAACACGCCAGTTTGCCCTTCGAGGAAATTGTGAAACGCGTTACCATCTCACTGGGTGATGTGCACGACGACAGCTTGGCCGATCAGGTCGAGCAACTCTTGGACGACTTCGACCAACTGGGGCTGATTGAGCCGGTTACGTGAAGCTAAATGATCTTTCCATAACACAGTTAGTCCAACGGGCAGCCAGTGAGGGCCTGTGTTGGCGCGTGGGACCATTCATTGTCCGCCTGCGAACGCCGCTTCCAGACATCGTCGAGAACATCGCCTTCCTTTATGCCGGCTTCCCGGTACTGGATGGCGCAGACTACGCCGATCATGAAGTCGTGGTCCTTCCCCGCGGTATGACGGGAAAACGGTTCAGTATCATCGCCGATGGGCGCGCGATCTATCCTTCGGAACCGCGCGCCATTGCTGTGCCGTTGTTGGAATGGACGCTCAACCTCTGTGTGTTTCACCAACCGAGCACCAATTTGATTCTGCACGCCGCTGTCGTAGAACGAAGCGGCTGTGCGCTGATCATGCCGGCAGTCCCCGGTTCGGGCAAAAGCACTTTCTGCGCCGCACTGGCGCATCGCGGTTGGCGATTGCTCTCCGATGAGGTGGCGATCTTGCGGCGGAGCGACGGCCGCGTTGTGCCGGCGACCCGGCCCATCGGCCTGAAAGACGCTTCGATCGACGTGATCCAACAATTCGCCCCTGAGGCGGTGCTCGGCCCCAGTTGGCCCGGCACGGTAAAAGGGACAGTCGCGCATTGCCTACCCAGCCCAGAGAGCATCCGTCGTGCGGGGGAGACCGCCCAGCCGCGCTGGTTGATGTTTCCCGCATATCGCCACGGAGCTGAAACGGAGCTGACACCAATCTCCAAACCGCGCGCCTTGGTCCATGCCGCTGCCGATTCCTTCAACTACAGTGTGCTTGGCACCGAGGGCTTTACAGCTTTGTCGCGCTTGGTCGATGCGTGTGACTGTTATGAACTGACTTACAGTGATTTAGAAGATGCGGTGACCGTGGTCGGGGAATGGACCCAGTTAGTTGGCTCGACACAGCCCGAGTCTACTCCAGAGCAATCGATACCGGCCGAGACACCGCCTGTCCACACGGGGGCTACCCAGGAGAGTCCCGCAAAAATCGGCGCATCGCCGCTGCGGATACGCGAATTGCTGTTGGGAGCGCTGCGGCACCCCGAAGATCTAGAACAGCTCTCGCCCGCGGAATGGGATGTGTTGTTACGTGCGGCGCGCGTGACCAGTTTGCTTTCCAGTTTGGCGGTCCGTGCTGCCGAATTGGAATTGCTGGAGAAGATCCCCGCCGGTCCCCGTCCGCACTTGGAAGCCGCGCGAACCGTTGCCATTCAACATGAGCGGATCGCCTTGTGGGAAGTCAAACGGGTTGAACGCGCGCTCGTGGAGATGGAAACACCTGTCGTCTTTCTCAAAGGCGCTGCCTACCTCTTGGCCGGATGCCGCTTTTCAAGGGGGCGCGTGATTACTGATGTCGATATCTTGCTCCCTCGACAAAACTTGGCCGCCGCCGAAGAACAGTTTCGCGACTGGGGATGGATCGCCGATGAGGAAAGCCCGCTCGATGAACAATACTACCGCGAATGGTTGCACGAGTTGCCACCGCTGACACACTTCCGTCGCGGCACGTCGCTCGATGTGCACCATACGATTTTGCCGCGAACTGATCGCTTAGAGGTGCGGCCCGAATTGTTGTTCGACGAGGCGGTCCCTTACGAAGAGGGGAACGATCAATTCCTGGTGCTCTGTCCGGCGGACATGTTTTTACATGCGGCGACGCATCTTTTCCGCAACGGCGATTTTTCCAAAGGCCTGCGGGATTTGGCCGATTTACGGGGCATGCTGGAGGAGTTTGCGACGACCGAGAACTTTTGGCGACAACTCGTGACCCGCGCTGAACAATTGGACTTGGCCGGTCCTTGTTATTACGCCTTGCGGTATACGGCCCGGTATTTCGATTGCCGGATCCCGGATGATGTCAACGCGGCGACGCGGGCCTGGAAACCGGTTTGGCCGCCGCTGATGGTGATGGATCGCCTGGTCGACGCAGCTGTCATCCCCCGCTATCTAGATCGCATCGACCACCGGCGTGAGCGCGCGATCGGGATTTTAGCGCGGTTGTATCTGCCCCGTTTGCGTGTCGCAGCGTCGCCATCGTTTTGGAAAAAGCGCGTGCCACAGTGGTTTGGGCCTCGCAAACCCTAGACATGACCCTGCGGCTATTCGGCCGGTTTCGCCAACGGCAATTCGTAACAAGCGGCTTCCAGATCGTTGCGGACAATCAGTATGCCGTGTGCGAAGGCGAGCGTGTTCCAAGTCTTGCTGGACAAGGCGGGGATGCGGCCGAGCTCGATCAGTTTTTCCGGATCGGGATCAACGAGCACCACCGGCCCCTTTTCGGTTTGCACAAGAATTAAGTCGCCCACCTGCAGGATTTGTCCGTGTCCGTAGCGCCCTTTCTTCCAGACATGCTTGCCGGTTTTCAACGAAATGCAGGCGAAGATGCCGTTGTCCAAACCATAGACGTAGTCGCCGTCGATCACCGCTGTGGTGAATTTCGTAGCCATACGGCGGCTGGTCCATTCTGAGGTGATGTTCCACTTGCCATCGGTCCGTTTGACAGTGATCAATTCGCTGCCCACACCGTATCCGCTACTGAGAAAGATTTGATCGTCTCGCCCGGGGACCATTAACGGTTGCGAGGCGTTGATCCCTTGATCGTTACCAAAATCATGTTGCCACAACACCTGGCCGGTTTCCGGATCATGGCTGAGCAGGCCACTGCGCGTGAAGTTCAAGACCTGAGGAACACCGTCGACGTTCACCAAAATCGGCGAGCTGTAACTGGTTTTCCATTCCCCTGCGGCAAAAACTTTTTCGCCCGTCTCTCGATCGTAGCCGACCAAAGCGGGGTGCTCGCCGCCGGTCAATCCGATCATTACCAATGTGTCGGTCACCAGCGGCGACGAACTCGTGCCATAGGTGAGATTGTTTGCGTCGGATTCCTCCAGCACGTTTTTTGACCAAATCGACTCCCCGGTTGTACCATCCAAGCAATCCAGCACGCCGGTGGCGCCCCAAGTATAAACGCGATTCTCGCTAACGGTCGGAGTCCCCCGCGGGCCGGGGCCGCCCAGCGTGGAATCGTAAAAGGCATCGTCGCCGTGCACCCAGATTTCATTGCCGGTATTGATGTCATAACAGACCACGCATTCCTGGTCGTTGCGCTGTTCTTGCGTCAGCGCGTAATCACCCACGATGGAAAATCCGCTCCAACCGTACCCCACCGGTTTACGCCACAACAATTGGGGCGGATTCGCTTCCCAGTCGCGAGCCAAATTCACACCCGCGATGACACCGTTGCGATCCGGGCCGAGAAACTGCGGAAAATCACCCGGGGCCACGTTCAGCGTGTGTTCAGCGGGATCAACCGCGTCATTGGCTTGGGGTTTATTGTCTGCGGCAAACGTCCGCTGTGCGGTCGTGCGAAATGCAAAGTCGACTTTGCCATCGCCGGTCAAACCGGCCACGCGATAAAACATGAGAAACGGGACGAGCAACACCGCCGTCACGCAGGTCACAAACAACCGTCGCCGCCAGGACCAGGGCAAAAACGCAATCCAACCCAGCCAGAGCACAAATAGCGTCGCCGGTAAAAATCCCGGCAGCAGAGAAAACCGCGAAATCACCGTGCCGGAGTTCGTCCAAATCAACGCCACATTGGCCGCCAACCAGGAGGCCACGACGCAGCCCAACAGCACGTATTTGGTGCGGGGGTGCCTGAATTTACTGCCCACTCCATAGGTCAGCACCGCCAACCCAGCAATGGTGGCGATCAGCAATTGCAGAAACGATGTTTCCGGTGCCCCTTGGGACATCCAATATACGATCGTGCGACCCCATGTGTAGGGCAGTATGGATAACGTCCCGACCCAGGCGACGACCAAGCGAATAATCGCAATCGTCCGGCCGGCACCGTTGACCTGTGCAAATTCAGTTTCCATCAAAGATCCCAATGCGGCATCGCCTGAGAATTGGTTTCAAAACCTGGTGATGTTTGTTCGACATTCGATCATGCCAGAATGTTCATAGCAAATCGGAAAGTTTTGAGACGGCCTGTCGAGAAAGAGTCGAATCCCCGCACCGATCTCTGCACCCCATCTCAAAACTGAATTCCCCATGTTGAATCACCACCGGTTGTATTCGTAACATCAGTAAGAATAGTAGCTTCCGATGCAGTGTGCTACTGTTAACCAGTCCAACAGTGCGAGCAGAGGACAAGCTTTCCATCCCGGCAGACCTGCAACGAGGTGTGCGCTGGCGTGCTAGATTCATCCGGGATTGCTGAACTTCAGAGCTCCGGCAATTTTGGCGGGGAGAACAAACTCCAATTGCATCAAAATTCGAGCTTGGGTAAAGTCCCCCGTCTTGCGTGGAGCTGGATGGAGCGGACTTGGTCTTTCGCTTTCCCGTTCGCCGCATAGACAACCCGCGAAGACAAGAAAGAGGTGTAGAGCCGATGTCGAAGCCCCTAAAACAGTCCAAGCGTCCCGTGCAGCGGCACTTCGGCGTGATCATTTGCTTGTCGTTGGCGATTTTCTGGGCCTGGACATCGTATGTCGACCATCATCCAGCTGTTGCTGAAAAACAGCCGGCGGCTTTGGCGATTCAATCCTTGCCTCCACGCAGCGACAACCCGTCGCCGGAGATTGCTCTCCCCGTCCCCGGTGACGACCGTGACGAAGAGTTGCGGCAAAAAGCGATCGGGACGTGGGAGGATGATTATCACGGCAAACGAACCATGGACCTCCGCGCGGACGGCACAGCCACGATGATCGTGGAACCCGAAGGCATCGGGGCGGCGTTATTTGCTAAAAAACTGACGTTCGATATCCAATGGAAGATCGAACAAGGGGTGATGATTCTCAAAACGTTGGGCGGAACCCCCGCGAAGAAAATTGCGCTGGTCTCGAAAATCTACGGCGATCAAGCTGAAGAGATCATCATCGAATTGACCGACAACCGCTTGTTGGTGGAACACGACGAGTCCACCGACTTCGATTGGCGGCGCGTGAGCGAATGAACGTGTAGGTCATGCTGTGCATGACCTACACGATTGCCCCTGGTTCCCAAACTCCAGTTTGGAACGCGTATCGAACCGAGATGCATCATTCTTTGAGCCATGTCATGGCCGCTTCCCGGTCTCCGAATGCAAAGTGCCGCACTTCGGCTTGGACAAAATGGCTGGCGATCTTTGGTGCGATTGTGAGGAACTCACTGTCGGAAACGGCTGCGATCTTTTTCACATGGCGATGATGATTGCGTACGAATTGTACGTGTGAAACAAAGGAGCCAAAGTCGTGCCACCCCGGGAAGGACTCCGCCTCGATCAGAATTCCTTGGAGATTCCCCTTCGAATCGATGTAAGGGTCGACCTCTGCTGCAATCCCTTTGAAGTCGTCCGACGTTAAAGGTGCCTGGGGAGTCAGTACGAGAATGCCTTCAGCTTCGAGCAATTTGTGATCTAGCATGCGAACGATCTCCAAGTCAGGTTAAAGTGATATCAGTCTTCTCGAATCCTTGCTTCGATTGAAGTGTGTCACGATTACTCCTCGAGGAGGTGAAGTGAGGCCTTGCTTGATCTCCGCGTCTTGGCGACTTTGCGCGAGTCCTTATTGTTTGAAAAACGGCACTAACGCCCGATCGCCTTACGGAGCTGATTGATGTATTTGGGGATCTCGGTTTTTGGTTCGCCTTTGCCTTCGTACTCCAACACCACATACCCGCGATATCCGGCATCGTCCAGAATCTTGATAATCCGATCGAGGTCCGCCGGTTCTTGCGGTCGGTCGGCTGGTTTCATGTCGACCTTGATTTGCGCGTTGACGGCATACGGCGCGATCTTGGCCAAATCGCCATACGGGTCCGCCGTGCGGAAATTGCCGCTGTCAAAGTTCACACCAAACCAAGGCGAATCTTGCACGCGTTCGCAGATTGCCAACAGACCGTCCGCCTCGGCTGTGATCCCCCCGTGGTTTTCGATCGCCAGCACGACCCCCTTTTGAGCGGCATAGTCCAGCGATTCGTTCACGCCGGCGACGCACCGCTCTAAGGCGTCGTCAAACGTCTCCTCTTGCGGGACATAACCGGCAAAGATGCGGATCACCGGTGCGCCGATGATGGCGGCATAGTCGATCCAGCGTCGCGTATGTTCCAACGACTTTTGCCGGGCTTCTCCTTCCGGCAGGCAGAAGTTGTTGTTGATCGCTGTGCCGGAAATATCCAACCCCAAGCGAAACGCCTGTTCCTTGAGCGAGAGCAAATACGCGGTGTCAATTTCTGCAGGGTAATTCGCAAACCAATAACTGGTCAGTTCACATCCATCGAGATTGAGCGACGCCGCCTCGGTGATGAAATCGGGCATCGTCATTGTGGGGTTTTTGAAATCCAGATACTTGCGGTACGAATAGGCCGCCAAGCTGAGCTTCATATACGGCTTGCCAGTTCGCACGATTGGTTTGGCGGCCGTGACTTCTTGAGAGAGGACCGTGCCGCCGGCCACCGCTGCCCCGAGGGCCAAACTTTGTTTCAGAAAATGGCGGCGGTCCGGATGGGTATCGTGCGGTTGTGGTGTGGCTGTCATGGGATTGCGAGACTCCTGTGCGAGATGGGCCGGCAGTGATTCGTAAGGAACCGGCGGAATCACTGCACTATACCGCGCCACGGGTCTCGCCGACCACCATCGCCGAATACCGCTGCGGGTAAAAAAGCCTCACGCCAAGCCGCAAAGTTCGCAAAGGGGTTTGCAATGTCGATGCGCTGGGCATCGGTTGGCGTGGATCGCGCTCAACAGGCAAAGCAATGATCGTTTACAAACGATATCCCCACCACGCAGCTGCCCGTGATTAATCCGTTTTTCCTGGTCACTCCTTTGCGGCCTTTGCGGCTTTGCGTGAAGCTTACTTTCCCGCGCTTTAACGTTTAGGGTGGGGCTTCTGGCCCCGTGACGAACCGTTAGGGGACACTCAAATCCCTTCCCTGGTAAATAGCTACGATTGCCCCCACCACAATACCCAAGAACATCGCCATCAATATCGACACGATCAACGTGATACAGGACAAAACTGTGCCCAAGGGAGTAAAAACGAGTGATATCAGGGCCGCCCGGCCTGGCTTCGCGGGAAGTTGGTTGTGAGTGACGATGGCGAGGCTGATGAACTCAACCATCATGGCAATTGCTGCAAATTCAAGAAAGGCTGCATCAAATTCGAAAGGTCGTAAAAGTGGTACTCCACGCAGCTGTTGAATCACCAACACAAGCGGAATCGTCGGGACGAGTGAGGTCAATAATATTCTGGAGGCGGTGGCTGGTGTTGGTTCTGCGGTCAATAGTGAGAGTCGTAAAAATGATGTCCATTGATTGCAGACGGCTACGACTTTTATATAAAGCACTGCTGCATTTCTGAATGCGTTAAACGAGCAGCAGCCCAATGAAACGACGAACAAGACTACCATCATGATAATGTCAAGAGTTTGCATATCGATGGCTCCGAGTGGTGGGAATGAAAGCATGCTATTGCGCGCGACGTTCCCGCCTCGCTTACGCCATGCCGCGGCGCTGGAGTTCGGACATCACGTTTTGGACGATCGCGTCGACCTCGCTGCGGTCCACTGTGTTGGCCTGGACGGGGCAACCGCCGACCGGTTGGCCGGTGAAGCCTTGCTCGGCCAACAGGCATTGTAACGTTTTGCTGAGCATGCCGAGGTCGGTACTTTGGTTTTCCGACATCGGTTGACGGCCGGTGCCCATGTTGAAGCCGCGTAACTCGACAGCGGCGCGGAAGCCTTCGGGGAATTCGGCGGAATACAGCATCGCGTCGAACAACGTTACCAGGTCGTATTGCACTTGCCGTGCTTCATCAAGCTGGCCGGCAGTGGTGAGGTCGTAAAGTTTACGAGTAATTTCCGGCACGACACCGGAGGTGGCATTGGTTCCGCCGTCGCAACCGATCAACAACAGCGGCATCAGTGCCGCATCCCAACCGGTCAAAAAACTGAACTCCGGCCGATTGGGCCGCACTGCTTGAATCATGCGAATCATGTGCGGGATGTCGCCCGAGGAATCCTTGATCGCCACGATCTTCTCGAAGTTGTCGGCCAGCCGTTGCACGGTCGGCACATCGATCGGGCTGGCAAACATGGGAATGTTGTACAGCGTGACGTCGACTGGTGTATTGCGGCCAATCTCGGCGAAGTAGGCGTAGACTGATTCGGGGCTGAGCTTGTAATAGAACGGCGCCACGATCGCGACCGCCCGCACCCCCAGCTCGTGATAGAACTCGCAGGCTTTGATCGTTTCCTTGACGTTGGCTTCGGCGGCTCCGGCGAGAATCGGTACGCGGCCCCGCGTCTGATCGACCATGATTTCAATAATCCGCCGCCGCTCCTCAACCGTGAAGCGGGTGAATTCGCCGGTCGACCCGTTGGGATACAAACCATGCACGCCCCGATCGATCAGCCAATCGGTATAACGCCGCAGTTCCCCTTCATCGATTTCACCCCGGGCATCGAGGGGCACAAGATTGGGCGTAAAAATACCTTGGAGTTTGGCGGAATTCGGCATGGGACTCACATCATTTCCGTGTAGATAAACAACTGGGAGACGCGTTTATCATAACATGCGGAGCAGGCGCGGGCAGGGGTAGCGGGGTAGGTTCCGTTGACTTTTTCGCTGGGCAACCCTGCGGGAGCGACCGATCATCCGCGCAATCGGAAAAAGCGGCACATGTCGACGCCGCATTGCTGGAGCGACGCTGTGAGCAGTTAGACGCGGCGGCTGGAGCGGCAGACGGCGAAGATGGAAACTCCGAACAAGAAAATCACAGCGAAAGCGGGCAAAATGAAATCGGTCCCCGACATGGGATCCACGGCAGCGGCTCCGCCACCCTGCGGGGGCAAGTCTTGACCCCGTGCTGCGGCCGCTTGCCACAGGATCGCCCAGCCGGTGGCGGTGAAGGCGGCCATCCTCTGGCAACGTCGCCCGTTTAACCAATTCATGCGCGTATTCCTCGGGGAAGCTGTTTCATCAACGGGCATTTATTTACAACTCGTTTCAAAATCCTCTGACGCGTCTAACTGACACTGGTCTGTAGGTTTCGAGGACAAGCGCTACCGGGTTTTGAAACTGGTTCTAATGTGATTGCAGGATGTTTGGGTCGCAGATTTCGTTTGAGCGTCTCTTCAAAATACGTCTGTGAACTGCCTTTTCCCGTCCTGGGAGGGGGAAGACACGCTTTTAGATCCAGCATACGCTCCCGCGGGTGCCGGTACCAGTGGCAAATTGCAGCAGTCGCATTTTATAACAATTCGCTGAGCGGAACCCGCAGGCGGCGAAACTCGCGACTCGGCAGGCACACCGTATCCCAACCGGCGGAGCGGGTTTTCATGACCTCCAGATAGGCATCGGCCCAGACGCCGAAGAACGCATAACGGCGGCCGCGAAATTCAAACAGTTCGTCGAAATGCTGACAGTGCTTTTCGTGCACAATGTGATAGGCAAAGGCCAGCAGCCCGCGAAATCCTGTGCCGAACACTTCCTGCCATTGCAACAGCGCCGGCACATCTTCGGCACCGGTCCAGTTCTCCCACTTGTGCCCGTCTGTGCGACGCCCGGAAGGAAACCGCCGCCCCTTCACATCGACCAGAAGATTGGTCTCGCCGGGAGAATAGACAATAAAGTCCATCGACTTGAGCGAAGCGCCGTCCAGCAACGCGCGGCGGCGTTCGTCGACAAAGACGTAAGGCGTCTTGCGTCCGCGCAGAAATTCTTCGAACGCCACATCGTAATGATTGCACCGCAGGCCCATACTCTTCCACTCCCCACCAACTGCGCGCAGTTGGTCGCTGAGACATTCATCTGGAAATACGCTGCCTGCGTGTTAATCAGCATATTCGCAGCCGTGACTGATTGCAATCCGAACTGCTGTGCGCTGTGGTTGTCTTAGCCACAGATTGAACAGAGATGAAACACAGATTTTTTCAGATCGCTCAATCGATTGTTCGGATGGGTCTCAGGAAATGATGTTGCCTGCAGAGAAAAAAGTAAGCGATGGCTAAAATTTCTTTGCGGCTTTGCGCGAGGCTTTTTTGAAGTCAAAAACACGCGGCGGCGGCTTATTGGGCGATGGAATACAGCACGACGTTTAAGGCGATTTTGACGGCGTCCTCGTGGACGTACCCGGCGCAGGCAACTGAGGATTGGCGTTCCAAAGCGCAACTGATGTCGAACTTGCTATAGATGACGGCAATGCGACCATCAATCTCGATCCCCTCCAGTAACGGTTCGACTTCGAAGACGTTCGATTTGAGTGTCACTTTGGTGCTGCCCGATTCGGGGGCCCGCCGCTGCACCTTGCGGATATCGAACCCTCCCAATTGTGAGGTAAAGATCTCATGGTCCATCGGCAACCGTTTCAGCGGCGCATCGGGATAAATCTGCTCCATCAATTCCCGGAAACTCTTATCAAACTGCGGGGCGCCGCAACAGGCATCGGCGAATAAGAAGCCCCCTTGGTCGAGGTACTTTCGCAGGTTCTCTTGTTCCTGGCGGCTGAATTCAAACCGGTGACGGCCATGCATGTAGAGAATAGGGTACTTGAAGATATTGTCATCGACCGCAACCAGATCGCGCTCGGTTGTCGAGGCCACCATGCCTAATTTGTCGTTCAGCGCAAAGAGCATATTGCGCAGCGCTGTGGGAGCGGTGTTCCAGCTTCCCGCGTGGCGGACTTTGGCGACTTGCAACAAGCCCCGTGTCACCTTGACCTGCGCCCCTTCTTCGGCGGCCAGGCGATTGTCGTCCAGTTTTTCCATCAGCTCCCGGCCGGTGGCATAGGCGATCACATTCACGCCCACCTTCATGGCCCTGAGCACCATGGATGTTAAGGCGGGGGCACGTTTTTCCGGAATGCGTAGCCGCCATTTGTCCCATAAACAGGACAGATCGTCCGGCGAATAAATAATCACCGTCCGGCAGCCGAGTTCCACACCCCACAGTTCGACCGACTCAGAATCGAGTCGGTATTCGCTGCGATAGACTTCATGATCGGGTCCCAGACGCACCAACTCCGCTTCCCCATCAGGGTACATTTTGCGGATCAACTCGCGAAAACTGCGATCAAAGTCTTCGCCGTCGCAGCAGGACTCGACAAAGATCGTCCCGCCACCGCTGACGTATTCCTTGAGCTTGCCCCGTTCCGCTTGGGTGAAGTCGTAGCCGTAGCGGCCGCTGATGAAGACGACCGGCGCTTGATGCAAATCGGCGACAGTCGCTGCTCGGCTATCAACTTGCTGCCAGGTCAGCAATTTTGGCCATTTTTCCAAGCCGCTGATGTGTTTGGTGAGGTTGTTGACATCGTTGTGGTGATTGTCCCAATCCTCCTCGGTGAGGCGGCCGTTGTTTTCCCGCGGCCCATATTTCAATTTATTGACCAAGACCGGTGCCAGTCCCTTGGAGAGAAATAGTAGGGCGAACGATGTGGAGATAATTTCGTCCTCCATATGCCCGCTCCCTTTCCAGCTTCCGGCGATCGTTGCTTGCCGGGCAACCAGATATTCTGCTCCTTCGCGGTACCAATCGTGCTGGCCGAAAAATCGCCGCGCGCTGAGCCGTCCGGCCCGCTCCAGGCCGTACAGATAATACAGTTGCCACGTGTGAGCCTTGGGGTTCATGCCGACCGCGAAATTTCGTGTCAGCCATTCGACGCCCCGTTCGAGTGCTTTCAGATAGGGATCTTCTTCCGGGGTTCCGCAACAAATCGGACGGCCATCCTCGTCGATTTCGTTGGCATCGTCGCTGAGCATGGAATGCACGATGACCATACTGGCGATTCCGGCGACCGTCATGCTGCCGGTGCTTGAACCGGAACTAACGGTGTAACCCCAACCACCGTCGACGTTTTGCGCGCCAAGCCAATGTGCTCGAATCCGCTCCCAGGTTGCGGTACTGACTTCCACCCCGTATTCCTGTGCGTCGCGCAGTCCCAACACCGCATATTGGCTATTGCTGTTATCTCCCCCCGCCATATTCAGCCGGCCGCCGGGTGCAGTGCCGTACGACCACCCGCCTCGTCCTTCGCCGCGGCGGATTTGGCTGTCTTCCAACATCTCCACCAATTCCCCAATGAGCGCTGCATCCCGTTTGCCATCTTTAGCTGCAGCGAGCGCCATGATCATCAACGCGACCTCGTAGGTGCGATTCGGCTTGTTGCGGGGTTCGCGCAAAAAGCGCAGCGCCCGCGCCATCTGTGGATGATCGGCTGGGACTTTGGCATTGAACAGCGCCAATGCGGTCAGGCTCGTGACACCCACGTCCCAATTCCCGCCGCTGGCCCAAGAGCCGTTGTCGTTCTGTCGCCGCAACAGGAACTTCACACCGCTATCGATCGAATGATGGACCTTCTGAGCTGTAATTTCGGCCCGGGCATTTCGGTGGGAGCTGGCGAGGATCGCGAGCGTACAGATCACGATCAGAAGGTGGCGGGCGATTCCGCAGCGCATGTCATTATCTCCCAAAGCACGTCCGTGGAACCAAAACGGCGGATGACGTGTCCTGCATGACATCATAACAGTCCCTCGGATGGCCAACAATAAAAACCGCAAACGCTGCATGGCAAACGTGGTTTTGGATTGGAATCTTAAGAAAACCGCGAGAGATGCGAATGGATTCCAAAGGAGGGGGATTGGATTGGGGAGGTTGGAAAAGGGGGGAAGTGAACTTGACGTTGATCAGTTGTTTTATACAATTGTTTCAAACGACTGTTTGATTTGCATTTCTAGACAGCCTCTCTTTCCTATGTCCACAGACGATACTCGAACTCGAATTCTCAATGCGGCCGGCCCCGTCTTTGCGGAAAAGGGCTTTTCCGATGCGACGGTGCGCGATATTTGCCAAGCGGCGAATGTGAACGTCGCCAGTGTGAATTATCATTTCGGTGACAAGGAGCAATTGTATATCGCGACGGTGACGCAGGCCCGTGAGTTGAGGGTGCGGAAGGTTCAGTTTCCCGTCTGGTCGGCGGAGACGTTGCCAGAGGAAAAGCTGCGTGATTATTTGATGACGATGATCACACGGATGCTGGGGACGAATCAGGCACCCTGGCAGGCGACGTTGATGATGCGTGAAGTTTTGCATCCCACGGCTGCCTGTAAGGCGCTGGTCAAGGATCATTTTCGTCCCGATTTCGATCTGCTGGTGGGAATTTTGCGGGAGATCATGCCTGAAGGGACTCCCGATTTCAAACTGCATCTCATCGGTTTCAGTATTCTAGGACAGTGTTTGAATTACCGGGTGGCGGGTGAAGTGGTCGCCATCATGATTGACGAACAAGAGCGACGGGATCATTACAGCATCACACAACTTGCTGAACATATTGCCGAGTTTTCATTGGCCGCATTGGGCTGCATCGCGCCTTACTCCGAACGGTCTCAGTCACAGTCAAGTCGGAGTATTCCCGCCCCCAACCATTCCCGTGCTTCGACAACAGCGGGTCGTAGCGTTTCGCGTTAACCAAGTTTGAGTCTCAATCGTTTGAAGGTTGTTTCCCTACGATGAAATTTCTCCGTTACCTCATCCTACGGATCGTTTTGCCGGTCATCATTTTGATAGGCGGCATCGTTGGATTTCAGGTTCTCAGCGCGCGTCCCGAGATGGTGATCGAAGACGAACAAGCCCAGATGGATCCTCTCGTCGAGTGGGTTCCCGTTGCGGCACACGCGTCGGGATTGGACATCGAAACTGATGGAGTTGTGGTGCCGCACCGAGAAATCTACCTCTCCGCCGAAGTGGCGGGACGCATCACGTTCAAGTCGGACGAGTGCAACTCGGGCAACTATGTGAAGGCGGGGACGCTGTTGTTGGAAATTGATCCCCGCGACTATGAATTAGAAGTTCGCCGGTTGAGCAAGGAGATCGCACAAGCGGAAGCGGATTTGCAGGAGAACGATGTCGAGATCAAAAACGCCGAGATGATGGTGGGATTGAGCCAGGAAGATTTGGTACTGCAAGGACAAGAAATGAAGCGGGTACAGGATCTCTCGAAGCGGGGCGTGATCACCGAATCGGACATCGACGTTGCTAAGCGTGACGAGTTGGCCGCCCGGAATAGCCTGCAGGTGCAAAAGAACTTGTTGACGTTGCAAAAATCCCGCCGCCAGCGATTGCAAAGCGCGCTGGAGTTGAAGGGCACGCAATTGGAGAAAGCCCAATTGGACCTGAGCCGAACTAAGATCACAGCCCCGCTGAGCGGTGTGATCATCGAGGATTTGGTGGAAACCGATACGCACGTCACCAACGGCACCCAACTGGTTCGCATCAATGATTCGTCGACCGCTGAAGTGAAATGCGGCTTGAAAATGGACGAATTGTTTTGGATCTGGAATCAAACGGGTGAACGGTATGTGAGCGATCAAGCCATGTCAGCGGCCGCCACCTTTGAAATTCCCGAAACGCCGGTGACAGTCACTTACCGGTTGATGGACCGCAATTTTCATTGGCAGGGGGTTTTATCTCGGTACGAAGGAACGGGGCTCGACATTGCGACGCGCACGATCCCTTGCCGAGTTGTCGTTAAAAAACCTCGCGAGGTCCGCATCACCGACGATCAAGGGCGACCGATGGATTTTCACGGACCGCGAGCGATGGTCACCGGCATGTACACCACAGTCCGCGTTCACGCCCAGCCTACTGCGCGGTTATTGAGTGTACCCGAAAGCGCGGTCCGGCCCGGCAACCGCATTTGGGTTGTCCGGAACGGGGTACTCTCCATCGAAACCATTCAGCCTGCCGAGACACTCGATGGGGCTGTCATACTTCCGGCGGCATCGTCAAAAATCGAAGCGGGCGACCACGTCGTCACCTCGCCGCTCGCGGAGGTCCGCAACGGCATGAAAGTCCGCGAATCGTCCCAGCCAGTGGCCACAACAACCCCCGAAATGAACTAACCACAAGAGACACAAACCGAGCGCCGCACATGTTTGTTACTACTTGCCGGTCGAAGTGAGATTTATGAAACGAACTGCCAAGCCACGGCGCAGCTGACCGAAGCGGAGCTTCGAGAGATTGGTTTTCCCAACCTGAGTTTGGAAAACCCGCAAAAACTTCCTACGGTCGACAGCCCCTAGCCTTTTAGCCTCTCTAACGACATCGCCATGAAATCGATTATCCGTTGGGCCGTTTCTAATTCTCCCGCCATGAACACGCTGATGATTGGCGTGCTCCTGATGGGGAGCGCCAGTCTGTTCATGATGCGCCGCGAAGTCTTTCCAGAATTTGAGATGGAAGTCATCTTGATCACCGTGCCGTATCCCGGCGCGAGTCCCGATGAAGTGGAGGAGGGGATTTGCCAGAAGATCGAAGAGTCGGTGCACTCGATTACGGGCATTAAAAAGAAGACAGCCGTCGCACGCGAGAGTTTTGGGTATTTGATTCTGGAATTGGAATCGAATATTCCCGATGTGCAAAAGACGTTGGCCGAAGTACGTTCGGAAATCGACCGGATTCCCAGTTTTCCCGAATTGGCCGAAGACCCGGAAATCAAACAGATCACGTTTCGGCAACCGGCGATTCGTGTGGGAATTTTGGGGACCGCCGACGACTCACCTGATGCGGCTTTAAAACTGCGTGAGGTGACCGAACAGGTCCGCCGCGACTTGTTGCAACTCCCCTCGGTGTCGCAAGCGAATATCATTGGCGGCAAGGATTATCAGATCGACATCGAAATCTCGGAAACGGCGCTACGCAAGCATGGCTTGTCGCTGGGGCAGGTTGCCGAAATCGTGAGACGGCAAAACCTGGAATTGCCCGGCGGTAGCATCAAAACCGATTCTCAAGAGGTCTTGCTGCGTGGCAAGAACAAGCAGACCATCGGCGAGGATATCGCGAAGATCCCGCTCGTTACGCAGTCGGGCGGAGTAGTGCTCACCATCGACGATCTGGGCAATGTGCAGGATGAATTCGCCGATATGACTGCCGAGACAGTCATCAATGGACGGCCCGGTTTGCTGATTTCCGTCGACCGCACCGCTAGTGAAGATTTGCTGGCCATTGTCAATGAAGTCAAGGAATACACAGCCCGCCAAGAGGTCCCCGCCGGGTATGAATTGCAAACTTGGCGCGATCGATCGGTGGACGTGCGCGATCGTATGGACTTGTTGACCCGCAACGGTCTGCAAGGATTAGCGCTGGTCTTTTTGGTGTTGGCCCTGTTTTTGGAATTGCGACTAGCGTTTTGGGTCGCGCTGGGCATTCCCATTGCCATCCTGGGGGCCAGCGCGGTGTTGTTATTTACCGGACATACGCTCAACATGCTGACGATGTTCGCATTTCTGTTGGCGTTGGGGATCGTGGTTGACGATGCCATCGTGATCGGTGAAAATATCTATGCGCATCGCCAACTGGGCAAGCCGCTGCTGCAAGCGGCCATTGACGGAACAGCCGAGGTGGTCCCCGCGGTGGTCGCCTCGGTCGCCACCACGATCATTGCCTTTTTGCCGCTGATGTATGTCTCAGGGGTGATGGGCAAATTCATTGCCGTGATGCCGGTTGCCGTAATTGCCATGTTGGTCATCTCGCTGGTGGAGAGCAGTTTTGTGCTGCCTTGCCACTTGGCGCACAAACGGGGCATGTTTTTGATGGTGGTCGAATGGCTGCTCTATCCGTTTCGTCCCTTGGCCATCATTTTTGGCTGGATGAACCGGTACTGCATTCGGCTCTTGGATTGGATCATTAAGCGTGTGTATGTGCCGACTTTGCGCAAGTCGGTCAATAATCCGGCCATTGTCATCAGTGGGGCGATTGCGTTGATGATGATTTGCTTCGGCCTCATTGCCGGCGGGATCGCTCCTTGGAGCATTTTTCCCAAATTGGACAGCAACACCATCATCGCCAAGGTGGTCTATCCCGACGGAACGCCGAGTTCGATCACCGACGAAGCGACCCAACGGATGGAGGAGGCCATCGTAAAAATTAACCAGAAGTATGCCGACCAGGGTATGAATTTGGTCGACCTAACGCGGCGAACGGTGGGGAGTGTCAGTACAGATGGTCCAATCGGCGCGGGAGGGCAATCCACCGGCAGCAACGTAGGTGAAGTCACAATCGAACTCGTGCCGCCCGAACAGCGATCGATTGTCAGCTTGGATATTGTCAAAGAGTGGCGGGAAGGATGTGGAGAATTTCCCGGCGCGCAAAGCGTGTCGTTCCGTAGCCCGAGCATGGGGCCTGAAGGCTTGCCGATCGAATTTCGACTGCTGGCGGATGAGTCCCACTTCGGCTCGCTGGAGGCTGCTGTCGAAGAATGTAAAACACAATTGCGCAAATATCCCGGTGTCGCCGACGTGGCTGACGACTCGACGCCGGGGAAATGGGAATTTCAGATTAAGGTCAAGGAGGATGCGCAAGCCATGGGCGTGACGGTTGGCGATTTGGCCGAAACCGTCCGCAATTCCTATTACGGGGCCGAAGTCATGAGGCTACAGCGGGGGCGGCATGAAGTGAAACTCATGGTCCGTTATCCCACCGAGGAACGTCGATCGCTGACGAATTTCAACGACATTCGCGTCCGTACGGATGACGGCACCGAACGGCCATTGACGGAATTGGCCGACATCACCGTCGCCCGCAGCTATGGCGAAATCAACCGCATCGATCAAATGCGGTCCATCACCGTCACAGCTGACATGGATGAGCAATTGGGAAATACGTCACAAACGATGGCGGCGCTGCGTAGCGACTATATGCCGGAACTGTTGGCCAAATATCCCGGTGTTTATGCCCGCTATGAAGGGGAAGCCGAGCAAACGCAAGATTCGGTCACCAGCATGATGCAAGGCTTTGTCGTCGCCGTGCTGGGCATGTTTGTTTTGTTAACCGTCCAGTTCCGTTCCTATCTGCAGCCGTTGTTGATTCTGGCGATCATCCCCTTCGGTATGATTGGTGCCGTGATCGGACATGCGTTCATGGGTTTACCGATCTCGCTGTTTAGCCTGTTTGGTCTTGTGGCGTTGACGGGTGTGGTGGTGAACGACTCCATCGTTTTGGTCGATTTTATTAATAGCCGCTTGGGGGATGGGTTGCCGCTGAAGGCGGCGCTTTTGGAAGCCGGGGAACGACGTTTTCGTCCTGTGTTGTTGACATCAGTTACCACGGTGGCCGGACTGGCGCCGATGTTGGCTGAAACGTCGTTCCAGGCACAGATCTTAATTCCCATGGCGGTCAGTCTATGCTTTGGTTTGATGTTGGCCACCGTGTTGGTTTTGTACCTCGTGCCGGTGTTTTATCTGGTGTATTACAAGACCACCATGTGGTTCGAATCGATCATGCAGCACGATGACGGACTCGACGATGCACCCGCGCCGGAACCGGAGTCCCCGCTCCGCAAACCGAACTTCGTGAATGGAAACCAAGAGAGCTGGCCAGCGGGGGACGAGAAACCCCAAGTCCCCGATGAACCGGCCGTTGTCAAATAGACGGCCCCGCATGACTTTAGCTGAGCAATGCCAGCGGCCGTTCGCCTGGGTTTCGGCGACCCGCGACGGGCGGTATATTGGAAGGATCGATCGTCTTATAGATCCTCCCCTGCGAAAAGGTGCACTCCATGCTGCGCAATTTCCTGATACCCGCCCTCCTGATTCTTTGTGTGTCGCCGTTGTCCGCTGCTGATTGGACACAGTTTCGCGGCAATGCCGCACGCGACGGTTACACGACCGACAGCCTGCCGGCGGAACTCGCGTTGGCTTGGGTGCATCACCCGGCACATCCTCCGCAAACGGCTTGGCCGCGCGATGACCGCATGCTGTTCGACCGCGCGTTTCACGTCGTGGCCGCGGGGGACACCGTTTTTTACGGCAGTTCCGCCGACGGCCAAATTCACGCGCTCGACGCCGCCACGGGGCAAGAAAAATGGACGTTTTATACCGACGGCCCTGTGCGGTTCGCACCGGTGGTCTGGCGGGATCAAGTTTATGCCGTGAGCGACGACGGATACTTGTACTGCCTGTCCGCCGCAGACGGGTCGTTGATCCGTAAATGGCGCGGTGGTCCTGAGGATGACATGGTGTTAGGCAACGGCACGTTGACGTCGCGTTGGCCGGCGCGGGGGGGACCGGTCATTCTGGAGGACACGCTGTATTACGCGGCCGGGATTTGGCAGTCGGAAAAAGTCTTCCTGCACGCACTGGATTTAGCGACCGGTGAAAGTGTCTGGACCAACGGCGAATCGGGCCAGATCGAGATGCCGCAACCGCACGGCGGTGCCAATGCCAACAGCGGCATCTCCGCACAAGGTTATGTGGTTGCTGCAGGTGATCAATTATTTGTCCCCACGGGCCGCGCGGTTCCGGCGGCGTTTCAACGGACCGACGGTGCCTTTCAATATTATCATCTGCAAAAAAACGGACACACCGGCGGCACCTCGACGATGGCCGCTGGACCGTTTTTCTATAACGGCGGACTGGCGTTTGTGGCGAGCGATGGTGTTGCCTCCGACAAGCTAGGCGCCGGTACCGTGGCTGCGTTCCCCGAAGGGCTGCTCCATGCCGATGGCCACACGCTGCGGGCGCTCAAGCCGGTAGAAACCACCGAACCGGATCGTCGCGGTAAACCGCAAACGAAAATGACGCACAAAGAATTGTGGAAGGCGGAGAAGATTCCCGGCGGGACGTCATTGATCGTTGCCGGTGAGACCATTGTTTCCGGTGCCAGTGACAGCGTCGCCACCTTTGGACTCACGGACCGAGAACAACAATGGACGGCGCAGGTCGACGGCAAGCCGTACGGATTGGCAGTCGCCGAGGGGCGTTTGTACGTCAGCACCGATCAAGGCACGATCTATAGTTTCGCCGCAGCCAGTCCCGATGAAACAAAAACGGTAAAGATCGAACCACAAGAAACTGCCGCCGATGAATTGGTTGCCAAAGCAGCAGAAGAGATTATCAAAACGACCGGCGTATCGGCCGGGTATTGCGTTGATTTTGGTTGCGGCGATGGACGGTTGGCGTTGGAATTGGCCAAGCAAACCGACTTAACCATCTTTGCGGTCGATTCCGATCCCGCGAACGTCGCCGCTGCCCGTCAGCTCATCAATGACGCCGGACTGTACGGCACACGGGTCACCGTACATCAACGCGATCTCGCGGCGACGACCTATCCCAAGTATTTCGCGAACCTGATCGTCTCAGGGCGTTCCGTGGCTGGCGAGGAGATCGCCGAGGGCCAAGAAGAAATCGCTCGGTTGCAGCGGCCCTATGGCGGTATGATTTGTCTGGGTACTCCGGGAGAAATGTCCGTGAAAACACGCGGCGCACTCGCCGATGCGGGGCAGTGGACGCATCAGTATTCGAACCCGGCCAACACCTGTAGCAGTGTTGATACGATCAAAGGTCCGCTCAGCATCCTGTGGTTCCGCGACGTCGCGCTGGAGATGCCGCAGCGTCACGGTCGGGGACATGCACCGCTGTTCCATCAGGGGCGGCTGTTTGTCGAAGGAATGGATGCGCTCCGCGCGGTCGATGCCTACAACGGACGCACGCTGTGGGAGTATGCATTGCCTGGCGTGCAGCGAGCCCACGACGCCGACCACCTGATGGGCACCGCCGGCACGGGGAGTAATTTCTGTGCTGCTGGAGACAGTGTGTTCGTCCGCTGGGACGATACTTGTGTGCGACTCGACGCAGCGACCGGGAAAGTGCTGACGCGTTACGAAGCCCCGCAATCGCCCGAGGGCAAAAAAGGGAAGTGGGGCTACATTGCCTGCGAGGATGGCATTCTGTTCGGGTCGGTGGTCAATGAGGACCACATTGTGCGACATTCCTGGAAGCCGGCCGACATGAGCGAACTCTTCACCGAGTCAAAAACGCTGTTCGCCTTCGACGTCGAGAGTGGTGAAAAGCTGTGGCAATACGATGCGCAGGAATCGATTCGCAACAACGCGATTGCTATCGGCGACGGTCAGGTCTTTTTGATCGACCGCGCCTTAGCTCCCGGCGACCGGTTGGATCAAGCGGAGAAACGCCGCGGCAAGAAGGATTTGAAATCGGACGAGCACCCGACCGGTGAATTGGTGATTTTGAATGCTCGCAGCGGCAAAATCAAAATGAAAAACGACAAGGACATTTTCGGAACGGTCCTAGTTTTCAGCGAAGCAAACGACATGCTGCTCATGAGCTACCAACCGACGCGATTTCGTCTGCCGTCGGAGGTAGGAGGCCGCATCGCAGTGTTTCGTGCCTCGGAAGGGTATCGCGTGTGGGACAAACCGATGAAGTATGTCACCCGCCCGCTCATCACTGACCGCACCATCTATACCCAAGGCGGCGCCTGGGACCTGCTGACGGGGGAAACGCAGCCCTTTGAATTCAAACGTTCCTACGGTTGCGGACAATTGGCCGCTGGGAAAAACATGTTATTGTTCCGCTCGGCGACGTTGGGGTATTTGGATTTGTCACGGCCCGAAGGACGCGAGGACTTTGGCGGGATTCGCCCCGGCTGCTGGATCAATGCATTGCCGGTCGGCGGGTTGGTTCTGCTGCCCGATGCCTCAGCCGGTTGCCGCTGCAGCTACCAAAACCGCGCCTGGGTGGCATTTCAAGGCAGCGAATGATTCGCGGAAAACCAGTTTCAAAAACCGGTTGCGCTTGTTGCGGAAACTAGTCATTTCGTCTCCGCGTGACGCGTCAGACGGTTTTGAAACGACCTGTAGAAAACAGTCCGGCGCGACGGGTGGGGAATCGAACATGACGGACAAACGGGCCTACGCGCTGGGTGTGGAAATCGGTGGCACAAAGCTGCAAATCGGCTTGGGGACTTTGGACTCCGAGACGATCGAACAGTTGTGGCGCGCTGATATCGATGCGACGCAAGGCGCTGAACGTATCCGCGCGCAGATCGCACAAGGCGTTGATGAATTACTCAAGCCGCGCGGCTTGCAACATGGCGACGTCGCCGGCATGGGCATCGGATTTGGCGGGCCGGTTGATGCGGATCGCGGATGTACGATGACCAGCCACCAAGTCGCCGGTTGGGATGATTTTCCGATCGTCGATTGGGCAGCGGAGACGCTGGGAATTCCGGGGATTTTGCAAAACGACGCCGACACCGCCGCGCTGGCCGAAGCGCATTACGGCGCCGGCCGGGGATTCGATACGGTGTTTTATATCACCGTCGGATCGGGGATTGGCGGCGGTTTGATTCTGGGTGGCCAGGTTTATCGCGGGAGTGGTCGCGGCGCGGCTGAGATCGGACACCTGAGGCCCGGCAACGTTCCCGGGCACCTGCCCTACCCCGGCACCACGGTCGAACAAATCGCCTCGGGTTTCGGCATCACACAGCGCGCACGACAAGCAATTGCCGATCAAACAGCAGCCGCCTCCTTCGCCGCCGCTCACCGCACCGCCGCTGCGCCGGAGATGATTGCCCAGGCCGAACCGTCCGCGCCGGCCGGTCGTCTCTTGGAATTGACCGGGAATGATCCAGAGAAAATCACGACCAAACACATCGCCACAGCTGCGGCGGTGGGAGATCCGTTTTGCCGGGGACTGCTCAACGACGCGACCGACACTTTGGGCTGGGCGATCGCACAGGTCGTGACGTTGGTCAATCCCGCCCGGATCGTAATCGGCGGGGGCGTCTCCCTGATGGGGGACACATTGTTTTTTGAACCGGTCGGTGCCGCATATCGCAAACATGTCTTTGCACCGTTTGCCGACGTCGCACAGATCGTCCCCGCGGCACTGGGTGAAGAAGTCGTGATTCACGGAGCACTGGCCTTAGCCCGCGATACGTTTGCCTGAAGCGCTACGCAGTCCGTTACAGCATCGACATGGCTCGCTCCGGGAACCGTCTCAACAAGATGTTGGGTGCCACTGCTGGCTTGCCCAGCAGTGTTTTTATCGCACTCAAGATTTACACTATTGAGCGAACCTGCAACTGCTCTGTTCTACAATTTCGATGAATTGCTATTTCATGAAGCCAACACCGATGAAACTTCTGCTGACCAACGACGACGGAATCCATGCCGACGGGTTGGCGGCGCTGGAGCGGGCAGTTCATGGGTGGGGCACAGCCACGGTCGTTGCGCCGAACGAGCCTTACTCCGGTTGCGGGCATACCGTGAATGTCTTTCGGCCGCTGTTAATGACCGAAGTCGCCGCCGGGCGACTGGCGCTCGACGGTTCACCGGCCGATTGCACGCGGATCGGCGCCACGCAAATTCTGCCCGATGCGACGTGGGTGCTGTCAGGCATCAACGAGGGCGGAAACCTAGGCATTGACGTGTATATGTCCGGCACCGTTGCCGCTGTCCGCGAAGCGGCATTGTTAGGCAAACCGGGCATCGCCTTTTCGCAGTATCATCGGGGCATCGTAGAAATCGATTGGGCAGTCGCCGAAGTGATGGCCCGCCGCGTCCTGGAGTTACTCGCTCCTCAACCGCTGCCACCGGGCGCTTATTGGAACGTCAACTTCCCCGCACTCGACGATGAGTCCACAGCGGAGCCGGAAATCGTCTTTTGCCCTTTGGACACCAGTCCCCATCGGCTGGAGTACGATTGCCGGGAGGGGAGCTATCACTACGTCGGCAGCTATCACGATCGTCCGCGACAACGGGGGCACGATATCGACGTCTGTTTCTCCGGCCAAATCGCTGTCACGAAGGTGGTGCTCGAAGGGGGCGAATAACCTATGGCTATTATGGTAGCCGGCTGTCCTGGGGCAGTAATCATCGGGTGGCAGCGATTGCCAACGGCAATCGGTGTGCCGTAGGCACAAGACGCAGCAATTTCAGCGGTCTCTGCCAATGAGACTCTGCTCGTTTTAGTGCGCGGAAATTGCGGCTTCTTGCGGGCTGCGCCCGCCCCGATGTCTGCGCCATCGCGGCTACCCTGGATACTTAGAGATTTACTGCGTCTATGCGTGCAACTTTTTTCCGCGTACCCTCCCCCGTTCCGGGCTTTATCAAGCGTCCAGCTCAAATCCTGTGCGGCGGTCGCGTGATAGCCAGCGATTTGCTTCTTCGTCGTCGACGAATAACTCGGCTTGCGGGTCCCATTGCAGCTTGCGGCCCAGACGCATGGCGATGTTGCCGAGATGACAAACGCTCACGCTGCGGTGTTGGCTGGCGACGTCGGAAATGGGGGCTTCACGGGTGACCACACAATCGAAAAAATTGCCCATGTGATTGATGATCGCATCCAATTTGCCGGCGCGTTCCGGGCGGTCCAAATTGTCATGGCCGTACAAGGCAAAATCACCACGGTTCAGCGGCTTGGTTTTCAAATCTTCGACCGGTTTTCCCGACACGGTCCCGCGATTAACAAAGATCCGGCCTTCGTCCCCTTCAAACATCACGCCGTTACGACCATTGTCGGCGACGACCAGTTCGACACCGTCGTTGTAGCGATACGCCGCGTGATAGTTGGTTGCCACGTTGTAGCCGTTCTCGAGGTGGGGGAAATCGGCGGTCCCTTCAATCTGCACCGGCCCGCTGTGTTGTTGGCCCATGCCCCATTGGGCGATGTCGAGATGATGCGCGCCCCAGTCGGTCATCTGCCCGCCGGAATATTCATACCACCAGCGAAACGTGTAATGGCTTCGCTCTTTGTTATACGGAACATCAGGGGTCGGGCCTTGCCATAGATCCCAATTGAAATGCGCCGGTGGTTCCGTCACGGCAAACGGCCCGCCCACGACATTTTTGCCGAGCACAATCGACACCCGCCGCAACTTGCCGATCCGTCCTTGCTGGACTAACTCGCAGGCCAAACGGAACCGCGAATCGCTGCGTTGCCACGTTCCGACCTGCACCACCGCACCGGTTTCTTTGACCGCTTTGAGGATCGCTTGGCCTTCGTCGATCGTCAATGTGAGTGGCTTTTCGCAATAGACATCTTTGCCCGCACGGCAAGCATCGATCAGCATCGACGCATGCCAATGATCCGGCGCGCCGATCGTGACAACGTCAATGTCGTCACGCGACAGCAAGTCGCGATAGTTTTCATAGATGTCCGCTTTACCGCCGAACTCGGCCTGGGCCTTGTCGGCGATTTCGCGATCAACATCGGCGATAGCCACAATATCGCCATGCTCCGCCGCTTTGCGGGCAATCACCGAACCTTGATAGCGCATCCCAATCGATCCGATGCGAGCCCGTTCATTGGGCGATCGCGGTTTGGTTTCTGCCCCGGTGGTGAAGGTATAGGGGATTAGGATCCCGGTGCCCAGTGCAGCGGAAGTTCGTAAAAAGTCGCGGCGTGTAGTCGTCATCAACCGGTCCTGTGAATTGAGCAGATCGAGGCAAACTGTTGCAGAGATGTTTACGCCATGATAGCACAATTCGGGCGAGAAATTCACCGGAGACCCCATGAAACGGCGGCGTGCTGCGCGTTAGCTTTTTGGCAAAGTTGCGCTGATCTTGAAGGCGAACATCCCACGTGGCTTGCCCCTCACCCCGGCCCTCTCCCAGAGGGAGAGGGAGTAAGCGCCGTTGCGCGGAATCACCGTCATCAATTCCCCCCTCTCCCTCTGGGAGAGGGGTCGGGGGTGAGGGTCTTCGCACAACAGTTCGCGCTCCTGTGCCTCTTCGATTCCCCGGAAGCAACTCACACGTTATTCAATACCGTCTGCCGGTCGAACGATTTTTCAGCAGACTCCTCAGCGGCAAAGGAACCGACGATGTCGGCTGTCACGGCCACTGCTCCGGCTGACATGGCGGCGAGCAGGCTCATGTCGCACAGGCGATTCAGCTCGCGCGGCACGCCGCCGCTCAATGCGTGCAGACGGTCTAATGCCGAATCGGTGAACAACGGATCGCGACGCCCTGCTCTGCTCAATAAGCTGATCACGTAATCGCGCGATTCATCGTTACTGAACGGCGGTGCTTGAATCGTGAGGTCGATCAGGTGTCGGAACAGGTCGCAACTTTCCTGGAGGGCTTTTTCTCGGACGGCCACTACCATGGTTGTCCAGGTGGGTGTTTGCGTATTGAGGTGGACCAAGCGGGCGATCGCTTTTTGACACTCACGATCGGCCCACTCAAAGTGATCGAATACCAAAACGGTTTGTACGTGGGCCAGTTGGTTGCCGAGCAACACTTCTTCGATTTTGCGCCAAAGTGTCCTGGGGGGATCATCGGGTCGCGGGCTGAGTCGTAATCCAGCAGCGAGTTCCCAAACGACTTCCTCCCCCGAGCGACCGGCCACGTTGACGTGAACCACCTGGCCTTGGGCACGTTGCACGGCGCGTTTTAAGACGGCCAGCAACATCGACTTGCCGGTTCCCGCTTCTCCCACCAGCACGCCCAGACGGCGATGTTGTTCGACGATGAATAACAACCGGGCGACCGCCTCTTCGTGAGAGGGTCCTTCATAGAACCAACGTTGGTCGATGGTCGATTGAAAAGGGATGTCTACGAGACCCCAGTGTTGGGCGTACATGTCGGCAGGCTTTCTTGTGCGGTTTTAAGACGGGGAGTCCGGCGACAGTTTTCGCGCGCGTCTCAATCGATACAATCGGCATGCGTCGTTCCCCGGCATGACTCCCAGCGGTCAAAAAACGCGCGATCCGTGGCGAAAACGGTTTCACAGTCTCTAGAGGCGATCGCTTTACCGGTGGCGGCTGCCCAACTACACTAGCGCGCCCCTGCCTCACACCCCGACCGGCGCGGTGCGAAAAGCAGTATTGGTGTACTGAGAACGCAAACAAACGACCAGGAACGCGTGATGAAAATCGGACTCGTGGGCTATCAAGCTGGCGGAAAAAGCAGCATCTTTGAATTGCTGACCGGAACTGCCCCCGATATCTCCAAAGCGCACACCGGACAACTCGGCACCGCCACGGTTCCCGATCAGCGTTTTGATGATTTGGTTGCCCTGTTCAATCCCAAGAAAATCTCACCCGCGAAGATCGAACTGTTCGATACCCCCGGTTTGAGCCGCGACCAAGGAGAAGGGAACGCGCAACGGATGTCGGTGCTGCGGGAAGCCAACGTGTTGATCCAAGTCATCGGCGCTTATGCCGGAGCGGATCCGCTCAGCGATGCACAATCCTTCGAAGAGGAATTGGTGCTGGCCGACATGCAGATCATCAGCAATCGCGTCGCCCGGCTGCGAGAAAACATCAAAAAGCCCCGCCCCGACCGCGACGAACTGCAGACGGAGTTGGAATTCTTAGAGCCGATCGAAGTCTTGCTCAACGAGGGGCAATCGCTCCGCAGCCAGGAATTCTCCGACGAGCAGGAAAAGCATACCAAGTCCTTCTCGCTGCTGACGCGCAAGCCGCTGTTGGTCCTGATCAACACCGCTGAGGCGGATTTCGATCCTGACAAGCTGGCTGCCATCGAAGCATTGGGACACCCGGTCATTGCCGCTCCGGCTGGTTTGGAGCTGGACGTGCAACAACTCGACGAAGCCGATCGCGCCGAGTTTGCCGCCGAGTTGGGACTGGGCGAACCGTGTCGCAAACAACTGTTGCGAGCGATTTTCGAGATCACTGAGCAGATCACGTTTTTCACTTCCGACGAAAAAGAGGTCCGGGCCTGGCTGTTGCGGCGGGGCGAATCTGCCGTCGAAGCGGCCGGTACGATTCACACCGACTTGGCACGGGGCTTTATCCGAGCGGAAATCATGGCGGTGGCGGATCTGTTGCGGCTCGGTTCCGAACGCGAAGTCAAAGCGGCCGGCCTGCATCAGTTGGTCGGCAAGGAGTACATCATGCGCGATGGCGACGAAATCCTGGTGCGGTTCAATGTCTAGCGAAGCGGGGGAAAACAGAGTCGGGCATGGCCAAACGGGTTGATCAGCGACGCGGCGGCGACGATTTGTTATGATATGTTCGGTAGCGCACCGTTGGCTGGACAGTTGTGAATTGGCGTTTTCTGCGGCCTTTAGGTTACCGACTTGTATCGGAACCAACATTGAGTTTTTAGTCCATTACCCCAGTATTGGTAAGGCAGCAAGAGGCGATGAGAACCGCGCAAAAAAATAGCTCCTCGATCCAAAAATGGCGGATGAGGAGCGAATAAACGTCTCAAGTATGTATCTGGGCAAAAATAGAGGGATATGACAGGAGCGCCAGATATGAAATTCCGTTTTCGTCACAAAGCGCGACTTTGGCAAAATATGCCGAATCGCCCTTCGTGGTGCACAGTAAAACTGATGAAACAGTAATAATCAAGGGTTACTACCCATTTTTTTTGATTTTCCTTAAAAATTCTCTTCGGGAGCCTCAGGTGGACCTGCCGCGCAACCCCACTCGTGCCGTCAATATTGGTTCTATCACCATCGGCAATGGAAATCCCATCGCCGTACAGAGCATGTGTGCTACGCATACGCAAGACATCGATGCCACCGTTGCCCAGGCCAATGCGCTGGTTGCGGCAGGTGCGAATGTCGTGCGGATTGCTGCTGATAGCAAACCGGATGCGGCTGCCCTAGCTGAAATTCGCAAACAAACCACCGCCAATCTGTCGGTCGACTTGCAGGAGAATTATCGATTGGCGGAGATCATCGGTCCGCACGTCGACAAGATCCGCTACAACCCGGGACACCTGTACCACCACGAACGAGAAAAGCCGTGGCAAGAGAAGGTGAAATACATTGTTGGTGTCGCTGGAGATTCGGACTGTGCCATCCGCATCGGCGTGAATTGCGGCTCCGTCGATCCGGCCATGGCGGACAAATATGACGACGACGATTCGATTTCACCCATGCTGGAAAGCGCGCTGGACCATTGTGAATTTCTGGATTCGCTGGGATTCCAGCGGTACTGTGTTTCACTGAAAGATTCTGATCCGCAAAAAGTGATCGAAGTCAATCGCCGGTTCGCCGTAGAACGTCCCGATGTTCCGATGCATTTGGGAGTCACCGAAGCGGGCATGCCGCCTGACGGCATCATCAAAACTCGCATCGCCTTTGAACAACTCATCAGCCAAGGCATCGGCGACACGGTGCGCGTTTCGCTGACGCTGCCCAACTCCCGCAAGCCGGAAGAAATCGACGCCGGCCGACAAATCCTGGCTGACATCGCCGCCGGCCGCGTGCGTAGCTTCGTCGATTTTCAACTCGACACGTTGAACATCATCAGTTGTCCCAGTTGTTCGCGCGTGGAAAACGAAGCCTTCATCGAATTAGCGCAAGACGTCAAAGAGATGACCGCCTACGCCAAGGACCACGCGATCACGATCGCCGTGATGGGCTGCCGCGTCAACGGCCCCGGCGAAACCGACGACGCCGACTTAGGCCTGTGGTGCGGCCCGACGGTTGTGAACCTCAAAAAAGGCCCGCAGTCGATTGGGGCGTATGGCTACGACGAGATTCTGCCGCGATTGAAGGCGGAGTTAGATAAGTTGATCGCCGGGCGCGAAGCGGCGGGGGTATAGGCGGGCAGTCGGCTGGCACTTTTAAACACTGGCAAAGCCAGTGGCACCCGCGCGCTTGCCTGATGACAAAGGTTTCCAGGTCGAGGGACGCGGTCATTGCGGCTTCTTGCGGGCTGTGCCCGCCCCGATTGTTATTCGCAATCGCGGCCACCCTTTTAGGGGGGATCCACGTTTCTTGGCGGTGTTCATTCGGTTTTCACATGCGCGCGCAAACCCCATTGTTGGACCAAACGATCGATGGCTGGTTGTACTTCGGTCCAGGATTCGGTGGCGATTTCTAAGGTGACGCGGACGAGGCCGGGCGCTTCGTCCGTTTTCGGTTCGGGTTTCCAATCGGGGTCGGGGAGCAGTAATAGGTCCCGGACGTCGTCGACGTCGAAGCCGGTGAGGGTTTCGTCGAAGTCGGGAAGTTCGTGCAGTTCTTGTACCAGGCTTAACAACTTCTCCGCATCCCAATCGCCACCGATTTGCGAATTATTCAGGGCGACGTTGAGTGCTTTTTCCCGCGACTCGTCGAGCGACACCACCATGACGTCCACGGTTTCGTGCCCTTCATTTTTTAGCACCGTCAATCGTTGATGTCCGCCAACGACGTTTCCGGTTTGTTCATTCCAGACAATCGGCTGCACCAATCCAAACTCATCAATCGACCGCTTCAACCGGTCATACCCCGGCATGCCTGGTTGCAATTGCACTCGCGGATTGTATTCCGCACCGTGTAGCTGCGCGATGGGGATGTTCCGTAGTTCCATGTTGGTTCTCCTCAGTTGGAGTTAGGCTGTAGGGACGTAGGGGTGAGGCTTGAGGTGACAGGCGTGAGGGTTGGTTGTTGTGAGTCGTTGGGCTGATGTAAATCCAACAACGGTCCCCCCTTCCCTGTCTGGCCACCGGCCACTGACCACCGGCCACTTTTTTCTGCCTACTGCCGACTAGTCACCGCGGATTGTCCAGCGGCCATTTCTCATCGCTCTCTTCGCGGAATCCTTGTCTGAGGTCGCATTTGATGCGGTCTAGGCAGCGGGTGACGTGGCCTTTGGGGTGTCCGAAGACCATGCCGATTTTGTCCAACGGCCACCCGGCGTTTTCCCGCAAAGCCAGCATCGCCAAGTACTTCCACTTGCGCTGGTCCTCGCCGGCGTAATGTTCGTGCACGGTTTGCCAAAACACATCCGCACCGGTTTTTGGCAGCACAATTTTCGTCCCGTCAAATTTCACAGTCGACACAGTTACCCTCCCCGTTGAGAAACTCTGGGATCATCCGATAGACTAGTGAGTGGGTGCGCTTTGATGATCACGTCGTGATTCAGCATTTTCGCGCCACCCTTCGCAACTCACCCCAGCGCGCGACAGTCTGACTCTACTACACCCATCGTGGGAAGACAGATTCGGAGAATTTTTCAGCCGCCTACGGAAAAACTACCTCGGAGGCTTGAGGCTTGAGGGAACAGGCTTGAGGGTTGGCCGATTCAAATCGAAGAGGCGATGACGAACCTAGAACCGAAAAACGATACCGATTGCATTCACTGCAGAACTTCTGGCTCTGGCCACTCACCACTCACTCACCGCCGACTAAAAAATGACCGACGACCTACAACGATACAGCAAGCAAGTCCTGTTTCATGGGATTGGCGAAGAGGGACAACGGGAGTTGTTGCGGCGGCGCGTGCTGGTGTGTGGTTGCGGCGCGCTGGGGACGGTGCTGGCTGAGGGGATGGTCCGTGCGGGGGTCGGTTTTGTGCGGATTGTGGATCGCGATTTTGTTGAGCTGAGTAACTTGCAGCGGCAGGTGCTCTTTGACGAACAGGATATCGCCGATCAACTTCCTAAGTCGGTTGCTGCGGGGCGCAAATTGGCGAAGATCAACAGCACGGTTGAAATCGACCCGATAGTTGCCGACGTCAGTTACGAGAATGTGATGGGGTTGGCCAACGATGTCGATTTGATTCTGGATGGCACTGACAATTTTGAAATCCGCTATTTACTCAACGACGTTTCTTTAGAAACCGGAATTCCTTGGGTTTATGGCGGGTGCATTGGCAGTCATGGTCAAACGATGACAATCCTTCCCGGCGAGACGGCCTGCCTGAGATGTCTGATCGATGCGGTTCCCGAGCCGGGGTCGGTTGAGACGTGTGATACGGCGGGCGTATTGGCGGCGATCATTAATGTGATTGCGTCGTTACAGGTGGTCGATGCGCTGAAAATTCTGTCGGGACAACGCAATCTGATTGAACCGAAACTGACGGTGATCGATGTTTGGGACGGGACGTTTCGGCGGATGAATATGGAGGGGCTCCGCGATCGCTCCGGCTGCCCAGCCTGCCATGCGGGAGAACGAGTTTGGTTACGCGGCACGTTGGGATCGCAGACGACGATCCTCTGTGGGCGGAATGCTGTCCAGGTTTCGCCGCCTTCCAAGACGCGGTTGGTGTTCGACGATCTGGCAAATCGCCTCGCAGGAATCGGCACGATCAACTACAACAAATACTTGTTCCGAATCGCCCTGAACGAAGGGGATTATGAACTGACGGCGTTCCAGGACGGTCGCGTGATTATTAAAGGGACCGAGGACATTCCCACCGCCAAGACGCTGTACGCGAAATACATAGGAAGCTGAGTCAAACCATATGCCCCAGTCACAATCATCGGACTCCGCCCCCGCCGGGGGGGACTCGGTTTCTCGGCGCGATGTTCTTAAACTTGGTAGCGCGGGGATATTGGGAATGTCGACGGCTGAGCAAGCCGCGCTCCGCGCTGAAGATCAACGCGCGGCCAACCGCGATATTGACGGTTGTATTTTTATTGTGCTGACCGGCGGTCCCAGCCAGTTGGAAACATTCGACCCTAAACCGGCGGCACCGACACAGATTCGCGGCCCGTTTCAAGCCATTGCCACCAACACACCCGGCATTCAATTGAGTGAAGCCTTGCCGCGACTCGCGCAACGAACACAAAAGTTCACCCTGCTCCGCTCACTGTATCACACGGCGGCGCCGATTCATGAAGCGGGTCTGCAGTTGCTCCAAACCGGTCGCTGCGCGCGAGGCGGCATTCTGTTCCCGGCGCTGGGATCGATGATTGGTGCCTTGCTCGGCCCGCGAGAAGGGGTGCCGAGTTATTGTGTTGTGCCGCAACTGCTGGGGAACACCGGCATCCGAACCTATCAGGGACAAACCGCCGGCATTTTGGGACCCACACTCGACCCGGTGACGGGGGGCGGGTATGAATCGGCACTTCAGAAAACGGGTTCGCAACCGTATGGCACGACTCCGTTTGCCCGGGCGTGTTTTCAAGCGCGGCAACTGATCGAAGCGGGTGTCCGTTTTGTCACCGTCAATATGTTCCTCGATCTTGATCAACAGACGTCGTGGGATTGTCACGGGACGGTCACGACGATGGCCGACTTGCGCGACACGGTTTGTCCTGACTTCGACAAAACCGTTTCCAGCCTTTTGGATGACTTGGAGGCGACCGGCTTGCTGAAACGGACATTGGTGGTCGCCAGTGGGGAATTCGGCCGTACGCCGCGAATCAATGCCCACGGTGGACGCGATCATTGGCCTGGGGTGTGGTCAGCCTTGATGGCTGGTGGGCCGGTCAGCGGCGGGCAGGTGATAGGCGCTAGCGACGCGCGCGGGACTGCGCCGATTGATTCTCCGGTGACGCCCGACGCATTGCTCTCGACAATTGCCGCCGCCTTCGGCATTCCTCACGCAACCACGTTGACGGCGCCGGACGACACGGAGTTTTCGATTGCGGCGAGCCGTCCGATCAGCGAACTGGGCAAGGCCCGCGTCTGATCGTCAGTCGATAACCCGTACTTGCATCGTTGCGTGAGCCGCTTGGTGGCCGAGCAGGTCCTCGACTGTCAGCCGCAGCGTATACATTCCAACCGGCAGGGATTGCGGCACGGCGACTTGATGCGTGAGGAAGTAATCTTGTCGCACAGAGCGGGACGCATCGGGGGCTTCGCTCAACTGCACTTGATGCAACACACGGTCGCCGGCGCCCAGCCATTCGACGCGGGACCGGGTTAGGGTGCGAAATCCTGCGGCGGATTTGACGCTCTCGGTGTTTGTGAGCGTGTTGTAAATCAACAGCTCCTGCCCGGCGCGCAATTCGTTGCGATCAATCTCGCTAAAATCCTCGTAGCTTCGGACCTCGGAGCAGAGGCCCAATGTTCCGATTTGAAACAGGTTCAATCCGCTCGGTTCGACCGGTACGAATTTGACTTGTTTCGTGCTGCCCTGGCCGGGAGCGGGCAGGAGTTGCGGACCACGGTCGTCGAAATCGTCGTCGTCAAATTGCGCGTCGTTGAATTCGTTGCCGCTGTCATTGAAATCGTCTCTGAGTTGTGGCACGTCAGAAGGTTCCGGCGCTAGCGTGGGAGTCGGCGTGCTATGACGTAATTGTGGGGCATACAGATCAAAATCGCCTTGCGAATTGGAGACCGGCAGCGACAAATTTTTCTGGGGCTGACGGTAGTTCGCGTTTCCATCGGGAAGTTCCACATCGCCGGGGATATTTTCCGTCGGCAAACTCAAGTCGAAGTTTTCATCGAACTCGTCGAACTGCTCAGAATCTGGAACGGGTGGAACCCGCGGCGGATAGGCATTGCCTGCACCCGAGAATGCGCCGGGCTGGTTGCCCGCCGGTTGTCCGAGTTGTGGCTGCGCGGAGTACGCGCCGGGCGATTGCAGATCGGGTGACGAGACGTGATCACGGCCAATCATTTCGTCTTCGGCGACTACTTTGTCCCCTTTGATCATGCGACTCAATTTTGATCCGAAGCGGCGCGACCCATCCTTGATAGCTTGAACGGGGCTGCGACGTTGCGGAACGGAATAGGCTTCGCTTGGCGCTGGTGTGACCTCATCGGGTTCGGGAGGCATGGGTACATATTCGCCACCGTCCCCTTGCGGTTGAGGCATGTTCTGGGGTGTCGAATAGGGGGCGGTTGGGCAGTAGTTTGAAGCCGAGGCCATCGGTTGCGTACGGCACTCGTGTTGTTGCGCGTGGCGGCAGCCGACGGCGGTCAACAGCGATAAGCCGAATGTCACCGAAACGGCAAAGGACCGTCCCATCCCTGGATACTTCAACATGATTCGCGTCCACGTATTTTGTATGTTTCAGTGCATCGCGCTCACAGCGCAGCAGCGACAAAACCTGAGCGAAGCCCGGAGAATCGCTGCGCGGGTTTTGAGACATAACCGGCTGATAGCGATTCTCGTCATCTCGACGATTCATCGTTTGGAATCGGTAAAACTCGCATGCCCGCTTGGGGAGTTTTGGGCTAGAGATCAGCTATGCGGATTTTGACCGTCGATCATGCCCGGCATGACGGTCTTCGCGAACATCCCGGCAGTGCGCGTTGGTCGGGTTATGCCGGTTGTGCGGGATTGCAGGTGGTTGTAGGCGATCTCCTGGGAAGGGTTTCGTGCGGCACCGGCATTTCTCGTGTTCGCCGACATAAAAGGGTGCCACTGGCGGCTTGCCCGCCAGTGCTAAGCGTGGCACCAACAGAAACAGTGCTTGAGCAAGCCAGCAGTGGCACCCGACTTTTAGGCGGAGCTTGCCGATTCGATCGCAGTTAAATAATTCGCCGAAGGCGTGTGAAGGCTCCCGCCTGCCGCTTACGTCGTTTCACTTTCGATGCAACGCGCGGCAGACGGGAGGGTCCTCGGGTCGGATTACCCCAATATGATGTCGTTGGGGCCATTGATCGTGGGGAAGCCGAAGGCTTCGGTCGCATCCAGGGGGTCATGGTCGGCAAGGCTGCCGAATGATAAACCCGTCAATTGCTCGATCGTTCGGATCGGTGTTTGATAGGTTCGAAATTCGCCGATCACAAATTCCAAGTCATCCATAAATTGTTTTTGACTGAGGAGATAACCAGTGGCCAGCAAGTCGTCGTCCTGAACCATGACGGCCACCTTCCAAAAGTCCTCCGGCAACGTGGTTCCGCGGTAGTCCGTGTCGCAACGGGTGAATACCGGTCCGGTGAAGACGGTCAATCTTTGGTCGTCCTGGTTGGTGTTGACGAGCAGATAGTCTTCTAGTGCGAGCCAGTCGTGCTGGTTGAGTCGGGCATGTTGCGGTGCGGCGTTTGTGTAGTGGAACGTATCGTCATTGGCTCGCTTGGCTTCGTTGTAGTCTCCCCAGACGGGATCGAGGCGTCGGACCAGATGGCCGCGATCAAGTTTATTGCGCACATACAGATCGTTGTCGTGTTGGTGGTCGCGGTCGATTCGCGGATCCACCCGCCAGCGGGTATTCGTTCGACGTATGGCCACTTCTTCAGTTCCGTCGATATTGACAGCGGCATAATAGGCGAGCCGCCGAGTTTTATTCATGACGACCGAAAAATGCGTGTAGTCGAGTACATATTTGCCGATCCCGCGTTCTCGTTCCCGCCCGCTAACGGGAGCGGCGTGCGCCAATTGATCGGAGTTCAAAGCTGGGAGCGGAACGGCGAGTGAACGATTGCCTAAAAACGCTTCAGCGTATCCGCGGCGATTGTTCAGCGATTCCACGGGGACCGGGACATCGTCGACAGCGACTTGAGTGGATACGCGGCGTAACTCTCGCTTGATGGCACTCACCGGGAGCGCGTAGTTTTCCGACATGAAGCGGCCCGCAAAATGCAAACCGACGACTTTGCCCGTTGTTTGGTCGAGCACCGGTGAGCCGCTGTTGCCGCCCAGTGTAGAGCAGTCGTGTGTGATCACGCCGCTACGCACGTCAGCAATTTGCCCGGGTGCATAGCGTTTGACGTTGTAGATGTCTTGAAAAATGCGCGACATGGCCGGTCCTGGATTGCGACGTCCATCCCATGCCGGATATCCGATCACTCCCACATGATCGCGTTCGCTTGCGTCGGCAGAGGCTAACTCTAAATGTGGGGGCAAATTGCCTTGATTGTGGAGCTTCAAAATTGCGATGTCGGGATCGCGACTTCCAGTGTTCGCAACGTATAGGATCGATTCGACCTCGATTTCGATTTCGTCCGCTCGATGATGTTCCTCGCGAAAGTCGATCCAGGATCTGACCGTGTTTCCAGCGAATTGCCTGAAGGCAAAAGCGCCGCCGCGCCGTTCCGCGAAGATGTTGGCGACATGACGATTGGTCACCAACATCGAATCTTCAAGTAACCAGCCGGTGCCCACCCATTCGTAGTCTGGGTGAAACATCAACTCCACACGGCCGATGGCCGGGATGGGGTGCTCGATGGTCGCACGGTTCGCCTCTAGACGTTGTTTGAGGCTGGGTAGCTGCACGTTACTCAACTGAATTGCGTTGTCTTGAATGAGCAACGAAGGACGACCGGTGGCCAACACGATCGCTTCGGAGAAAAATGCGTCGTCGTTGCTGTGGTTTTCCGTCGGTCCAACCGGTTCGTCAAGAAATTCGACAATCGCTCGCCGATTGAGGGGATGAACCTCTTGCGCCAATTCTAACTCATCGACTTTTCGACGGCTGCCAAAGAGATCGCGAAGATTTTCCATAACCTCATGATCTTGACGCAGTGAATCCAAGGGAGATGTGTACGAACTCATGAGAATCGTCTTTCAAAAGAAGGAGAGAAACTGATGAACCGACGACCAAAGATGGAGACCGGGCTTTCCCCGCGACTTGTCCGTTTCACGTACCATTAAAATGGCAGCAACGGCTCTTCGACATGACGGCAGATGCGCGCAAACTTGAGGTGCCACGAAATCGGATTGTTATGTCCGGATCCGTAGCTGCAGCGACAACGGAAAGTCGTCATGACAGAGGGAAGGTCGCGAACGGCGATACGCGGGAGCAAGCATGGTGTCTCTCTTCGGAAATACGAAATGGGCCAAACTTCGAAACCGAATGCCGGTTCGAAGTTTTGACGACATCATTCTGTAACGTCGAAGAGATGGATTCGCAGAAGCGACTCGACGCAAGAGCTAGTATGCGCGACTGGCCCGTCGAATCAAGAAAATTATTGCATTTTCGCAACAATAATTCGCGGGACTTTTTTGGTCTTCAAGTTGGCATTGAGACCCAAAATCGTTTGCCCGCGAAGCTGTGGAGTCTCAGCTCACTTATGGGAGCCGCGCCTACAGCAACTCGCGGATCGGTGTCCCAAAGGGGATCAGCGGGACCGGGCGGCCGTTGTTGTCGGGGACCATTTCTGCATAGTCAATGCCCAGAAAACGGTAGATCGTGGCCAACAGATCGTTGGGGTCGAGCTTGCGATCTTTGGGAAGTTCTCCCTTGGCGGTTGTGGAACCAATGACCTGTCCGGTTTGCATGCCGCCGCCGGAAACGAGAACGGACATGGCGCCGGGATAGTGATCGCGGCCCGGTTGGAGCACCTTCGAAGCGGTCCCTTTTTGCGGATTGATCCGCGGCGTGCGTCCGAATTCCCCCGACACGATCAGCATCACTTTTTTATCCAGACCGCGCTGATAGAGGTCCTCGACCAGGGCGGCGACGGCTTGGTCAAAGACCGGCAAACGTGCGCGGGCATCGTCGAAAAGGTGTCCATTGACCGCATGGATATCCCAGTTGCCGATCGCCCCCGGGATGCTGGGGTTTTGCATTTGCATGGTCACAAAACTCGTACCCGCTTCAACGAGTCGCCGTGCTAACAGCGCGCGTTGGCCCCATTTGTGACGGCCATATTTGTCGCGCACCTTGGGGTTTTCCTGTGACAAATCAAACGCGTTCTGCGCTTTGTTGCTGGTTAGCAGGCTGACCGCTTCGCGATCGTATTTGTCCATCGAGTCCATCACGCGTGACTGATCGATCTCGCGGTTGAGTCCGTCGAACGCTTTGCGGAGCAAGCTGCGGTCGTCCAAGCGGTCTTTGATCGCCGGGGAGAGCGATAGGTTTTTGACTTCAAAGTTAGGAGCGTTGGGGTCTCCACCGACGACAAACGGCAAATAGGCCGGGCCAAGACTGGCACTGCCACCGCCGTAAACATTTGACGAATCGGCGACGTAGCGAGGCATGGCGGGATTGCGGCGGCCTTCCAACATCTTGGAGACGACCGGCCCCAAGCAGGGAAACTGCCCGAGAGGATCGAGGAGTTTGAACGGATTGTAGCCGGACAAAAATCGTCCCGCGCCGGCGGCGTGGTTGGCGAAGCCGTGCGAGATCGAGCGGATCACGTTGATTTTGTCCGCCACCTGGGCGTGCATCGGCAGGTGCTCACAGATGTCCATTCCGGGAGCAGCGGTTGCGATCGGATTGCATTCGCCACGATAATCAATCGGTGCTTCGGGCTTGAGGTCATAGGTCTCCATATGACTCGGCCCGCCTTGCAACCAGATGAGAATTACCGACGTATCGTCGGCCAGTCCCGTTGTCTCTTTGGCAGCAGCACGCCCGCGCAGCAAATCGCTCAGCCCCAATCCACCCAGCGCCAACGACCCCGCTTCTAAAAAGCTACGGCGGCTAACTGGTCCGCGACAAGCTGTGGTGGGAGCCGTCATGGTGAGGACCTTTATAGCTCAAGTAAACCGTGGCATGGGAGGGAAATAACGGAGTCATGGGGCGTGCACTAACAATTGTCCCCTAATCGGTCCCGGCCTGTCAACTGCGGATGGGGTGTGGCTGGTGGGGGACTGGCCTAGTTCCCAGCTGCAGGTTCCGCGTTACCGGCGTTGTTCAAGACGAGCACCTCGTACATTTTTAAAAACAACGGACGTTTCGCGATTGTATCGCGTTCCTGCTGTTTGTCTGTTCGCCTTGCGCCGAGCGTATATCCTGGCCATAAGAAATCATGGTCTTCCTTGAGTCGTTCCAGGAAGACAATCGCTTCATCACGAACGACTTGAGGCGCATGTTTGTCGAAATAAGCGATTCCCTCCCAGCATTGCCAATTAGCAATCGATTCAACGAATTCGCTGCCATATAGCCTCCATGTGGGTTCTCCACCATCTATTGCAGAAATCGCCATATTTATAAGACGACAAAGTCTTTCGTAATCGCTGATGTCGCACATGGGTAGCCCTTGGTACATACTCCTTGCCGCATTTAATACTCAATACAGAAACAACGCTGCTTACGACCGCAAGCGGTCGGTTTGGGTAATGTCTCCAAGTAACATTTTAACTGTGTTTTATCCGTGTTTCATCTGTGGCTAATGAAATCTTCCACCTAACAACAACGATTATTGAAAGGCGGCGACGAATAGGATGATTGCTAGGATGATGCCTAAGCCGACTAGAACGGCTGCTGTGACTTTCTTTGCAGAGATCGGGACGTTGCCGGTGATCTTGCCGGATTGGCCGTTGAGTAGAATTCGCACCGGGGGTTTGGATTCGTCGTATTTGACGGCGAACGTCCAGAGTGGTAGGAGCACGAGGTCGATGACTTCGTTGCTCAAATCAGTGTGGTAACGCAGGTCGCGGTGGCTGTCGCCGGGCATGAATTCGTCGAGCATACGGCCCACTTTTTGCACGCTCTCTTGGTGTGCAAGTTGGAAACACTCTTCTTGGGTCCGCGACGGGTCTTCGGCCATCCAGCCGGCGATAGCCGTGTGGGAATAACGGTTGAGTGCCCGTAGGTCGTAGGGCTCGATGGCCTCGAGTTTGTCGTTGCTGACTCCGTTGGAAGCAGTGACGACGACGTCAAGAATGTAGCAGGCATGGTTACCCCGCAGCGGTCGCCATTCGGTGCGGGTAACGGTCCGCGTGCGGACGACGGTGTTTCCTTTGGCGTCGGTGGTGGTATAGGTTTCGGTCTCGGTGTAGTTTTCACCAATATCGGCTGTGTAGTTTGTGTGGGCGACAGCGCCGTAGAGATAGGCGGGCACGTAGACCCCTTGCAAGACTTCCGGCGCTGCTTCTTTGAAGTCGGAGCGGGCGAACACGCCGCTATTGCGTAGCCAACGCCGCACCGAATTTTTGGCTCGATCGCGATCGACGACAAAGCCCAAAACGAAGGTCGGATCGGGACGATCGGCTGTGGGGGGACGTTCGACGATCGATGTGGAGGCGCAATACGGACATTGCACTGTCCGCATATTCGCTGCCACCAGCACTGTCGCGCCGCACGACTGGCAGGAGATTTCGAGTTGTTCGTCCGCGGACTGCGGCGCGTCGGCGAGCATTCAGAAGCCTTTCTGAAAGGCGAAAACCGAGGAAGACGGAGAGCAGCCGGTGTCTACAGCCACAAGTCTAGGCAATCATGATAACGGAACAAAGGAACGATTGGATCATCACTTACAATGGTTTTTCATGGGCGAAAACCAGTATAATGCAGGGTAGGGCCACTACCAAGTTACTAGATCTGTCGTAAGGACTCGCCCATGCTGTTGGACAGGAGAACCGCGCTGGTTTGTGCCGCGATTTTGGGCTGCACAGTGACAACGCCGAACTTCGCTGCCGAAGTAGAAACCGGAACCCCACCAAAGCGTTATACCGATATCGTCAAAGCAGACGAACCGATCGCCTACTGGCGGTTTCAGGATGCTCAGAACGATACGGTCCGCAACACAATAGCGGCCCCGGACGCCGAAGCGGCGTTGGACGGAACTGTGTTGGGAAAAATCTCACCAGGAGCACCCGGTCCGCAATCGCCCGATTTTCCGTTGTTTGGCAGCAACAATCTGTCGGTTCGTTTGCCGGCCAAGAGCTCCTACATTCGTATCGCTGATCCGGGGGCGGACAGTCCTTTGGATTTTGATGCGGGGGATGCGATCACGATCGAGGCTTGGGTGAATCCCAAATTGACCAGCGGTCGCGATTATCATTACATCATCGGCAAGGGGCGAACGAACCATCCTGATTTTGCGCGTGACAATCAGAACTGGGCTTTGAGGCTTCAATCCCCGACCGGCACGCTTAGCTTTTTGTTTCGCAGTCGCAGCGAGAAAGGCGAATGGCATCGTTGGACCTCGAAAGAGGGTTTAGGCGGCGATAGCGGTTGGCATCATGTGGCGGTGACGTATACGTTCGGCGAAGAAAAAAGTCTGGTCGGTTACATCGATGGTCGGCCGGTGAAGGGCGTCTGGGATTCTGGTGGAGCGACCGATCGCGCACCGGTGGTCGATGACGACGAAGTCCGCATCGGGTCGACGTTTCATGGCGGCGCCTTTGGTGGTGCCTTGGACGAAGTCGCGCTGTACCGCCAAGCATTGGCGCCGGAACGGATCGCCGCGCGTTATCGCTATGTGGCTCCCGAACTGCGGCCGATTGTTTGGGAAGAGATCCCCGACGGTACGTTGTGGGTCGATATTTTTGAAGGACTGCCCAATCGACGTTCTTGGGAATTCCGCCCGCCCAAATATGTCGAAAGCTTCACCACTTCGACGTTGGCGTTTGTAGCGGTTCCCAAGAAATATGATGCGCGGGGATTGCAACAGGACCGCTCGAATCCGTTTTTGTTGCGTGCGGCGGGAACGTTTGAAATTCCGGCCGGGTCGCAGCAAATTTTGTTGCGGTCGCGCAATGCAGCACGGTTGTATCTCGATGGACGGCTGATTGCTGAAACGAAATTTCACAGCATCTCCAGCAGCGCGCATGGTCGCGTTTTTGATGTGGATACCAGTTTGGCCCCCAACATCCGCCCCTTGCGCCGCGGTGATACCGAAACGGTCGCCGTCATTGAAGGAGACGGAAAGCGGCACCATCTGCGGTTTGAAATGATCGTGGGAGGGCAGGGGCATCGTCCGGAGTTCGGTGAGACCTCGGTCAGCATCGCTGCTCCGGGTGAGGATTTCCGGTTGGTGGGCAGTGGCGGAACCTTTTTGCTGACCGACGAGGGCTGGACGGAATTCAAACAAGGCGAGCGGCAGCGAATTGCGCAGTTGAGCGCCGAAAGTCGCCACGTGGCGGGCAGTGCAGAAGCCGAAAAATGGGCACAGCGGCACGCAGCAGCGCGTGACGTGATTGCCGGGCAAGACAAACCGGTGGTGCCGGAAGTTGCGGAAACGGCGGAGATTTACAACGACATCGATCGTTTCATTCTGGCGCAACTGGAAAAAGCAAAGGTCGCGCCGGCCGCGTTGACGGACGACTATTCGTTTTTGCGACGGGTGGCGTTGGATGTGACGGGGACGATTCCCAGCGAAGCACACCTCGCGGAATTTCAAGCAGATCAAGACCCGAATCGGCGGAGCAGGGCGATTGACCGGTTGTTGGCCGAACCGGGCTGGGCGGACAATTGGATGGGGTATTGGCAAGACGTGCTGGCCGAGAATCCTTCATTGGTCAAACCCAAATTGAACAACAGCGGACCGTTTCGGTTTTGGCTGCATGAATCGTTGGCGGACAACAAACCGTTCGATCGATTTGTCACCGAGTTGATTCGCATGGACGGTAGCCGTCGTTTCGGAGGCCCGGCCGGCTTTGCGATGGCAACCCAAAACGACGTGCCGATGGCGGCCAAGGCACAGATCATCGGGCGGGCATTCTTGGGGCTAAACATGACTTGCGCCCGTTGTCACGATGCGCCGTTTCATGATCACAAACAACAGGATTTGTTCGCCTTGGCAGCGATGCTCGACCGCAAGCCGCTGCGTGTGCCCAAAACAAGTAGCGTCCCGGGTGACGAAGAAGCACTCGCATCGATGATTGTCGAAGTCACGCTCAAACCAGGATCGCAGGTGGCGCCGGCGTGGACGTTTTCGGAATTGATTGATGACCAAACGTTTTCTGAAGCGGTCGCGGCGAAAGATGATTCCCGCGAACAGTTGGCTGCTTTGATTACCTCGCCGCACAATTCGCGGTTTGCCGAGGTGATCGTCAATCGCATGTGGAAACGGTATTTCGGTCGCGGGTTGGTCGAACCGGTTGACGACTGGCACGGTGTTGAGCCATCGCATCCCGAGTTGTTGCAATACTTGGCGCGCGAGTTGGTTCTGCATGATTACGACTTGAAGCACATCGCACGGTTGATTTTGAATTCGCGGACCTACCAGAGCGAAACGGGCGAATTGTCGGAAGAACAAACTCAGCTATTCGCCGGCCAAGTCCCGCGACGGATGTCGGCGGAGCAGTTGGTCGATTCGATGTTTGCCGTCGCAGGCAAGCCGCTGCGAGCCGGACAGTTGTGCTTGGATCCCGACGGAGCCATGAAACTGGATACGGCGACAAACCTCGGTGAGCCGCTGCAGGCGTGGGAGTTTGCTTCGTTATCGAATGAGCGCGATCGTCCTAGCTTGGCATTGCCGTTCGCTCAACCGTTTGTGACGTTCTTAGAGACGTTCGGTTGGCGCAGCGCTCGGCAAAATCCGATCACCGAGCGAGATGACGATCCGACCGTCCGACAGCCGGCAGTGCTGGCCAACGGCGTGTTGGGCCGTCGCATGACACGCCTCTCGGACGACAGTGCATTCACACGATTGGCTCAGGAGGAACAACCGGTCGAGCGGTTGGTGGAACGGGTCTACCTGCGTGTCTTGACGCGGAAACCGACGGCCCAGGAGCAAGCGCTGTTTGTGGAATTATTATTACCCGGCTACGTCGAGCGATTGGAAGATCTTCCGCAAGCCGCCGAAAAACCACAGCGGTTGCCGTTGGGAATGGTCTCCTGGTCGAACCATCTGAGTGAGCGGGCCAATGCGATTAAAATCGAATTGCAGCGTGCTGTCGAACAGGGTGACTTGCCCACGTCACGGTTGAATACTGATTGGCGGGAACGGATGGAAGACATGTTGTGGGCCTTGATGAACTCGCCGGAGTTCGTCTATTTGCCGTAGCATTTGTCTCGGCTTGCTATTCGGGCATGTGTGCCACTGGCTTTGCCAGTGCAAGGCCCAATGCCGGAATGACCTGCAAAACCCTGGCAAAGCCAGTGGCACCCGTTGGTGGGGATTGGGAACGACTTGATTGGCGGAATTGTTGAAAGGTGAGCGGAATTGATGTTTGGAATCACAGGAATGGATGATCAACGACGACGGTTTTTGGCGCAAAGTGCTGTCGCTGGAGGCGGACTTGCGGCATTGTCGTTGGGGCAACCTTTGCGGGGTTTGGCCAACGACGCGTCTCCCGCTCCGGTTGTGCCGCGAGGCAAGGCGGAGCATTGCATCATGATTTGGTTGGGCGGCGGATCGAGTCATATCGATACGTGGGATCCCAAACGGATGGGCGACGCCAAAACAAAAAAGGCGGGTTCGTACTATCCGTCCATCGAGACCGCTGTGCCGGACACGCGGGTCTGTGAACATTTGCCCAAATGCGCCCAGATTTTGGACCGGTTTAACATCGTGCGGACCGTGCATCACGATGTGATTGACGAACATGCCGCTGCGACCAATCAAGTGCACACCGGCCGTCCGACCAGCGGCACGGTTGTTTATCCGTCGGTCGGTTCCATCGTGGCGCACAAGCGCGGTCCGGCCAGCGAACATGCACCGGGATACGTGTTGATCGGCTATCCCAACGTGACGCGTGGTCCCGGATTTTTGGGAGCGAAGGCGGGTTATATTTATCTGACCGATACCAAATCGGGCCCTGCCGGCTTTTCACGGGCTCCGCATATCACAGCCGCCCGGCAAACGCGGCGCGAAGATTTATTGCGCCGCGTTCGCGATGAATATCGCAAACAACTCCCTGCTGGATCGGTCGTCGCCGACTACGATACGACAATCAGCGAAGCCTTACGGCTCTCCGGCCCCAAATTCGCGAGCGTGTTTGAGTTGGATTCCGAACCGGCGTCGCTGCGTGAATCGTATGGCGGCGAATTTGGTCAGCGTTGTTTGTTGTCGCGGCGATTGTTGCAGTCCGGGGTGCGGTTTATCGAAGTCTCGCACAACTTGAATTTTGTCAATGGAACCGGCTGGGATACGCATAACGATGGCCAACTGAAACAGCACATGTTGATTCAAGAGCTCGACAATGCGCTTTCGGCGCTGGTGCTCGATTTAGAACAACACAAGATGCTGGACAAAACATTGATCGTCGTCGCTTCGGAGTTCGGCCGCCCGGCGCTGTTCGATGGTGGTGGGGGACGCGGGCACTATTCCAAATCGTTCAGCGTCGTTTTGGCCGGCGGCGGCATGAACAACGGTAAGACCATCGGCGTGACCGATGAACTGGCGATGAAGATCGAATCGGATCCGGTTTCGCTACCCGATCTGCATGCGACGATTCACAATGCCATGGGAATCGATCCGCATGAGGAGCTGTATACTCCCGACGATCGTCCCGTGCCGATCACCGATAACGGCCAGCCGATCGCGGCGCTGTTTTCGTAATTGTCGGCCCGCTCAACAATAGTTTGGCCCACAGCTGGGCAATGCTCTAGGATGTTAGGGACTCATGATGCGTCGATCGTGGTTGGTGTTGTTGTGCGCGTTTATGTGGTGTCATAGCGGGCTGGTCGCGCGGGCTGAGGACACGCCGTCAAAACAAACTGACATCTACGCCAAAGACAATCTCGTCGCATGGTGTATTGTTCCGTTTGACAATCAAAAGCGCAGTCCCGAGCAGCGGGCCGCGATGTTGGAGCGGTTGGGGATCGGCAAGCTGGCCTATGACTATCGCGCCGAGCATGTCCCGACCTTCGATGCCGAGATGGAGGCGCTCAAAGCGCATGGCATCGAATTGACCGCTTGGTGGTTTCCGACCGTGCTCAACGACGATGCGCGGCACATTTTAAAGGTGCTCAAGCGGCACGACATCAAAACGCAGTTGTGGGTCACCGGCAGCGGCGGACCGAAAACGCCCGAGGATCAGCAGGCGTGGGTTGAACAGGAAGCGGCGCGGATTCGTCCTATTGCCGAAGCGGCTGCCAAAATTGGTTGTCGCGTGGGGCTCTACAATCACGGTGGCTGGTTCGGCGAACCGGAAAATCAAATCGCCATCATCAAATGGCTCAACTTGCCGAACGTGGGGATCGTTTACAACCTGCATCACGGCCATGCGCATGTCGACCGCATGCCGCAGCTGCTCAAAAAGATGCTGCCGTATTTGTATGCGGTGAATCTCAACGGCATGGTACGCGGCGGTGATCAGCGGGGAGCGAAGATTCTTCCGCTTGGGGCAGGGGACCTGGATGCGGAATTGCTAAAAACGATTCGCGACAGCGGTTACACCGGGCCGATTGGGATTTTGAATCACACGCAAGAAGATGCCGAAGCGCGGCTGCAGGACAACCTGGATGGATTGTCGTGGCTGGTGGGAAAATTAAACGGACATCCCCCCAGTGCCCGTCCGCTGTATCGCAGTTGGCAACCTTCAGCAGCGGCGGCGTTGGATGGGGGAAAAGTCTATAAAGGTCGCGACGAATTCCGCCAACAGCCCATTACGGTGGAATGTCGCGTTCAACTGAATCGCAAAAATGACTTTAATATTCTCGTCGCCTGTGATGAAAAGAAATCTCCCGCGCACTGGGAAATCTTCACCATGCCGCGTCAGGGAGTATTGACCGCCTACCTGCCGGGAATGTCGCCCGATCATGTGCGTTCGAAAGCGGCGATTTGCGACAACAAACCACACACGGTGGCGATGGTTTATGAAGCCACGCGGGTGCGGTTGTATGTCGATGGCAAGCAGGTCGCCAGTCAAAAGGTCTCTGCCAAAGGCGGCGCTGCGATTCCCGGGGGATTGGCGATTGGTCGGCTGGTTGAAGGGGGCTTGGCGTGCAACGGCGACATCGAATGGGTGCGGATATCGACCGGCGTGCGAGACATCCCGCACGAACCACAACACGCGGTGAAAAAAGATGCGTCGACAATTCAATTGTGGACGTTTCCTAAAACTGCTGCGGTGCAGCAGCCACCCACCACGGCTTCGGAATTTAATGCCGGGTTTGTCAACGAGACCGTCGCTGCCGCCAAAGAGAGCGGCGATTTCATGCGCGGGGCGGCTTTGTTTGCCGATGCGAAAACGGCTTGTTTGTCGTGTCACAAAGTTGGCATGCAAGGGGGGACCGTCGGTCCTGATCTGACGATGATCGGCAAACAGCGCAAGCCGGAACAGATTATTGAAGCAGTCTTTTGGCCGCAGCGGACGGTGGAAGCGGAGTTCGTCTCGTTCACGGTCATCACCAACGATGGAAAAGCAATCCGTGGCCACAAACTGCGTGAGGATAAAAAATCGATCGTGCTCCGCGACCCGCAAACCGGCGTGGAAAGCACGATACTTCGCGAGGACATTGATGAGCTTGTCCCTGCCGGTTCTCTGATGCCCGACGGGTTGACCGCTGCGATGACGCGGCAACAACAAGTGGACCTGATTCGCTTTTTGACCGACTTAGGTCGCTCCAATGCGGCGAAGCCCGAAGCTTTGCACATGCTGATGGGACATGCGCACATGCATACGCCGGCCCCGTTTGAGTACGACCGCGCGCCGCTGCAGCCACAGGATTGGCCGTCGTGGCAGCAACCGGTCAATCGCGATCGCATCTATGATTTTTATGCCAAGGAAGCGGCGCATTTTCGCAAACAGAAACCAACTCCGCCGCTGCTACCCGATTTTCCGGGACTGGACGGGGGGGAACTGGGGCACTGGGGAAATCAATCCGAGACAACGTGGTCCGACGGGCGTTGGAATGAGACGCGCTTGGGCAGCGTGCAAAGCGGCGTGTTTCATGGCGGGGGCGTGACCGTGCCCCGCGCGGTTTGTATGCAATTGGGAGACGACAACGAACTCTCCGCTTGTTTCAATCCCGAGACGCTTAGTTATGACGCCGTCTGGAGTGGGGGCTTTGTCAAGTTTTCATCGGTCCGTCATGGATTCATGCATGGTTTGATCATGGACGGCCAACCGGTGAAGCATGAGAAATCAGCCAAGCCGGATCAGGCATTCGAGTATCACGGTTTTTATCGACATGGCCGGCGCGTGGTGTTTGCTTACCGTATTGGCGAGGTTGAATATCTTGATGCACCGTGGGTTGAGGATGGAAAATTCACCCGTGTTGTTGCTCCGGCTGACGAACATCCGCTGCAAGAATTGATCCAACCGGGCGAACGGCAATGGCCGGAGGTGATTACCACAGCGGTCAAACTGGGAACCGGGCGGCCGTATGCGGTCGATACGATTGAATTGCCGTACGACAATCCTTGGAAGGCGTTGCTGTTTTGTGGCGGACATGACTTTCTTCCCGACGGCAGCGCGCTGGTCTGCACGATGCAGGGGGATGTCTGGCATGTGAGCGGATTCACCGATGGCGGTCATCAAGCGCAGTGGCGGCGTTTTGCTTCGGGACTGCACCATGCTTTGGGGCTGGTCGTGACCGATGCGGGAATCTTTGTGCAATGCCGCGACCAATTGGTCCGGTTGCATGATCGAAACCAAGATGGCGAAGCGGATTATTATGAATGTTTTAGCAACGCCTTTGAGACCTCGCCGGCGGGGCACGATTTCATTTGCGGTTTGCAGTGCGACGACGCCGGTAATTTTTACACCGTCTCGGGCAATCAGGGGGTCGTGCGAATTTCCCCCGATGGAAAAAACGTGGAGGTCATGGCGACCGGACTGAGAAATCCTGACGGGTTGGGAATCTTGCCCGATGGGACATTAACAGTACCCGCTTCGGAAGGGGACTGGACTCCCGCCTCGATGGTGTGCGCTGTCCGCCCGTCTGCTGAGGGTCAAAATGGCACTCCGCCGTACTTTGGTTATCAAGCTCCACGCGATGGGAAAGCGCCGGAATTGCCGTTGGTTTATTTGCCGCGGGGATTGGATAATTCCAGCGGGGGGCAGGTCTATATCGACAGTGACCGCTGGGGACCGCTGCAAGGGGCGCTGGTCCATTTGTCGTTTGGGGGCGGGCGAAGTTTTCTGTTGCTACGTGACGAAGTCGGCGGGCAGTTGCAGGGGGCGATTGTGCCGCTGCCCGGCGAGTTTCGTTCGGGCGCGCATCGCGGACGCTTCAATCCGCAGGACGGGCAATTGTATGTCTCGGGCATGGCGGGCTGGGGTTCCTATACACCTGATGATGGTTGTTTCCAGCGCGTCCGTTTCACGGGCGATCGCGTGCAATTGCCGATTGGGTTTCATGTCTATCAAAACGGCGTGACGGTGAAATTCACGGAGCCGATTGATCCTGCTGTTGCCGCTCAGATCGAAAATCAATTTGCCCAGTGTTGGAATTACCGGTACAGCGGGGCGTATGGCTCGCCGGAATTTTCCACGCGACACCACGGCATGCGGGGGCACGATCATTTGCCGATCACGTCGGCACATGTTTTGCCCGATGGCCGGTCGTTGTTTTTGGAAATCCCCGATCTACAACCGGTGAGCCAACTGCATTTGCAATTGCAGGTGGATGCGGGAGAACCGCGCGACATGTTTTTGACCGTGCATCGTTTAGACCGACCCTTTAGTGACTACCCCGGTTATCGCCCGGTGGCGAAAATGGTGCATCCGCATCCGATTCTTTCTGACTTGGCCTTGGCGACGATTCGCATTCGCAATCCCTTTATGAAAGCGATTCCCGAGGCGCGGCCGATCACGTTGGAGACGGGCAAGAACCTGACGTTTGCGACCCGTGAGTTACGGGCCAAACCGGGTGAAGCGATCCGTTTGAATTTGGTGAATCCCGACGTGGTGCCACACAACTGGGCGTTGGTCAAAGCGGGAACGCTCAAGAGCGTGGGGGAGATGGCCAACCGGTTGGTGGCGGACCCTGAAGCAGTGGCGCGGCATTACATTCCGCAAACCGACGACGTGTTGTTTTACACAGATGTCATTCCACCCAAATCGCAGTTCACGATTTACTTTCGCGCGCCGAAAACCCCGGGGCGGTATCCCTATCTGTGCACGTTTCCGGGGCACTGGATGGTGATGAACGGCGAATTGATCGTGGAGTGATTGCGAGGCTGTCGGCGCGGCCAACACCGGTTTTCGATTTCTTGCGCACAGCGTGCGCGCCGCGTTTACTTGTTCAAGATTAGCTTCTTGTTCCGCGTTGAGCGCAGGCGGTAGACCTGACCGTGAAATTCGATGAGCACTTCGGTTTGACCCTCGGCGAGTGCTTCGAAGGTGATCGATTTCGGGGGATCGGAATCGCCGGTGCCGCTGTTTTTATCTGCGGGAATTCGCGGAGTCTCACTGGGGTCATGCATATTCATGGTGGCGGTGCCGTGGATTCTTTGAGCGAGGTCGTAGTGAGCAATTTGTTGCCTGCGATCACGGCGAAAAAAATCAGACGGAAATTTTCTGGCCGGGTGCTTTCGCGATTGACAACAATGGCACAAGTCGGCATTATGTTGACATTGAGACTCAGTGTCAACTCTAGAATGCTGCAGCAAGCTTCGACGCGGAACTCCGCGCAGCCAGCCACACATTAAGGGACCGCGGATCACAACGCACCAGCGTCTGTGCCGCAATTTTACTCTTAACTTGGCTTCTGCAAAGGAGATACTTTCCATGTCCGTTTCTACACAACCTGCTCGCCGTGGGTTCACGCTCATCGAATTGCTGGTGGTCATCGCGATCATTGCCATTCTCATTTCACTACTCTTGCCAGCTGTACAACAGGCTCGCGAAGCAGCTCGCCGCACGCAGTGCCGCAACAATCTGAAGCAGTTTGGGATTGCGACACACAACTATCACGACATTTATGGGCAATTTCCCAATGCCAACGCCAACAGTTCGCTGACCGGCGGAAGCTTGTTTGTTTCGATCTTGCCGTTGATCGATCAGGCCAATGGATACAATTTGTGGGATTTCAATTTGTCCAACTCCGATCCGGTGAATGTCGCCGTCTCGGGGCAGCGGATTCCGGTCTTTCTGTGTCCTTCCTCCACGGAACCTCGTATGGTCCCGGGATGCGACGTCGATGCGGGGCGTGCACCGGGAAACTATGCTGTGAACATTGGTTCGAAGGATTTCAATCAGTACTGGTCGTATTATGGTGAGCCGGCTCCCTCGTTGGACGGAGCGATCGTCTATACCGACTCAGCTGATGGCAAGACATCGCTGAAGCATTTCGTCGATGGTGCAAGCAACACGTTGATGATTGGTGAAACGGCCTACAATCTGCCGGACTACAAATTCAGTTCCGGAGCTTGCCTGGATGAACCGCGTTATTCGTTCACCTATTGGTCGAATCCGTATCCCGGTTCTACGGCTTGTACAACCGAATACGCCTTCAATCCTCACGACAAACTCGACGATGGGGATTTCGATCCCAACTGGGTCCGTTCCTTCCGTAGCGACCATGTGGGAGGCGTCTTTTTCGTCCGTGCTGACGGCTCGGTGCATTTTGTGGCCGAGAGTATCGATGCGGGGGTCTTGGATGCCTTAGCGACTCGAAACGGTGGGGAGATCATCAGTGACAACTAGAGCATCCAACCATCTGCTGTTGGCTGCGATGATGACTTGCGGCCTGATTGTCGGCTGCGGTTCCGGCGCAGCCGAAGGACCTCCCCGCGCTGATGTGCGGGGAGTGGTGACCTTGGATGGTCAACCGTTGCCGAAAGGAGTGATCCTGTTTGTTCCGCTTGAGGGAACGCCCGGGCCGAAGACGTCGGTCCCCATTGCGGATGGGAAGTTTTCTACCGATGAATCCACCGGCCCGGTCGTCGGGAAGCATCGTATCGAAATCAAATCCACCGACGATGGTGGTTACGCTCGGGATGATGAGACGGCGATTGATCGTTTGCAGGAATCGAGAACCCGTCGTATTGATGTCGTGCGAGTTCCGGCAGCCTTTAATGCAAATAGCCGTCTGACCGAGACTGTCAGCGAGGAGGGGACTAACGAATTTGAATTCCCACTCACGACCAGCAGGCGTCGCCGGCGCTAAACGGCTTCGGTTACGGCATTCCATGTTTAGTTAAAATACAAATCGCAACGGGGTTTGCTCCCGTTTGCTCAACCCCTTTGCTCATTGAGGACACATTTGATGAGACGAATTTTAGTTTTCTCCGCCGCCGCATTGTTCATGCAGTGCGCGATTCTGCAAACGGCAAACGCGCATTTTATTTGGCTGCTGCCGTCTGTGGACAAGGATGTACAAAAGGTCGATGTTTATTTTTCTGAAGCCGCCCAGCCGGACGACCCCGAATTGCTGGAAGGCTTGCAAGGCATGACTGTCTGGCGTTTGTCGGCCAAAGGCAAACCGATCAAATTGTCGCTGAAAAAAACAGAAGAAGCCCTCCAAGCCGAAACGGACGTTGCAGAAGTAGCCGCTTCGCTGTTCGCAGGCCGACACGATTACGGTGTGATCACCCGCGGCAAGAAACCGTTCTTACTTCGCTATTACGCCAAGACCGGCCCCGCTCTGACCGATGCCGCCTGGACGAATGTGAAGACGGCCGAACAACTCGATTTGGACATCGTTCCGCATAAAATGGAAGACGGCAAGCTGAAGCTCGTTGTCAGCTTTCAAGGAAAACCGGTAGTGGGTGCCGAAGTCAAAGGCTACGGACCGGAGTTGGATGAATTCGAAGCGGCCACCGACAAGGATGGTGCCGTCGTGGTCGCGGTCGTGCAACCGGGTGAGTACGGATTCCGCGCCAAGCATGTCGAAGCGACCGCTGGCGAGTTGGACGGCAAAAAATACGACGACATTCGCCACTATTCGACAGTGACCTTCGAAGCCGAAAAGCCCGAAGCGAAAGTCGTGACCGATGCCGACACGTTGCCGGAAATTCCCGAATGCGTGACCAGCTTCGGGGGCGCTGTTGCCGGGGATTACTTGTACATTTACGGCGGGCATACCGGCGCAGCGCATTCCTATTCGCACGAAGAACAAGCGCACACGCTGCAGCGGCTCAATCTTCGCAAGCCCGGTGCCTGGGAAGATGTTATCGATGGTCCACATCTGCAGGGGCTGGCTTTGGTCCCGCATGGCGACAAAGTCTATCGTCTGGGAGGCTTCACCGCCAAAAACGAATCGGGCGAAGACCGGGACCTGTGGTCGCAGGACTCCACAGCTGGTTTCGATCCAGCCACGAAAAAATGGACCGAATTGCCCGCATTGCCCGAACCGCGGTCGTCGTTCGACGCAGCCGTGTTGGGTGACACGATCTATGTGATCGGCGGATGGCAAATGCAGGGTGACAAGGATGCCGTTTGGCATAAGACGGCTTGGAAACTCGACCTGTCGGCAGCGAAACCACAGTGGGAATCCATTCCCGCGCCGCCGTTTCAACGTCGCGCGTTGGCCGTCGCGGCCTATGACGGAAAAATCTTTGCCCTCGGGGGGATGGGTGAAACAGGAGGACCGTCACGCAAGGCCAATGTATTTGATACTAAAACGCAGCAGTGGTCCTCACTTGAAGACTTGCCGGGTGAAAAGATGGCCGGATTTGGATGTTCGGCATTCGCTACGGGCGGCCGGTTGTATGTCAGCACTTTCGATGGGAGTCTGCTCCGACTCTCCCCGGATCAACAACATTGGGAGCGCGTGGGACAATTACCGACCGCCCGCTTCTTCCATCGCATGTTGCCGTATCCTAACAATAGCCTGCTGATCGTCGGTGGAGCGAATATGGGAATCGGCAAGTTTGAAGAGGTCGAAATCCTGCAGTTGGACTAGCGCCCGCCTTGTTGGTCGTGCTATCGTAGTGCGTGCCGACGGTGAAGCAGCCAGGATTTCGACTTTGGTGATACGATTGTTGCCGCCCTTTGTCTATAACAAGGGGCGGCAACACGTATCTTTGGAGCTTTTTAAAAAACCCCGAGGGAAAACGGACGCATTCAGCCGGACCGACCTTGGGGCAAACCGTAACGAGGATAATTGACGATGAGACCGCTCGCCTATAGTCGTGGGAACCGATGCTTGCTTGCCGCATTACTAGTTGTTTTCGGCAGCGGGGTCGTGTCCGCGGGAAATGATTGGGCTTCTTTTCAAAACGGCGGACAGGTGTCGCTGTCGACCTCTGCGGCGGCCGGGGACTGGAAACTCGCTCCCGAACTTGCCTGGACAGCGGAGCTCACTGGATATGGGCAATCCTCACCGGTTGTGTGGGGCGAGCATGTTTATGTGACATCGGTGGAGGGTCCCGAAAAAGAGACCTATCTGGTCTCGGCTTATGCGCTTGCCGATGGGAAGCAGGTTTGGCAACACGAAGTCAATAACGCGACACCTCAAAAAAGTAGTAATTACGTGAGTCGCGCAGCACCGACTCCGGCAGCTGATGCGGAGGGGGTCATTTGTTTCTTTGAGGGTGGCAACCTGTTGGCCTTCACGCACGGTGGCGACGTGCGTTGGGAACGGAATTTGGCAGACGAATATGGGGAAATCAGCTCGCGGCACGGGTTGGCTGCCTCGGTCGCGCAAGACGAGCAGTCAGCATTCATTTGGGTCGAGCGGAGCGAAGAACCGTATGTCCTCTCGGTGGACAAAAAAACGGGAGATATCAACTGGAAGGTCGCCGGCTTGGGCGCGACGAGTTGGTCGAGTCCACGACTTGTCCCGGTGGCTGACGGACAGCATTTGGTGTTGAGTGCGTCGGGAAATTTAGTCGGCTTGGATCCGGAATCGGGTGAGCGACTGTGGGCCGTCGAGGGCATTTCCGGCAACACGACACCCACTCCCGTTCCGCTGGGCGATGGTCGTTTTTTGATCGGTGCAACGGTGGGTCGCGGGAATTCCGATGCGGGAAAATCCGCTAAATCGAATGGTGTCATTCAAATCGTAAAGAATGACGACGGCACATGGAAAGCCGATTATATTTGGCGGGCGAAGCGGGCCACCAGTTCGTTCAGTTCGCCGATCGCGCACAATGGCACAGCCTACTTCATCAACAAAACCGGAGTGGTTTTTGGCTTGGACCTGGAAACCGGTCAGGAGAAATTCAACAAACGGCTTGGTGGAGGCGTCTGGGCGACTCCCATCGGAATCGGCGACCTGGTGATGATTTGCGGCAGGGATGGAAAAATCAACCTGCTTGCAAACAGCGGCGATGAGCAAGAGCTCTCGAAATGGGAAGCACTCCCCGAAGATCCCGAACCGGTCGCCGGCGAGAAAACAGACCGATTCTCCGCCAGCGTGCTTTATAGCGCCCTGTGGAGCGAGCAGCTTGTGTTGCTGCGGCGGGGAGAGGCCTTGTTTGCCGTGAAGGTGATCCGCGAATAATCCTCACATTCAGCAAGCGGGCGAGGGGTCAGTTTGAGGGCAGGTGCCCGCTTGCTAGGAATTCAATTCGTTGGCTGCGTGGGTCATCACGCGGACAGCGTAGCCAGGCAGCGATCTATTCTTCGATTTCCAAATCCGCAAAATAGATGGCCGTGATTGTTTTGCCGTCGGCATCTTTTTCGTGGCTGGAGTAATACGAGACAAAGCCGCGCGTGTCGCTAAGTGCGATGAAACCGGGATAGGAATTGTCGCCGCCGCTGGGAAGTTCGGCGAATTCGTGCAACTGGCCATCGACCAGCCAATACAACGAGGTGACTGCCGGCCCGATTGTTTTGCGTCCGGCCACCAAATAGCGATCCCCCCATTTGGCGACCAGCGGGCCGCCGATATAGCGATCGAAATTCGTGCGGTCCCATTTCTCATAAGGGGGTTGGGAGCGGCACAATTGTGCATTGAGTTTGCTGCCGCTGCGGGCGACGGCGAGCACTGATCCGTCGTCTTCGAACAGAAAGGCTGTTTCGTCGCCGTTGGTGGTTTGAAACAGTGCCTTTTTACGGAAGATCAACCCGTCGTCGCTCTCCAGCATGGCTGACTCGATGAGCGGGTCGCGCTCGGCGCGGGTTGTGGTTTTGGCGAATTCTCGTTTGCGGCGGCCACACAGATAGGCCTTGTCGCCATGCGCCGCGGCCCGCCAAATGTAATGTCCGTAGGTTCCTTCCAGCATCACCGGACTGTGCCAGTTTTTGCCATCGTCGCTCCGCGCCGCATAGCCGAGGTGGTCGTCCATTTTGTAATTCTTGGGCGACGTGTCTCCGCAGTACCAAGCGCCGGTATAAACAAACAGCTTGTCCCCAAAGACCAAAAAGTGGGGATCACGAACGTCCCGTTTGGGGACGCTGAATTGGTGCACGGTTTTCCAGGTCTTGGTGTCATCGCTGGATTGAATGATGATCGATGAGGTGGGATGGACCATGTGCCCGTCGGGACAGGTGCGAAAGGCGAGGTAGTATTTGTCGCCGAAGCGACACAAGTCGGTGAAGGCGTTATGCTCGCCGTTGTCAAAACCGCGGCGGACCGAGAGGACGTTGACCTGGGGAGTTTCGTCGGCGCGGGCCGCATCGTTTGTTGGAACAATCGCCACAACGGCGCAGATTGTGATCGCTATGTCTCGGAATCCAAATGACATTTTTCGGGGCCTATTTAATATGGGTAGTTCGGTAGCGCGGTGCAGGCGGATACAATCCGCATCCTATCTTGCCTGGCATCTATTGACCACCACCCCGGTTTCTCTGTGATAGCAAAAAATTGCCTTGAGCCGTGGAGAAACAAGCACCGGGTGGCAGCGATTGCCGACGGTAATCGGTGTGCCGTAGGCACCAGATGCAGCAGTTTCAGCTGCCCTTGCCAGCGAGAATTTCCTTGTTTCAGAGCGCGGGAATTGCGGCTTCGTGCGGGCTGCGCCCGCCCCGATGTCTGCGCCATCACGGCTACCCTGAACAGATTATCCGAGCCGTTGGCGACGGTTCCAGGCGGCGGTTCGTTCGATGTGGTGACGGGATGCGTGATAATGTGGCTGGACGGGGATGGCGGCGGCTTGCCAAGGGGTCTTACAGACCGCGGGACAGACAGCCCAACCGGCTTTTCGCTTCGTGCGACATTGACAACTTCCTTGTCCCGTAGCCTGTCCGTTTTGGCTTAAAAATGCCAGCCAATTAATCATGATCATCCGCTTCGGCTCCCTGAAAACGTGAATCGTGATGATGAGGAACGTCGCCGACCAGCGGGGGCATGCCACACGCCGGTTCTTTAAGGATACCGAATCGGGATGGGAAAAGTCAAAATTTTGTGCCGGCTCACGCGCGACATATTAGCAATGACTTCTTGCGAACAAAAACGGGGCAGGGTAGGGTGGGAGCTACGATTTGACCGCGTCTCTTGTCCGAAGGCCCCATTACCCCCATGACCCAGCCGAATTTCGACGAACACGACACGTTGCCCCCTTCCATGGATCCCGCGGTGGGGGGCGGCACAGAGGACCCGCCACGTGATTTTGTAGGCATTCTCAAGCGGCTGGGTCCGGGGATGATCATCGCCGGCAGCATTGTCGGTTCGGGGGAATTGATCGCCACGACCAAGACCGGAGCGGAGGCGGGAATCACGCTGCTGTGGTTGATCATTATCGGTTGTGTGATCAAAGTGTTCGTGCAAATTGAAATCGGCCGTTATACGGTCAGCCACGGTGAGACTCCCTTGGCTGCGCTGAACCGCATACCTGGGCCACGACTGCGAGTGAACTGGCTGCTGTGGTATTGGCTGGTGATGATGATCTCCATCTTGGGTCAAGCAGGCGGCATTGTCGGCGGTGTGGGTCAGTCGTTGGCGATTGCTGTACCGATCACGGGCGACTATGCAAGGGCGGTCCAAGTGCCGAACGAAGCTGATCTGCTTCGGTATGTTGAATTCATCGACCACGATCAGGTAACGAGCGCCGATGAAGTTCCAGAGGAAGCAGCCCGTATTCAACGCGGCAACGAATTTATCGCCGGGCGGATGGAGCGACTGGGGGAACGCGGCGCCGTCTTGATCGCCACCACGCGGGATCTCATCCACGCGAAATCACAACTGGCGGAAATCGCCGACACGACCCCCGCACCGATCGACGGCGAGCCCGCCTCAGCTGCTGAAATTGAACTGGCGCAGCGGGAACAGGCGGTCAGCGACATCCAAAGCCGGTTGAAGGAGATGACCAGTCCGTTCACGTTCGACGATCGGATTTGGGGCACAATCATCGCGTTGATCACCGTGGGACTGTTGTGCCGCGGACGGTACAAGTTGATCCAAAACTTGTCGATGACGTTGGTCGTGTCGTTTACGTTTATCACGATCGGCAATGTGATATCGTTGCAAACGCATGAGGAATTCGCGCTCAAGGTGGACGACTATCTGTATGGATTATCTTTCCACATCCCCGAAGGGATTGCGGGGTTGAAGGCGGCCATGTTTACGTTTGGAATTATCGGTGTGGGGGCGAGTGAACTGGTCGCCTATCCGTATTGGTGTCTGGAAAAAGGTTATGCCAAGTTTGCCGGACCACGCAGTCCCGACGAGAGCTGGGCCAAACGGGCGCGAGGCTGGATGATGGTCATGCACTATGACGCGTTTGCGTCGATGGTGGTCTATACGATCGCCACGCTGGCCTTCTTTGTGATGGGGGCAGCCGCGCTGTATCAGCAAGGGCTGGTTCCCGAGGGCATGCGGATGGTTAGCACGCTGATCGAGCAATATGTGCCAGTCTTTGGCGAACATGCCCGCTGGTTGTTTTTGATCGGTGCGATCGCGGTGCTGTATTCCACGTTCCTAGTCGCCAATGCCGGTTTTGCGCGGTTGTATACCGATTTTTTGAAGGTGCTCGGTGTGATGGATCCGCACAACGAAAAGACACATGATCGTTCGATCATGATTTTCGGCATGGTGCTCCCGATGATTTGCGCAGGCGTGTATTGGATTCCCAACGCCAATCCCGTGGCCCTGGTGATGTTCGGCGGGCTGACGCAGGCGGTCATGCTGCCAATGTTGGCGTTTGCGGCGCTCATTTTCCGCTACCGCATGACCGACAGCCGGCTCTGTCCGGGCCGGCTGTGGGATACGTTATTGATTATTTCCTGCATCGGCTTGACGATCGCAGGCGTGTTTACGGCGTTTCTAAAAATTGCCGGATAAGCTGCCTGGCCGTCCGGGTTTCAGAATACCATCAAATCCATTCTTTCGCGGTCGAGCGTCACGGAATCGGTAAAGGATTGGCCGATGAAATACCGCGGGATGATCCAGCTGTTGTCATCGAGCGGAACGTCAATCGTGACTGTCACAACGGTCGTTTCGGTCGTGACCACACTGGGCGTCACGGTGATTTCGGACACCGAGACGCCGGCAATGTCGAGAATGTTTTGTGCCGACGCGCGGATTTGGTCTGCCGTTGCTCCAGGCACAACACCCGCGCGTGCTCCTTCGTAGCAAGCGGTCGTGATCATGTTCCGAATCATGTTAGCGCGTGAAAACTCTAACTGGGCAAAAAAGAATAAGAATAACAGTGGAACGACCAGTGCAAATTCGACGGTGAGTGCACCGCTGCGATTGCTTTGTTGGGATTTGTTTCGTCTGATTTGTCGCATAAGCTGTGACCCCCAGCTGTTGTTGCCTAAGCTCTTGAGAATTACTCTGTGAATGTCACAGGGATTGTCAAAGCGATTTTCTTGAAGATGGCTTTCAATGATTCGGCGTCCAGCGCGTGGAAATGTTGGCCGCCTCCTGCCGTAGCAATTTGTTGCATCAAGTTGAGATCCGCTTCTCCAAACGAGATCGTGTGAATGGTGATATTGTTTTGTGCGGCGTAATTCGCAGACACAAGTGGATCGCCTCCGCTGGTTGGATGACCGTCGGACATAAGAATCAAAGTCTTGACGGCAAACGGCCGGGAATTATTGGGGTCCAGCAAGACAGATTTCCCCGAGTCAATTCCAGCAGCGATGTCGGTCGCCCCGTTAAAGATTCTGGCCGTAATGTCATCCATGGCCGAGTCGATCAAGGCGTGGTTTTCGGTTAGTCCTTGATCAATGTCGACTCGATGGTTTTGGACCCCAAAATTGGTGTAGTCGCTGGCATAGGACACCAATCCCACCCACTCGACCTGCGGCGTCAAACCCAGCGCCTCGGTAAAGGCCTTGGTGGCGACCGACAAGGCGACCCAGCGACTGTCGGGTTCCGGAGGAATTTCAAAGCGATACATATTGGAGCCGGTCCAAGCCGTTTCCCCTTCGACATCCCACTTCATGGAACCGGAACGGTCGACAACGATACAGATGTCACGGTCCAGTCGAACGACCGTGGAAGCGCGTGTGACTTCAAAGTCATCCTGGTCGAAGATCTTCGCGAAATACAGGCCAATGCTTCCTGAGGGAGAGATTCTCGTCCTCCGCCCAATCACGCGAATACTGTTAATCGGCGTACCTTGAGGTGTGAACGCCCAGCTGCCATTTTCTTGAAAATCAGAGTTGCCGGGAATAATGTCGGCATCGTCCAGCAACAAAGGTTGCAGTGCGACAAGATTAACAGCTGCCAAGTCCCGTGCCGCTTGTCGTGCCGCATCCATATCTTGGCTGCGGGTGAGCGCTTCGCCAGCTGCACGAGCGGCTGCGTCTGTGGACACCTGCAGTTCGGTCCGGCACAACTGCATATAGGCCACATCCACAGAAAATGCGACGGCAGCGACAAAAATGACTAGCATGGCACCTACCAATACAGCCATGGCACCGCGGCGATTTGACGACTCACTTTTTGATGCGACGATTCGTCGTAATTTGTACATGATTTCTCCCCAGTTTTAGCAAAATGTAATTTCAACAGGCGTCTATTCTCGCACCATGATTGACTGGACGGTGATCAATTGGTCGTTAAAAAACTGTAGGGGAACGAGTGAATTGGCATTGCATGGAATGGAAACAGTCACAGTAATCTGATCGCCTCGCTCAGCACTGCTGACATCGGCAGGTGAAACGGAAATGACCGCACCGGAAACGTTTCTAATCTCAAGCATGGCCTCCACCTTAGCCACGACATCATCAGTCTCGGAATCGTACTTAGCCGCCGTGCGTGCGCCTTCGTAACTGCCGACGGTCAATGCTTCCTTTAAAAAGATCATGCTTGCGGCTTCGATGGAGCCCATGAACATTAAGGCGATCACCGGAAGGCATATCGCAAATTCCACTGCGGCGGTTCCGCGACGAAGCTTTGCATAATCCCGCGCATCGAACGGCATGCTTGTTGGTATTCGTTTAAACATGACCATCAGCCTCTCGAAAAAACGCCATGAAGAATGAGCCTATTTCAGAACAATGCGAAGGGGGCGGCGACCAAGAATTTGCCGAGACCTGTCCCCGAATTGATCGGAAATCGGCAAGGACGTATGGGCAACAGCACACCCATATTCATCAGAAGCATTCTGCCCGCAGCACGCCGATCTTGAGGCGGCTACCTTGTCGAGCACCCACGTGCGGCGGCTCAAAGACAATTCGCGGCTCAACATGATCCTCTCCCTGTAACAAGACGGTTACAAAATCCGCATGACAGATTGCCGATGCTGGGATTTCCGGGCCGCACAAGTCAGGATAACATCAAACCGGTATAAATCCGGCTTGAAGGACCGATTGACAAAATGTTAAAGATTTCATCGCCGGCGAGAGGATTCGGCGCGATTCCAAATAGGAATCGCCATATCAAACCTACGTCATGAGAACAAAAGGTCAAATCGTTTTATCGTTTTTTTGAAATGACGAAAGCAATCGTCAAAAGAAATGCGGATCGCGGTCTGAGAGTGTGGCTTCAAACCGGCCAAGCAAGGCTCCGACCGAGTTGCGATGAACTCTCTCGCTTGCCTCGGCCATGGAAACCTCTGCTCCTCCCTGAGCACCTTATTGCGGCTCAGTAGGAGCTACGCCTTCCCGTGACGCGGAACGGGAGTTGCAAAACGTCTTTGGAAGACGCGGCGATTGCCTAGCCCCAGTTTCAAAACCCGTTTGGGCTTGCTCTGAAACTTGAAGATCGGTCTCAGCGCAAGGAATCAGAGGGTTTTAAAGCGACTTGTCAAACAAGAACGTAGCGCGAGAACAAGTCAGGTCATTACGTTCGACCCTGTAGCGTCATTCCTTCCGCATCGAACTGATGCCGGAGATCCATTTGGCGTCGTCATGATTCTCGCGTAGGCCAACGAACGGGTCGTCCTCACCGCCCCCGCCTTCGCCAAGAATTGGCAGGTAGGTCACATCGACAAACCGTACAGCAACACGAATCGTGATCAAATCCTTCGCCTCAGCGTCATAGATCGTTTCGCCGCTGGCCGTGTCGATCTCAATGGTCACATCTTCCGGATCAAGACCGATCGCCTCGGTCACAAAGGTCTCGACGTCGGTCCGGACCTCTTCTTCGGTGAAGTAGCCGCTGATTGCCATTCGCGTCCCTTCGCGAGCGGCATTAACGACCAATTGACCGACCATCAGATACCGTCCAAATTCGATGATGCCCAGGACAAGCAACATGAACAGCGGTGCCACCAACGCCATTTCCACGGCGGCGACTCCCCGTCGTTCGGAAAAGCCCTTTCGAGCAAAAATCGATTTCATCATGTTACTCCTGAGCAAGCTTTTCCAAGGGGTGTGAAAGTCAGTTGAGGTGTTTCAATAGATGAAACAGGGAGAATTCAGTCTATGTCGTCGTGTCTAAAACAAATCATCCAACCGATGCCCTGCCTGAGCGTACCAACCGAAGTCGCGTCCCGTTCAGGCGAGGGCAATTGTGTTGGTGGATTAGTTGTTATATTCCTCATCAATCAACTTCAATGGTCGGTCGGCTGCGATCGTATTGAAGTGTGCTTGAAGTTGTTCGGCATATTGCGCGACTGATTGGCCGCCGGGAACATTGAAGTGTTCACCGCCGGTAATGTCGGCAATTTGCTGCATCAAATCCGTGTCTGCACCGGCACCAATACTAACGGTCATGATCTTGATCTTGGCCGACTTCGCGTAATACGCCTCGTCGAGCGCCGATTGCGCCGGCGAAGCGCCGGTCGAAGACCGGTTGGCAATACCATCGGTGATCAGAATCATCATTCGCATGGCTTTGGGCCGCGCGTTGGCGATCATCTCTTCCCGGCCCACCCGCATTCCAGCACCGATGTTGGTATAGCTATTGTAGTGACCCGCCTGACGATGCGTGGTCGTGCTGGTGATGGCAGCGAAGTTCTGCGACAAGCTGTGCTCCAACAAGGCATCCTCATTCGCGTTGTTGTACAAGGACAAGCCGACATTGTCCTCAGCTTTGACCGATTCCAAGTAGTTGACGAATAGGGACACGGCGTCTTTCAAAGCGGTCACTGGCTGGGCACTCGCCTTCCAGAGATCTTCGGTCTGATTGTGCGCAGGTTTGCTGCCCAACCAGTAATTGACCATCGACAATCCGCCGTACTTGTAACGGTAGTCATAGCCGCCTTGGTTCAAAGCCGAGTTGCCTTGCACATAGCTGAAATAGCTGCTCCAGTTTCCTGAACCGAAGGGATAATCAACACCGCTCAGCCCGAGCGCTGCTTGAATGGCGCTGGTTGTGAAATCGAACCGCTCACCATAACCCGGCCCTTCGCCGCTTTCATTGCTGCCTGACTTGACCCAGCAGCGTTTCAAATTGCTGGAGCAGTTGAATGTGTATGTTTGACCAACATTGAGATTATCGTATTTGTATTTGTTGCCGTTGGTGTATTCGACGACCACATTCGACAGGTCCTTCGTCGATTCCACGAAGATTTTCCTCTTACTTTTCAAGGTGACCTTAATATGTGGAATCGGACCCGAGGCTGGTTGTCCTTCGAAGGTCGCATAATCGGGCGCGAACGGCAGGTGATCGCCAATTTCGGCTGCCATGGCGCCCGCCTCAGTCATTTCGCCCCAGATCTGCTCCATGTTGTCCACGATCGCGTCGTGCCCCAACTTATTGATCGACTTCAATTCACTGTCGTCGTTCATTGATCCCGAAAGGTCAACGACCAGTATCACGTCGCGGGGTTGGAACGTTGCGATCGATGTGACTTCGATCTCGGCAAAATCGTGTCCGATGACCGGCGCGAAGAATAACGGAAGTCTGGCGTCAACGTCTCCGCCGCCCGGTGCGATTCCTGGACGAAACATGCGTTTGCCCGTGACTTTGATCACGTTGTAGGGGGAATCGCCGCTGCCGCCGCCGAAAGACAACTCGTAGCGGCCGGAATCAGAGTTGAATTCCTGACGCCCGAATTCGATATCGATCGGCTGAACGGTTTGGAATGGCTCGCCTTCGGATTCTCCCTGGACGGTGATTTGTCCGCCAGGATTGGTTGAAGCGACTTCCATGGCGGCTGCGGTGGCAGCGGTTTCCACATCGCCCTGATCGCTCATCATGTCCAATTCCAAAGCGGCGGACAGGACGGCGGCATCAGTGACGTTTTGCAATTGCGCCTTCGAATAAGCAATATAACCGACGTCGACTACGAACGCCGTAAATCCGAACAGCATCACCATACAGAACGCAGCCAGCACCAACACGGAGCCTTTTCGTTCTCTGGCTTGGGCAGATAACGCCCGAATTGTGGACTTGAGCCGAAACATAAACTTTCCCCTCTCCCAAGAGATTAGCGGAACGAACAAAGTCGAGCACGGAATTCACGCACGCTCCGTGAATGTACTTTGGGAATCGACATCTTGAGCACTAACAATGCGATCGAGGAACGCAATGTCGGCATGGATGCGCTCTAATACCGACAACCCTGAAACAAATTTTTGGGTGAACCACGACTTCAGAAGGGACTGACACCGTCGACGAATCGACTGAGGGGATTGGCGTTTGTGTGGTTAGCTCCTACTGTAAAGCTAGTGTGGCTTTTGCGAGAGTCAAATGAATCTGGGTAGGAATCGTTCAATTCCCGGTGACATGAGGCAACTAGTAAACACGTTCACAAATTGTGACAATGGGCTGAGCGTGATGATGTCTATTGGCACAGGCCATTGACTCTAAATTCCATCAATAAGATGCGATGGGTGATGCAATTTCATGAATGAGCAACAACATGAACAACTCCGCAAGGAGCACCGGCCTGAGGCGGTTGCCAAGCGGATTGCCGGCGAGCCGTTGCAAAACTATCTCCGCGATTTCGTTTATGGTTCCATTGACGGATGTGTGACGACGTTCGCCGTGGTCTCCGGCGTGATTGGAGCGGAACTCCCGGTGAGCGTCGTCGTGATCCTGGGTTTTGCCAACCTATTTGCCGATGGCTTCAGTATGGCGGTCAGTAACTATTTGGGAACCCGCGCAGAGGAACAATTGCTGCGCCGCGCCCGGCGTACAGAGGAAAATCACATCGATATCATCCCTGAAGGCGAAGTCGAAGAAATCCGTGAAATCTTTCGTCAAAAAGGCTTCGAGGGGGAACTGTTGGAACGTGTGGTCAAAGTCATTACCTCAGACCGCCGCCTCTGGGTCGAAACCATGTTGCAGGATGAATGGGGATTGTCACTGGTCGGCCCCAACGCACGGAAAGCCGCCACTGTCACGTTCTGCGCATTTGTCGCTGTCGGCTTTATTCCCCTACTGCCGTTTACGTTTTCTCTGGGAAAAGATATCAGTTCCGCCCAACTCTTCACCGCCAGCTCAGTCCTCACCGGTCTCGCCTTCTTTGCCGTCGGTGCGCTAAAGTCGCGGTTTGGTGTCGAGCACTGGTTCCGCAGCGGTGCGGAGACGTTATTGCTCGGTGGCGCCGCAGCAACGGTCGCGTATGTCGTGGGTGTACTTTTGCGAGGCATCGGCTAGTCAGCACCGCATGCGATTTCCCGTTGGCAAGAAACAACAACACCGAGCCAATGCACGATGCGCATGTACAGGCATCACGTTGACTTGCTTCCGCGCAGGTCTATAATCACGCCGAACAGCCACGATGAATCCTTTCTCCCTCTCAGCAACGGCCTACTATGAGCGAGCGACCTCGAACACTCGGACAACTCCGCGAAAGCGGCTACAAATCGCAGAGTGTCAAAGCGGAAATGCGGCGAAATTTGCTGGCGAAACTCCGCAGCGGAGAACCGCTGTTTCCCGGCATTCTGGGCTATGAAGAGACGGTCATCCCGCAAATTCAAAACGCGATTTTATCGCGGCACGACATGTTGTTTCTCGGCCTGCGCGGCCAGGGCAAGACCCGCATGTTGCGGATGTTGTCGCAATTTTTGGACGAGGCGATGCCCATCGTCGCCGGTTCGGAAATCAACGACGATCCGTTTCATCCGATCTCCAAATACGCCCGCGACCACGTCCTCAGTCGCGGCGATGATTGCCCCATCGAATGGGTCGGTCGCGAAGCTCGCTATCACGAAAAACTGGCCACGCCCGACGTGACGATCGCCGATTTGATCGGTGAAGTCGATTTGATCAAACATGCCGAAGGCAAACATCTCTCCAACGAAGATGTGATGCACTACGGTCTAATACCCCGCAGCAATCGCGGCATTTTCTGTATGAACGAACTGCCCGACCTCAGCCCGAAAATTCAGGTTGGACTGTTCAATGTGCTCGAAGAGCGCGACGTGCAGATTCGCGGTTTTCCGATTCGCTTGAACCTCGATCTACAAATGGTGTTCAGCGCCAATCCAGAGGATTACACCAACCGGGGACGCATTGTTACGCCGCTCAAAGACCGCATCGGTTCGGTGGTGCAGACGCATTATCCACTCACGCGGGAATTGGGGATCGAAATTACCGAAGCCAACGCTTGGCGCGATCGTGATGGTGAGGTCGACGTCCGCGTGCCTGGGTTTATGAAGGAGATCATCGAGGAAACGTCCCGCCTAGCGCGGAGCAGCGGCCACGTCAATCAAGCCTCCGGCGTGAGCGTCCGCATGTCGATCGCCAATTACGAATGCATGCTCTCCAACGCCGAACGCCGCGGCGTGGCCCTCGGTGCAAACGTCGTCGTCCCCCGCATCAGCGATCTGGCACACCTAGCGGCCAGTTCCCGCGGAAAATTGGAATTGAACATGACCGAGGAATCCGGCGAGGAAGACCGGTTGATCAACCGTCTGGTGGAGGAAGGAGTTAAAAACATCTTCGACCTGCACTGCAAACCGAGCCAATTCCGCAACGTCGTGGAATATTTCGACGCCGGAAACGCGCTGGAAGTCGGCGACGGAGTGAACACGTCCGACAGCCTCAAGAGTATGTACGGCATCCGCGATTTCCAAAACCAAATCGAAAACCTAGCCACCCAACTCGCCCCCGACCTAGCCACCGGCCCCGCCGCCGACGAACTGCACCTCAGCACCGCCGAATTCATCCTAGAAGGACTGCACTGTCATAATCGGATTAACAAACAACGCAAGACGGGCGGGGCGTTGTTTCAGTTGTGAGGGTTAAAACGGAAAGCTGATCAAGTCGCCGCCCCCTCACTTCACCACCGGTTCAAAATCAATCATCGACTCCGCTGGATGATCCGGGACCTGCAGGGTCAGGTATGGTTTGTCGGCGGCTTTGTGGCAGGCGTAGCAGGCTTCGAGTGTGAAGCGGTAGGCGGTGTTGAATTTTTCGCGGTCGCCGGCTTGGATCGCTGATTCCAGGTCCTTTAGTGGGCGATTCTCCAGTGATTTGAGGATGTCGGCCAGTTTGACCTCCTGGCCCTGGTTGTCTTTGCGGACCGGGATGATTCGTACCGCCCATCGCAGGTGCGAACGGGTCTCGTTGAAATAGAACTGTGCCAGCGGCCAATTCCCGTGCTGGCCGGCGAACCACAAATTGTCGTAGTGGTAAGCGACATCCATCATTGCGTGCGCTTGTCCGGGCAGCTTGCCTTTGATCATATCCAGTTCCGCACGCAGCGCAGCGGGACTCTCGCCCACGTCCTCCCCCGCTGCCCATGTCGCATGGCCCAACAATCCCGCTCCCAGTAGTCCGACCGTCAAACCGGCAACAAAGACTCCACCGCCGCGAACTTGATTCTTCAGTGTCATCGAATCGCTCCTGTAATCTTGTGACCACTGGAAACAATTCTACGGCGTGATTCGATCGCATGTATAGACAAATCCCCATGCCGTTAACCGGTTACGCGAACCGGGCAACTGGGACGGACGGAGCGGTTGGTTGTCCTATGTTCTTTGCATCAGATGCCTGCGTCTGAGGCAGCCAAAGAGTGCAAAGCTGATGCCGCCGATGCCCAGTAGCACAATGGCGGATGGTTCGGGGACTGGATTCGCCGGCGGCGGCTGGGTGACAAATCCGATGTTGTCGACCCCCACGCCGCGGTCTAGGTCGCCCAATTCCAACACAGCTTTGACGGCGAATCCGGCAGCGAAGACCTGAAGAAATTCCCAGTTGCCATCAATCGGTTGACTTTGCATGTTCACCGTTAACGACGACATACCAACGATATTTGTCATCGCTTGGTCGGCGAATAACGTCAGCGTTGCGGTCGCCGAATCGAGGGGCGCGTTCGAAGTGCCTTGTGCTCCGCCGTCGATGCGGAAGTCAAAAATATCGAGGCTCAGTTCGGTGATGCCGTTTGCAAATTCAAACAGGTAATTCGAAGCATAAATACCGGTGTCGGTGACGTGTTCATCGGTCATGAAGAACGATCCACCCCGGCCGTTGATCACATCATCATTGGTCAGGTCGGGATTGAATGAAGTCGTAAACGCACTGCGCGGCAAACCAACGGCGGCAATGTATGGCAGGCCGCTGGGATTGGCTGCGGGTCCATAAGTAGTCATCGTGACGAGGTTGTCCCCCGTGTCGATGGGGCTGTCGATCATTTGCAGGTCGACATAGCCGCTATCAAAGTCAATAAATCCTGCGCGGGCGTCGACCCCGCAAACGGCCAACACGACCGTAACGAGCATCAAAATTCTGATCATCGAAGTTCGTCTCAAAGTTGCCTAGCTCAATTGAAATTGATGAATCTTCCCTGGTGCGGTGAGCTAACCGACCACTCCGAAATCATCGCTCGGAGATCATCGTCCGTGGAGGATGCAAAGCCAGCTTTCTGCTTTTAAAGTCGTGCAATGCGTCGCACAAAACAGATAAACGACGCCCGATCGATTGAGTCAGTAGGGAAAATCGTGCCAAACAATCACGATTTGCCCGATCGGTGCGACACAAGCGGGACGGTTGAAGGGAATGTCGGGATTATTCCGGCAAGGAGGGCCGTCTCGCGCTGTCTCGGATGTTTAGCATGTCAATCACTGGCTTTACACATTGTAATGTCGGCTGAACACCTTGCAGTCGTCCAATCCATCAACTGCTGTCGTCTCCAACTCCCCGTTACGGAAAAATGGGTTCGCTGATTGCGTTTTCTATGGGACCGTCGAAAGCTCATCGGGTCAGGTGGCAGTCCGGGCTTTTGCGACTGAACAGTTTTCCCTCGCCGGCTCAATTGTCTTCCCTGGAGAGTTCCTCCCCAAAAACTTTCGGGGCGATCCCGTTGGGGTTATGTGTCGTATCTTGTATGCAGGGAGTCACTTACGTCATGTTGTGGGCGATTGGAATATTGCGTGTTACAAGGATTATCGGCTTTTTCTCATTTTTCTCTCAAAAGTGTGGCTCGTGGTGGGGACCGTTGGGCATCTAACAATAGATCGCTAATTTCCCCTTCAACAGTGTCTCACTGAATGTGAAAAAGGTTTGAAGAAAACATGACAAACATCACAAAGACGTTCGCATGGGTGGTTTTAATCTTGGCAACCGGACTAGGACAGGTTGCTACGGCCGCCACACCAAAGTTCGCAAAACTGGATCGTGGACAAGGCCGCATGCTGAACTTAATCGAAATGCATACCGAAACGCGGACACGCTTGGTAACGGTCCCCAGAGAGATCACGACCGCCGATGGCCGCATCGTGACCATCCAAGAGCAAATCGAACAGGAGTTTCAAATTGAAGTTCCAACCAGAATCGAACTGCCCTCCACCGATACGCAGTTCCGCACCGTCCTCGGTCAAGATGTCAGTTATCGAGAAGTTTATGGACGGATTACCCGCCCCACCGCCGTTGTCGTTGCGTCAGAATCTATCAAATCACGTTGGCTAGAATTATTGTCGCCGGACACTTTGGTTGTCCTCCTCAATTCCCCCAGTAATCTTCCTGCACCAAACCCGGTGGTCAATTTCGAACTCACGATTCCCGGCACCGGTGTGTTCAGCATTGCCCGCTTATCCGGCCGGGTGCTGACACTGACACTTGCGGGTGAACGATTCGTTTATAAACGATTTGAAGAATACGATACGCCGCGTTACGTGGGCTATTATAATCGGCGGCACAAGCTCGCACTGCGGTGGCCGCGAAGCGATAAAGGAGTTTTATTCAAAGGCGATGTCATGGGCGGCGGTGCGGTCCGTTTTTATGAAACCCGCATGCGAATTGTGGGAGTCCAAAAAACAAAACCTAAACCGGACACCATCGGACCGAACGATGAAGTCCTGCTGAATGTCATCAACAACTCTGGGCAACGCGTGAAGATCAGTTATTACGACACGAAAACAAATAAAGAACTGCCGTACAATCAGCTCAAGGCGGACGACTATTACGAACAGCCGAGCTTTGTGGGGCACCTCTGGATTGCCAAGGATTTGCAAGGCAATAAGGTTGCAGAATTCACAGTCCCAAGTGAGTCGACATCCAGCTGGGTAATTCGTCCCCCTGTGCAGACCACGGGATTTTGGAAGTCGTCCAGGGGGGGCATGTATATCGACCAGGGAAATGGAAAATGGCTCGCACTCGACCCGTCCGGCCAAATCTCAGGTCGGTTCGAAGAACGAGAACGGACCGACGAATTCCTGGCAATTTATGACGGGGATCAGCAACGCTGGGTCCGCATCTATAACAACAAAGCGATCACGACAGGTGCGGGAATCGCTGGCTGGCAAGATCTGGGAAAAGGGAAATGGGACCGCAGTTAAAAGCTACGGGTTGCCTCAGAGTCAATCGCGATTGAGCCCGCAGTAGGTCTGTTGAAGGTTGGGCATGCCCGATACCAACAGCCTCCTGCGGGTTTGTCGTTTAGGCTTGAGATAGAGAAACTCTGCAGTTCATAGACCAAACACGCTACAAATGAATCATCACGAAAAGACAACACCGAACTCGCGACCGGCCGTTAAGCGGCGGGCGGGTTTGCGTAGGATCGTCCAATGCAATTCGCATCAGGCGGGAGGTTGACCTACGGGTTTCGAGGTCAGGTAGCTGTTTCAAAAACAGCCTCCGCGAAGTAGCGGTACGACGCCATTTGGAACTCATTGATTTGGTACACCACGCGCACGGGAACTGCACACACGCGGCAGAGAAAGTCGGATACGCCCTGCTCGTAAGGGGATCTTCGATCTGTGAGCGCGTCGAATTGGGCACGTATTCCTGCTGGAATCGGCGAGGCATTGGGTTCTGTGACGGAAAAAAGGGTGTACTCGCCACAGTGTGGGCAGCGGTATCGCGGAAGATTCACCATCAGGTTCGGGTAGCCGTATCGCTCTGGATCTTGCAACAGATTCGGTAAACGTTCCTCGGAATGATCTGGATGATCTTCATCGCAAACTCTTCTTTTACGGATCCGGCTGCTCGAGTGCCTCGGAACCCTCGTCGGCCGGCTGTTCGTCACTGGCCTCGTTGTTTTTATCGCGCTGCTTTTTGAGGTGTTCAGCCCAAGCTGCTGGCGGAATATCCTGGAACATATTGTTAAACATCTCCTGGGACCTTCGCATTTCGGCAGCATGTTCCTTTGCCTCATGCTCTCTAAGTGCTTGTTGGTAACCTGGCCTAAAAATGAACCAATAGAAGTAACCGATAGCTACGATGGTCACCCAGGCCCACGCGGTGTTTTCTTCGGGCTCCTCAGCGGAGGATGACGGAGTGTCACTTTCCTCGCCTTCCACCAATGTGGGGTTCTGTTGCTGGGGGGCGGGCTGACGATGCGGCAAAAGTGCTAACACAATCCAAGCAATCGGCGTCAAGAAGGTGCACAAGATACCCCACGAATAGTGGTAACCCTTCGCAGACGCCCAGCTGCCCATCCCCGTGATAAAGAGTATGTCGAATCCAATAAACGTCACCAGAGCACCCAGCACCCCAATCTCTGAACTGACATACTCCTTGATGGCGATCGACGCGAGTATTCCACCGAACAACCAAACAAACGCTGCTAAGAGAATCAAAAATGCTTTCTTGAGCGTCATCGTCACAGCTCCTTACTATTGGGAGATGGAATGAGACTTGTTCGGCAGACGCACTTTCGCACTGAATGTTTGAGCCTATCGCGCAGCGGCTTGTCTGTCACCAACTTTTTGACGCGCCCTGGCCGATTCTTCAGATCCATAAAATTCTATCCACCGAGGTTTTTACTACAGGCTCCTCCTGATTCCAGGTATGCTGATTGAACGCTAACGTGTCACTCGGTTTATTCTGTCGTCTCAGCCGGTGATCTGCTGAAGGTTTAGACCCGCCGACACGAACACTCTCCCGCAGGGTGGCATTCCACAGAGAAACATTGCCGATCCACGAACAAGGTGCTCAACAATTGAATCGTCGCGATCAACAAACACCGGACGCGCTGCCGGCCGAGTTTCTTGATCATCTGCGCATGCTTGAAGACGCTTACTGTCAGCACGACGATCCCATTCGCCAGTCCGGGTTCAGCGGCGGAGCGCAACGCTGGCGCGACGAACGCTCCCCGCTTCTCACTGCCGTTGATACCGATGGCGATCTACTCGACGTTGGATGCGCCAATGGCTACCTACTCCAGTGTCTCGTCGGCTGGGCCAAAGAACGCGGAATCACAATCGTGCCGCACGGTGTGGATTGTGGCCCCCGCTTAATCGAAATGGCCCGACAGCGGATTCCAAACGCTGCACAAAACTTCCACCTCGCCAATGCCTGGGACTGGAACCCACCCCGAGGATACCGTTACGTCTACACGCTTGGGGATTGCGTCCCCGATGCTTTTCTCGCGCCGTACTGCCGGCGACTGCTCAACCAAGTCGTCGAACCCGATGGCCGCTTAATCCTCGGCATGTACGGAAGCCGCTCACGCAACATCCCACCCATCGATCTGGGACGGAAGTTAGAGCGGTTGGGATTTGATGTTGCAGGAACGACGCACGGTGGGGATCCGCCGGTGACGAGTTTTGCTTGGATTGATGCGGGGCGGTGAGTGGCGGGTGGGTTGTGGAGGATCGATTAATGCGATTCGCGTCAGGCGGGAGCCTGACCTTCTGGACTCGAAAGTATCCGTCGTCACGGTTTGATCGCCTTGATCATCGCCCGGCACGCATCGGTCGAGATCACTTCGGTAGACAGAAAGTCTTTGCGTGCGAGGGTGCTTTTGCCCGAACTGCTGGGGACGATGAGGATACGAGGGGGAGTCTGGAGACTGTGTTGTGCGTCATCTGTAGGGCCACCGTTCGCGGTAAAGTCGAGACAATTTATCGTTGGAATGAGCCAGGTTTCTAAGAGCTTGCTCGAAAACATCGGAAACTATTTCCTTTTTAAGAAGATGATTACCTTCGGTATATGACTGGCCTCGGCGCTCGAGGAACATTAGCGGGTTGTTGGCGGAAGTTCCCTCGGGAGAAATCTGTTCCGAAAACTGGCTCAATAGGGAACGAAAGTCAAATGTTCCAACTTTCACTTCTGCCTCCTCCTCAACCGGCCATTCGTAGTATCTGAGCTTGGCAGACCCGTCTTGACCGATGTCGAGTCGCCACGGCAGCCCGGCCAACAGTCCTATCGTGAAAACCTCTCCTTGATTCTCCCTTAGAAACTTGAGTGCTCGCCCATGGTTTGCCCCAAACCAGAAGCTTTCCCAGATGTTCGCAACTAATACATCATTCCACAAAAAGAAGCTTGCGTCGGAGCCATAAACATAGGGTCCGTTTTCCCATATCACCACGGCTTTGTCTTTTATCTCCTCAAATTGTTTTCTGAGGCCGTTGTCACTTAGGCATAATCGAGAGCCGAGTGCGATTTCTTGAAGCACAAACGTTACCAAAAACTTAGATAATGAATCACAGACTTTTTTCTCTCCTTGGAACGGCTCTCCATCCTCATTCCAGTGATCGCCGTCAACCCAAACTGGTGGATCATCCCCATCGGTGTGTGTTGAGCAGACCCAACATCCTTGATTCTCGTCGATGAACGTGAGTCGATTTTCGCCCGACATCTCCACTTTATTGAGCGACCTTAGAGAGTCCTGACAGGAAAAGGCACCAACGGCCCAAATCGACTCTCGCGATTTGTCGAATCCGGGCCATCGCCCCGCAAATTGATAGAGCTTACGTAACGGCTTCGGCAATGAGCATGTATCAACAGTTTGAATCGGTTCGCCGTAATGGTCCATCCGAGGACCAAGCCAGTACTCGATGAATTCACACAACGCATCCATTCGCTCTCTTGCCGAAGTGTAAGTAGTTAAGCGAGGTGGAGATTTACACATCAGCCAACTCCGTTTATCGACTAAAATGACACAGACAGCCTCAGATTCTCTTGGGGCCGCCTTGGAACTTCGCAGCATAAACCGCCTTCCCCACACAGTCAAATTTCACCCACACCTCACCCGCGCGGATACCGCCGGCAGTACTCATAAACCCCCATCGCTGCCGCTGTCGCCACGTTGTGGCTGTAGGGCATTCCGTAGGTCGGGATCTCAACTGTTGCGTCGAGGAGTGCGAGGATCTCTTCGGTGATGCCGGTGCGTTCGTTGCCCAGGACGAGGACTGTCTTGCGGGCGAAGGGGTAGTCGAATAGGGATTGTGAGCCGCTGGTTTGTTCTAGGCCGACCAGTGCGTAGCCTTCGCTGCGGAGTTTTTTGAGTTGCGGTTCGAGTGTGCGGTGCACTTCGACTTCGACGGCATCGGCGCCGTCGCGGGCGATTTTGCGGATCACCTTGGCGGTGCCCGTGCAGAGCACGCGCATCACGCCGCAACAGCCGGCGGCGCGGATGATGCGCGAGAGGTTCACGTTGCTCCGCAGCGGCGGGCAGGCGACGATCAGTTCGCGGGGTTGATCGAGCGGGCTGAGCGGCTTGTAGCGTTGATGGACGAATTCAGTCATCAGTCCTACCCGTCATGGGATGACTTGGCGCTCGCGCATAAAACAACGGCGGACCGAAATATTGGGCCGCCGTTGTGAGTTGTTTTTTTGTTCGCGGTTTGGTCGCGCGCGGCTCGGCAGGAGCCTCGCCCTTCCGGTTGCGATTGCTAGTTGGCTTCGGCCATTTCGACGTTGATGCGACGACCCTTTTGGTCGAAGACAACCGTCCCTTCGACCAGGGCAAAGATCGTGTAATCTTTTCCCATGCCGACATTGCGACCCGGATGCCATTTGGTGCCGCACTGACGAATCAGAATATTGCCGGGCGTAACGCTTTCGCCACCATATTTTTTGATGCCGCGCCGCTGCGCATTCGAATCGCGACCGTTCCGACTGGACCCTTGGCCCTTCTTATGTGCCATGACTACACTTCTCCGCTCTTATCGATCGTACGTACCGGTCGCGAGGCGACCTAATGGTTTTGGTCAGGAAACAGGCAGAATAACAGGAATCGAGCCCCGCGAAAAGCCTGCGCCACGCTGTTTTTGCCGCTGGAATGGTGACCAGGGCATCTTTTGTGTGCATTTTCACCATGGAGACACGGAAGACACGGGGGAATGGGCAAAAGACTGGAGGTTTTGGACCTTGGGCTTTCGGGGCTCGGTGCCGAAGCTTTTCCGGCGGACTACAGTCTAGAGCCGAAAGCCCGTCACTTCTGTGGCAAACCTGCTGCTCGCCCATTATCTTGGCGTAACAGGGTCACCGAATCTCACGCCAAATGAATGAGCCACTCCCATGGATGCCAATTACCAGATCGCCGACACTAGCGGCATCATTACGCCCGCGCTTGTTGTCTTTCGCGAATTTCTGGATGACAACATTCGCCACATGATCGAAATTGCCGGCGATGCCTCGCGGTTGCGGCCGCACTGTAAGACACATAAGACGGCTGAAGTCGTCCGACTGCAGGCGGCACAAGGGATCACGAAACAAAAATGTGCTACGTTTGCCGAAGCTGAGATGGTCGCTGAGGCGGGTTGCCGGGATGTCTGTTTGGCGTACAACCTCGTCGGTCCCAACATTGCACGGGCGGTGGCGTTTCGACAGAAGTATCCCGATGTGACTCTCTCGGTCACCGCCGATCACGAAATCCCCATCGCCGCTCTCGGCCATGCGATGACCGAAGCAGGAACGACGATCGAAGTTTTGCTCGACGTCGATACCGGACAACACCGCACCGGCGTCACGTGTTGCGAACGGGCGGAACGACTGTACCAGTTGATTGCCGAGACGGATGGTTTGATCCCCGGCGGCTTTCATGTCTACGACGGGCATCAACACCAACAGTCGCACGAAGAACGAAAAGCCGCCATTGATGTCGAGTGGGCCAAGGTGATCGAGCTGCGCGACAAATTGATCGCTGCCGGATTGCCCGTCCCCCGCATTGTCGCCGGTGGCACCGGTTCGTTTCCGGTCTATGCTACCAAAGAGGACCCGACGATCGAGCTGAGTCCCGGCACCTGTGTCTTCAACGATGCGGGCTATTCCGCCGCCTTTCCCGATCTCAAGTTCCCACCTGCGACAGGCGTGCTGACCCGTGTCATCAGCCGCCCCACGGACAATCGCATCACTCTCGATTTGGGTTATAAGGCAATCGCTTCCGATCCTCCGGCCGGCAAGCGGTGTACTTTTCCTGCCTTGCCCGATGCCGTGGCAGTGCTGCAAAACGAAGAGCACCTGGTGCTCGAAACCAATCGCGCCGGCGACTTTCAGCCGGGCGACGAATTGCTGGCCATCCCCACGCACATCTGCCCCACGTCAGCCATGCACAAACAAATAGTGGTCGTCTCAGGCGGCAAAGTGGCCGACCACTGGGACATCGTTGCCCGCGATCGGCAGTTGACGATTTGACGGGGTAGGGGGGTTCACCACGGAGGCACGGAGGGGAAATCGGGAGGTGCCTATTGCACCTCGAAAAACAAAAATGAGGACCGGGACCTCATGCACAGTATGGCTTAAGGGGCCACTTGTGTCTGGCACCAGTGTTGCCAGGCGGTGCGATATGCGGATTCGATTTCTGCGACGATCGGTTCCGGTTGGCAGAGCGACGAGGATTGCAATTGCTGACGTAAATCGTTGCGGATTTCGCTGAGTTGGGCGACGTCGCTGGCGATTCCTATGGCTGTCGAAATGTATTGTGGTTTCGAGGCAGCGGTTAGATATCCGTAGCCGGTTTGATTCAAAATGCCGGCGGACATGCGGCCTACGTAATTCGCGCCGCGGAGTGTGACCACGGGCACACCCATCCAGAGTGCTTCGCAAGTGGTCGTCGCACCGGTGTAGGGGAAGGGGTCGAGCGCGACGTCAACATGGTGATACGCCGCTAGGTGTTCCTCTTCGGATTCGACGAATCCTTGAAACTGGATCCGCTCTGCCGGAATGTGATGTTGCCGGAACAATTCGTGAAATCGCTGGCGCACCTTCTCGTCCCCGAACGCTCCATTTTTTAAGCGTAGGCGACTGTTGGGAATCGCCGCCAGAATTTCGGCCCAAACGGCGATCACATCCGGCCCGATTTTTGCGAGCTTGTTGCACGAGCCGAAAGTGACATAACGATTCTTCAGCGCCGGCGGGGGTTGTACGTCGGGTGCGGATTGTGGCGGGGCGAAGGTAAAGCTCCCAGCGGGAATGCGGACCAGCGTTTCGGTGTGCCGACAGGGTTCCTCCGGCGAGTCGCAAATGGCGTCGGTGATGCGGCAATCGATGGTGGTTAACCCGGTTGTGTTTCCGTAACCCAACATCGAAAACTGTACCGGCGCCGGTTTCTGAGCGAAGACCAGCAGTCGATTTCCAGCGGTATGTCCCGCCAAATCGACGAGCACATCGATGCCGTCTTGTTGAATCCGCTCAACGAGTTCCGCATCCGCCATGCCGGCGACGTTGTGCCACTCATCCGCCAGTTTTTCTAAACGTTCAGTCACCGCATCAGGCGCAGGGACATCGCTATAGCAAACGACCTCGACCTCAGAAGTGTTACGCAATTTCAAAATCGGTTCAATGAACGAGGCCACCGGATGACGGCGAAAATCGATTGAAATGTACCCAATACGCAAACGGCGTCGCGGCTGAGGCGAATTTGCATGCGTTGTGATATGGGGAATATCGGCGGCATGTTGCTGTTGCCAACGGAGATGTTCATCAAAGAGCTCATCCAGATCGACGCCGGGATCGTATCCGAGCGAAATCAGCAGATTGCTGTGGGCTTTGATGAATTGCGGTTGGAGTTGCAGCGTTTGCCGAAAGCAATACTGTGCCTCTTTCACTCGGCCTTCATAAAGGTAGAGCACGCCCAAGTTGAGGTGCGCCGTCGCAGAACTTGCATCGAGCTGAATCGCCGTTTGGAATTCCTGTTCCGCCTCGCGCAAACGGCCTTGTCGTTGCCGCAAGAGGCCCATGTGATTGTGCGCACTGAGTGCCTGCGCGTCTGTGCAAGCTGCCTGAGCGAATTGGACTTCAGCTTCCTCTAGGCGGTTCGTTTGCGCTAACACATTCCCTAAGTTGTCGGCTGCGCTGGCGTGATTGGGCTGCAGACGGAGTGCCTGTTGAAAACTCTGGATTGCGGCGTCGTTGTCTCCCAATCGCCGCTGCACGATGCCGAGATTGTTGTACGCAGCTGGGCAATTGGGATCGATATCGAGGGCCGCTTGTAGACAAATGCGAGCCTCCTCCAGGCGATCCAACTGCCGCAATGTGTCGCCGAGATTGACGTAAGCGTCCACAAAATCGGGGCGCGCGGCGACGGCGCGCTGAAACGCAACACCGGCGTCATCGAATTGCTGCTGGCGTTTGAGGGCAACACCCAAATTGTTGTGCGCCTCGGCCAAATCGGGCGATACGGCCAGCACTTGATGGTAACACTCCACCGCTTGTCGATAGTCACCGGCGGCCAACGATTCATTGCCGCGCAGAAAGTGTCCCGACAAATCAGCAGCCGCGTTTGCTGCAGGAGCATGTAGTTTATAGTTCAACGCCATACCGAATTCTCCGGTCCGCATTTCCGATGTCTGTTTGCAGTTTTAACCACAACAACCCTTCAACCTGCTTTGCGGTTGCCCTGACACCAACGTTGCCACATATCGCGATACATCGTCTCCACGCCCGTGGCTGCAGTCACCGCATCACAGACTGGTGATTGCGCCATTTGTTCTCGCAATTGCGTGCGAATATTTCCTAATCGCGGCATGTTCTCCGCCAAGGTGCGGGTGATCTCTTGGTACGCCTGTGGTGTCTCCGCGATCAATTCTGGACAACCGATCTGCGTCAGCAGACTGGCGGATAACCGGCCGACGTATTGATTTCCGCGCAATGTCACCACAGGAACGCCCATCCACAGCGACTCGCAGGTCGTGGTGGCGCCGGTATAGGGAAACGAGTCCAACGCAATATCGATGCGGCCGTACAGTTCTAGATGTTCTTGCAATTTAGCAACCTGTCCCAGCAGGTCGAGCCGCGCGGTATCGATTCCGTGTTGAGAGAACCTTTGGAGAAAGTCCTCCCGGGTAGCGGCATCGATGAATGAATGGCTTTTCATGATCAGTCGACTGGTCGGCGCGTCGCGGAGAATGGCCGCCCACAATTTCACCACGCCGCTGTTGATCTTGGCGAGATTGTTAAACGAGCCGAACGTGACGTAGCCGTTTGCGAGACAGGGCGCCGGCGCAACCGGCGGGGCATTCGCTGGGGGGGCATAACAAAAGATTCCACTGCGAAGATAGGCCAACTCCTCGACATGCCGCCGCGATTCACCAGGAGGATCGGCGACGACGTCGGTCAGGCGATAGTCGATCGCCGGGATCCCCGTTGTGCCGCCATAACCCAGATGCGTGATTTGCACTGGTGCGGCTCGTTGCGCGAGGACCTGTAGCCGATTGCCGCCGGTGTGCCCGGCCAGATCGACGAGGATGTCGATCTCTTCGTCGACGATCATCTTGAGAACTTCCTGGTCGGTTTTTCCTTGCACATCCCGCCAGGTATCGGCATGGGCTTTTAACCGGGCAGTTATGGCGTCGGGAGCCGTCACGTCGGAATAACAACTCACGTGGACCGCGCGACGGTCGTGAGCCTTCAATAAGGGTTCGATGAAAGAGGCGACGGAATGCGCGCGAAAATCGGCGGAGAGATATCCGATCCGCAGCGGACGTGATTGCAGCGGATTGTTTTTCAGTCGCGGCGTGGCACCCGTCGGGACCACGTGTCGTCGGGACCAACGTTGATGCTCCTCAAAAATCTCTTCGACGGACAGTTCAGGATCATAGTGTAAAGTCATCAACAGATTGCTATGAATCCGCGCGGAGCTGTCGTCGATTTGAAGTGCGCTGCGATAGGCGGCGATAGCCTCTGTGGGTCGGCCTTGTAATTGGAGTATGCCTGCCAAGTTGGCGCGGGGCTCGGCAGCTTGCGGGAGCAAACGGATCGATTCTGAAAAACAGTCAGCCGCCGCTGACAATTCGCCTCGTTCGCGCAACAGGCTGCCCAGACTATTATGAGCCATCGCAAAATCGGGGCGCAAGCGGACAGCTTCTCGAAAGCACGCTTCGGCCTCGGTCAAATGCAGGAGCCGCAGATGGGCGATCCCTAAATGATGATGAGCGCGTGCATGCTCCGGCGCGCGTTGAATCACATTGCTCAACTGCTCAATCGCTTCATCAAATCGCCCGCAATCGAGGAGCGTCGCGGCCAATTCAAAATGGGCGTCAATTTGCTGGGGGGATTTCTTGCACAACCGCTGGAACTGTTCAAGCGCCTCTGGGATACGGCCTGCCGCGCGATGCGATATGGCGAGTAATAAAGCGGCTTCATCAAAGTCGGGGTCATGCACCAATGCCTCGCTGAGGCACCGCACAGCTTCGGTGAGTTGCCCCTGACGTTTGAAGATCATCCCGAGCCGATAATACGCCTTAGCCATACCGGGGTGCTGGCGAACGACCGCGGCAAAGTCGGCTAGGGCGGCGTTCCACTGGCCTTGTTCCTGGCGGAGTGCGCCGAGGTTGAAACGGGCATCAACAGATTGCGGGCTGATTTCCAAAGCGGTTTGAAAGTGTTGTTCGGCAGCGTCATAACGGCGGACGGCTTGGAGTGCATTGCCCAAATTGTTGTGAAAGGTCGCGTTCTGCGGGCGCAGTTCCAGTGCGCGTTGAATCCACTGAATCGCGTCTTCGTACTCTCCCCGTTGATGAGCAATGACACCGGTGAGATGCAGCGCATCAGCGTTCTGCGGATCGACAGACAGAATTTGTGCGTACGCCTGAGCGGCGCGGTCCCACGCGCCCGCTTGATGCAGCGCGACAGCCGCTTGAATTGTGACTGGTTGTCCATCCATGGAACTCTCCTCCAAGTCGTTTCAGACCACATTCGACGAGCACGCATCCGGTGTCGCGCACCACCGTTGCCAGGCTGCTTGATACTGATCTTCCAATCCACGCACGTAGGCCGGTTCATCGCACAGTGGGGAATCGCGCGCCATGATGCGTAGTTGTTGTCGCAACTCCGCTAATTGTTGTATCGACGCTGCCCAGCGACATGCGGCGGCGACGTATTCTTCCGGCGACTCGACAATGAACTCGGTCAAACCAACAGTCGTCAGCAACGACGCCGTCATCCGCTCGACAAAGGCATTGCCGCGGAGAGAAATCGCAGGGACTCCCATCCATAACGCTTCACAAGTTGTCGTCGCCCCGTTGTATGGAAACGGATCCAATGCCACATCGACACGACCATAGAGCGCCAAATGTTCGGTGATTGATGCCGTGGGGCCGATCAGTTCGATGCGGTCGACGTCAATGTTCCGTGCTGCGAATTCCGCGACATAACGTGCGCAGACGGTGTCGTTGGCGAATGAACGGTTTTTGAGAATCAGTCGAGACGCGGGTACCGCACGCAGGACGGCTGCCCAGACGTCGAGGGTCGGTTTGCTCAGTTTGCTCAGTTTGTTGAACGAACCGAACGTAACCTGTCCGCTCTGTAGTGCCGGCAGCGATACGACTTCGGGGGCATTCGGCGGCGGTGAATAACAGAGGATTCCGCCGGGAACGCGCAGAAGTTCTTCGGGGTGTCTGTGAGTTTCTCCGGGCGGGTCGGCGATGGCGTCGGTGATCCGGTAATCGATCGCCGCTAATCCGGTGGTGGTCCCGTATCCCAAGTAGGTCATCTGCACCGGCGCGGGACGACGGGCGAAGATCGCCAGTCGGTTGCCCGACGTGTGACCGGCTAGGTCAATGAGAATATCGATTTGATCGTCGCGAATCATCCGCACCACAGCGTCAACCGTTTGCCCACAAGTCGTTCGCCAGCATTGGGGCAAAGGCCGCAGACGGTCCGTCACAGAATCGTCGTCGCGATGTTCGGCGTAGCAGGTCACGTCAAAACGTTCCCGGTCGTGGTTTCGCAGGATCGATTCCATGAAAAATCCAACCGGATGCATACGAAAGTCGGGCGAGACATAACCGATCTGCAGGCGGCGTTGTGGATCACGATCGTGGCTGAACGACGAGTCCGTTGCGGAGAGGTGAGCCAACCGTGCGCCCCATTCGCAATGTCGACGAAGAATCTCTGTTTGCGTGATTTCCGGTTGATACAACGGCAGCATGAGGGCACTGCTCTTGACGGCCTCACAGGTCGGATCAATTTTCTCCGCACGTTCATAGACCGCCGCAGCTTCGTCCATACGTCCCTGCAGTTGCAGGACGGAGGCCAAATTCAGATGCACCTCGATCGATTGTGGACAGACCTGCAGCGCTGTGTGGTAGGAATCTTCTGCAACGGTGAAATCTCCGGCCGACGTTAAAGCTGTTCCCAGGTTGATGTAGGACTCGACATGCTGTGGGTCAAACTGCAATCCGCGGCGATAACTTTCGGCCGCTTCCTGGAAACGGTCTTGCGCGCGTAGCACGTTGCCTAGATTGAAGTGGGCTATTGCTGAGTTGGGTGATAATTTCACAATGTTCCGGAAGCATGTTTCGGCTTCAGCAAACTGTTGTAGTGATTTCAGCGACACGCCGAGATTGTTCCACGCATCGACGTAGGCCGTGTCGCATTGGACCGCTTGACGATAGTGCGAGACTGCGTCCTCGAGTCGGCCTTGGTCTTGACGGATCCGCCCCAGATTGAAGTGTGCCAGCGCATGTTGCGGTGCGCGCTTCAACACTTGAGCGAAATACTCCGCTGCCGCGTCCTGCTGCCCTAACGATGCCTGTACCACTCCCAGATTGAGCCACGCTTCACAATCGTCGGGATGGTTTTCGAGCACCGATCGATGACACTGCGCCGCTTCTTCATACCGCTTCAGGTTTTGGAGTGATTTGCCGAGATTCGTCCAACCGGCGCGATGTTGGGGATGGGTTGTGAGCAATTGTTGGTAGGCAATGACGGCCTGATCGTGATTGCCTTGCGCCGCAAATGCAGTAGCGAGATTGTGTTGAGCATCGGCAAAGTCAGGCTGTAATTGCACGGCGCGGCGATAGTGTTTGATCGCCGTATCGAAATCGCCGGTTGCCTGATGCGCGGCGCCGAGATTGCTGTACATCATCGCCCGCGGCGGATCAGCATGTTGTACCGCGCGTCCGATCAATTCCACGGCAGCTGTGGCGTTACCGCTTTGATGCGCGAGCACGCCCAGCAAATGTAGTGCTTCGCCGTGTGTGGGATTGTCCTGTAAGACCGCCCGGTACAGACGTTCCGCTTGCGCCAAGTCACCAGCCTGGTGCCTGTCAAACGCTTCACGCAATTCTGAAACCACTTCGGTCATCGTAAAATTTGCTCGCAAGTATCAATGACAAACGACGTTTCCGCCGGGCACCATTGCCGCCACATTGTGCGGTAGGCCTCTTCAATGTTCGTGGCATATCGCCGCGCGTCGCAGACAGGCGATGTTAACAATTGATCACGCAGGGAACCTCGCAGCCTACGCAAAGACGCCACCTCCGCTGCCAGTCTCGCCGCATGAGACACGTAGTCCTCCCGCGATTCAGCGATCCATTCGTGGAGTCCAATGTGCGTCAGCAAACTGGCACCCATGCGACCGGCGTGTCGATTGCCGCGGAGCGTGAGCACCGGTACTCCCATCCAGAGAGCTTCGCACGTGGTTGTGTGGCCGCTCCAAGGAAACGCATCCAGGATGACATCGATCTCATCATAGACTCGCAAGTAGCCGCCTTCTGTTGTGGAGAGTTGGCGGAAATCAATCCGTCCCGACGCAATTCCATTTTCGACAAACTCAGCAGATAAACGTGCGGCCGAGGACCGCGACAACGTGGAGCGGGCGATCAGCAACCGCGATTGCGGTACGCGGTGCAATACGGCACTCCAAGTTTCGACGACATGCGGATTGAGTTTTGCCAAGTTGTGTAGCGACCCGAACGTAACATAACCCTTCCGGTCCGCAGGCAACGAGCAAACCTCGACGTCAAATTTTGGGGGCGCATAACAACAAAACGGTCCGGGCAGTGGGATTAATGTTTCACTGTGCGACCGCGCTTCGCCCGCAGGGTCGGTAATCCCGTCGGTGATTCGGTAGTCGATCGTCGACAAACCGGTCGTGTTGGGATATCCCAAAAAACTAACTTGCACAGGCGCCGGCTTTTGCGCAAAGACCTGCAGTCGATTGTGGGCCGTATGCCCGGCCAAATCGACCAGGATATCGATCTCGTCGGCGACAACAGCTTGCACCATCTGCTCATCGCTCCAACGGCGCACATCCCGCCAACGGTCAGCGCCTGCTTCGATCTGGGCGGTCATGCGATCCGGTCGGGGGAAGTTGCTGTAGCAGGTCACTTCGACAGCAGTGCGGTCGTGTTGCTGCAGCAGCGGCAAAAAGAAAGAGGCCACCGGATGCGTGCGGAAATCGGGCGACGCATATCCGATCCGCAATCGACGCTCAGGATCGGCCACGTTGCGAAATTGTCTTGGCGGACAGTCCATCGCATGTTGCTCAGCCCAAGCGCGATGTCGCTGAAATAGCTCCTGCAGTGACTGCTCCGCGAGGTAATTCGCTGCGACGAGCGCATTGCTATGCGTAGCTGCATCGGCCGGCGCGATTTGTTGCGAACTTGTATAGGCCGCAAACGCCTCGGCTAAACAGCCCTGAGATTGTAAGACCGAGCCGCGATTGTTGTGCGCGATCGCATGTTGGGGGTTGAGGCGGCAGGCTGTGGTGAAAGATGTCAGGGCTTCATCGAGTTGATCGCGGCTGCGGTAGGCATTGCCCAGGTTGTTGTATGCCTCAGCATAGTCCGGTTTGAGTTGGATCGTCGTTTGCAAACAGACTATGGCTTCGTCAGTCTGTCCAATTTCGAGTAAGGCATTCCCAAGATTGTAATGTGCATAGGCAAAGTTGGGATTGCATTGCACCGACGCGCGAAATTCCTCAATCGCAGCTTGAATCTCACCCCGGTCGAACAACAGGTTCCCTAAATTCAGCCGCGATTCCGCATGCCGTGGGTCCACCTGTAATGTGCGGCGATAGCCCGCTTCCGCAGTTGCGGTTTCACCGGTGGCTTGGTAAGCACGTGCCAAGTTGAACTGTGCAGCCACGTAATGGGGAGCCAATTCCACCGCTCGCCGGCAACTGAGAATCGAATCGCTCAGCCGCCCCATGGCCAGTTGGCTGGCTCCCAAGTTGCTGTGATAGAGATGATTGTTACCGTTGATCGCAATTGCCTGCTGGATCAATTCCACAGCCAATTGATGCCGACCCGATTGGTGAGCGACGACTCCCAACAAATGCAGGGCATCCGTATGAGCGGGATCAACGCGCAGCACGCTACGATACAGGCCTTCGGCTTCACCGAGCCGCCCTGCTTGATGATTGTCGAACGCGACTTTAAAGAGGTCGCGGTTCTCGTTCATGAATGTCGTTGGGGTGCGAGTATTCATTGAGGAGATTGTCGATCGTGGTGACACCACCGCTGCCAGGCCCGGCGATAAACGGTTTCTAATTCGTGCGTATAACCGATCGCATCGCACAGCGGTGAGGCGCGCATTTCTTCGCGGATCGCACTGCGAATACGCGACAGATCTTCCGGGGCAGCGGCGAGTTGTGTAGCGCGACTGACAAACTCCGCTGCTGTAGTTGTGATTAATTCCGGCATGTTCAATTGTGTGAGGATGCTAGCCGAAATCCGCTCCACAAAACTTCCGCCGCACAGCGTGAGCACCGGCACGCCCATCCACAACGATTCACAGGTCGTGGTGGAACCGGTATACGGCAGCGAGTCCAACATGATGTCGATGTTGCCATAAACCGCCAAATGCTCGTCGAAGGGCAGTTTTCCACCGAGGATGTCGATGCGGCTGGGTGCAATCCCGTGACGGGCGAACAGTTCCCGGTAATAGTCCGCTGTTTCGGAATCATTGAACGTCGGGTATTTCAACACGAAACGCGAGGTCGGCACCTCACTTAAAACTTGAGCCCACAGTTCCACAGTCCTAGCATTGATTTTGGCGGGATTATTGAATGATCCAAAGGTGATCCATCCATTGCGCAGGAGCGGCGCCTCGGCAACCGGCGGCTCGGCGGTTGCAGGTTGAAAACACAATAGCCCATGCTGTAAGCGGATGAGTTGCTCGGTATGCGTGACCGGTTCTCCAGCAGGGTCAGCGACCGCGTCGGTCAAACGATAATCCACTGTTTCCAAACCGGTCGTGCCGCCATAACCCAAGTACGTCATTTGCACCGGCGCTGGTTTGCGGGCGAATAGTCCCAGTCGGTTCCCGGCGGTATGTCCGGCCAAATCGATGAGAATATCGATCTCGTCGGCGACGATCGTCGCGGCTAGTTCGTCATCGCTCTGCCAATTGGTGATCCGCCAACGGTCCACGAGCGATTCGAAACGCGCCGTCGCTGCATCCGGAGCGGTAACGTTGGAATAACAGGTGATTTCATAGTCCGCCGCATGGTGCAGCTTGAGAATCGGCTCGATGAATGTTCCCACCGGATGTGCCCGGAAGTCGGGTGAGACGTATCCGATGCGGAGTTTTCGCTCGGGATCGCGAGAATTGTCGTAATGCTCGACCCGCTTACACTGCCCGTGTGCCGCAGCCCATTTTCGGTGTTCGTGAAAATGCGCCTCGCGATCATTCTCCGGCAAGTAAAAGAGGCTCAGCAATAAATTGCTGTGTGTGGCGGCGCAGTTGGTGCGGACTTGCACCGCCTGGCGATAATGCGCCACAGCCTCTTCGATCCGGCCTTGGGTTTGGTACGAGAGGGCCAAATTGTTGTGCGCTTCGGTGCAAGCGGGGTCCAATTGGATCGCACGTTGAAATTCCGCAACCGCCTCACCCGGTTTTCCCTGTCCACGGAGCACGTTCCCGAGAATGTTGCGCGTGTTGGCATGTTGGGGATTTAATTTGATGGAACGTCGGCAATAATCGAGAGCGGTGTCCAACTCGTTGGCCAACAGGTGAATCAGCCCCAGATTGCAAAGTGCGTCGGCGTGCTGGGGATTGAGGGCGAGCGTCTTGACGAAGTGACGCTGGGCCTCGGCCATCTTTCCTTGATTTAAGAAAACGGCCCCTCGATCATGCCACGCGGCCACATGATTTGGATCGACTTGCAGTGCTGCCGCAAAGCATTGATCCGCTAACTGGAGACGTTGCTGCGAGAAATGGGTCCGACCGAGTTGATAATGCTGGTTCGCGTCGCGTGCGTCGGACTGGTTCACTGTTTGCAACCGATCGATCGGCTGTTCGATATGACCGGTTTTGAGATAGGCTTCAGCCAACGCTTCGTGGGCTTCGACCCAGTTACCACGAATCGCCAATGCATGTTCGAGGCTGCAAATCGCCTCCTGGCATTGCCCGACCTCCAGTTGCTCTCGGCCCAATTCGTAGTAGACCGCCGCACTCGACGGATCTTGTTCCAACGTGCCCCGATAAAGTTTGACGGCCCGATCAAGCGTTTGTTGGGCAGCCGGTTCGTTGTTTGGGGCAGGAGAATTCGCTGCGGGTAGCGCGATGGCATGTCGAATGGCGTCAACGCCTTCGCCCTTGCGGCCTTGAGTGTGTGCGACTATTCCCAACAAATGCCACGCATCGCGCTGCGCAGGCTCGATGCGGAGAATCTGACGGCAGAGTCGTTCCGCGGTTTGCAGCTCTGCCGGATTCGAAATTCGCCGCTGCGTTGTGCCCTGTTTTGAAATGGTCAGCATCGTATTTCTTCCGACGGAATCCGTTCCGAGATAGACCGCGCATGGTCCCCAACCGACGTGTCATCGCTATTTGGCTTCGAGTGTGTCTCTTTCCATTGCCGCCCAGTCATAACGACATCGCAGCGACGGACTTCGAGCGGCGGTAATGAATTTATCGGCTAGGGGCAATGTGCGGTATGAGCCGAGTTTTCTCGGCATCGGGTATCTCAAGGCCAAGGCCACTGCCGCATCATGGCGTGACTGGGGAATACCAACGAAAAAACGGCGTCATTTCGGTGAAGAAATGACGCCGTTTGTCTGATTCCGCGTTTCGCCTTGCGGCGTGAGAGCTTAACCGAGGAGGGTCAAGACCTGCTGCGGGTTGTTATTGGCGATTTGCAAAACGGAGATGGCCGCCTGCGAGAGGATTTGGCTCTTCGTCAGTTGGGCCGTTTCCGCGGCGAAGTCGGTATCGATGATTTCGCTACGGGCGGCGGAAATGTTTTCCAAAGCCACACCCAGCGAGGTGATGTTCGTTTCGATCACGTTCTTCTGAACCGCACCCAACCGGCCACGCAGGTTGGAGACACGGTTGATCGATTCATCGATGATGTTCACCAAGTCGGCACCGGTGACGCTGGGACCGACATCGTTCAAGCTTTTACCCCGGCCGGAGCCGAGTTCGTAAATCTTACCCGAGATTCCACCCAGGCGGGCCGTGTTGATCGCTTCGATCCCCATGCCCAATTGGCCGGCAGCGGAAACCTCTTGACCGATCTGGAACAGTGAGCCGCCACCGGTGATCGTTACCTGAGCCGTTTCAGCAGCGACGTTGTTGACCGCGTTGAAGGTCAAGGACGCGACTAAGTTAGCACTGGAGACTGAGGCTTTCAGCCCAGTTCCTTGAGCAACCTGACCGTTGATGTTGGCGACGACGTCAGCACCGGTGTCCCGTGAGACTTGGACGGCCGATGTTCCTGTCGAATCGTACGTGTCGAACGATCCAGCCAAGACGTTGACTTCAACAAATTCGCTCGACCCAAAATTCTGGGACGTAAGGGTCAACGCTGCAGTGCTGCCTGACGATGCATCCGTTCCGTTGATCGCTTGCGCTGCAGAGGTGTAGTTAAAGACTCCAGAACCGTCATTACCCGCCGCATTGGAAGCGGTCACTAGAGCAGCGGCGGTCGTATTGCCGTTGATCGCGGCAATTACGTCCGAAGCCTGGACACTGGAGGTGTCCGTTTGTGTGGCGTCAACAGCCAAGGCAACCGTGATGGCGGAACCCGAAACGCTTACCGAGGTACCGTCGTTGCTGTCCGCTTGCAGCGAGAAAGCGACTGACGGGATATTGGTACCGGTCAGCAATCCCGCGGTATCGTTGGTAATGACGATGTCGTTGTTGGTATCGAAGTTTTCGGTTCCGTTATTCAACGTCGCATTGGTTAATGCACCCGAGACAACGCCCGAACCGGTCGTGCCTGAGTCATCCGGGAGGCTAATGCTGGCCAAGGCTGTCGCATTGGAGTTGGCATTAAACAACGCTTCGATGTCCGATGCGACGGCAACCGAGGCACTATTCGTGTCATTCTCCAGTGAGATTGTGATGACGTTACCAGTCACAGAAACCGAGGACGCATTGTTCGTGTCGGCGTTCAGCGAGAAGACAACCGAAACGGCGTTCGTTCCACTAAAGGCTCCGGCGGTCGCTGCTGTAAACGACAAGTCGTTTTCGTTACCAGCGGAAGTAAACGAGGCTGTCCCAGCGGTTGCGGCAGCACCTGTCGCAGCGAGGGTCACCGTTCCAGCCGCAGCCGCAGCCGTACCAGCGTCGTCGACAAACGTCGCTTCGACGCCTGTGACGTCGGTGGCGGCGTTGATAGCGTCGCGAATGTTTTCGTAAGTACTGGAGGAACCGAAGAACAGCACTTGGCTGCCGACGGAGCCTGCAATTTCAACCGTAGTTTCCTGAGTCAGGTCGCCACCGGTATAAGAGAGCGATCCTTTTTCAGCTGCGGTCGTGATCGTCGCATCGACTAAGATCGTCGAGCTGGAGCCGAACACGGCTTCGTCGATCTGGAACTCGCTGATTTTAGCGGAGTTCGTCGTGCTAACTTGCGTTGTGAACGATTTTGATCCGTCGATCAACTTATCGCCACCAAACGTCGCGTTGGCGGAAATCCGGTTGATGGCCGAAAGGGCGGAGTCGATCTGCAGCTGGTTCGCGTCGATTTCCGTTTGCGACAGGGCACCGGTATTCAACCCTTCTTGGACCAAGCCACGAATCTGGTTGAGCAGTCCGCTGATTTCGCCCAACGCCGAGTCGGCGGTAGCGATCACGTTATTAGCGCGATTACTATTTTTGATCGACGTTTCAATCGAGACGATCTGAGACTTCAGCGTCTCACTGGCGATCAAACCGGCCGGATCGTCTTTACCGGAGTTGATTTGCACACCGGTTGAAAGTCTTTGTAATGAGGTGTTTAGGAGTGAATTGGCGCGTTCGACACTCCTCAAGCCTCGTAATGATGCAACGTTGGTGTTGATCCTCGTCATGTCAAACAGCCTTTCCTTCTTTGTTTAATCCCTCACCAGCTTTGAGCGGGTGGGATGGAATCGTGAGTTTTGCTAGGTGTTTTCCGCATTCCTTGACGGAATAGTAGTGATTCACCAAACGACCCCACGACTCCGTGTAATGCTGGTTTGCTTCCTTTGTCAGAAGGAAAGCTGGCCAATTGGGGGGCCGAGATTAATACGCACAATGAAAACGTCGTTTCAACTTTATCCCACACGTACGATTTTAACTGTCAATTCATATCGCCAGTACGCGTGAGACCATCAATGATATTTTTCGCGCGAGACTTCGCCTTATTCATCGAATATCGTCGCGATCACCTTGATGCTTTAGTTAACATAGGTAGTTTCGGTAACAGTTTTCCGCTTGCGGTATTTGTAATGCGTTAAGCAGTACGATCCCCAATTCGTGTTTTCGTGTTACCAGTGATGCAAATCGCAGTGTTGTCAGCATTTAGCAGACTTATCGGTGTTTTGATTTTTTTTGGTTGCAACTTAGGAATTCATAGGTTTGTGAATTCGTTTTGATCGCAACCACTGCCTCGACTTACTTCTTTGAAGGCGCGGGCTTTGCCGCGGCTTCGCCATCATCGGAACTCTGTTCGGCAGCTCGGCGATTTTCGCGCTGGATGGCCTCGTAGACTTCCTGGCGATGAACCGGGATTTCCTTGGGGGCATCAATGCCTAAACGGACTTTGTCGCCGCGAATATCGACGACTGTCAACACAATGTTGTCACCGATGATGATGCTCTCGTCGCGTTGTCTCGACAAAACAAGCATCGGCTTACTCCTTAGACCCTATGCGGATCCTGTTCGAGAAATAGATTTTCACTTCAGCGGCAGCTGGGTACTTGATGCCGACAACTGTTGCCGACGTACCACAATCAACCGGCGGTGAACTCACCGCAAACTCCCAGTTCGTTACACGTGGCAAAAACGCCACACGCAAACATACGTCGAGAAATCCGTCAGCCAAGGCAATTCAATAAATTTTGTAGAATGTACAATTCCGCGCCGGTTTCAAGGCCCGCCGACAGTCGTCGTTGTCACTTGTCATGAAGCGTCAAACACAACTGCCGCTGAGTTTTGAAGCCGGCATTGGAAACCCTGCCTCAACAAATTTATGGCCGCCGCGCTGTGCCGAAGGCGAACGCTGAGGGCGTTCGTTTTCGGCATCGTGCGACTTCCTGCGGCGAACGCGCACCGCTAGGGTGTCCTTCGCCAATGTTTTCCTCATACCACTTCGCATGGATGAGCATTGTCGCGACTCGCTGCAATCGGCAACGATAAAAACCAATTCAAGCACCGACAAACTTTTTGCCGGACAGAAGCGGCTTGCTAAGTGTCCACGACTTTTTGGATGCGCACCCCTGACATAATGAAATGTTTAAGGAGACGTCTTGAATAATCGTCACGGCTATCTCGCTAGAGGAGTCTGCTTTGACAAAAACGATCGTTAACGCAAATCTGCGGTTAATCTATTACGCTGATGCCATCTGTGACGATTGCCTGCCTGAATTCTTGGCGGAATCACGCGGCAACATTTGCATTTACGCAAATCATCATACTCACAACATGTTAGGAGTATTCCCGACGTAGCGATTGTGCCTTTGATGCCGTCAGGATTTCATTGACTGCATGACACAAAGCATCGGGATCCAGCAATCGCCCGCGGCGGCTGAGAATTCGGCCGTTAACGATCACCGCCGGCAATGAAAAAAACTGCAGCGTAGAGCACAAACCTTTGCCCCATCCAGGACGATACTGCCACACGTCCTTCACCAACTTGGGAATCAGATACGGTTGGTTGCGGGGATCGACTGTGACGATGGTCAATTCTCCCCGTTGCTGTTGGTCTGCGAAAAACTCCACAACAGCCCTGTGCAAGATTCCGAATGCTTCTTGCTGATTGCGGACTTCCTGGAAGGCATCCCTGCTGCCAGTCAGGCATGGATCTCCGGCGACCCGCCCGCAACATCCGCTACCGGACATCTGTTCGGCGGTCTCACGAATGAGGATGATCGAGACCTGGGGGACTGGTTTAGTTTCCGACGGCATGGCCGGTTCCTCGTACTTCGTCTAATTGGCCGGACCCACCTTATCCCAGATGAGTGGCGGATACGACTTCCGACTGGTCATCATGTGGGTCCTCATCATCATGTGCGATACTCAACCCACCACGACCCCGGCAGAAGGACAAAATGGCTTCAATCACCAGCCAAGTCGTCATTAAAACAACCACCACCGAAACGCCAAAGAGCAGCCACTGCTTGTCTTTGTAAAACCCATCGAGTTGAATCGCCATGGCCCAGGCGGTCATCACCAACATCATTCCCATCGGAATAAGCGTATAAATAATCGGTCGCCGCAGTTTGAATAAGAACAAACTCACCGTCAGCAACGTCAAACCGGCGAGCAGTTGATTCGTGGTGCCGAACAACACCCACAGCGCCGCACCTTGTGGTTGCGCGAACAGGGCAATGCCTCCCACAGCGATCAACGAGGCGAAATATCGGTTGGCGAGTGGTTCTAATTTGATCGAGCGGAAAATCTCTTCGACGTTGAAGCGTAAAAGGCGCGTGGCGGAATCTAAGGTTGTCATGGCAAAGGCCACGATGGTGACCGCCAAGAAGGCTTGTCCAAATCGTTCGCTCACGCCGACTTCGCTTAGAAAATTGGCGCCGCCATGAATGACGGCATCCAACTGCACGCCCAATCCTCCTTTGCCGATTCCGCCCCAACTCGCATACGCGCCGCCCGCTTCCCATGCTTGGCTGCCTAATCCGGCAACGCAGGACATGATGACCAATATCGCGAGTGCCCCTTCGGTTAGCATGGCGCCAAAACCAATCGGCAGGGCATCGGTTTCACGATCCAGTTGCCGCACCGTGGTGCCGCTGGAAACCAAACTGTGAAACCCGCTCACCGCGCCGCAGGCAATCGTGACAAACAAAAACGGTACCATCGGCGGCGCCCCCATTTGGGGGTCGTCCCGAATCATGGCCGCATCAATCACATTGAAATCCGACCCCGTCGACGCAGCAACCGCCAAACCGGCAACCAATAACGCCAACGCCAGATAAAGTTGAAAGCTGTTGATGTAGTCCCGCGGCTGGAGCAACAACCACACGGGCAACACCGACGCGACGAATCCATAACCAAGCAGCACATAAATCCACGTGCGGCTGGCCGTCGTCGCGGCGGCGGTCAGGTCGGCGGCGGCAGATTCATGACCGCTCTCTTGCAAGACTTGAGCCGCAGCAATGGAACCATGGTCGACATCGGCTCCCGCATTACGACTTTCGGTGAGCAGTTGTTGCGTCGCGTCTGAGGCGAACCACTGATACGTGGGTAACGGTTGTTGCACGCCCCAATAAATCAGTCCGCCAAAAGCAATCAGTCCCACAACCGTCGCCGGGCCAAGTCCCACACGCAAACGATACACGGCAATGCCGATACACATTGCCACCAACATCAACCCAAACGAGGGAATAATCGCACCGGGGTGGAATTTCACGAACAGCGCCGAGATGGCGTTGACGAACGCCCCCATTGCCAACGACATCAGAAAAAAGATGATCAGCAAAAACAAAAACCGCGCCCGGTGACCAATCAAGTCGCTGCAAACGTCACCGATGGAGCGCCCTTGATAGCGCAGGCTAACGGTCAGTGCGCCCAAGTCATGCACGGCTCCCATGAAGATGCAGCCGCAGACGACCCACAACACCGCTGGTCCCCATCCCCAAATCACGGCAATCGCCGGTCCCAGAATCGGACCGAGACCAGCGATCGAGGCAAAATGGTGTCCGAACAAGACGGGGATTTTCGTCGGAACATAATCGACGCCATCCTGTTTGGTATGCGCCGGCGTGGGACGGTTGGGATCCAAACGAAAAATACGCCGCGCCAAAAATCGGCCGTAGGTAAAATAGGCCAAAATCAGCACCGCGAACGAACACAATGATATTAGGACGGCATTGGTTGCCATGGGAGTTTGCTCCGGGCCGACTGAACAAGACGCAACATCGTTCTCAAAGTCTCATTCTGTCGGGATCGCCCACAAACGGCAAGCACGATGGAGGGGTTGCGGTCAACGCGGGTGTTTAAGGAGCAGCCGGCTTGATCGAAGCTGGGGCGCTGAGTTCGTTAAACAACGTGAAATCAGGCTCCACGCCTCCTTCGCGGCGGGTGAAGTAGTTGAACATCATCAGTCCGTCCGCACCCTCGTCATACAACTGGCGGGCGATGCGGCGATATCGGTCACTGTCCTTTTCCACTTCAACCGAGGCATAGATCGGTAGCTCCGCCGGCATGAGTTTGCGGTATTCCTGGATCGGCAACGGGAAATCGTTCCGCAAATAGTGCGACACTTCGACAAAATCAATCAGCCCCTCTTTGGCCCAGGTGACCGGGTCGAGGCCGATGGCCAAGTTTTGTCGGGGGCGAGCCATGATACGGGCAGAAAGCAACAACGGCCGGCCCCGTTTTTCACCGACTTCGCGGGTCATGGCCCGGACCTCTCGCATCCAAGCAGTCATGGTCTCCACATTCTGCGGACCGGCGTCCTGCGGAAAATAGATGGGGAAGCGTTGGAAATCGATATCCAATCCATCGATCGGGTACCGCTCACAACACTCACGAAGTTCCGCCAACCGTTGCGCACGGACCTCGGGAATGGCGAAATTCAATGCTCCGGGAAACCAAGAAGCGACGATCGGATGCACGCGGTGCTCTTTGCTGCCGCCGATGATTTCCGCAAACAGCGGGCTGATTTCATCCCCAATTTTGCCGACGCGCCACTCGGGATGTTCGCGCCAGAAATCGGTGACGATAAAACTGTCGGGGTTTTGCACATCGTGGATTTCATTCGGCCGGTAGGAGATGAAAACCTCGAGCTTCTTTTCACGGGCGCGGTCGATCATCACGCGAAACGGGTCGTGCCCAGCATCGATGATCCCGTAAAAATTTGCCAAGGCGCGTTCCGCAGAGCTCTCTTTCGTCAAGCCGGCCTTCCGCATCTCGGCCAGTTTTTCCGGCGTCAATTGCGCGCCGATGATCTCTGTCACTTCGCTGGGATAGGCCATCGGCATGCCCCAGTTGGGCGAGGCGAAAAAGGTCGTCACCCCGGTCCCCACAACTTCGTCAACATACCCCTGCAAATCCGCCACACTCATCGGTGCCGGCTTGTAGTGGTACATGTGGTTGGCGTCGGAGTTATAAATAAACCGCCGCTGCCGTGGTTTTTCGGCAGCCGTGAGTGCTAATGCTTGCACGGCCCCGAGTAAAAAGCAGCCCAACAGGACTGTAAGACGTCCGACATGCCCGCGTCGAATCTCAATAGTGGCGGTGTGGTCTGATGATTTCATCGTTTGATTGTTTCCCAATAGCAGTAGCAACTCACGTATACAGCGGATCGATTACCGCACCCGCATTGAGTTGATGCGGTCGCTGGAGGCGATCGATGATGATACTCTCCGGATCGATTCCCAAGGCGGAATAGATTGTGGCGCCAAAGTCGGCCGGGTACCAGCCCCGCGTTGCGGGGTCGGAGGCCATGCTATCGCTCGCACCGATGACTTGTCCGCCGTGGATTCCCCCACCGAAAAAGACGGCCGAGAAAACGCGCGACCAGTGATCGCGTCCGGCGTTGGCGTTAATTTGCGGCGTGCGACCAAATTCGCCTGTGGCGACAATCAACGTCTGATCCAACAAGCCCCGCTGTTCCAGGTCGGTCACTAGCGCGGTCATGCCTTGATCAAACGGCGGGAGGTGTGTTTCTTTGAGCCGTTTGAAATTCTGCCCGTGCGTGTCCCAATGATTCATCGAGCCCATGTTCGCCTGAATAATAGGAACTCCCGCTTCGACGAGTCGCCGCGAGAGCAGCAAGGATTGGCCAAAAGCGTGACGGCCATAACGGTCACGCATCTCGGCTGATTCGCCGTCCATATCAAAAGCATCACGAAATTTGCTGTTCCCCGACAGCAAGTTGTGCGCTTGTTTCATCCGCTGAGACATATCGCGGACACTTGTCGCTTTGTCGAGTGCGCGGCGCTGCGCGTCGATGCTTTTTAGCAATTCCTGACGATTGTCCAATCGTTCGACAGTCACACCTTGCGAGAGTTGCAGTTCATCGATGCGAAAGTTTTTGCCGTTGGGATCCTTGGTGACGTGCCAAGGATCATAGTCCCCTCCGAGAAAGCCCCCGTTCTGGCCGCAAAAACCGTAGCCGTTGTTCAAATAAGTCGGTAGCATCACACCGGTGGGAAGACCATCGGGGCGGGGGTGGAGATATTGCAGACCGGACGCATAGCAGGGAAAGTCGCGACGACTCGCCATATGCGTCGAACCGACCGGCTCTTTGTTAATGCCCGTCAGCATGCGATGCGTGCCATGCTCGTGCGACGGCAGCGAATGCGTCATCGAGCGGATGATCGCATATTTGTCGGCCAGTTGTGACAACTTTGGGAGATGTTCGCTGATTTGGATGCCGGGAACGTTGGTGTCGATCGGCTGAAACTCACCACGAATTCCGGCAGGAGCTTCCGGTTTGAGGTCCCACATGTCTTGATGACTCGGCGCGCCGGTCAAAAAGACAAAGATCACCGACTTCACTTTTCCAAAGTGAGACGCGTCGGCTGCGGACGCCGAACGTTGTGCGCCAACAATGTTCTGTAAGCCCATTCCCAGAAATCCGGAAAAACCGACTTGCAGGATCTCGCGTCGGTTGCGGTCCGCCGCTTGGAACAGAGACGAATTTTCGGGCATCGCGGAGGGCTCCGAGACGGGGTGGGTAAATTGCTGCCAATTTTCAGCAATCGGACAAACACGCGGTACGAACTTCGTCTTGCCAACGCGACTCGCCGCCGACTTGAGCCGTCATACTAGCCCATCAAGCCGGCAATGGGATCCGCGTGATACACGAAGTGGGGTCGATTCAGCGAGCTGTACCAAGCCGCTTCACGATGAATCCCCAGAGCATCATAGATCGTTGCTGACATGTTTTCCGGCCGTTGAGGCAGGTCCTGCGGATAACCGCCGATACTATCGGTCGAACCGATGACCGTTCCGCCGCGGACGCCGCCGCCGGCAAAGAAGACCGATTGCACGGCTCCCCAATGGTCGCGGCCGGGGTATTTGTAGAAACGGGCCAGTCGCGAAATTTTCGGGGTCCGGCCAAATTCTCCCGCCATCACAATCAAAGTCGAATCCAACAACCCGCGCTGTTCCAAATCATCAATCAACGCCGAAACGGCGCGGTCGGTGGGGGGGAAGAGATGATTCTTAAGATGCGGGAAAATGTTGCCGTGTGTATCCCAGGATTCGTTGCGGCCCAGATTCACCTGCACCATGCCCACCCCCACTTCGATCAAGCTGCGGGCCATGAGCAGTGACCAACCGAAACGATTTTTGCCATAAGCTTCTTGGACTTCGTCCGGTTCCGCATGCACGTCAAAGGCTTTGCGGACTTTTCCGGAGGTTAATAACGAAATCGCTGTTTGGCGATTGCGGTCCATGGCGGCGACATCGGCGGCGCGATCGAGATGTCGTTGGCCATCCTCGACAATTTGCATCAAATCCAACCGGCGTCCGAGTCGCTGCGATGTCAACTGGTCGGGCAGGCGGAGGTTGGGCGATTCGAAAACGGGATCGCCTGTGTGTTCCCAATCGCGCTGTTGGTGGTCAAAACAATTCGGGCAAGCGCCGCACTTTTTACATTTGGCAGCGGCATCGATGACCCAAGGATCGCGTTGTGGTCCCATGATTCCGGCGAACTGTCCCGGAATGACGCGGCCGCTGGCGTGGATGAACGTTTCGGGAATCACAGCCGCCGACGGAAGATGATTTTTCCCTTGAACGGTGGCACTGACGATCGAGGCAAAGGTGGGGTCGTCGGTCGGCATCGGCTTGGAGGGATTGAAGCCCCGCGGCATTTCGCTGCGACCGGTGAGCATGATGTGATGCCCGTTGGAATGCTCATTGTGGCCATGCGTCAACGAGCGGACCAACGCCCAATGCCGGCTCCGTTGCGCGAGTAGCGGCAGGTGTTCGCTGATCTGAATGCCCGGTGTGGCCGTATCGATCGGGCGAAATTCACCCCGTATCGTATCGGCCGCCTCGGGTTTCATGTCGAAGCTTTCGTGCTGCGACAAACCTCCGGAAAGAAAAATATAAATGACGGATTTCACCGGCGGTTGAGGCGCGCCGGTGTGTGCGGCTTGGGCACGCAAGGCGGTCACATCCGACATCGATAGCCCCATCAGTCCAATCCCCCCGGCGCGCAACATCTCTCGTCGATTGACAGTGGGATGTTTCAGCAAGGAGGGGGCGGGTGGGATCATCGGTTGGCGTCGCATGTGTGGGGCGTGAGGATCAACAATTGTTGATATGAGTCTAACATGCCCGGTAGGCCCCGGGCAACTGCGTTCCGCGGTTAACGTCCTCCCCCGGGAAGTCGTCCGATGGCATGCCCCGGTTTACGCGTTGGCATTGCCAGGCTGATGCTACCCGATTAGGCTCGAACCCTTTCCGCCCCGTTGGAATCCGCTGTGAACAAACCGGCCCCCAATAAACATTGGCTGAAGCTCATCGGCCCTGGAATTCTCGTCGCCGCCACGGGAGTCGGCGCCGGGGATCTGGCGACCGGTGCCTTTACGGGAAGCCACCTCGGTGTCGCCGTCCTCTGGGCGGTGATTGTCGGCGCGCTGTTAAAATATGTCCTCAACGAAGGACTCGCCCGCTGGCAACTGGCCACCGAGACGACCTTGCTCGAAGGATGCGTCACCAATTTCGGCCGGACGGTTCAAGCGGTGTTCATCGTCTACCTGGCGATTTGGAGTTTTCTGGTCGGAGCCGCCCTGATGAGCGCTACCGGCGTGACCGCCAACGCAATTTGCCCGTTGTTCGCAGAGACTGACACGGCGACCGACGGTTTGACAGCAGCAGCCAAAGGCAAAATCGTTTACGGATTCCTCCATAGTCTCGTTGGGGTGATTCTGATCCGCCTTGGTGGCTATCGTCTGTTTGAAAAAGTAATGAGTGTTTGTATCGCGACGATGTTTATCACGGTACTAGTGACCGCTACCCTGTTGACGACCGAGTGGTGGGCCGTCGGCCGCGGATTGGTTTGGCCAACGATACCTCATCTCCATGACGGCGGCTTGAGCTGGACGATTGCCTTAATGGGGGGCGTGGGGGGAACCGTCACGGTGCTCTGTTACGGCTACTGGATTCGCGAGGAAGATCGCCGGGGAATTGAGTATCTAAAGACTTGTCGCATCGATCTCGCCGTGGGTTATACGATGACGGCCCTCTTCGGCATTGGTATGGTGATTATCGGTAGCACGATCGAAGTGACTGGCGGCGGCGCCGGATTGATCGTGACGTTGGCCGATCAATTACAAGGTCGGCTGGGAACCGTGGGCCGCTGGGCGTTTCTCATTGGAGCCTGGGGAGCTGTGACCAGCAGTCTGCTCGGCGTCTGGCAAAGCATTCCCTATCTGTTCGCCGACTACGCCGGCATGATGCACGAAAAATATGGGGAACGCGAACGCCAACCGGTCGAGACCACTGCACGGGTCTATCAATGGGCATTGGTCTTGATCGCCACAATTCCCATGATCGGCCTGTGGTACGGTTTTAAGGAGATGCAAAAACTTTACGCCATTGTCGGCGCCGCCTTCCTGCCCATGCTGGCAGTGGTGTTATTGGTACTCAACGGTTCGCCCCGTTTGATCGGCAAGGAGCATCGTAACCGTCCACTAACGACTGGTCTGTTGTGGTTGATCCTATTGTTTTTCACCGCCTCCGGAGGCTGGGCGATTTATGTCGCGTTTACAAAATGACTCGCACGAAGACGCAAAGCCTCTCCCAGGGTTGCGCGGCTACGCCGCTTACCCTGGGCTATGATGATTCAACCCCTTCGGGGTACTTGTTCTGGTTGCATGTACAATTTTTCGACCGATTTGGGAACGATACAAATAGAAACCTCTTTGCGCCTTAGCGTCTTGGCGTGAGGTTTTTTCTTACAAACAATAAACATAGAAAGCGCAGAATCGACACGATGACAAACTCCAGTGGATCGACATTGTTGCGGCCGTGTGACAGAGAATTCTACGAACGCGAATTGGCGTCGTTTCTGCCCGATCGCATTTACGATGCGCATTGCCATCTCGGCAAATCTGAATTCGCGCCGGCGTTGACACCTGCCGGTTACGATACGGTGGGGTATGCCGAGTACCGGCAGTTGATGACCGACCTGCATCCCGGCGCCGATCTGGCAGCGCTGTTCTTGCCGATTTTTAGCATGCAGCATCGGGACCGATTTCCCGACGCCAGCGCCTGGGTCGCCCAAGAAGTGGTGCACGATCCGCGGTGTCGCGGCGAGTTTTTTATCGCAGCTGACGACGATCCCGAATGGGTCCGCGATGAAGTCCGGCGGTTGGGGTTGCATGGGTTGAAGTGTTATCACATTACCGCCGCCACGCAGCCAACATGGGACGCGCAGATTCCCGACTTTCTCCCCGAGCCACTCGTCAAAGTCGCCCACGAAGAGGAACTGGTGATCACGCTGCACATGGTCCGTTCGCGAGCGGTAGCGGACCCGCAGAATATTCATTGGATTCGCCACTACTGCGCGACCTATCCCGGCATGCGGTTGATCCTGGCGCATTCGGCGCGGGGATTTCAACCGGCGCACAATCTGGAAGGGCTGCCGCATCTCAAAGGGTTGGACAATCTCTACTTCGATACCAGCGCAAACTGCGAACCGATTGCGCATCAAGCGATCATTCGCATCTTGGGGCATGAGCGATTGATGTACGGCTCAGACGTCCCGGTCAGCCACCTGCGCGGCCGCAGTCTGGGGGCGGCCGACTCGTTTGTCTGGCTGTACGAAGAGACGCCGGTCTGGGGCGAGAAGCACAATAAGATCGAACCGGTGCTCATCGGGCTGGAGCACCTACGTTCAATCAAATGGGCCTGTTGGAGCGAACGGCTCAGCGACAGCGCCGTTGAGGACATTTTTTGGAACAATGCAGCACGGATGTTGGGCGTGGAATGACGCAGTCAGTCCTTGCCCATCGCCCGATTTAGGCTTCGATGATCGGTTCGGAATCTTCCGGTTTATTGCTGGTAAACCCGCTGGCAATCAGGCCCACAAAAAAGATCGTCAGCGTGCCGACGACGATGGTCATGTGCGTGTGAAACGGGCTGCGGATTTGTTTTGGAAGTTCGAAAGCGATGCCCAACGTATCGTGGAGGAACTTGACGTCGCTGAATGTCATCCACGTGATCACCAATAAACCGATGATCACCGCCAAAGCGGCTGCGGGTTTGGTGGCATTGCGGGCAATCAGACTCAGCAAAAATAGCCCCAGCATCCCACCGGCAAAAATGCCCGAGAGTGTCCACCACGCGTCGAGGATACTGACAGTACCGATCAGAGCAACACCGATGCCCGTCCCGACGGCTCCCACAAACAAGGTGGAACCATACAGCACGCGCATCTGGCCTTTTTCGTCGACATCGGGATTGAAGTATCGCTTGTATACGTCGGTCAGAATAATGGTCGCCGAACTGTTCAAACTCGTGTCGACACTACTCATCGCTGCGGCGAAGATGGCCGCAATCAGCAAGCCGGCCATACCGGTAGGAAGTTTTTCGACAATGAAGTGCGGAAAGACCTTGTCGCCGATTTCTGCGGAGGTGAGTGCCATGGCTGTCGCAGGGAGTGCCGCCTTCTCCGCTTCGTATTCCTCGGGAGTCAATTTGATTTGATTGCGTTCCAGATTGGCAGCAGCGACTTGGTTTTGAACCTCGGCTTTCATTCCCGGCTGTGTTTCGTAGTAGGCGAACAACGACGATCCGATGAAGAAAAACAACAGCGAAATTGGCACATAGGCAACGGCTCCCATCCATACCGAACGGGCCGCTTCCTTCTCCGACTTGGCCGTGTGATAGCGTTGCACAAAGTTTTGATCGATGCCGAAGTTGTTTAAGTTGATGAACAAGCCATAGAGCATCATCACCCAAAACGTCGACGTTGTCAGATCCAGGTCGAAACTTCCCAAACTGAACTTTCCATGCTCGGCTCCGATCGTAAAGACCTGTCCCGGACCTTCGGGGAGATCAAACAGAATTAAGCCCGCCACAATCACTGCACCGATGGAGAGAATGATGCTTTGCGCCACGTCGGTCCAAATCACCGCTTCGATACCGCCCAAGAGCGTGTAGAGCGTGACCAGAAATCCTGTGCCGATGATAATGGCTTGCATATCCCAACCGGTCAGTGCCCGCAGGCCCAACGCCACACCAAACATCACCGATCCCACGCGGGCGAATTGCGTGAGCAAATAAAACACGACGCAGTACGTCCGCGCCCAACCACCAAAACGTTTTTCAAAATGCTGGTAAGCCGAAATCTCGCCGCTGCGCCGATAGAAGGGCACAAAATATTTCACGGCGATCACCGCGGCAAACGGCAACGACAAACTAAACACCCAGCCGTTCCAATTCGAACCGTACGATTTTCCCGGCACACCCAAAAACGTGTTGCTGCTGAGATAGGTTCCAAAAATCGACAGGCCGACGGCCCAACCGGGCAGCGATCCGCCGGCCGACATGAATTCGCTGGTGTTGCCGCTTTTGCGAATGAATCCGCATCCAAACGCCACGATCCCAATAATATAGATCACCAGCACGGCGATATCAGCGGCGGGTAACTCGGCGAAGACAGGCATAAAAAGTTGTGGCATCGGTCGGTTCTCTTGCAGGAATCAGTACCGGTGACGCGGGTGAGACACTCGACGAATAATCGGTCGCTTAAAGCGTCCCGTCGGGTGATCGTCAGTCGCGGCCAGGATGTGCGGGAATTGGATTGTGGCGAGTAAGTCAGCCATCCTACACGTCCCGAATCCCAAACGCCAGTCTTTGCCAATCGACGGGAGCCAGGAAACCCGCTTGCGTCACACGCATGCAACACCGCATACTATTTGACGTTGACTGCTTACGGAACGGCGAACTGTTTCGCAGCCCCCGCTGTTTCAGATTCAATGCAAGTTGCTCAACCCGGCTGGGCATGTCGTTGCGTGGGAATTCGCAATGACGAACAGATGCGCAAGCGGGCATAACAACTTGTGGCCGAGAAAGCCGAGATACGATGACTGCAACACCATTGCGGACGTTGGATGTGGTCGCCATTGTGGCGTATCTATTGGCGATGGCCGGCATGGGGCTGTATTTTGCCCGCCGCAATACCACGACAGCGGAATACTTCGTAGGCAACCGTTCGTTTCGCGGCTGGGTCATCGGATTGTCGATGGTCGGCACCACGATCAGCTCGGTCACGTTTCTGGCATTTCCAGCCGACGCCTTTTCGGCCGATTGGCGGAACCTGGTTCAAAATCTGACACTTCCGTTTGTGGCGATCATTGCCGTCATCTATTTCGTCCCGTTGCTCCGCCGCGACGACATGATCTCGGCCTTTCAGTATTTGGAAATGCGATTCGGAGCGATCGCTCGCTTATACGGCGTAGCTAGTTTTTTGATCATCCAACTGATTCGCCTCGCGCGGATTCTGTTTCTCGTCTCATTGCCGGTCGCGCTGCTGACCGGGGCACCGCTGTGGAGTGTGATCCTCTGCACGGGCATTTTCATCGCCTTTTACACAATCGCTGGCGGCATCGAAGCGGTGATCTGGACCGACGTCGTGCAAACCATTGTGTTGCTGCTGGCCGGGATGATGTCGATTGGATATGTCGTTTGGCAACTCCCCGGCGGATTCTCTGAAGTCGTGGCTGTCGGCCGTGCCGATCACAAATTCGACATGGGCATCGAAGACCCGGCACCGGAATCTCCAACGGAGCCGAATGCTGTCACCGACGAACAACAAGATTTGCGCGCGCGGATTTCCGAAGTCCTATCGCGAAAAACACTCACGATTGTGATCCTGTTGGGCATTCTCGAATGGCTGACAACCTACTGTTGCGACCAGACAGTCGTGCAACGCTACGCCGCGGCAAAATCAATGCGTGAAGCCCGCAAGGCGACGATACTGTTTTCGGTGATGGCCCTCCCCACTTGGATACTGTTCTTCTTTGTGGGCACGTGCCTTTATGCGTTCTACCAAGCCTTTCCCGATCCTCAAGTGGTCGAACTGCAACAGTCGCAAGTCGATGCGGTGTTCCCGCATTTTATATTGACGCAAATTCCCGCGGGGCTAGGGGGATTGGTGATCGCTGGGGTTTTAGCGGCCGCTATGTCGTCGCTTGATTCGAGCATCAACTCCATCGCCACGGTGACGGTAGTCGACATCCTTAAACCGTTCGTGCGCCCGGGGCGTAGCGACAAATACTACTTGGTGGCGGCGCGGATTATCGCCCTGTTTGCCGCCATGGTCATGATCGGCGGGGCGATTGCGTTGATTGAAATCCCGTTTAAGAACATCAATACTTTGACATGGATTGTCTCGTCCGTCTTCGGGGGCTGTCTCGTGGGGCTATTCATGTTGGGCTTCTTTACAACGCGAGTCGACTATCGCTGTGTTGTTGCCGCTCTCATTCCCGGCATTCTGCTGAATGTCTATCTCGCCCTCAACATCTCCGGTCGATTGCCTGAGTTTCTGCAGATAGACATCCACGAATACTGGGTGGGCATCATTGTGAACGTTGTATTCGTCGTCGTGGCGCTGGGGATCAGCCTGTTCCCTAGAACGTCGACGAAGGATCTGCGAGGATTAACGGTCTGGACCCGCGCCAAGGCGGATTAACACTCCGGGCGGGCCGCTGCACTCTCTTTAAAAAACTAGCAGACAAAACCCAGTGACTCCCCCACCAACCAACGCATCCGCGAAACGCAATTGGCTGGCGCTGATTCTCGTCAGTGGGCTGTTGCTGTTCGTCTGGTTAGCGGTGCTGCCGATGATCGCGCGGCAACCGAGTGTAGCGGAGCGGATCGGCCGTCTCGATGCGCGGGGTATCGATCCGACGGCGATCTTTTATTCAGAACTCGACGCCATGCCGGCCGCCGAAGCGCACATCCGCCGCGTGCGCTCGGCTCCACAAGATCCGCTCTGGTAACGAGCGGTGGTCATCTGCCGTGGTCAATTACGCCGGTTCCAGGACACCGACGATTGTTTCGATCACCAAATCCTTGACCACGTCGCGAAAGGCAACCATGTGCGGCGCCATCAAGTGCGCTTCCAGTGCGGGTAAATCGTCCCATTGTTCAATGACCGTCACAATATTCGGCCGCACGGGCGGTTGAACCGGAAGATTCGTCTGCAAATCAACGGCCGGCCCGTAGGCAATACAGCCTTCTTCGGCGAGCACTTGGGGCACAAGTTCATTGAAGTGCTTCAAAAACTCATCCCGTTTTCCGTCAACGACTTCAATGGTGGCAAGTACGTGAATCATGGCTGGCTTTCTGTTTGGTTACGTGTAGGGGTTCTGGGTGTATTCATTCACCACGGAGCCACGGAGGACACAGAGAGGGGGGATTTATGAACCCCGAGCGATTCTGTTTTTAGGTTATTCCTAATTCCTATTCGATGTGGTTCCGTAGTGCGTCGATTGGAGTGGATCGCTGTGTACGACGGCAAGCCGTCGGTTTGGGATGTTGCAGTCCAACACCCGCGAATCTGTGTTTGATCTGTGTTCAATCTGTGGCTAACTATTAACGTCACCTAATTTAAGATTTGGCTGCGCTGGTTTGTTAATTCCTCAGTGTCCTCCGTGCCTCCGTGGTGAATCACTTTTTTACCCCCGGCACTTTCAGTCCTGGAATAATCCGCAGGGCGTTTTCGTAATACACCTTGCGTAACACGTCATCCGGTAGGCCCAGGCCGTAGATGTTCCAAAATCCTTGTGGGGGAAACGGGTTGTCTTCGTAGGGAAAGTCTTCGTCCCAGGTTTCTAGAAATCGCCAATGCGGGATCAACTCTGAAACGGGGGGGACGCCGTCGGTGCCGAAGAGGATGCGGTCGGAGTATTTTAGGAAAAACTTGCGCGCCGTATAGGGTTGCCGGCCCAATTCCGCGACGCGGGCGGCGATCTCGACCATCATGTTGGGATACCGATCCAGATACGTTCCCAGCTTGGCCAAGTCCTCGGGGATATCGGCCATGTGAGCGCAGATGAAAGTCGTTTTTGGATGCCGCGCGATGACGCGGTTGCGGGCATCGATGATATCCTGGTGGGCGGGAAACTCCTCGCCGTAAAAACTCCACTCGGGATGCCGATACAATTCTTCCCAGCGTTCGTTGTATTCGTCGGTTTTCTGAAAAAAGGCGATTGGATCCGACGCGTGCCACAGGACCGGCACACCCAGTTCGCCCGCCCGTTGCCAAACCGGATCAAACTGTGGGTCATCAACCTTTAACAGTTTTCCGTCAGGCCCGCGTAGATACAGCCCCAGCATTTTTGTCAGTTTTAGCCCCGATGCGCCTCGTTTGACCGCATCCGACAAACCGTCAGCCATCCGCAATCCGAAACCCGGCTGATTGACGGCCCAAGTTTCGGGTTGGTCCTTCTTGCCATCGCCCCGGTAATCCATTCGCACAAAGATCACAAACCGGCCTGGGTGCCGCCGCCGGTAGAGTTCCAACTGTTCTGTCAGCTTCGAACCCATCTTGCCATCCAGGCTGACGCTGACGGCGATGTTCGAAGCGTCCATGGCAGCCACCATTTCGTCGAGTTCGGTTTCACTCAACTTCCCGGGATGCGTATGCACATTCACGCAGGGAAACTTGGCCTGCTTCAAAGTATGCTGCGACGCCTTGAGTTGGCTTTTGGGACGGAACTCATCCAGATACAACCGTTTTGTCTTTGATTCAGTTTTAGGTTCCTCGGCCGGCAAGAGGCTTTGAGCGAAAACAATAATCCCGATCACAAGCAGCGCGTGACGCATCTCTAAAACTTCCTCAATTCAAGTGCAGGGTGAGTCTATCTAGCATGTGGCGGCTGCGGCCCTGTGTATCATTGCCCAGTTTGTTGAATTCGCTCCGGGCGGCGCACGAAGTAATACACGGCAGCGCCTATGACCTGTAAAAATACAATCACCAGGACCCAAATGATTTTGTCATTGCCTTCGGATGGTTCTTTCGTCAGGCAGTCGATCAACATCCAAATCCAAAATACCGTACCGGCGATTGATAGCAGGATAAACGGCAGCATGCATGCCAAACCAATTAATGCTTCCATGAGCGATTCCTCTCGATAGATCGAACGCGGCTAGTTTCTGGAGCGATCGTAGGCCAGGTAGGGAGCAGAGGAAAGGGTTCGTCACCACGTGATGCGAAAACGCACGTAAAAACGGAGAACATCGAGCCATTGGTACCCAAATCGGGGCGATCAAATACTTAAACTAGCCCTGTTTGTACGAAACGATGTTACGCTTCCTCGTGTTCGAAAAAGACCTCGCCCGGACCGCTAATCGGAAGTATCGCGCCGAGAGACTCGCCGGCGGTGGCTGCGGGATAGGTTTGCAGCATCAACACCATGCCGTCGTGGGGAGCAGCCACGTTGATGCCCCGTTGTCCCAAGGGATCGAACACTTTGCCGATGATTTGATTTTTCTCAACGAAGTCGCCCAGTCGCACGCGGGCTTCAAAAAATCCATCGGCCGGTGCGGGCATTTGTGTTTGCAGGTGTCCGCTATCGTCGCGGTCATCCTCGACAATGTATTCCACCAGCGAGTCGGGAATCGTCCGTTCCAGCATGCCCAAGTAGCGAGCAACGTTCAAACACCCGTCGCGCAACATTTGCACCCCGCCTTCGGAACACTTCGCGCCGCCGGTGAATTCGGTATAGATCGCAGGTATGCCCGCGTCACGGGCTACCGAAAGCGAGCGCCCTTCATGGCGGGCACTGGTGCCCCAAATGATTGGCATGTTAAATGCCCGCGACATTTCGCGCTGGTGATTGAGGATCGTTTCATCCTCGTGCAATCCATAGCCGACGAGCGACAGAATTTCATACCGCACGCCGCCGGTATGCAGGTCAATATAAAAATCCGCACTGCGAATCAATTCGCTCAGCGCCACGGCAATCCGCTCCGTTTCAGAGCCTTCCGGATTTCCCGGACAGACGCGGGCCAAATCGAGACCGTCATCGGCCGTTCGTGATCGGCGGGCAAACGCCGCTTCATTCACAATCGGCACCAAAGTCACGCGCCCTTTGAGCGTTGCGGGGTCAAACGCTTCCATCAAGCGGCGGATGGTCACCATCGGCTCGTATTCGTCGCCGTGTACTCCACCGGTGATCAGTAAGTGCGGACCGGGCCGCTCGACGGTCTCCCCTTCGGCGTCGGTCTCCGTCCCCACGATGGTATGTGTTTGCAGCGTGATCGGCTGGTTCATCTATTTGGTCTCCGCGCTCGGTTTGTGCCGCAGCCGCGCGCGCTCGGCAATGGTGTCGCAATCGACGATGACGGCTTTGTCACCCGCGTCGTTCACAATGTCGCAAATCATTTGAATGGTTTCTGCCTGGGGATCTTCAACGACTAAACAACTGGGATGTGCTAGAAAATCATAACATGCCCGATTCTCGATTGCCCACTCCACACCCAGACGAATCGCTTTTTTGAAATATTCCAGCTTCCAGAATTTCGTGCGAAACGCATTCACGTCGCTGATGGGACTCATCGGAACTTCCACCAGGCCGCTGGGATAAACATAAGGTTGCGCCGCCGCTTGGGCGGCCACAATGCTCTCATAAACCGCCGCTGTCGGCTCCTGATGTTCCTCGCCGGCGTCATGCGCCGGATACTTGCAACTGACCCACGAAAACCCTTGGTTAAGCAACAGTTGCTGAATATCGGCGCGGCCATCGAGCGCAGTCTGAAATCCGCCTGGCGTGCGAAAACCGTCAGGCTCGATCTTCAACCGGTCCTGCATCGCGACGGTGGTGATGCGGATATTTTCTTCAATCAGCTCCTCTGTGGATTTCCCTTGTGCCAGCCACGGGGAGCGGCGAAAGCGAAACTGCGCTTCCTCCGGTGTCGAAGCCAACACATAGACATGATCGTAAGTGTGATTGCCGATCGGATGTCCACCCTGGATCAGCGTGTTGAGCCAATCCACGCTTTTGTGTTCCAATACCCGGCCCACACAGAAAAAATGAATAAAGCCCCCTTTCGCGGCGGCCTTTTCAGCGGCAGCTACAGAATAGGCTTTGGTGGCATCGTCCAGGTTGCCTTTTTGAAAGTCCCATTCCATCATCCCCCGCTTGGGATAATGCCGACTCATTTCTAAATCGAGCGTAATCGTAATCAACGCTTTACTCTCATCCGCCGCCAATTCGCGCCGCTTTGCAGCAGGAATCCCCCGTCCGACCGGCGCAGCCGCCCCCGACAATCCCCCACACATCACCGCCGCCCCAGCCGCCATCGAACCGGCAAGAAATTGGCGACGCGAAACACGAGGGGAGGGCAGGGGCATGGTTGATCCTTTAATCTTCAAATCCGATTATTACCTTGTTACCAAACTCTGTTTGGAAACAAGGACTTTCTTGTTGTGATCCGTGTTTCATCTGTGGCTAATTGTTACGTCTCTTGATCCGCTATGTTGTCGCGATCCCCATTCCCGCATGTTGGTTCGTCAACGAGTCCTTGTAATTCTGCTGCAGGGTCGGATCCACTTGGGCGCTGTCGGCAAAATAGACCAGGCCCATGGCGCGGCGCGAGCGGTTGCTGGTGTTGGCATCGGCGCGGTGTACGGTCAGCGAATGATGGACCAGCACATCGCCCGGGTGCAGCAAGTACTTCGTCTCGCGGGCTTCGTCGTCCGGTCCCCAGTCTTGAACGCCTTGCGAGAATCCCAAGACCTGAGACGTCCCATGCGGACGGACGCCGCCTTCGTGCGAGCCGGTCACGTAACGCAGGCAACCGTTCTCTTCGTCGATATCGTCCAACGCAATCCAAAACGTGACGGCTTTGTTGGGAACCAAGCAGAAATAGTATCCATCCTGGTGCGGCGGCGTCGCTTTGCCCAAGCCGGGGGGTTTGTTGAAATACTCCGCGCCTTGCGTGATCACCTCCTCGCCCAAAAATGATTTTGCAACATCCACAAAACAGTCGCGGCGGATCAATTCGGCAAAGAACGAGTCCTCGTCCTGCATGTATTGCATTTGTTTGAGCGTCGCCGGATCTTCGCGATTCTCATAAAAGGCATGCGTCGCCGGCAAGCCAGGCACGACGTCGCGGATATAGCGATCGAGATTGTCCTGCAATTCTTCGAGCACATCGCCGACAAGGAATTGCGGCAGGCAAATGTGGCCGTCTCGGGCGAACGCGTCCGTCCAGTCGGACAATTGCTGTTGATCAACCGCCGTGCTCACAATGCACCTCCGCTTTCGAAAAAAATCGAGCTGTTTCCAAATTACGAAGCTTCCCGGAGCGGTCTGTCAATCCCGCCTACTATGAGCATACTGAGAATCGTCTCGAGAGGGAAACGATTCGCGGATAAGGCTCACCATTTTTTGAGGAGCCTACACTCACGATCCCTCCTCATTGATATATAGCGGCAGCTGATGGTTTTTTTATCCGGCGTATTGATCGCGACGTGCCCTGCCGATACAACCGGCGAATGGCCCCTCCCAGATCCGCCAGGTGAACTGCTATGTCGCAAACTCCCGATCCCGCGAGCACGGTCAGCAACCGGTTTGCGACGCTGCGCGGTCAACAGGTCCTCACCGTAGGGATCATGTATTTCGGCTATGCCATGTTCATGGTGCTGCGGATGGTTCCGACCGTCACCGGTACGGCTATGCGCGAAGACCCCGCGCTAGACATCGATCTGGGCGACTGGGGACGGATTTTAGCGATGGGAACCGCTGGCGCTGTTGTGGGGAAGTTCATCGGCGGCTACGCAGCTGACAAGTTCGGAGGCAAATTGACCTTCACTGTAGGACTGCTGATCTCCGGGGTCTTTGTCGGACTGTTTGCGGTTTCCTCGAGCGTCCTGTTGTTTCAACTGACGTTTTCCGCTGCGCTGATGGCCAAATCGGCCGGATGGCCTGCAATGGCTAAAATCATCACACATTGGTTTTCCCCGCTTGAATACGGCCGCGTCTGGGGCGTCATCTCGACCAGTTCTCGCGTCGGTACGTTGGTCGCCACGCTGGGGTTGGGAGCACTACTAGCGTTCATGTCATGGCGCGGTGTGTTGTTGATTGCTGCTGCGGCGAGTCTGATTGCCGTCGTGGCTTTCGCGTTTTTACTCACTGAGCGACCTCACGAACAACAATTCTCTTCCGACGATAGCGACGATGTGGAAGCAGCGGACGTCCCAGTTCATCCACTCGATGGAACCACTTTGCCTCAAGCACTGACGCGCATTTTTGCCAGTCCGCAATTCTGGTGGATCACCGGCAGTCTGGCGGGGTTGACTATTTTGTGGGACTTCCTGTTATTCGTTCCGTTGTATTTACAGGACACGTTGGGTCTCACATCGGCCAATGCAGCGATGTCCGCGTCGGCATTTCCTTTCGGCAGCTTGATTTCGGTGCTGATCGGCGGTTACGTGTTCGACAAGCTGAGTCGATCGGCAACCGCCTGGCTGATGGGCGGGCTGTTGACGATTGCCACCTCCTGCATCGGCACGTTTCTACTTATGCCGCATTTCGGCATGACGACTGTTTCGCTGACGTACTTGGCATTGGCGCTGTTATTTATTTTTGGAATGTGTGTGTCGCCCTGTTATTACATTCCCATGAGTGTATTTTCAATCGAATTTGGCGGCCCGCATGCGGGGTTTTTGATTGCTTTGCTCGATGCGTTGGCGTTCGCGGCCAATGCAGTCTTTTACTACTATGCCGGAGAAGTCGCCGAAGCAAGTTGGGGCCTGTTTTTGACGGTACTGCTGGCTGTTTCGGCTTGGTCGTTAATCACGACGTTCGTCTTCTTACGGGGAGAAGCCCGTCGACGGGCGGGGGACATCGCTGTACCTGGAGCGTAGGCAGTGTCCTTCTACTATTGAGGCGGTCTGCGGACAAAACACAGATGCGACTGTGGATGGGTAACAAATCCCAAGCTGACCGCTTGCAGTCGTTTCCGACGTGCCGGGCTATATTGCTCACCGTGCATCATTCATGCGACTAAAACGTGCGCACAACAGGAGCTTCGACGGCCCCCTAGATTGTCCGTTACTGGCTTAGCTCCTTGGAGTGAGGTTTTTTCTTTCGTGGCGAATCCATCGTCCTTCACCGAATTGTGCGTTTCGCATGCGTTAATCCGTAGTCGACTTGTCGCTTCGATTTTCTGGCCGGCGGGTGTTCTCGAATCGTTTGGGGCAGGGGGCGGCGCCGGGCCATGCGCCTTTGGCTGCATGCTCGGTTTCCGCATATTTTTCGGCCAACTCGGCAACGGCATCTTCGCTTTCATCAACGTACAACTCGAACCAATATCCGGCATGGTCTTTCTTCGCCACGCGAATCCCCGCTGCCAAACGGCCGCGATGGTCGCCGCCGGAACAATCGGCCGCAACAAGTGCCGCCATCAAACGGTCGGTTAAGCTCCCTTCGGTCTCTTCATACGCTTGCGCCATGGCGACCACGACTTCGCGACCGGCGAGTGTATTGCCTTGGCAGGTATAAAAACGTCCGGTCATGCCACCCCAATACAGGCTCGGCTTACTGGCAGCGGTTGGATTGCGATTGGCAGCACGGCCTTGAATGTCGATGATCGCCAGTTGCCGTTGTTCTCGCCGCGGGTCGTCTTTCAAGAGGGTGGCTAACACCTCCTCAGGGGCTTGGCCCGCTTCCAACAAATCTAACGCCCGTTCGCCCCAAGCCGGTTCGTGCCAATGTTGTGTGCAAAACGCTCCCACACCGGGACGGACGTACGGGACGACTTTGCCCACCGCCGGATACTTGCTCGCTACAGCTGCGCCGCAGATGCCGGTTTCAGGATCAACGGCCACAATTGAGAACGTAGCGGTGATTCCGTGCTGCGCGACAGCGGTCGAAGCCGCTCGCGGCGGTGCCTGTTGCTGGGCGTCGCAACCCACTGCAGCGAACAGGGAAGCGATCAGAATCGGCAATTGACGTGACATGGCGGTACCCTCGGCAGGTCAGCGATTAAGAATCGTCTGCGTTGTTGAGATTGTGGTGCACAACAGTGTAGCATGACGATCAGCCGCTGCTGCCCCGGATTCGCAATGCGCAACCGCTCGTGGTATAAGGCAGCGGTTGAGTTCCTCATCTGATCATACACCGGAGGTTGTTTTGCTATGTTGTTGGGATGTTTGCACCGCTTGAATTTCCGTCGCACCATGTTGATACTGATTCCCTGTTTCGTCGTGCCTTTCGTATCGCAAACTGCTACAGCCAAAGAGCCGGTGAAGTTAATTTTTGACACCGACTTGGGCGATGACATCGACGATGCGATGGCGCTGGCGACCATTCACGCGCTGCAGTCGCGCGGGGAATGCGAATTGTTGGCGGTGACAATTGTCAAAGACAACGAATTGAGCGGACCGGCCGCCAATGCAATCAACACCTTCTACGGCCGCCCGGACATCCCCGTGGGGGTTGTCAAAAAGGGGGTGCGACCACAAGAAAGCCGCTTCACCGGCAGTCTCACGAATACAAAAAATGGCGACAAGCAGCGGTATCCTCACACACTGCTTTCAGGCAATGATGCCCCCAATGCGACCGAATTACTGCGAAAAACGCTTGTCGGGCAGCCCGATCATTCGGTTGTGATCGCGCAGGTCGGATACATGACGAACCTCGCCCGGTTAGTGAACTCGCCGCCGGACAAGATTTCACCACTCAACGGACGGGATTTGGTGGCGAAGAAAGTCAAGCTGCTCTCCATCATGGCGGGCAACTTTGGCCCAGCCAAAAACAAACCGGAATTCAATGTCGTCCAAGACTTGGCGTCGTCGAAAAAACTCTTGACCGATTGGCCGACACCGGTGGTGATCAGCGGTTACGAAATCGGGCTGAATATACGGTACCCATGGCAGAGCGTTGAAAAAGACTTCGGTTACGTCAAGCACCACCCCGTCCACGAAGCCTATTTGGCCTGGGACAAAAAGCCGCATGAGCGGCCGACATGGGATTTAACTAGCGTGCTGTATGCGGTCCGTCCCGATCATGGGTACTTCGGTCTGTCAGATGCGGGAACCTCCACCGTCGATGACCGCAAACTCACACAGTTTGAGTTTGATCCCGATGGATTGCATCGTTACCTGACAGTGACGCCGGAACAAATCATCCGCGTCCGCGAAGCATTGGTCCAATTGACCAGCCAGCCGCCGGATGTGCTGCCGGAACAATAAGAACCCGTCGGCTTGCCCTCGTTTCGTTGGCAGCTGATATCGACTGAAAGAAAACCTCACGCCAAGGCGCAAAGATCGCAAAGGCAAGAAGCGTTATCACACGACGATCTTCTTAGCGGACTTTGCGCCTTGGCGTGAGAAATATTATTTGAAGGAAAGTTTCACTCGTGTTTCGATCACTGATTTTCGTTTCACTGCTGCTGTGCGGCACCTCATTAACTTTTGCTGAGGAGCAATGGCAGGCTGGGGTGGCGCGGGTGGCGATTACGCCCGGCGCGCCGATGTGGATGGCGGGTTACGCCTCGCGCAAGAAACCCGCCGAGGGGACGTTGGCGGAATTGTACGCCAAAGCATTGGTGCTTGAGGCGGGCGAGAACCGCGTGGTGTTTGTCACCACCGATTTGATTGGAATTCCCCGCACGTTGGCGGTGAATGTTTCGCAGCGGGTGAAAGAGAAATACAAACTGCCCCGTAAATCGTTGTTATTCAATGCGTCGCACACGCATTGCGGACCGGAGTTGCGGCCGGAGCGGGATTACTTTTATGGCATGGCCGAAGCGGAGGCGAAACAAATCGGCGTTTATACGGAAAAATTAGAAACGGCGCTGGTGGAATTGATCGGCGCTGCCTTAGCCGATTTGCAGCCCGCCACGCTTTCCTATGCCAAATCGACAGCCGACTTCTCCAAGAACCGCCGCTTTCCGACTGACGAGGGTTTCGTCAACCGCCAGTACAACGAGGGCCCGACCAATCACGACGTGCCGGTGTTGCAAGTATTTTCGCCCGCTGGCGAGCGACGGGCGATTCTGTTTGGCTATGCCTGTCACAACACCTCGACGGGGATCATGCAATTCAATGGCGATTACGCCGGCTTTGCTCAGAGCGACATTGAAAAAGACTTTCCCGGCGTGACCGCGTTATTCGTCGAAGGGACCGGTGGCGATCAGAATCCTTATCCCCGCGGAAAAATCGAACTCGCGCGACAACATGGTCGGAAATTGGCCGATGCTGTGAAACGGGCGGTACACGAGCCGCAACAACCGCTACCGCCAGCGATTGATTCGGCGTTTACAGAAGTCGAATTGGAATTCGAGCCACTTCCGCCGCGTGCAGCCTTGGAAGCGGACGTAGAATCAAAAAATGTTTACCGACAGCGCAAATCGCGTTATCTACTTGGAAAACTGGACCGTAAGGAGCCGATCGCGCTCACCTATCCCTGTCCGATTCAAGCGATTCGGATTGGTGAGACGTTGGTGATGGTGGCCATCGGGGGCGAGGTCGTCGTCGATTATTCGCGGTTGGTGAAATCCACGTTTCGCTCGGTCCCGTTTGTGTGGGTCGCAGGCTATAGTAATGATGTCTTCGGATATCTCCCCTCAGCGCGAGTGCTTGCCGAAGGGGGCTATGAAGCGGGTGGAGCGATGTTGTATGGTCCACTTCCCGGCCCGTTTACCGGCAGTGTCCAAGACCGTGTGATGGCGGGAGTTCGCCGTGTGGGAACTGATGTGGGATTTTCGTTTCCCAAATCGCTCGAGCAACAGCAATAACAGGCAATAACATGCAAAAGCGGAATATACCATTACTGAATGAAGAACAACGTGAATCGATGCGTCGGGCGTCGCGATTCAATGCTGAGTTGATGGATTTTATTCGCCCTCAAGTTTTGCCGGGAGTCACAACCGGTGCCATTGACCGGCTGGTCGATGAGTACACCCGCGACCATGGGCACACGCCCGCCTGTTTGGGGTATCACGGATTCCCCAAGACGATTTGCACCAGTATCAACGAAGTCATCTGTCACGGCATCCCGGATGACACCGTGCTGACCGAAGGGGATATCGTCAACGTCGATCTGACAACCATCGTCGACGGCTGGTACGGCGACCAATCGGAAACGATCTTGATCGGCAACGTTTCGGATGAAACACGAAATCTGGTGCAGGTCACCTTTGATAGCCTGTATGCGGCCATCAATGTCCTGCAGCCGGGCAGCAAAGTGATTGAAATCGGCCGCGCGATCGCCAAAGCAGTGCGACCGCATGGCTATTCTATTGTGCGCGACTACCAAGGCCACGGCATCGGCCAGGGATTTCATCAAGATCCAGGCGTTCCGCACTATCCGACCCCGGGAGCGCGATTCCAAATCTTGCGGCCGGGCGTCTGCTTCACGATTGAACCGATGATCAATCAAGGCCGGGTGGAGACCGTGTTGGACAAATCAGACGGCTGGACCGTTCGCACCAGAGACGGCAAACTCTCCGCGCAGTTTGAGCACACAATCCTCATGACCGAGGAAGGCCCGGAAATCCTGACCCGGACCGTGCACGGCCCGCAGGAAGGCCACCGTTTTTGAATATCGCTCAATTGCGACCCGTCGGAATTCCCCGCCCCAAACATCATCGCACCAACCGCCATGCCCCTGGTTCTTTCACTGCACAATCGCACGTCGATCCCCGTTGAAGTCGATCACGTTCGCATCGAGACCGCTCGGGAACAGTCGGTCGATCAAATCCGGGCGACGCCGGTGCAGTACGGCAACAAGCAATTGACGCTCGGTGAGTTCTTCGATGTAACCGGTTCGTGCAGCGACGACAGCGAGATGATTTGGGAGGGGGATTGCGGCAAGGTCAAGTTGATCGGCACCGGCATGACGACCGGCCGGATGACGATTCGCGGGAACGCGGGGATGCATTTGGGAGCCGAAATGACCGGCGGCGAAATTCTTTGTGAAGGAGACGCCACCGATTGGGTGGGGGCGGAGATGCATGGCGGACGAATTCACGTTCGCGGTGATGCCGGGCATCTGATTGGAGCGGTCTATCGCGGCGGGCGGCGCGGTATGACCGGAGGGGAAATACTCATCGACGGCAAAGCCGGCAACGAAATCGGACATACGATGCGACGCGGATTGATCGCCATCGGCGGCCGCTCCGGCGATGCGCCCGGTTTTAATATGATTGCCGGCTCCATTTTCCTGTTTGGCGAAACAGGGATTCGTCCCGGAGCAGGGATGCGGCGCGGCACGATCGGCTATTTCGCTGCCGATGCGACTCCGCGGATGTTGCCGACATTCAAACGGTCTTCAACATACGCCCCGTTGTTTTTGCAGCACTATTTGCGGCATCTGCAAACAACTGGTTTTCAAGTTCCCGCCGAGTGTCTCACGTCCCACTACGCTCGGTATCGCGGCGATTTTCTCGAAGGTGGCCGCGGCGAAATCCTCGTGCGGCAGGCCGGTTGACCGTCGCAGCGACCGACACTAGCCGGGCCAACCGTTGCGTCGCGCGTTGTCTTCGCAGTCGGACCGATTCACATAGCCCTGTGTGGAAGCGCCAACAATATTTCCATTGGGGGCCACCCGTCGCCAGCGCCATTCGCCTGAGGTGTCTTTATAAACTTCCCATTTGTCCTCGGCCATGCGTCTCTCCTCAGCAAAAACGCCAATGTGATAAGAACGTCTGAGGGTAACTGGTGCACGTGCCTGCGGCGAAAAAGGTCCTTGTTCAATCGGACCACGATACGCCAGTGACGTGCGTCTTACCTATGTCACTGAGTCTACGTTTCGCGGCAATATTGTCAATAACAATGAACCGAGCCTCCCCCCCGCGCAATCTCTGGGAATCGGACGACGTGCGTGTGAAAGTCGGCTAAGATGATCATCATGGCCGTTTGCCGGCTGACTCTGCGGTTCAATAATTACATCGTCACCAACAAGGCCAGTCCCCCAATGACCGTCGACAAACAGGGCCGTTACTTGGCCACCAAGATCACGATGATGCCCCGCGATACGAATCCGCACGGGACGATCTTTGGCGGCGTGATTTTGAGTCACATCGACCAGTCAGGTGCGATCGGTGCACGCTATTCGATTCGCAAAGAGGGTTTCCCTGATTGCGCGCTGGTGACAGTGGCTATGAACCGTGTCGAGTTTCACCACCCGGTCTATGTCGGTGACGTCGTTAGTTTTTACTCACACGTCGAACGCTTCGGCCGGACGTCGATCACCGTGCATGTTACGGTCGAAGCGGAGCGCGACGGCTCGGCGCTGATGCTGACCGAAGCGGACGTGACTTACGTCGCCGTGCAACTCATCGACGGCGAACGGCGACCGGTACCGATTCGCGGTGCCGAGTGAGACTTGGTTGGATCACGTTGGGTGGATCACGTTGGTTGAATCAAATCGAGCGGGACACCGATATCGATCACTTGCACCGTTCCGGTCCAAGCTACGGCGCCCGGTTGGTCAAATCCCAATTTCGGGGCGACAAACGTGGCGGTCTGTTCGGCACGCACGCAGGTCCCCAACGGCTCACCGGTATCGCAATCCATGCCCGACGGCAGATCGATAGCAAACACCTTGGCGGCGGATTGGTTGATGGCTGCGATGATTTCGGGAAACGGCGGACGCAACGCACCACGGGTCCCGGTTCCCAGCAAGGCATCGACGATCCAATCATCCGGTTGTAGTGCCGCAAACAGCTTCGCGAAGTCCGCATCGTCATCAATCACACGACCCGCCCACCCGGCAGCCTGCAAGATGCGATAGTTGATCGCCGCATCGCCGGAAAGTTCGGTCGGATCGCAAAACAGCCAGACTTCCGCCTCGAAACCACGATTTTGTAGATGCCGAGCGATGACATAACCATCGCCGCCGTTGTTCCCTTTTCCGGCGCAGATGATCACTCGCCCGGCGATGCCAAGCTCAATCAACAGCTCCGCTGCACCGCGGCCGGCGTTTTCCATAAGCACGACTCCTGGCATGCCATATTCGGAAATCGCACGACGATCGACGTCCCGGACCTGTTCGCGGCTCATGGGAGTTTGCGGCATTGGGTATTGCTCCATCGCCAGAATGGTTTTGTTTTGCTACGATTTTGATGACAGTGGCCCGACCGGCAGATTGTCGGACGGAGCGAAGCCCTATCTTAGCAACTATCTCGCGAACTGCGAAAATCCAAACCTTGCTGCGAACACTGAGCATACGGATGCCAGGGAGAGCGTAATTTTGACGGTCACATATGCGGAGCGTTGGGGAGTCGTTACCGGAGCCTCATCGGGTATTGGCACGGAGTTCGCACGGCAACTTGCCGGACGGGGGATGCATCTGGTCCTGACCGCCCGTCGGGAGGATGAGTTAAAACAACTGGCCGAGGAACTCTATACGGCGCACGGCACCAAGACAGAGGTCATCACGGCCGATTTGACCAACCCGACGGAGCCGCAGCGAATTTATGATGAGATCAAACAGCGGGGCATCGAAGTGGAACTGCTCGTCAACAACGCCGGCATCGGCTTTGCGGGCGCCATCGAGCAGACAGATGTGTCGCGGATGATGGAAATGATTCAAGTCAATATCACTGCTCTGACTGAATTGACCTACTTGGTACTTCCGGAAATGCTGTCTCGCAAAGCAGGCGGTGTGATCAACGTCGCCTCTGTCGCCGCCTTTCAACCGGTGGCCTATAACGGCGTCTATTCCGCCTCGAAGGCGTACGTATTGCATTTTTCAGAATCGCTGTGGGCCGAGACGCATCAACGGGGAGTGATTGTCATGGCGTTGTGTCCGGGAACCACAGCGACAAATTTTTTCAATGCTTCCGGCGTACCGCATTGGTTGGAAAAGCACCCCTCGCAAACCCCTGAGGCGGTCGTCCGCGCCGGCCTGACCGGCTTGGACAAGCGGCGGCAATATTACGTTTCCGGTCGGAAGAACTATATCCTGTCGTTGCTCGTGCGCTTGGCAACGCGGGCTACGGTGGTAAAAGGTTCGATTAAATACTTCAAACCGAAGAAGCAGAAATAACTGCTGTCGGTTAATGAGGTGCTTCGAGGAATTGCCGAACCGTAGCCTGCCACGTGTGCGGCGCTGCCGGTAAATACGCGGCATGCCCTACGTCCTTGGGTAGGACATAACAGGGTATTGGATAAGATATGAAATATTGGCTGGTCGCATGCGACATCGGCAGCGCTGACATGATCTTGATACAGTTCAACGATTGAATCACCATGCCAACGAAAAAGAAACATCCAAGCAACACCAATTAACTGACCAAGTCCATCATCGATCAAGCTACCTCCGAAGAGCCGGAGTCTCCCAAGGCGACTGTGGGCCGCAAGAACGGGGAGAAGGGTGGAAAGTCGCGGGCCGATAATTTGACGCCGGAAGAGCGCGTCGGACTTGCAAGAAAAGCGGTTAAGTCGCGATGGTCTAGTTCATCTCGTCTGGGAAATCGCCTTCAACGACATCATCCCGAAAGTCAAAGCACTTTTGAATCGGCTTCTGGCCAGGGTGGATGTCATTGTAGTAATCTAGATCTCGCTTCAGTTGGCGGCAATCTCCGACAATTTGCTCCCTCCGTTGCGTAAAGGCAATTTCCATGTGTCGTCGCGGTGCACGACGAATATCGCTCCAAAGATGAAGCTGTTTCCCAGCCTTGGTGATTCTTGCGACATGATTTGCGCGAACAGGATGGCCGTGTTTGTCCGTGATAGATTGTTCCCGCAGAGCCTTGGCGAAGTCTTCCCTGCAAATCCTCACAACGAGGTCCGGTGGTGGTTCCCATCGATCAGTTTTTATTGCCCAAACAGCTAAATCTTTCGTGGAGATCGCAACATTGCCGGTCTCTTTGATGTATTCATCGGCGTAAGATTGAAGCTTCTCGTGATAAGGCGTCGCAAGTCTTTTACCCATAACAAACTCCCTTGTTACAACTGAATGTTGTTGCCCCACCCATCTGTGATGGCTTTCCCGATGACCCTATCACGAATGGGGGCCAGCAATTTCCGCAACTGCGAATAGTCCAATTCACCCCGTCTTTGAAGCTGACCAACGACAATACCAGGATGAATACCATTGGCGTTGGCAAACTGAATGACGCGCCTCTGGTAATACAGTGGACCTGCTCTTAGGATGAAAGAATCGAGCTTTTCTCTTGGGACCAGAAAGCTCGCCGCCTCGTCATTTGCTCTTATCTCAATGTTACTCTCTTCATCGGTTTTGAACATCTCTTCGGTATCGACTGGAGCTTCATCGCGGTATTTGATGTGGGTCAATTCGTGCAATAGCGTGAACCAGAAGTTATCGATCCTGCCATAACGCAGCGATAATCCAACAACTGGTTCTCCTTTGACCCATGTCGCGACTCCATCAATTTTGGTCTTCGGCAGGTGTTTCACAACCACTAATCTTATTCCATGGTCCGATAGCACTTTAGGAACGACAGCGACGTCTTTTGGATCATGCAATAAATGTGACAAATCACTCAAGCAATCGTCGATTCCATCCTTGTATTTACTTGCTGGAGCAACTACTGAAAGTTTTCTAACTCTTGCAAACCACGCCAACTGAGGCCCGTCTTTACCGCCTGTGCTCTTGCGGGCTGCAACCCGAAACCTTGACGGAGAATCCAGGCAGTCCCTTTCCAGAAAGCTAGACAAAGATTTTTCCAACTCGTCACAGGATTTTGTTTTCGCAATCCACTTTCTTTTCACGAGTGCCGAGATCGGAAACTGATCAAATATTGCGGACCTCCGCTCAATCTCTTTCGTGTCGTGTTCCGACTTTGATAGCTCGTAGGAAGTCTGCAAATTCATCCACATGTTTGCAGAAGTCCCGAACGCGGCACCCAACAAGTGCGCCATCTCGGGAGTTACCCCTGACTTACCAGACAGCAATCGGTTCACCGTTTGGCGGGTAACCCCCAACACACTCGCTAAATCGTCTTGCGTCCATTCCCGAGATTCCATTTCTTCTTTGATGTATTCACCCGGCAGGAACGGTTCAACTGAAATTGATCTGTCCATTTCCATCCTCCTGCTTAGTGGTAATCTTCGACCGCCACGACAAGGACGGTATTCAAGTTGAATTCAATTATTAGTCTCATTTGGTCGTTCAGGCGAAGCGAGTGCTGATGTTTTCTGCGGCCTTTTAGCTTCTCAAGCCTCAATGATTTCATGGCCCTGATGTCTCGTTCATCTTCAGCGCTCCTGATAATATTCATAACTTTTCTGTATGCGCGCACCACGTTTGGAGCAAGTTTTGTTTTTGCGGCGGGGTCGGCTTCCAAGAACCCCAGTCCAGAATCGGAAAACTCAACGTCCATGCGCTTACTCCTGCGGAATATGAATCATTATCGCCTATTATATGCCGCTGTCAATAGGAAATGTAACAGAGTGTGTTGCTTTGTTACATGTTTGTTTGCTGTGCGGGCGGTGCTCAAGCGTAATCGTCAGTATGAATAAGCTAACTACCGAAAACGAGTCGCAGTCATCTCCGCCCTGGTCGAAGTTTGCTCGATTTGGTCAACAGTCAGGATGACCGATGTTTCCAAGAATACTGTGACAAAATTGCTCGTGAACATCAGCAGGGTTTATTCTGAATTTGATGACAAAACCCTCGGGAACTTGCCTTGTACATGGTTGCAACTGAATAGGATTTTGTCGTTCGTCGGTGCAAAGCAAAAAAACGTGCCCGAAGCCGTGCGGTGCTAGGGGTGCGGCA